>JAGIBF010000076.1 GCA_017744515.1 Niastella sp.
CCACTACTCAGCGTATCATAACGCAAATCATTTTTGGTGGTGGTAAAGGCAAACCGGGCGCCTGCATTCCATTTCCCTTTGCCGATGTTGCCCGAAAGATCAGCCTGCACTGTGCGGATGAAAATATCATTCTTCAATTGCGTTTTCCAATAGAAAAGCGGATCGCCGGTAAGTGAGTTCCTCGTTTGAATATCCTCCTGTTGCCGGTTGTTGATGCCCACCAGCGAACCTTGAATTTGCAGTTGACCTTTACCAAGCCGGGTGATATAGTTCAGGTTGGCGGCATAATTATCCTGCCCGGGATCGTTGTAGTTATTCGTATTGGTATGCGAGACTACTTTTGTAGCCGAAGAATCTGTTGTATAGAGCGCGTTATACGCATGTGCTTTCCGGTTTACCTGGTAAGCCCTTAACACCATTTCTATCCGGTTATCCTTATTGATGAGGTATTCAGCATCCAGCTGATAATTGAAATTGTTATGGCGGGTAGATATGGGAGTTCTTGTGGTCAGGATATTTTTATTGGCGTGATGCTGTAAAGCACTGTACCGGTAGATCTTGGTGCCACCTGTATATCCCAAACGCGCAGTATAAGTCAGCTTCTTTGTTTTGTAGGTAAGCAGGAAATTGTTTTCCACGTAGGTGTAGGCATTTTGCTGGATGTTAGTGTTCAGATTTCCCCGCCAACCCAATGTTTTATCCCGTTTCAGTTTGATATCTATGATAGCCTTATGCTCTGCATCATATTGTGCAGAAGGATTGGTGATCAACTCTGCCGACTCGATCATTTCCGGCGACAGACTGGTGAGGTAGTTCTGTAACTCTTCCGGGCTCATAGGAACAGGTTTGCCGTCGATAAATACGGCCGGCGTAATTCTTCCTGAAAGGAGAAGAGCACCATCGCCACCTACCTCCAGGCCGGGCACCTTCCTGAATATGTCGAGCGCATTGGTGGCTGTTTTAAAAAAGCGGTTCCCGGCTATATTCATCACCAGCCGGTCGCCTATACGTTGGAAAGCAGGCTTGCTGCCGTTCACTACTACTTCGTTCAGCAGGTTGGGGTCGGGAGTGAGCAGTACACTGCCCAGCTCCATAACTGGCTGCACAGGTGGTATCAACGACACCGTTTTGTGCAACGGCTGATAACCAAGGGAAGAAAGTTGAAGCAGGTATTGCCCGTGGGAGATATGAAGGAGTTCAAACTTGCCGGAGGAATCAGTGATCTGCTCTTTTACCGGTGTGGTATCCCGGGCAGTGACGAGGCGGACGGTCACAAACCCGATGCCCTGTTGGTTGCTGGCATCGATCACTTTTCCCCTTACAGTTGTCTGGCCCAGGGTCATTAAGTGGCTTCCAAGAAGTAGGCTGACGAATAACCAATTCTTTACCATTGCCTGCATTTGTTGTGCTTTTGCACAAACCTAACAGGCAGGCCAACTGATGAGGTATGGCTTTATGAAATCAGGCGTACGGTTTTATAAAACCGTACTGTTTGAAAGAAAACCATGCAGATTGTCAATAGATTATTCAGGATTGTTTTTTGTTATGCCTTCCTTGAAAAGAGCGGGCGTAGTATCGGTCACTTTCTTAAAGGCGGTATAGAAAGTGGATTTCGAGTTGTAGCCTACCTCATATCCGATGGCTTCAAAGGTGAGGCGACTGTCGGTAGTGATCAGTTTGCAAGCTTCCCGGATACGGTATTCGTTGATATAAGTAGAAAAGCTTTTGCCAAGATTGTCATTGAGCAGCTGCGACAGTTGGTGAGTCGTAATATTGATCTTCTGGGCAAGGTCGTTGAGCTTAAGATTGGGATCTTTGTAAAGGTCTCTATCGGTGATGGCCTTTTCAAGCCTGGTTATCCATACCTGCGCATCATTGTCGGTGATCCTCCTTTTCTCGCTTTTGCCTGGCTTGTCCGCTGCCATCATTGGTGCCGCCATTCCCTTATTGGTGCCTGACCCATAGAAGAAAACACTGAGATATAAAAAGAAGGAAAACGAGATAGGGCCGGTCATGCATATATTGTGTATGATGCCAGTCAGGATCAGCAGATAAGTGAGCAGGATAATGCTGTTGCCGGCATATACCAGCAGCCAGAATTTCTCAGTGGCTTTTAGACCGGAAGGTTGATTGAGAAATGTTTTAAGCGTGTCTTTAAATAGAAACCCTGTAGCAATAACATAAGCTATCCATTGCCCGTAGATCACAGGCGTTAAGATCTTATTCCATACCCAGGGGGAGCTTTGAAAGGGGAACAACACACCCACAAGTGCAATAAACCCGAGTTGAATGCCCCAGCCCCATTTCCAGGAAGCAGGAATTTGAGATACCTGGGTAAATTGAGATTTGGAGAAATAATACAACGAAGGACCGATGAGAAAGCAGGCCGAAAAACCTATCTGGCAATAGATCCTGGGCAGGTCGGTATTAAAATACAGGAACACAGCGTGCGTCACCCGGATGCAAAGCGCCAGCAGCAGCAAGCCAAGGAAAAAGGCCGACACAGACCGCACCTTTTTACCCGCAAAAAGATAAATGGTGAGTACCAGCCCATTGAAGGCGCCCAACAGGCTGATAAAAAACAGTATTTGCTGACCGATACTCATGATTGCCAAAAAGGGAACTTAAATAAAAATTTAAGACAAATTACGCGGAATAAAGGTTACTATTCTTAAAATTTGTACGTATGAAAAAGATCCTCCTCCTGCTGCTCTTAACGAGTGCTTGCTATGCCCGGGCCCAACAACAATATGTTACCGAAAAAGATATAAACTATTATGAAGATGCGGCCAGTAAGAAAGACGCTTATATAACATCCCAATGCAAGCTGGATTTTTATTATCCCAAAGGAGCTACCAACTATGCCACGATTGTATGGTTTCATGGCGGCGGGCTTACCGGTGGCAGTAAGGCAATACCCAAAGCGCTGATGGATAAAGGGTATGCAGTAATAGCAGTGGGGTATCGGTTTTCACCCAAAGTAACCGCACCGGCTTATATTGAGGATGCAGCGGCAGCAGTGGCCTGGGTATATAAACACATTGGACAGTATGGAGGTAGCACTGGCCTTATCTTTTTATCGGGCCATTCCGCAGGCGGCTACCTCGACCTGATGATCACGCTGGATAAATCATACCTGCAACGATACAATATCGATGCGAATACCATTGCAGGGATCATTCCCTTCAGCCCGCAGGTAATTACCCATTTCACTATTCGAAAGGAACAAGGTATTAAGGATACACAACCCACCATCGACAAATATGCACCATTGTATCATGTACGGGCCGATGCGCCGCCCCTGCTGCTCATCACGGGCGACCGCGAAATGGAAATGCTCGGCCGCTACGAAGAGAATGCCTACATGAACCGTATGATGCAGTTGGCAGGACACAAAGCTACCAGGCTCTATGAACTGGACGGCTTCAATCACGGCAACATGCCCGAACCTGCTTTCCCATTGTTGCTACAGGAAGTGGCTACCATCACTAAGAAAATACAGGAAAAGAAATAGTTCACTATTACAAATACCAAAGCGCTCCAGGCTGCAACGAAAGATAAACAGTATCGCCTGTATTGATAGTTGACTGTGTTGTTTTCACAAGAAGTTTGTGTTTACCGGTCACAACATTTACTTCATAATAACTACCGTAATAATGAATAGCTTTTACAGCGGCAGCAACTGTGCCCGATGCATGTGTAGTAGAAAGTAGCAGGTCTTCAGGCCGTGCAAAAAGTTTTGCAGACCGTTTGGCCGACGCTGCCCGACCCTCAACGAGGATGGCTCCTGTTATTGTTGGAGGCAGCAGGTTATAATCGCCAAAGAGCCCGGCTACGTATTCATTCACCGGTTGCTGATAGATCTGTTGAGGAGTACCTTGCTGTATTACCTGACCATCCTTCATCACGAGTATTTCATCCGCCCAGGAAAGTGTGTCCAGTGGATCGTGGGATACCATGATACAGCTGATCTTCAATTTCGACCCTATGTCGCGGATAACTGATTTGAGCAATTTCTTATGCACCATATCGGTATTGGAAAATGGCTCGTCCAGTAACAACAGGCGAGGGGAGGTGATGAGCAGCTTGGCCAGAGCAATTCGTTGTCTTTCGCCACCAGACAACTGGTTGGTCCTTCTTTTGAGGAGGTGGTCGATCTGGCAAATTTCGTATAGAGAGGCGCCTGCTTCATCGGTCAGCAGATTGGCATATTCCAATACCTGTTCTACGCGCAGGTTGTTGGGCAGTTCAAAATGCTGTGAGAGATATACAATGCCGGGATGGCCGGGTATGAGTTTATCGGCCGGGCCAATAATCTTCTTCCCCTCAAACAATACCTGCCCTGCATCCGGCTCTGTCAGCCCGGCAATGATCTTCATCAAAGTGCTTTTTCCTGAACCGGTTTCTCCCGCTATGGCGATCTTTTGGAACTTCTGTTGGGTAAAACTGATACGCTTAAGCTCAAATCCTCTTTCGTCCTTTTTCGATATACCGGATACATTTAATAAGTGCATGTCGTGAACAGGGAGCTTTATTCCCCGGGCAAAAGTAAGTATTGTTTTAAAGCTTCACTTTTTTACCCGTGCGGGCCGATTCTTTCGCTGCCTCGAGAATTTTTACTACGATCATGTTATTGGGCAAAGCATAGAGCCCATCAGGAGCTACGGTGATCTTGCCATGCACTACATCGGCGAGGTATTTGAATGGGTCTTCGTAGACGGGTATATCCTGAGCAGTAACCTGCCGGTTGGTCACTTTGTTGCCTTGCCTTAATACCAGCGTTTTGCTGTCAGGGGCAAAAATGTATCCTTTCTCACCATAAACTTCCATGTCTTTGCGATTGTAAGGCCAGTTCCAGGATGCCTGGATGATACATTGAGCATCTGGATAATCCACAATGATAGTGGCGTCGTCGTCGACCTTGGGATAGATCTGCGGTTTGTATTGGCGGGTAACAGCTGTTACGGCAATGGGTTGCTGACCCTTCATCAGGTGCGTCATGAGGTTGGCGCCATAGCAACCAAAATCTACCAAGGCGCCGGCGCCGTTCAACACGGGGTCGGTGAGCCAGGCCAGGAATTCCGGCCCGCAGCCGATTTCTTTGGGGCCCTGATGACCGTCATGAATAACAGTTTTACGGATGCGTCCCGTATAGTTGCTGTCCAATGCGAGTTGAACGGTCTTTGCAACAGAAGGATACCAGCTTGTTTCGTAATCGGTGAGCAGGTGGATATTGTGTTTCCCGGCAAGGGCTTCCATCTTGCGGGCATGTTCTACACTTACCGCAAGTGGCTTTTCAACCATCACATGGATGCCACGGGGCGCGCAGGCTTCCACTACTTCAAGGTGACTGTAAATAGAGCCGAATGCAACAACGGCATCGGGTTTCACGGCATCGAGCATCTTGCCGAGGTCGGTATATACGATAGAAGGAGAGAATCCATATCTTTTCGATTGGCGGTTGACCAGTGCCGTATCCTTTTCACACACACCTACGAGCTGTATATTTTCCTTGTCTTTGTATCCCAATATCCACGTGGAATGTCCATGAGCGGTTCCTGCTACGGCTACTTTCAGAGGCTGTGCCCAGGCAGCAAGGCTGCTGCATATCAGTGCTAAAAAGATAAATGTACGCATGCCTAAAGATAAACGTTTTTTCAGTGTTGCTTCAGGCAGCTGCGTACTCATTAAATTAAAAGTGTTGCATAGAAACAAAACACCCATGTATTGCCTCAGTAATGGCAGTACATGGGTGCTGTTTTTCCTTATCCATTCAAGGCTGCTAACGCCTGGGCAGGAGAAGAGAGGTACAATTTATAAAGATCGGCAGTTCCGCCTACATGGATTTCATACTCATCATTTTGGAAAGCATCGATAAAAGCGTCCGCTACTGCAGAAGCGGGAATGCCTTTGCTGCCACCAATTTCATGGGAGAATTCAGTATCTACCAGCGGAGGCATCAATTCAAACACTTTCACATTGCCGGTTCTGGCGAGGTCAACGCGCAGTGATTGTGAATAAGAGTGCAACGCTGCTTTGCTGGCGCTATACGAAGGAAGTATATGGTTGGGAGCGAAGGCCACGATCGAAGTCACGTTTACGATAGCTGCCTCAGGTTGCTTTTGCAGTAGCGGGAGCAGCTTTTCGTTGAGCCTGATCACAGAGAAATAGTTCGTTTGAAATTCATCCACGCCTTTGTCAAACGCGTTGACACCTTGCTCTGTCAGTTTGTATACCAACGCACGACCTGCATTGTTGATCACCACGTTCAATGTCGGGAATTCTTTTTCTATCCTGGCCACCAAAGCATCTACATCTTTTTCGTCGGCCACATCCGATACAATACCCGTAGTGTTTTTCAATTGAGCCACCGCTTTTTGCAAGCGCTCTTTATTCCGGCCGGTGATGATCACATGATTGCCGTTTGCTGTCAGTTGTTTCGCTATGGCGAAGCCGATACCGGCAGAACCGCCGGTTATCAATACTGTGTTGTTACTGAGTTTCATTTTTTACTTTTTTATTATTGGGTGTATATACCAATCGGTATATGAATAAGCAAAAAAAAGGCGATCAGGTAACGGATATAGCATTCACCAGGTCTTTTACACCTTCAAGCGCGGTATCGAGGTAAGCAGGTTTGTTCATTGTCTTACCCAGCAAGATACTTCCTTCTACAAGTGCTATGATCGTCAGCGCTGTTTTCTCCGGGTTGGTATCCTTCTTGAATTCTTTGGCGGCGATACCATTATGAATGATGGTTTCAATCTCTTTTTTCATGTCGGAAATAGCCTTGGCCACTTTCTTCCGCAGCGGTTCAAAAGTATCGTCCGATTCTGTACCTGCATTCAGCAACGGGCATCCCCCTTCTATAAAAGGTTGTTTGGCGGTACTGCAGAAGGCGGTGGCAAACACCAGCAGCTTTTCTTTGTTAGTGTCAGCTTTATTGATCAGTTGAGCAATTATCTTATCGCGGTGTGCGATGGTATAATCGAATACAGCGAGTGCCACTTCTTCTTTATTCTCGAAATTCCCATAGATGCTTCCCTTGGTAAGTTTGGTAGCCTCCGTAAGATCAGATAACGAAGTACCCGCATACCCCTTGGTATTGAATATGCCGGCAGTGGTCTCTATGATGAACCGGCGGGTCTCTTCTGATCTGGGAGTGAACTTCATGATGCAAATATACCGATCGGTATACGGGCTTTCCAAATATTCCGGCCTTTATTTTTCAAACGTTTTGTTAAAGAGTCTGAGTTCGTATATCTGACCTCATACCTCTTACTTCAGATTTTCTTCAATAAGTTGCTGCAGATCATTGGCCAGCAGAGAGGTTATGGAACCGGGAGCACCGGTACCAATCACCTGTCCATCGACTTTCACTACCGGCAGGATGTTTTTGGTAGTGCTGGTAATAAAAGCCTCTTTAGCCTGGTAAACATCCTGCAAGGTCACTTCTTTTTCTTTTACGGCAAAGCGGGCAGCAGCAAGCGCCAGCACCTGTTTGCGGATCACACCTTGCAGGATATGATGCCCGGGTGTTACGATGGTGTCGTTGGCGGTAACGATAAAGAAATTGGAGCGCGGGCACTCCGTGACAGCATTGTTTTGATGATACAGTACATCCTGTGCCTGCTGTTGTTTCACAAACGACTGCAGCCACACGGCCATCAGGTAGTCGATGCTTTTGGCAGCAGGCAATTGCCGTTGGTGCGGGTAAGTAGCGAGGTGCATGCCGGTTGTCTGCAGCGCGCGGTTGTCGGGCAGTGCTTGTTGTGTTATGATGAGGTTGGGTGAGCTTAAGGTATAGCCATCTGCCGAATACCCGCCGGTGAGGGTGATGCGGATGCCGGAGTCAGGAATATTGTTATGTGCCATCAACTGCTGCAGGAGGTCTTTCAATACTTCGCGTGAATAACTCACGGGCAGCTGCAGGATGGAGGCGGATTGATAAAACCGGTCGAGGTGGTCTTCGAGAAAAATGGGTTTGTTCTTAAGCGTCTTGAAGAAATCGAAGATGCCATAACCCCTTTGAATAGCCAGATCGTTTACGCGGAGAGATGCCTTTTCTGCGGGAATGATTTCGTTATTGATAATAGTATACAGCATATTATCGGAGGCGATTGTATTTTTTCAAAATGGGCAGCACTTTATCTTTTGGCAATGCTTCCACCACATGTCCTTTTGAACCGGTAGTGCTGGTAGCGGTGAAAAGAGAATTGATGATGGCCTCTTCCGTAGCTTCGATAGCCGCCATAAATAAAGGGGTAACAGCGTCGTTGTTCAACAGGCTGACTGTTTGCAAAGGCTGTGCAGTATTATAAGGCACGCGGATGGAGTCGGCAGTAGAAAAAGCGATCACATAATCACCGCTGCCATTGGAGGCGATGCCGCCGGTTTTGGCCAATCCCATAAAAGCCCTTTTGGCAAGGCGTTGCAGGTTACGCGCATCCAGCGGAGCATTGGTAGCCACCACGATCATGCACGAGCCATCTACATTGTTCAGTAGTTGATCACTGAAGGAAAACTTGCCCAATTCCTCTCCTACGGGTGCTCCATCTATTTGTAGCACACCGCCAAAGTTGGTTTGCACCAGCACGCCCACGGTGTAGCCGCCAAGATTGGCCGGCAGCTTGCGCGAAGCAGTACCAATGCCTCCTTTAAATCCAAAGCAAACGGTGCCGGTACCGGCGCCAACACATCCTTCTTTAACTGCACCGGAAGCAGCCTGCTGTATGGCTGCACGCACATCATTTTTGGTCACATGTTGCCCGCGTATATCATTCAACCATCCATCGTTGGTTTCACCTACCACCGCATTGACGGATTGTACATTTTCATTACCTTTTTGCTGCAGGGTATATTCTATCACGGCGTTCATGCCGGTAGCTACGCCGAGGGTATTGGTAAGGATCACCGGTGTTTCGAGATTGCCCAGCTCCTGTACCTGGGTGGTGCCTGCCAGTTTGCCAAACCCGTTGCCGGTATAAACAGCGGCTGGCACTTTTTGCTGAAAGATATTGCCGTCATAAGGTAGAATAGCTGTTACGCCCGTTCTGATGGAGTCTCCTTTGATGAGGGTGGTGTGCCCCACTTTTACGCCGGGTACATCGGTAATAGCATTCCAGGTGCCGGGTTTCATAACGCCGATCTGAATGCCATGATCACGCGCACGTTGTTGTGCATTGATAAATAGCACACCCAACAACATTACAATAGATAGCAGAAGTCTTAACATGGTAACAAGTGATATGGGTAAAATTAAGTAAGAAAAGCAACGGCGCAAAGAAGCCACTCGCTCTTCTGTCATTTCGAACAGAGCCATTAAGAATTAAAAAGACGTACGAAGTAGCGGCGCAGTGAGAAATCTGCTATCGAAGCAAATAGGAAAATACAAAGGCTGCTCCCGCAGGAACAGCCTTTGCTATACTGGTGGTCTTTCTGTTAAAATCCTCTTTTGGCGGCAGGGTTGCCATCGGCATCCACCTCTACGATTTCATAGCCCAGTCTTTTCAGTCCAGGCAGGATCAGGTCTTTGTCACCCACCAGCACAATGTTCATCTTATTCACATCGAGATACTTTTTGGCAATGCCGGTAATATCTTTAGCAGTGATAGATTCCTGTATTTTGCTTTGCTGGCTTACATAATCGGGCGACAGATTGTATTGTTGCAGGCGTCCGATGAAAGCTGCTTTCTGTATACCGGTTTCATAATTCCGGGCATCACTTTGGCCAATGGATTTTTTCATGAATGCCAGCTCCGCTGCAGTAGGGCCATCAGCTGCATAGTTCCTGATCTCCTTCATTACTTCATACAAAGCACTATCGGTAGCGCCGGCCTTGATGCCGCTGCTGAAGGTGAACAGGCCGGAATATTTACTGCCGGAGAAGCCGCTTCTTGCTCCATACGTCCATCCTTTGTCTTCACGCAGGTTGAGGTTTACCCGGCTGTTGAAAGCGCCGCCCAATATATAGTTGGCCAGCGTGGCACGGTAAAACTCACCGGTAGCGTCATACTTAAGACCCGTAACATAGCCTACCCTGAATTCCGTTTGCGCTGCTTTGGGAACATCTACAAGGTAGATCTTTGTTTTGCTCACAGGCAATGCAGCGGCGGGTGTTGGCAGGCTAAATGATTTCGCCGGCAGCTTGCTGAGGAAAGAAAGCTTCGGAAGAATAGCTGCCTCTTTGATGTCGCCCACGATAACGATTTTACCATCTTCAGAAGTAATATAATTATCATAGTAACGCTGTATATCCTCAAACTTGACATTGTTGATAGTTTCGGTGGTACCATCATCCGGAATACCGAGAATGTTGTTGCTGCCATAGTTCAGTTTGGCGTATAAGTTAGTAGCTACGCCGGCCGGTTGGGTTTTGGCATTCTTCAACCGTTGTTCCAGTTGCCTTTTGGTCCTGTTGAATGCTTCCTCGCTGAATTTTGGATAGAGCATTCTTTCTTCCAGTATTTGCAGGGTTTTATCCAGGTTGTCTTTCAGGCTTTGTACAGTAAATACGATCGCATCATCTGAATTACTCACACCAACTGAGCTGCCCAGCATTTGTAGCTCCTGCGATATTTGCTCACTGCTGTAGTTTTTGGTGTCTTCATTCATCATGGAGGAGAAGAGGCCTACCCAGCCTGCTTTGGAAAGATCGTTGGATTCCAGTAATCTGCCTCCTTTAAGTGAAATGCTCACTGTAACTACGGGGATCTCCGTATTCTCAGTGCCAATCACCTTCATCTTATTGGGCAAAGTGGCTTTCCAGAAAGCAGGAACTTTCACTACGGGGTTAGGACCTGAACCAGGTTGCCTGGTGCGATCGAAATTATCTTTTGCCTTTGTGTACGTCAATCCGGCATAGCCGTAATCTGGTGCTTTGTAATGTGATTTATCGATGGTATAATTATCATCGGCTGCTTTCAGGTTTTCCTGTCCTTTCGTTACCACACTTACCACCACGCGGCTTTTGCCTTTGATGTATTTTTCATACGCCTTCATTACATCTTCTTTGGTGAGGCTGCTGTACTGTTGCTGCAGCTTGGCCAGCATATTGGGATTGCCGGTAAACGTTTGGAAAGCTGCCAGCTGGCTTACTTTGCCCGATACGCTGGAAAGCCCGTTGATGACACGGCTTTCATAACCGGTCTTGAATTTCTGAATGTCATCATCCGTAATACCTCTTTTTTCAAACTCAGCCAATGCTTCCTTCACCAGCGTTTCCATTTCTGCCAAAGACTTGCCGGGGTAAGGAGTTACCGAAATAGAAAATTCACCGGCCAGCTCACTAAAGCTGCTATTGGCACTGGCTTGCAGTGCCTTCTGATCTTTAATGAGCGTTTGGTATAAGACGGAGTTGCGGTTGCCACCACCTCCGCCACCACGGCCACCCCTGCCGCCTCCACCACCTCCGCCGCCGAGCACTTGGGCCAGGCAGGAAAGAGCAGGAGCATCAGCCGAGTAATCGGGAACAGTGGGATATACAATACGCAATTGAGGAGTCCGGGCGTAGTTGTCAGTATAACTTACATAGCGGTCCTTGTCCAACACCACGGGCTCGAGCTTCACAGGAGCTACTTCCGGACCACGGGGAATGCTGCCGAAATATTTATCAGCCAGTTTCACTACATCGGCTGCTTTTACATCACCGCCAACAGTGAGCGTAGCATTGTTGGGACCATACCAGCGAAGGAAAAAGTTTTTAAGGTCCGACAGGCTTACGCGATTCAGCTCTTCTACATAACCAATGGTAAGCCAGGAATAGGGATGGCCATAAGGATACAGGTTTTTGGCAGTTACCTCGCCTGTCAAACCATAAGGCTGGTTATCGTAATTCTGCCCCCTTTCATTTTTTACAGTGGCCCGCTGCACTTCAAACTTTTGCTGGGTCACAGCATCGAGCAGGAAACCCATGCGGTCGGCTTCCAGCCACAACATTTTTTCCAGTTGGTTGGCAGGAACAGTTTCGTAGTAATTGGTCCTGTCGCGGTTGGTACTGCCATTGAGCGTGCCGCCAGCTTCAGTAACTATTTTGAAGTGTTGTTCATCACCTACATGATCGCTTCCCTGAAACATCATGTGCTCGAAGAAATGTGCGAAGCCCGATTTGCCGATCTCTTCGCGGGCAGAACCAACGTGATAGGTGACATCTACATGGATAACGGGATCGCTGTGGTCTTCATGTACCACCACAGTGAGGCCATTGGGAAGTACATATTTCTCGTAAGGAATTACCAGTTCGTCGCCTGTTTTGGTAATTTTTTCTACCAGCTTTCCCTGTGCCTGGAGGTTGTGCCAGATACAAAAAGACAAGGCAGCCAGCAGTAGTAGTTTCTGTTTCATGATCTGCGTTTTGGTTAAAAGCAATAAACAAGTTAGGTTTTATTTGACGTTAATTCGGCCTTCACCCTGTACACTGATATATAATTAATCGGGTATTAATGTATTATATTGGTTGGCTGCCCGTTGTCTTCAAAAAACCGTTTAAACACTCCTTTTCTGTCTCACAAAAACTATTTACATTGAGTCACTTATCGTCCGTTCCCTGTTGTACTGGTAATCTATTCTTTTCACCCTTTAACAACTTAACAGTGAGCGAAAATCAGGCAAGCAGCCCCATTTCCCTAACCAGTGATACTGCGATTAGTCAAATCGATAACAGTCAGCAACTCCCCCTTTTAAAAACGCCTTTCGGGAAGATTGCGCTGGCATTATCGGGCGGTGGTTTCCGGGCAGCCTCGTACAGCATTGGCGCCATGGCCTACCTCGATTACCTGAAGTACAAAGATGAGAATGGCAATGAGCGCAATCTGCTGGAGAACGTACAGTTCATTTCTTCGGCATCCGGGGGAAGCTTTGCAGGCATGTTGTACAGTGCTTATATAAAACAGGGAAAGTCTTTCAAAGATGCCTATGATAAAATAAAGACTTTCATGAACGGAACGGGATTACTGGAGGAAGTGCTTAAGCTGATCAATAACGACAGCGAGTGGGAGGGACGGGAAAAGAGCCGGAACTTCATCAATGCTTTTTCCCGGATCTACGACAAGGAACTGTTTGATGGAAAAACATTTGGCGTATACTGGAATGCCGGTAATGATATTGAAGTATGTGTGAATGCAACGGAATTTTACCGGGGCATTTCTTTCCGTTTTCAAACAGACGGAAAGCTCCCTGTAACAGATGAGGAGGAGAAAGGAAAAACAGGCAATGCTTATATTTTCTTCGATACGGATACAGACAATAACCTGCGTACGCTGCAACAGGTTAAGCTGGGCGATATACTGGCAGCTTCGTCGTGCTTCCCGGCCGGCTTTGAGCCGATCATATATCCACGTGATTTCACCTACAAAGGCCTCGACAGCAGCGCGCTGCAACAGGCCATGATCATTACGGATTACAACAACGCGAAGCGGTCACTGGATATGCCTGTAGGATTGATGGATGGCGGCATTAATGACAACCAGGGAATGAGCAGCGCTATGCTGGCCGATAAAAGAAGACGTAGGGAAAACAAGGAAAATGGCTTCGACCTGATCATTGCTACAGATGTGGCCAGCTATTTCATGGATCCTTATGTGCCACCTGCAGTTAATGAGAAAGGTTCACGCGGGCAAAGTATCACAGACTATGTGAAAGGCTTTAAAAAAACCTTGCGTGGCATCAACAAGACCGTTAACATAATGGGTATCGCCGCTATTGTAATGTTGTTGGCAGCCATTGGACTCCTGAATTTTACAGGCGACGGCGGATGGCGGAATATTGGATACCTGCTCCTGTCGCCAGCCATATTATTATTGTTGATAGTAGCATTTATTATCGGCTATCGGTTGGGTAATCCCCTGTTGAAACGAATCACGCGCTTTTTTAACGCTTCCGACCGGGAACTGGTAACAACTATTAAGGAAGGCATGCCGGCGGTGGCCAATTTCTCCGATGATTCCATACAGTTGTTGGTTAAATACCTGAAAGATTCTCCGGTGGGTGTAGTAGAGCAAATGCTCAGCGCCCGTGTCAATTCCATGTTGAGCCTGGTGCTGGAAGTAAACCTGAAGCAGACACGCCGGCTGATCTTCGATAGCTTCTATGGCAATGCTATGTGGAATAACCGCAGGGTCTTTAACGTGATCTATGAATTGAGCTTATTCAATAAGGTGGCAAGGGAAAGCAAGATCGTAGAGAAGTTTTCAGGATACACAACCGGCGACAAGGAGGCAGATGCGGCATGGGGCAAAGGTTGTATAGAACTTTTAACGAAAGGGTGTGAGCAAATGATATCCACTGCCGAAGATGCCCGTACCATGGGCACTACTTTGTGGTACGATTCGAAAGATGCCGGCAACGACCGCATGAAAAAGGTAATAGCCTGCGGCCAATTTACCACCTGCGCCAAGATGTTGGAATATGCATTGGTGATAGATCGTTTGCTGGAGATAGCAGACAAGAAGCCATCTGCGAAAAAAGAGCTTGATTTTTCTGATTACGGAAAGCGTATGTTTAAAGAGTTACGCCAAAAGCTGGAATCAGACTGGATAAAGTTTAAGCAAGACCCTTATTTTGTATATAAGGCTTACGAGAAGTAACTATCGTGATCGCTAACATCGAACCCATCCTGAAAGAGAATGGATTGATCTGATCATCGGGTGGCACGGTTTTTTAATCACGCATTAATAAACACCACATCATGAGAAATTGGCTTCGGACACTGATCGCCGGTTACGGCGCATACAAATGGGGAGGCGGCTGCCTTGGCACCATTGTCGTTTTCATGCTTATTTACTGGATATTAGGCTGGGGAGGCTGTTAGCAAAAGCACTACTCTGAACTCCAGACTCTTGACGCTGAACTCGTACCTTTACGCCGATGGAACCAACAACGGCACAGGTCATTGAGCAAACCCGGAAATGGATCACAGACGTGGTGATAGCCTGCAACTTCTGCCCTTTTGCATCACGGGAGGTAAAACGCAACAGCATTCATTACCAGGTAGAGGCGGGCACAAGCATTGAGAATGCCCTTACTATTATGCTGCAGGAATGCAAACGTCTCGATGAGCACCCTGAAGTTGAAACCATCTTACTCATTTTCCCCAACGCATTTAAGTCATTTGATCAATACCTCGATTTGGTAAGCAAGGCTGACAAACTCCTGAAGAAAAAAGAATACGAAGGCATTTACCAGGTAGCCAGTTTCCATCCCGACTATCGTTTTGCCGGTGCACCTGCCGATGACGCGGCCAACTTCACCAACCGCTCCATTTATCCCATGCTACACCTGCTGCGCGAGGCCAGCATTGAACAGGCGCTGAAACGTTATCCCGATCCTGACAGCATCCCTGCCGGCAATATTGACTTCGCCCGGAATAAAGGTATTACCTACATGAAGATGTTGCGCGATAGTTGCCTGTAACAACAGGGCAATTTTTTTCCTATCTCCAAAAACGGGTAGGAGCCTCACTTATCTACCAGTATTAGTGAAGGAGAAGTAAAGAAACTAATTATTCTCTACCGGTACAATGATGGACAAAGCATGATGCTCGATGTTGGCTTCCAGCGAATTTATTTTGCCAAGGTACTCACCATCCACCTGAAAGTGCGTTTTGTGGCGTGATTCCACACTGACAGAGCGCGTCTTGAACAGTTCAGTCTTTACCGGGTCGTAAGGCCTGTGCGTTAAGAACATTTTAATGATCTCACCCAACGATATTTTACGGATTACAACGATCTCGAAAAAACCATCATTCAGTTTCCCTTCAGGGTTGATCACAGCCCCGGTTCCATACCGGCTGGCATTGGCAAGTACGATCATCTGTGCATCGCGCGTCACAAAACGGTTGTCCGTTTCGATCTTTACCCGCATCTTCCGGTTGCGCCACAATACCCGCCACGCGGCTATTATATAGTTCCACATCCCCCGGCGCTTCATGGATTCAAAAGTTTTGATGATAAAAGCGTTGAACCCAATATCGGAGAGGTGAATACACAACTCGCCATTCACACGGATGGCATCGATTTTCGTAACAAGCCCTTCTGCAGCTACGTCCAATGCCATATCGATATCGACAGGAATTCCTAATTCTTTGGCCATCCCATTGGCCGAGCCGGCCGGTAAAATGCCCATGGGCAACTGCGTACCAGCTACCAGTTCAGCTACCAGCTTCACGGTTCCATCTCCCCCCACGGCAATCACACGGTCTGGCCCGCTGGCATGGATTTTTTGCTTTATATCATCCGCGGAACATTTTTCCGGCAACTCGTACACCTCGGCGGTGTGAGCTGAAGTGTTGAAATGTTGCTGAATGACCACCTTCCAGTCGGTATTATTATTGCCCGACTTGTGGTTAACAATGAAAAGTAATTTTATGGACCCGTTTTTGATCATATTGGGTAATATGCAAAAACACTACCAGTATTAAGAGGCTTAACAACTTGCCCATGAGTGATGTACATGTTAAAATATACCATGGATACGGTCATACACATGACCTGATTGTATATGGGCACGTACTCAAAAGTAGAATAGTGGTACAAAAGCATTACACAAGCCGTATACTGATTAATATTATCCACCTGTTGCGCCTCTTCTTCATAAAGCCATTACCCCGGGCAAAAGTGCGCCTGTATTGGAAAGGCGGGTACATCGATACCTTAACAGAAGATGACGGCTTTTTTAAATTCGAATGGCAGTCACAGCATGAGATCAGCACAGGCTGGCACCCGGTTAAAGTAGATTATATTGATACCAAAGGAAATGTAGCAGCTACCTGCGAAGGGAAAGTATATGTGCCGCATTCCACACAGTATGCGTTTATCTCCGATATCGATGACACGGTGATGGTTTCCTATTCCGCCACAAAGTTCAGGAGGCTACGGGAGTTGCTGATCAAAAACCCACGTACCCGGAAGCAGTTTGAAAAAGTGGCAGATTGGTACCAGCAACTAACCATCGCACATGCCAACGCAGAAACACCCAATCCCTTCTTTTATGTATCCAGCAGTGAATGGAACCTATACGATTACCTGGTGGAATTCTTCAACTACAATAAACTGCCGGAAGGTATCTTTTTATTGAACCAGGTAAAGCGTTGGTATGAGCTATTCAAAACAGGTAAAACAAAACATACCGGTAAACTATTGCGGATAGCCCGTATCATGGAAGCGTTTCCCAAACAACAGTTTGTATTGATAGGTGATAATTCACAGCATGATCCGGATATCTATACTTCTATTGCCGCCAAATACCCACAGAAGATATTTGCCATCTACATCCGTAATATCAGGCCTGAAAATGAAGTAGCCACAAAGCAGGTCTTGGCCACAGCCTCGGCTGCCGGGATACATACCTTCTTATTTAAAGGAAGCGAAGAAGCACGGGAACATGGCCGCACCATTGGACTGATACAAGCCTAATTCTGCCCGATACGTTCTTTGATCTCATCAGATGCACCCGCTTTGCGCGTGGCGCCCTTCAATGGTTTGCCAAAGCGCCAGCTGAATGCCAGCGTAACAACCCGGCTGTCGCGGGTAAGTTTAAAATATTCCCTGGCCTGCTGGAAATCGGTCCAGCCCTGCATAGCCTGCGTATAGAAAATATCGCGGATACTTAGTTTAAGCGTTGCCTTGTTTTTGAGTATTTGTTTAGCAACACCGGCAGCTACCTGACCGGTAGGGTCCAGCACTTCCTGCAGGTCGTTCTGTGCCCGGGTAATATAAAAGCCCGAAAGCTCTGCACTCCAGCCACCCTTAAAGCGTAACTGGTTGCTGATATTCATATTCATTTGAGTGATAGTAGAAGAAAGCGCATTCACTACCACCCCCTCGATCTTCTTACGGTTCAGGTTGGCCTGTATCGATAGCGACCACCAGGGAGTCGGTGCCAGTTGAGAACTAACAGACAAACCTACATTGGTCATCCTGCCCAGGTTGCCTTCCGTATAAATGATCAGTCCACTGGAGTCGGACAGGAATATTTGCGAGAAATAATCATTCGTAACACTATAAGAAAGCGTTGTGATCAACGCCTGCTTATACAGGTGACTGAATTCGAAGTTCCAGGTAAACTGAGGCCGGAAGTAAGGGTTGCCGGTTTGATACGTATACTTATTGATCACGAATACAAAAGGATTTAACTTTTGGAAAGCCGGCCTGTCGATACGCCTGCCGGCAGTAAAACTGAACGTATGAGCACTGTCTGCCTGATAGCTGGCAAATGCGGTAGGAAACAGGCTGCTGTATTGCCGGGTAAAAGAAGAGTCTTTTCTAAAAGCATTGCCCAGTTGATTGGCATCGTAGGAGGTATGCTCAAAGCGAAGACCACCTTGTAAGTTCCACTTGGATACCTGTTGCTGCGCATTTATATACAGCGCATGAATGGTTTCAGCATAAAGGAAATGATTGGTTTTATCATAATCAGGTTTCCAGTTATTGATCTCCATGTATTCATAATTCGCCACGTTATCAGTCTTCACATGAGAGGTTTTCCAGCCTGTTTCCATCTTCAGCATTTTGCCGATGGTTTGCGTATAATCAGCTTTGGCAGAAGATATCCGCAAAGTGGAAGGCAGGTTGCCCCTTAATCCATCCGTATAACTGGCACTGCCCGAAAGGGTATTCAAATAAAACTGGTTATTGGAAAGATCATAATTCAGGTAATCGATATCAACCGATAACTCTTTATCGCTACTGAAAGCGTGCCTGCCATTGACAGCAAAACCAAGGTTCTTCCAAACACTTTTATTATCGCTGGTCGTAACAATGGTAGAGTCGATCTGGTCATTATTATTGATCCAGTCGCCGGAGGTACGGCTCCTTGTTTTGCGATCAGAGTGCAGGCCGGTTACCGACAAACCCAGTGTGGTTTTCTTGCCCAGGAAATAATCAATGCCGGTTTTAAGATTATGGTTCACAAATGGGCTGGTAATAGAAGTAGGCTGCTCAAAGCGGTTGGTCACGGTTTTATTGTCTTCCCGGTAATACCAGCGATAAGCATAGATGTCGGTAAAATATTGAGAGATATTGGTACCATAGGTCAGGTACAAATTATAATTGCCATTGCGGTAATTCAGCAAAAGACTGTTGTTATTTTTATAATAAGTGCCTTGTCCGTAAGCAAGATTAAGATTGCCATTAAAACCCCTTACCTTGTTCTTTTTGGTTTTGATATTGATGATGCCTGCGTTACCGGCTGCATCGTATTTGGAAGAAGGGTTGGTCATGATCTCGATCAGCTCGATCTGTGAAGCACTTAAACCACTGAGGTAATTGGCAAGGTCGGCAGCAGGCAGGTAGCTGGGCTTGCCATCCATAAGAATTAAAACATTCTGCTTTCCTTTAAGGCTGATGGTGCCATTTCGGTCAACAGTTATACCGGGAGATTTTTCGAGCACTTCCAGCGCTGTGGCGCCTACGTTGGTGACGGCAGCATCTACATTCACAATAGTCCGGTCAGGCTTCAGTTCGATCAAAGGTTTACGAGCTATTACCGTTACACCTTGCAGCAGGACTGCTGCCTTTTGCAAACGAACAGGGTCGGCAGTGAAAGATGCATTGGCGCCTGGTAAAGCGACACGGTGAGGAGCATAACCGGTAATCGAAAACGACAACAGATATTGACCGGGAGGTATATCTTCAAAACTATAAACGCCGGAATTATCAGTGCTGGTGATCTTGGCAGTAGAGGAATCGGCAGCTTTCAGCAACATCACCGTTACAGCGGGCAACACCTGCCCGGAGCTGTCGGCTACAGAGCCGGAAATTTTTATACCACCAGGCTGGGCGGAAACGGTACTACAGATCAACAGGGAAAATAAAACAATCAGACAATTAATCCACTTCACGAATCAGTAAGTTTTGTTGGTTGGGCAAGTTGATAAAGTTGGCGATACAAAGGCCTTATTAACCTTTTAACTTATCAACTACTCAAGTAAATGTCGCGTCTTTTAAGGGGAAAATGGCTATGGAAGTGGGTTTTTATACGAGCGGTAAAAATATAAAAAGCACTTGTTCCTTTTTTACACAGCGTGTAACTTGCTGTCACTATGGTGGCATTCAATAAATTACCCGAAGTATGGTTGCGTGGCCCGCTCGAAGAAGTGCCCGCTTTATTGCAACCAGTGGCCCATGCCTTACTGCAAGCCCAGGAAGAGATACATGAAATGCTGCAGGACTTTCCGGAATCGAGGTTATGGGAACAACCGGCAGGAGTGGCCTCGCCTGCATTTCACCTGCAGCACATACCGGGTGTACTTGACAGACTGTTTACTTACGCGGCTGGCAATATGCTGTCGCCGGAACAATTGGAGTATTTATCTAAAGAAGGGAAACCTGCTCACGACATCACCCTGTCAATCCTGCTGGCTGCCTTCGACACCCAATTACAAAAAGCAGTAACAGCATTGAAAGCCGTTGATACAGACACTTTAACAGCTGTGCGGATGGTAGGACGTAAACAGGTCCCTTCTACGGTATTGGGGTTGTTGTTTCATGCAGCAGAACATACCATGCGGCATACCGGCCAACTGCTGGTAACCGTGCAGATATTGAACACAAAACAAGGTGTATAACTCACTTCCTATAAAACCCTGCTTACCCTTATCTTCGCCGCCTGAAAAAAATGGACAATGACAGGACTTGATGGCGTAGTGCTGCAAAACGTAATGGTGCATAAAGTGGGCAATCCTTCCCGTGGCGAGGAGTTGAAACTATCCGAAAACCCGCTTACCCTCAATGACGAGATCGTACGTGGATTGCTGACCAAATACTTCCTCGGAGCGTTTAATGAAAATGAATTATATCATTTTACACACCTTAGCAATATAGAACTGAACGAAGTATATAATTATGTACGGACCATTTTCGATGATGCGGATACGTTTGTACCACAAGCTGCTTTGCTGGCGCAGTTCCTCTACAGCAAATCGACCCACGTTAAAGTAAAAGAAGGGGAGCTCTACGTGGTGCTATTCGATCGCGTATTATTTGAAAAAGAATACGTGCGCGCCATCGGCATCTTTAAATCGGAGACCAAGGAAACCTTCCTCAAAGTATTCCCGCATGGCAAAAGCTGGGAAGTGATACAGGAGTCTGGTATCAATATCAATAAGCTCGACAAAGGCTGCCTGATCTTCAATACAAATACAGTTGATGGTTACAAAGTATGCGTGGTAGACAGCACCAGCAAACAAAATGATACCCAATACTGGGTCACTGATTTCTTGCAGGTACAACCCTATGCCGACAGTTATCACCACACGGATAAATACCTGAGCTTGTGCAAGAACTTCGTGACCAATGAGTACGCAGAAAAGTTCGATGTAAGCAAGAGCGATCAGATAGACCTCCTCAACCGTTCAATGGATTACTTCAAAACCAAAGAACAATTCAACCTCCAGGAGTTTGCCGAAGAAGTGATCCACCACCCGGAAGTGGTGAATACCTTTATGGAGTACAAAAAGAACTTCGAAACCGCCCGCAATTTTGAAATAGAAGACGAATTCGATATCCACCTCTCCGCCGTCAAGAAACAGCAAAAGGTATTCAAGACCGTCCTGAAGCTGGACAAGAACTTCCACATCTACATCCATGGCCGTCGCGACCTCATCGAACGCGGCATTGATGAAATGACCGGTAAAAAATATTATAAGATCTATTATGATGAGGAAACGTAAGCAAACTGTCACCCTGAGCTCTTGTCACCCTGAGCTTGTCGAAGGGTAGTTTTGTAAGATTCAACAAATATTCACTACGGGAAGTCTTTTGAAATCCTTTATCTTCATCCCTACACTTGCAAACGTAGCTATATGAAGAACAGCGCCTTATTCATCCTGTCCCTTATCTGTACCATTGCCAGAGCCCAGATGCCGGTGGATGTTTCCGGCCTGCAACCGGCCAGCGGAGCCACCGTTACCACCCGCAACAACATAATAGATATAAGCTGGCCAGCTGGCGGCAGGGAAAAAGCCCGGCTCCTCCTGAGCCTCGATCAGCAGCAACCACTCTTTAAAAGCATACAACTCACCAGCCAGGGTGCCTATAAAGAAATAGCCACAGGACTCGACCCTGCTTTTGTGATCACGCTGGGAAAGCGCGACCTGGTTTCCCAGAATGGCTGGAACATCTTTTTCGACCGCGTACCGCTGAAGCCATTTCAGGCTTTCCCGGTGCAAATTGAAAAGCGCAGCGCCCGCGTTACCAGCAGCGGCAACCATACCACTGTTATCATCTCACAAGTAACGTCTGCCACCTTCAGTGGCGATATTGAGATCACCCTTTATAAGGGTAGCCCACTTTTCAATGTGGCAGCAGTGATGTCGACAGCGGTCGATTCCACCGCCTTGCTGTATGATGCAGGACTGGTAAGCCGTACTATGCTATGGAATAAAGTAAGCTGGTCGGATGTAGACAATGTCATGCAGGCTGTGACACCGGCTTCCACCATGCCGGCCAAAAATCAGGAAGTAAAATATAGAACGATCATAGGAGCCGGAAAAGGAGGAAGCCTTGCCCTGTTCCCCGCACCACACCAATACTTTTACCCGCTGGATGAAGCCTTCAACCTGAAGTTTACCTGGCATGGCAGCAACTATCGTGACATGGTGAAAGGCTACGGCATCGGCATTCGGCAGGACTTATATGGCGACCGCCGCTTCGTGCCCTGGTTCAACGCGCCACCCGGTACCCGGCAGCGGCTCAATTTCTTTTGCCTGTTAAACACACAGCAGCCTGCCAATGCACTGACTGAAGTAAAAAAGTTTACGCATAACGACCGCTATCCTTCCTTGCCCGGTTACAAAAAAATGAGCAGCCATTTCCACATCGAGCATGTGCAGGATGTGCTGGGCAATAAACCCATACCGGAAACACCCAATTTTATAAAGGTGTTTAAAAAGACGGGCGTGGACATCGTTCACCTGGGTGAGTTTCACGGACCGGGACACCCGAAAGGACCAGCTAATGATCGCCTGAACGAACTGAAGACTTTGTTCGACGAATGCGAAAGATTATCCGATACGAGTTTCCTGCTGTTGCCCGGCGAAGAACCCAACAATTTTCTCGGTGGCCACTGGATGAACTTCTTCCCCAAACCTGTGTATTGGATCATGGCGCGTAAACCCGAAGAGCCCTACGTAGAACAAGACCCTAAATACGGCACCGTATACCGCATTGCAGATAAAGAGGAGATGCTGAAACTGCTGCAAACCGAAAAAGGATTGGCATGGACAGCCCATGCCCGCACGAAAGGATCAACCGGCTATCCCGACAAATACAAAGAAGAAGACTTCTTTAAGTCAGACCGCTTTTTCGGTGCTGCCTGGAAAGCCATGCCGGCCGATCTTTCTCAGCCCTATCTGGGCAACAGGCGCATACTTGACCTGATGGATGACATGGCTAACTGGGGCCATAGAAAACATGTGATCGCAGAAGCCGATCTTTTCAAAATAGAACCACACTTTGAAGTATACGCACACCTGAATGTAAACTACCTCCAGCTGGACAAATTGCCTTCCTGGAAAAATGGCTGGCAACCGGTGCTCGACGCAATGGAGCGTGGTAAGTTCTTTGTCTCTACCGGTGAGATACTGTTACCCTCCTTCACAGTTAATGGGAAAGGGGCGGGAGAAACAGTACACCTGGCAAATGGCAAAGCAGACATCAACATAGAAGTAGACTGGACATTTCCCCTGCAATACCTCGACGTCATTTCAGGCGATGGCAAACAGGTTTACCGTGAACACATCAACCTGGACAACACAACAGCCTACGGCAAAAAGAAGTTCAACTTCCCGGTCTCACTGCCCAATCGCACATGGGTGCGCATAGAAGTGTGGGATGTGGCCGCCAATGGTGCGTTTACCCAAATGGTTTGGATAGAGTGATAAAAGACCGCAAGACGGAAAGTCCGGAAGTCCGAAAGAAAGTTCTTCCCGGCTTTTCCGTCTTTCAGACATCCCGACTTTTTCCTAAGTTTACCGGTAACCAGATCGATATGAAGCTACGGATCCTTTGTTTGATGCTGCTTGTTTTGAGTACGACTGCCTGGGCTCAATCCAAAACAGATTCACTCCTCGCTGAGTTGGACCGTGCCATTGAAACTTCCGCACGGTATGATGAAGCCAGGGTGCAATCCATCCAGCAGTTGAAACAGTTGGCCGGTAAAGTTCCTGCCACCGACCTGCCCGCCCGCTTCAATAGCTGCCTGCAATTGTATGAAGCATACAAGATATTCCATTACGATTCAGCCTATAATTATGCCCGCCAGTTACAGCAGACAGCCAGTGCCCTTAACGATCCCCTGCGCAGCGATCTGGCACGTATGAAACTGAGCTTTATATTACTCTCATCCGGCATGTTCAAGGAAACATACGATTCCCTGCAAACCATCCGGCTCGATCATTTTCCCGACAGCCTCAAGGCGGAGTACTACACCTACATGGCCCGCTATTATTATGACCTGGCCGATTATGATAACGACCAGTACCACACACCAGCCTATAATAATAAAGGAACAGCATACGTAGATTCGGCCCTGCAGTTGTTCGCCCCGCAGTCCTTTGCCTTTAAATATTACAGCGGGCTTAGGAACATCCGCATCGGCAGGAGAGAAGAGGCGGCCCATTATTTCCAGGCCCTCATGAACGATCCTTCCCTTTCTTACCATGAGTTGGCCCTCACTGCCTCCACCCTCAGCGATAACTATATCCAGAACGGGAAGACCGACACCGCCATACACCTCTTGATGCAGGCTGCCATTGCCGATATCAAATCCTCCACCAAGGAAACGGCTGCCATCTTTAACCTCGCCTCACTGCTATTCAAACAGGGCGACCTGAAAAGCGCGTCCACCTATATTGAAAAGGCGTTGAACGATGCCTTCTCCTACGGCGCCCGCCAGCGAAAAATACAGGTGAGCGCCATCCTGCCCCTGATCGAAGCAGAAAAAGTGAACCGGGTGGAAAGCGAAAAACGTACCCTCATTACCTATGCAGCCATCGTAACCCTGTTGCTGGGCGTGTTGGTAACACTCATTATTATTATCTTCCGGCAACTGCGTAAGCTGAAGCTGGCCCAGCAGATCATTACTGAGGCCAACATCAAACAACAGGAGATAAACCACAAACTTTCCGAGGCCAACAAGTTCAAAGACGAATACATTGGATATTTCTTTAATGGCAACTCTGAGTTCTATGCAAAAATGGAAAAGTTCAAAAAGAACCTCGAAGTAAAAGTGAACGACCGGAAACTCGAAGAAATACGCCTGCTGGCCAACACCATTAATATAAAAAAGGAGAAAGAAGAACTCTTAAGCAACTTCGACCGCATCTTCCTCAAACTCTTCCCCCACTTCATAGATGAATTTAATACCATGTTTGCGCCGGAAGACAAGATACATTTAAAGGAAAACGAGCTCCTGAACACCGATCTCCGCATTTTTGCCCTCATCCGCATGGGTATCCATGACAGTGAAAAGATCGCCCGCATCCTCGAGTATTCCGTCAACACCATCAACACCTACAAGACCCGCATCAAAAACAAATCCATCGTTCCCAACGAAGAATTTGAGCACCGCATCATGGAAATAAAGAGCATATAAACGACCAAAAACAGGCTATATTTAATTATATATGAAATTATTTAATCTAATTTTAAATAATTAATAATCAATAACTAATAATTGCTTCAAAAGGCATTTCGACCAATATTTCTTATACTTCACCAATATAAGTTGGAATCGCTTTACCCTCCCCGTTTCTTTGGTATGCTCAACAGGTGATACCCTTGCCTGTGAGAAAAATCTGACGATCTCATACACTTAAATTTTAAACTACTGCCATGCAAACAAAACGATTGCTGCAGCAACTCCTTTGTTGTTTCCTCTTCTTATTGGCCCAGGGAGTCGCCCGGGCACAGGACAAAACGATTACAGGTACAATTACAGATGAAAAGAACAACCCACTCACCGGCGCCACCGTGGCCGTGAAAGGTTCAAAAGCCGGGGTAAGTACCGATGTTGCCGGCAACTTCCGCATCACTGTTTCCAACTCAGCCACCATCCTCGTGATCTCCTATGTAGGATACCAGCAGGCTGAAGTGACCATTGGTGATAAAACATCCATCAGCTATTCCCTGCAGCCATCCGTTAAATCCATCGACGCGGTAGTGGTAGTAGGGTATGGCACCCAGCGCCGCAAAGACGTTACGGGCTCCGTGTCATCAGTATCCGGCACACAGATCAAAAACCTCCCGGTGACGAATGTTACAGAAGCATTGCAGGGAAGGGCAGCCGGTGTAGAAGTTATTAAAAATACGGGGCAACCCGATGCACAGCCCACCATCATCATCAGGGGTTTGTCATCACTCCACCAGCCAGGCCCTTTGTATATCGTAGACGGGATACGCGTACCGGCAGATAACATCAACGTGCAGGACATTGCCACCATCGATATCCTCAAAGATGCCAGCGCCACGGCCATCTATGGATCGGCAGCGGCAGGCGGGGTGATCGTGATCACCACCAAAAAAGGAAGCGGCAGCAAGCCCACCATCAACTTCAACGCCCGCTTTGGCGTCACCAAACCCAAAGTAGTTACACTCCTCAACAAAGCAGAGTACATCAAGCTCGAAAACATACTGCACCCCGGTTATTTTGCCAACGCCACCAAAACTGATACACTGGCTGATGTAGACTGGACAGACGTACTGTACCGCGACGGGACTGAGCAGAACTATAATCTCTCCGTCTCCGGTTCATCACCCGTGATGAATTATCTCTTCTCCGGGTTCTACAACAAACAGGATGGTATCTACATTAAGAACTATTCCAACATTGGCGGCGCCCGTATCAACACCGATTATAAACTGGGAAAATTCCTAAAAATAGGAGAGCAGCTGGCGGTTTCCCGCCGCAAAACATCGCCGTTGGGACAAGTAGAATCACAGCTCAAAATAGCTCCCTTTCGCTCTCTGCCTATCATTCCATTATATGAAAAAGATGGCCGCATAGGTTCCGTTCCTCCGGGATATGGCATCAACTTCGGAGGCCCCAATCCATACGGAGTGGTAAACTCGGCAGAGATACAGAACTTTAAGAACAACATCCAGGGCAATGTGTACGCAGAGGTGAAACTGCCTTTACACCTTACCTTCCGTACCAATGTGGGCTACAACTATTACGATGAATCACAGGACTACTTCCAGGACAATCCCAACTTTGGTCCGGGAACACCTACTTCCAATTCATTGACCAAAGCCAGCATCCGCAGCAGCCAGTTGCTCACCAACTATGTCCTCACCTATGATCAGTCATTTGGCAACCACAACATCAACGCAATAGCAGGCTTTGAGCAGATCGTTTCCAAATGGAATAACCAAACCACGACAATGAGTGCCGTGGGCTTACCTGGGTTCTCATTTGTACAAACATCCAATTCAGCCATCACTGCCAGCGGTAAGAATGACCCTAACGGTTTGGTAAAATCTTTCTTCGGAAGAGTCAACTACAATTATGATGGACGCTATTATATTTCCGGATCATTGCGCGAAGATGCCAACTTCACAGTGTTTGGCCCCAACATGCAACGCGGTACATTCGGCGCCGTATCAGCCGGCTGGAACATCAGCGATGAGGCCTTCTTTAAAGAAGCCCTGCCACTGGTAAACGTATTGAAACTGCGTGGCAGCTATGGAACATTGGGCAACAGCAATATCCCGCCCTACTATTACCTGGCCTCCTATGCACAGTTCCAGGGCACCAGCGGCATCGCCAACGGTGGACAAAACTTTGCTCCCGGTGCACCATTGGTGATCGCCAACTCTATCAATGCTATCCCTAACCCCGACCTCCATTGGGAAACAGTATATGAAACGAACGTAGGCATAGACGGAGAATTATTAGACGGCAAACTATACTTCACTGCAGAGTGGTACAACAAGAAAACGAAAGACATGCTGTATGCCCTGCCCCTGCCAAACAGTTCCGGTTATATCTCCCCTTACTTCGTCAATATCGGACAAGTGAGCAGCAGGGGTGTTGACCTGTTGCTGGGCTATAAAAACAAAAAGGGAGAGTTTAGCTATGATGTAAGTGTCAGCGCCGGGTTCAATAAGAACAAAGTGCTGGACCTTAATGGCATTACCAACGATGCATTGTTCGATGGCCGTAACTATTACAACAACTTGGACCAGAGCGGATACAACCTTATGGGCACATCGCCGCTCACCATCACCAAAGCTGGATTACCCTTTGGTTCCTTCTACGGTTATAAAGTATTGGGCATCTTCAAAACAGATGCAGAAGCAGCCGGACAAAAAGTGAATGGTAAATCAGCCCATGCCGGAGACCTCATCTTCGATGATGTTAAAAAAGACGGCAACATCAATGCCGATGACCGCCAGGTAATCGGAAACCCGAACCCCAAACTGGTGTATGGCGTTAACCTTCGCCTGGGATGGAGAGGAATAGACGTAGCGATGCTGTTCAATGGCGTGGCAGGCGTTGACCTCTTCAACGGTGTAAAAGCCTATGAGCAGTTCCGCTTCTCTGATGCCAACACGACTACACAAATATTCAATGCCTCCTTCTTTGGTGGCAATGGATTGACAGACCAGCCACGTGTACTGGCGTCTGATGGATCGATGGATCCGAACGGTAACTATACGTCCGTTAACAGCTACTTCGTGGAAAATGGCAGCTACCTCAAATTGAAAAATCTGCAGATCGGGTACACGTTCACCGGCGATATCCTGAAACGTGTAGGCATCCAGAGCGCCCGGATATTCGGCATGGCCAACAACCTCTTCGTGATCACCAAGTATTCAGGCGTTGATCCGGAGATCGCCAGCTCCTATTCCATACAGTCCGCTGCAGGATTTGTAGGCACCACAGTAGGCGTTACCACCAGAGGCGTAGATGCAGTACCACAATATCCACAAAACAGGATCTTCTCAGTAGGCTTCGACATCACATTTTAATGATCCCAAAACTTAGTAACATGTACAAGAAACTATTTACCATAATCACCATAGCAGCTGTATTGACAGCGGGCTGTAAAAAAGACCCGGAGCTGGTAGGCCCGAAAGACCAATATTCCACAGGTAACTATCCGGCCAGCATAGCCGACCTGGAAAGCGTATTGGCGCCTTGCTATTCCAACCTCAGAGACCAGCACCTCTTTGGATTCAACTACCTCACCAAAATGATGGCCAATGCCACCCATGCCGGTAATGCAGCCTATGCAGATGGCGATTGGCTGGGCTTCATCAACGTGAGCAACATGCAGCCGAGCAATGGATTCGTAGCAGGTGTATGGCAGGCATTGTTTGCAGGAGTAAAGAATACGAACGTAGCCCTTGCAGGTGCAGACTTCTTCGAAAAGAATGCAGCAAAAGAAGCTGACAAACCACAGATCAACTATATCCGTGGACAGGCCTATTTCATGCGCGCTTACTATTATTTCCAGTTGGAGAATTTGTATGGAGAAGATTACATACTCAGCCCTACGGCTGCTGATACGATGGGAGTACCTGTCTTTAAAGGATTGCCAGCCGGCTTCGAATCAACGCAGCAACCCCGTGCACACATCAACACCGTATGGGCGCTCATTGAAAGCGACCTGCAACAGGCAGCCACTTTGCTGAAAGGAAAAGTTTGGACGGGCAACGACGTGGGGAGAGTAACAGAATGGGCCGCCAAAGGCTTACTGGGGAAAGCCTATGTATTCCGCAAAGACTGGGCAAAAGCAAAGACCATTTTGAAAGATGTAATAGACAACAGCGGTAAAAGCCTGATGCCCTATGCCAAATACCGCGATGCTTTTATTGGTATCAGCGCCAATGAGTTCAACGAAGAATCTTTGTTTGAGCTGAACATCGATCAGGATTCCAAAGGCGGATATGGCGTATACAGTGGCGCAGCCAATGCTACCTCCATCAACGGATTGATATTTCCTCCCTATGCCCTTGGCCTGAACGGAAAAGAAGAAACATCCCTGCCACTGGGCTATGGCGGCAACATCGGCATGCACGATAAGAACATCCTCCGTTTTGGTTACAGTGAAGGCACTTATACATTGGTGAACAATCCCGACTTCGACAATACCAAAGATCCGAGCTACAGGAATCCGGAAAAAGTAATGGACCCGGTATACAAAGCAAAAGCACTGGCGGTGCGTACCAACAAAACAGCCGATCCGCGCTTGTACGTAAGCACCCTGCAGCCCTGGCTGGATTCAGTGAAGCGCGATGGCACGAACTGGTATCCTGTGGCAAGGCCCTCGTACATCATGGGCGATGCCAACCTCAACCAGCAGCTGGGATGGAGCTTCCGCAAATATGCACCCATCTTTAATGACATCAACAACGTAGGCCCTGCCGACGCTGCCAACATTTACATCCTGCGCCTCGCAGATGTATACCTCCTCTACGCAGAAGCATGCGCCAATTCATCCGAAGCAGCTACTGCCCTTGAATTCCTGAATAAAGTAAAACGTCGTGCATACGGCTATCCGGTCAACACCACTTCACCCGTTGACTATGCCAGCCTCACCGCCGAAACAATGGCCAAAAAAGCTGGTGATCCGGTGCTGGGCAATAACCCATTATACTATGAACGCTGGGCCGAATTCTTCAACGAAGCACAGTGGTGGTTCGACATGTGTCGCTGGCACCTGGGCGCTTCAGAAGCTGCATTCTACGTAACGGCAAGAGCACTCAACGGAACGCCATTCAACTGGAACAACAAGTCCTACGCATGGCCCATACCAATTACCGAGCTCAACTCAAATCCCAAACTGACAGGACAACAAAACCCTGGATATTAAACATTTTCATGCTGACCAGCTGTTTGTCACGCTGAGCACACGTTTTGTCACGCTGAGCTTGTCGAAGCGCACAACTTAGAAAGACACATAAACATGAAACGAAACCTTTGCCGGGGATTATACATTGGATGGATGTTGCTCATGACATCCATCCAACTTTTAGCGCAGGACAACCTGAAAAACCTGCCCGAACTGAGCCTGCCCATCAGCAATAAAAAACTGGTGATGGCACATTGTATGACCAACATCATACGCTACAAAGGACACAAGTTCGAAGACAGTTGCGATCCGGAGTATTATGCCGCCCAGGGAAACATCACAGCGCCATTAGGTGGTTTAACGCAGGTAAAAGCATTAGCTGATTCCCTGTTGAAAGATAAAACCCTCGATGAAGCTGTAGAGTTTGAAATGCGTACGGCCATGCAAAGCGGTATCGATGGCTTCCAGTTCTATTATGTATTAGGCACACCGGATTGGGATGATATCATCAAAGCCTATTTCAGGGTGGCCGACAAACAACAGCTGGATTTCAAACTGACCCTCTGCATCTCGCACCCCGGCGGATCAACAGAAACTGCCAAGATCACAGAACTGGCAAAACGCATCAATGGCATATTGGATGAAGTGGGGCGAAACAACCCGCACTGGATGCGTACACCCGATGGAAGATTAGTGATCTACTTGTGGTATGGCGAACAACTGGCGGAAGTTCCGGCAAATAAAAATGAATTACCAGAAAGCTATTACGTAGCCCGTGCCTACAAACGATTGGGAGAAGCCGTGAAAGAAAACTTTGCATTGGTGCGCACCATCAACGAACGCATTGACAAGCAGAAAGCCAACGAATACATGGATTATTTTCCTGCCGTATGGATGTGGACAGTGTCTTATACGAGCGATTATGCCGGCAGGCTTGTTGCAGACGTATGCCGTCAGCGAAACAGGACATTCATGGGGTCGGCCTTCTCCGACTTCTATACCTCCAAACTGCTGAAACGCGGCACCTGGGATATGTTCCACTATGCAAAAGAAGCAGTGGCGGCAGGCATTAAAAAAGTAGAGCGGAAATACATTCCTACAGGCCTGTCATGGACCTGGCGCAAGATGTTGGAATTTGCCATCGAACAAGATGTATCGGTTATCAACATCATCACCTGGAACGATTATCCGGAAGGCCATCACCTCGCGCCGGAGATCAACCACAACGATGGATTTACCCTTTTGCTGAACTATTATAAAAGCCAGTGGAAAAAAGAACCATCACCCTACCAGAACGATGATATAGCTGTTACCTTCTTTAAAAAGTACAAACATAATGTAGTCCCCAAACCTTACAACATACCGGTAGAAAGTTTTCAGGAAGACGGCGTGGAGCGCAAGGCAGAAGATTCAATAGAAGTAGTTACCATCCTGCGCGATAAAGCACAATTGCTGATCAACGGCACTGCAGTACAAGTGCCCGAGGGGTTTACAGTAACAAGAGTAGCCATGCAAAATGGCCCGGTACGCGTAGCAATCATGAGAGCAGGCGTTACCATTAAGAAATTCGTTGCCCCCGAAAGCATTACCGGCAAACCATACCGGGCAGATCGCCTCACCTATTCCTGGAGTACAGAAACCGGCAAATATTACAAAACAATATTGGGAGAGCAGCCGGCAGCAGCGACAATAGAATAAGAACACAAACGAAAAATAGATAGCATGCCATTATTGAAAAAAGTAGGTTGTTACCTGGCTTTAGTCATACTCGTTCCGAGGTTATATGCCCAGTCAGCCAACCCTTTGACCGTAATCATGAACAAGGTAAAGCTCGAAGTATCACTCGATGCCGCGGGTACGCCTTCGTATGCAGTACAGTACAACGGACAACAGGTAATACGCACCTCGAAGCTGGGCTTTGCCTTGACAGATGATAGTACCTTTTACAAAGACTTTGAGCTACTCAATACCAGTCGTCGTTCATTCAACCAAACCTGGCAACCGGTATGGGGCGAAGTAAACACCATTCGTGAACAGTACGAGGAGTTGACCATTAACCTGCGCCAGCGTAAAGCGCCTGGCCGGTTACTCAATATCGTATTCAGGGTATTTGATGATGGGGTAGGCTTTCGCTATGAATTTCCTGTGCAGCCAAACCTGAAGTACTTTGTTGTAGCCAATGAACTTACGCAGTTCAACCTCACCGGCGATCATAGAACGTTCTGGATACCTGGCGACTACGATACCAATGAATACCTCTACACCACATCACAGCTCAGTGAGATAGACAACACCCATATGGTGAAAACGTCTACCGACATTGCAGTGCGAACTGCTCCGGACCCGCAGTCTGTGCAAACACCTCTCATGATGAAAAGCACTGAAGGCTTGTACATCAACATCCATGAGGCGGCCTTGAGCAACTACCCGGCGATGCAATTGCATGTCGACAGAACAGGTTATGCTTTGACATCGAGCCTGGTGCCCGACGCCACAGGAAACAAAGCCTACCTGCATGCACCTGGCAAAACACCGTGGCGGACAATTATCGTGAGCGATAAAGCAGTCGATATCCTCAACTCCAAAACGATATTGAACCTCAACGAACCTACCAGCCTTACCAACACCTCTTGGATAAAACCGATGAAATTTGTTGGCGTGTGGTGGGAAATGCAGACCGGTAAAGCAACATGGAATTATTCCAACTTTCCTGACAGTGCAGACGCAGCCGGAGGACTGATACCCAATGGCACGCATGGCGCCAACACGGCCAACGTAAAAAGATATATAGACTTTGCAGCAAACAATGGTATCGATGCTGTCTTGGTAGAAGGGTGGAACAGAGGATGGGAAGATTGGTTTGGCAACTGGAAAGAAAACGTTTTCAACTTCACTACACCTTATCCCGATTTTGATGTACGCGAAATAACCCGGTATGCTGCGTCCAAAGGAGTTACCATGATCATGCACAACGAGACCTCCGGATCGGCTACCGACTACGAACGGCAGCTGGACACAGCTTTCCGTTTCATGAACGGCTTTGGCTACACCTCCGTAAAAACAGGCTATGTAGGAAAGATCATTCCCCGCGGAGAGCACCACGATGGCCAGTGGATGGTAAACCATTACGAGCGCGTAGCACAGAAGGCCGCAGCACACCAGGTAACCATTGATGTGCATGAACCGATGCGCCCTACAGGTCAACACCGTACCTGGCCCAACTGGATGGCCAGCGAAGCAGGCAGAGGCAATGAATACAACGCCTTCAGCATTGGCAGCCCACCGGAACATGAAACCATCCTGCCGTTTACGCGGCTTATGGGAGGACCGATGGATTATACGCCCGGCATCTTTAAAATGAAAGGATATGCAGGCTATGCACCCGACAGGCAAATGCACTCGACACTGGCGAAACAACTGGCACTATACGTAACTATTTACAGCCCGGTACAAATGGCGGCCGACCTTCCTGAGAACTATGCAGCCAGGCCCGATGCATTCCAGTTTATCAAAGATGTGGCAGTAGATTGGGATGATACAAAGATCATCGAAGCAGAGCCCGGCGACTACATCACCATAGCACGTAAGGAAAAAGGAAAAACCAGCTGGTTTATTGGAGCCATTACCGACGAGAACAGTCGTACTGCAACAATTCCCTTAACCTTTTTGGACAAAGCCCAACAATACGTGGCTGTGATTTATGGAGACGCGCCGGATGCCGATTGGAAGAATAACCCGGAAGCCTACAAGATCGAATCGTTTCTGGTAAATAGCGCCACTACACTGAAGTTGAAACTGGCGCCCGGCGGCGGAGCAGCAGTACACCTTAAACCCGCCACCGCATCAGACCTGAAACAATATAAAAAGTATGTAGCGAAATAAACGGCCAATGTCACCCTGAATTGCTGTCACCCTGAGCCTGTCGAAGGGTCATTCAGTCGCCAGCGGCTGGCTTTGTTGATACTAAAAAGTTCTTTCAACCACAGAAGACGTGGAACTAAAAAGGAATAATAATGTGTAAGCTTACACCGCCCGGACGTTTTTTCGTTCTTGTGGGCGCCTTCCACGTCCTCTGTGGTTACTTCTTTATTCATCACACCGCTTCTTGATCACTGCCAGCAATCTTTCCTGAAAATCCGTCAGCAACCGGTTGCCCCAGAACGAACCATAACCGTTGATCTTGGTATCTAATTGATAAGAACACACCAAAGTAAGCTCTGTTTCTTTATCATTGATGGACTTCAATTCATACGAAGCATTCAGGAACTTGAAATGATTCCCTTTTAGAATATGCTGGTCAAAAATGGCATTCCGGATAGAACCAGGTATTACTTCGATGCTGAAAGAAACTTTCCTGTTGCGCTCCCAGTTAATGACAGTTTCGCGGAAAGTTAGCCCACCTTCAAAATGCCCAATCCGTGTGGCACCCACAGTATCCTTGTCAAGTTCGGCAAATAAAGGTCTTGGAATGCCCGCATAATTAAAAAAACCTTTAGAATACTCTTCTTTCCCGATCTCCTTTACCCTGATCACGTTCTCCCACACTATTGCTGACGGGGCGTGTATCCGGACAGGTGTTCTGATCTCGTAAACTTTGGTAGGTGTAGGAAACCGGTCCTCCAAAAGACCAGTGAGCAGCGGAATTAAAAACAGAGAATACATAATCCCGTTTTTCTTCCTGTGATGCAGGATGATCTCAGAAAGAATAAGTCCGCCAAGAGCCGCACCAATTAAAAAGGGAATGGAAATAATTATAATACAAATTAGATCCTCCAGGCCTGATATAAAGCAAAATAAAAAGAACAGAAAAACAGTTAAAACTGGGCTGCCCAGACGGTACCTGTTAGATGAAAGCTGCTCTTTTGTGGCAAATACCAGGGGAGATATGCCAATCAAAACGGGTAATATCCAAACAAAAGTGATAGAAAATAGGCTGGTAAAAGAATGATCACTCTCCCAAATATCCCCGAGAAGTAGCCTGAATGCCAATCCATAAAGAGAGCCGATAATAGTTCCTCCGTATCTACTGATAAAGGGTATCATAAAGTATGGGTCGATAATAGAGCAGGAAGATAATAATACCCCCTGAAATAATTACCTTGCCGTTATGAAACTATCGGTGAGTGACCCCAAAACAGGGGGAGATTTTTTCCTGATCAATGAGGAGCCCACATTTGACCGTCATTTTTTTACCCGCGACAAAGACAACAAGTACTTTAGCATAGTCTGGAACCGGGGAGAAAAACAAACGATCAACATAGATGGGGAGGACCACGATTTCATGCCCCGCACAGTGTTGCCCCTGATGTTCAATCAGTCATTTACGCTGGAAGATTCCACGGCTGTTACGGCCTGGCAATTCAACAGGGAATTTTATTGTATAGTCGATCATGATTCGGAAGTAAGCTGCGTCGGGTTCCTGTTTGCAGCAGGCGATCAATCTTTTGTCCCCCTTGATGAAGCCACCCACCAGAAAATGGAATGGCTGCTCAACCTGTTCATTGCAGAGTTTAAAACGAAAGACACCATCCAGCGTGAAATGTTAACAGTATTGTTAAAGCGACTAATCATAGACATCACTAAGCTGGCCAGGACCACCTATATACCTGAAGTAAAAGAACAGCCGGAACAGTTTGACATCGTGCGACAGTTCAATTTGCTGGTCGAATACAACTTTCGCAAAGAACATTCCGTGCAGTTCTATGCCGATCAGTTGAATAAATCACCCAAAACACTCGCCAATATATTCCCAAAGTATAACCAAAAGCCACCCCTGCAAATTATCCAGCACAGGATCATACTGGAAGCCAAACGACTGTTGACCTACACCGAGAAAACAGTTAAAGAGGTTACCTACGAACTGGGATTTGAAGACCCTGCCTATTTTGCCACTTTCTTCAAACGCACCACAGGCCAGTCACCGGTAGAATTCCGGAAAATGAAGCTGCCGGCCATGGAAGGGAAATAATTAAAGTATTACGGGAAGTATGCCCATTCTTACGGGCAGCATTTCGGCGCAACTTTGTATTGTCAAAGCGAATAAATCAAAAAAACAATACAAGTAAAATGAAAAAGTTAATCATCGCCGCAAGTTTCCTTTTAGCCCTTATTAGTACAGGTAGTAACCTGCAAGCCCAACAAGCTAAAAACGTAGTATTAGTACACGGAGCCTTCGCAGACGGTTCCGGTTGGAAGAATCTGTACAACGTACTTACTAAAAAAGGTTACAACGTAACCATCGTACAAAATCCACTTAGCTCACTGGAAGACGACGTAGCAGCCACCAATTTGGCACTCGACAAACAAGACGGCCCTACCATCCTGGTTGGACACTCATGGGGAGGAACAGTGATCACCGAAGCCGGTAACCACCCTAAAGTAGCTGCCCTGGTATATGTTGCCGCCGTTCAGCCGGATAATGGAGAAACTACCCTGCAATGGTTGCAAACAGCACCCCCTGCCCCTGAAAATGGCGTACTGCCCGTTGATGAAAAAGGGATTGTTTACTTCAGTAAAGAAAAATTCCATGCAGGCTTCGCCGGAGACCTTTCTAAAGCAGACGCCGATTTCATGTATGCTTCTCAAGGAGCGTTCCATGCCAAAGGTTTTTTAACACCGATCACCAACGCGGCCTGGAGAAATAAACCCTCCTTTGCAGTGATCGCTACAGAAGACAAAGCCATTGTACCCGAAATTCAACGCAACATGTACAAGCGTTCCAATACAAAAAGCACAGAAGTAAAAGGCAGCCACGTAGTATTCATCTCCCAACCCGAAAAAGTAGCTGCCGTAATTATCGAAGCATCCAAAGCAACAGGAAAATAATCATCATCAATCAATAGACACAAAACTCCGGCATAACCTGCCGGAGTTTTCTATTATTATGTAAGTTTGAACCCTGTTAAAGGCGTTAACGAATCAAAACATGGAAAGATACTTTGAGTCCAACTATAAGAAAATCGGCATGCTGCCGGTTAGCAAAGAGAACCAGGACGTGGTCAACGCCCCGCAGTACAAGCCATACATCAAGATCATCTATGCCCCTGCAGGCTATTCATTAACCGTCGATTTCAAGCACTACACCACTAAGAAAAGCAGCCTGTTCTTTGTACACCCCAACCAATACATGCAGCTGGAACAGGCAGGCAAAGACCCCGGTTACTTCATTTGGTACAACCGCGACTTCTATTGCGTGCAGATACACGACGAAGAAGTGGCTTGCGACGGACTGCTCTTCAACAACATCTATGAAATGCCCATGACAGAGCTGCCGAAAGATGACGACCAGTTTACCAAGCTGGCCATGCAGCAGATCATAGAAGAACTGGCATCGCAGGAATCCTCGCGGGAAGAAATGGTGCGCACATACTTAAAACAGATCATCATCCGAACAACCCGGACCTGGAAGAAACAACAATTAGGAGAGCTCAATGCAGCGCCCGCGCAGGACATGGAGTTTTTCAGAACATTCAGCCGGCTGGTGGAGATACATTTCAGGGAAAAGCACAGCGTTACCGACTATGCCGACCTGCTGGCCCTCGCACCTAAAACCCTCTCTAAAAAATTCAACCGCCTCAACCTAACCCAGCCCAACGATATCATCAAAGACCGCATCCTCCTGGAAGCAAAACGCCTCCTGGTCTATTCCACACTAAGTATCAAGGAGATCGCTTACAACCTCGGATACGACGACCCCGCTTATTTCAATCGCCTCTTTACCAATAAAACCGGCGCACCCCCGGCAACATTCCGGAAGCAATTTGTCCAAACCGAAGAAGTATAGGAAATATCCCTAAATTCCCCTCCGGGGAAAAAAGTACAATTTCTGTCGCCCTTTTGCCATTTTTAGCGCCCCTTCGGCGCTGTAGCTTTGTTGTATCAAAATCATCAAACAAAATAAAAAGCGATACAACATGAAACGCATTACACTCACCCTGGCACTCTTTTTAACCTTATTACTCAATACAAAAAATTCAATCATGGCACAGACATCAAACATTAAAGCGGAAAACGATCCCCGCATCTTCACACAAGTACGCGAGTTCCTGAAAGCATTGAACAACAGTGGTGGCACACCCATTGAAAAGTTGAGCCCCGCCGATGCACGCCAGGTATTGGTCGGCGCACAAAAATCAGTACAGGTAGATTATTCAGGTATTGAAGAAACAGAAAGACAAATTACCCAGGACGGACAAACAGTCAATATACATATTACAAAGCCGGTAGGCGCCAACGCCAACGCGCCGGTGTTTATCTTCATCCACGGCGGCGGCTGGGTGTTAGGTGATTATCCTACCCACAGAAGATTGGTGCGCGACCTGGTAGTAGAAAGTGGAGCAGTAGCAGTATTTCCCGATTATACTCCCTCACCCGAAGCCCGTTATCCTGTAGCCATTAACCAGATATACGCAGCAACCAAATGGGTCGCTGAACATGGAAACGAAATTGGTGTAAACGGTAAGAACCTTGCAGTAGTAGGTAACAGCGTAGGAGGTAACATGGCGGCCGTTACAGCCCTGATGGCAAAAGACAAGAAAGGCCCACACATTAAACTTCAGGTGCTGCTGTGGCCGGTAACAGATGCCAACTTTGAAACAGGCTCTTACAATGAAATGGCCAACGATCGCTTCCTCACCAAAAACATGATGAAATGGTTCTGGGACAACTATACCACAGATCCCAAACAACGTAAAGAAATATATGCATCACCCCTGCAGGCTACATTGGACCAGTTGAAAGGATTGCC
>JAGIBF010000077.1 GCA_017744515.1 Niastella sp.
GGATTTCATGGGTGCGAACGTGATGTACGTGATCAATTGTTATTGAATCCCAATGATTAAATTGGGCTTTTCATCATACATGCTGCTGAATAATTAACGGGAAAAACGCGCCAGTTCGGGATAATGAGAAGTGTATTGGCCATTTTCGTCCAATATACCGGCACGTATCAATGAGCGCAAGGCTTCTTCATCAGAAACCTTTTCCTGGAGTTGTCTTTCTGCCAGCTCTATTAGTTTATTAAAGTCTTTGTCGCTCATACAAATAAACGGTTTTACAAAGGTAGCAATTATTTTCGTTTCGCGAGCACAAATGCGTCACCAGTACACACTCACAATCAACACATTACAACTCCTCACCACGAAAATGGCGTACCAGCCTTTTCCCTGCGAATAATGTCTAACCGTTTACCTAAAGAATGAACATTATCAATAAACAAGAATAGCATACGCTATCACTTTACCCATGCCAACACCTGCTGCGCTACTTTATCTGCATTGTCATCGAAGTGGTGGCCGCCATCGATGGTGATGCTATTGTAGTTGTTGATGCGTAATGTATTCAGAGGAAATTGATCTCTTTCTGTGCCCAGTACAAACAGGATCGGCTTTTTGACTTTATTGATCTCATCGGATACACTCCAGGAGTCAGTGCGTGATATACCCAGCATTTCCGACAGGTGGACCTCAAAGTCTGTAGACTTGTACGGCAACATCAATACCATATGGGTTGTCTTGCCGGCAATGTTCCTGTCGAGGTAATTCTGAATGAAGGGCGTAACATCTGCTCCGAAAGAATAACCTACCAACACTACAGAGTCCCGTTTCCATGCTGCCATGTACTTGCTCAATAATGTACCAACATCGGCAGCCGTTTGCTGAGGCGTCTTTTTCTTCCAGAAGTAACTCCGGGAATTCAATGCGATAACCGGGTAACCAGCATCATTGAATGACTTGATCAGTGCATTGGAGAATTTGGACCAACCGCCATCACCGGTAGCATAGAATATAATGGGGCGGGTAGCATTGTTGCTATTCATGACTTTTATGGGGAGGTCGTCTGTTTGTGCCTGACTTATGGTAACTGCTAAAAGACAGGCTGCTAAAAATAAGTGCTTCATACTGTCATTATTTAATATACCGGCTGCATCACTTTCTTAAGAGCAGCAGGCAATTGTAAAAGATCGAAATCGTGTCCGTATACCAGGTACTTGTTTTCCCAGAAGGTGGCATACTTTTCTTTGAACTCACGCAGGCCATGGAACTGCCTGAACCGTTTCATGGCAGGGGTAAGTGTTTTTAATAATTGTTCTGCAGGGTTATCGGGTTGAGTAATGCCTGTGAGGGGCACCATGCCGAGGTTGATAAACATTTTTTGGTGATCACGTGCATAGCTAATCAATTGTATCATCAATGCATCGGCAACAGCAGCGGGCGCGTCATGTGTTTTTCGGATAAGGTCGTAGGTGCATTCATCTTCTGCATAAGAGGGAATGATGTTCATAAAGGCAAGAATCTTTTTCTCTCCATCTTCTACTGTGATCACATCCTGCCGAATCAACTCCCGTTCATCGAACATGCCTTGCGCAAAGATCATTTCCTCACGGGTGAAATTTTGCAGCCATTCGTCTGACACTGCTTTCAACTGCTGAATAAATTCCGGGATATGTGGTGCATGATGTACCGCTACTGTATATCCTTTCTTTTGCAAACTGTTCAATCCATTGCGCAGTGACTTCTTATCCCTGCCTTCGAGGCTAAACTTTTCTACATCGATGATACCCTCCTGCCCGATCATCAGTTTCTTCATCTTCAGCGTCCTGAAATACGGAATTCCTTCTTCGTTTACCCGGTAAAAGGCTGTCTTCAATCCCATGCGCCTGCACTGCTGGTCAAACTCTTTCAGTATATCGGCTTTGTATTCTTCTGCGCAAACCGGTTCTCCCAGCACCACGGCAAAGCTACCGGCAATGCGGTAGGCGATAAATCCCTGATGACGGGCAGAAAAGAAATAAAGTTTATCCTTGTATACTTTGAAATAATCCAGCGCAGAATCACCGTATTGATTAAGTAAGAAATGCGCGCGTTGACGGAATGTATCATTGGTTGTTAGTTTTTTGAGCAACGGTCCCCTAAACCTGCTACGGTACTGGTTGCCCGTGGTGAGTAATATAATGAGTGTAATGCCTGCTATGATGGCTTCTTCATAATCCAATGCTTTGGTGAGGTGCCCTACCAGTGAGATCACAGAAAATGCAATGGCTACCAGCCAGGCGGTACGTGCTCCACGCAATAAGAAGGCTGCAGTAAGCACCAGTCCAAGGCCAATGGCCAGCACTACCCAATTGGAAGCATGCATGGCTTCCACCGGCAGATACTCACGCAGTACGTGCATGCGGAAACGTATAGGGGGAATGACTGCTGAAGCAATATTCACCATGCCCAGCACTAACGTAAAGAGTGCGGGCGCTACGCGGAAGAATATCTTCCTGCCTTTCCAGGCAAAGGCCGCCAGGCCAACCAGCAAGGGCAACCAAAACTCAAATACCCTGAACAATACCATCATTGCCAATACCGGGCTCAACGGGTACCCCAATTGGTGCATCACATATACCATAGATATTTCCACGGCGCCTAATCCTTTTAAGAATGGAGACACTATCATCATCAACACCGCAGCTATATAGGCCGCCGCCGCAGCCATCCATGAAGGTGGCATGCCCACCGCCAGCATGGCAATGTAAATGTGCAGTATGCCACACAACTCTACGCCTATTGAAAACAGGATGGCGCCTGCATAAGGTCGTTTATGTACGTTGGTGGAAAACAGGTCATCGATAAATGGAGTTGCTGAAGGGAACTTCTTAGTGAACCAGTGGTATAATTTTCCTTTCCGGCTGAATGAGCGCGTTAACACCAGCAGTGTTCCCAATAACAACACCAATACACCCAGTCCTGCTATAGCGTAACCTGTTTGTCCACGTTGCAGGCTAAAGGCTGTAACTGTCACCACCGGTAGTCCAACCAAAATTACAGTGAGCAAACCGGCAAATCCAAACAAGCCGCTGGCCTGGAATACCTGTGTTTTGGAAAACCCTGCTTTCCTGATCTGTGAAGGCGTATAGGCCAATGCGCTGATACTACCTGCAGGCAGGAACACACTGATAAAATTTCTTTTCAGGAACAGTAATATGGCATTCATCCAGGAAAAGCGCAGACCAATGGCCCTAAAGCTTTGCCGGTAGATGCCTGCCTGAAATATGATGTAAATGGCAGTAACAGCCAATCCGGCTGCTATCCACAAGGGGTTGGCCTTGTGAAGATGTGGAATAATGGTCCTTAGTTCTTTCCTTTCGCTGCGGAAGAATATGATTGCCAGTACCAGCATGAGGACTGCCAGCAGTTCCTTTTTGGGAACACGGCGCAGGAAGGCGCTGAGTTTGCTTTGGAGGTGTGAGGCCATTGTCAAGGTTATTACACCCTAAAGCTACTAAGGGGTAAGGGCGCGTCTCAGCGCCGGTCGTTGAACCGGCAAATCCAGTCGGTGGATGGGCAGGAAGGTATGGCGCAAAAAAAAGGACAAAATGGTTAAACCACTTCGTCCCTAAGGGCCCAGAATGTGAGCGGTACAGATACGATGATTATGTCAATGTCTGCTTAGTTTTTATAGATGTAGATCTCGATCTTGCCTTCTTCGGTAATGGCGCCTCTGTACATGCCTTCGGTATTGAAGGGCATGGCCATATTGCCATTTTTATCCAGTGCGATCAGGCCACCATCGCCGCCCAGCTTACCAACTTTTTCAATCACTGCCTTACCTGCACTTTGGATGGGCAAACCTTTGTATTCCATCAGGGCGCTCAGTTCATGAGCCACCACGGTACGGATGTAAAATTCGCCCCAGCCTGTGCAGGATATACCTACTGTTGCGTTGGCGTAAGTACCTGCACCAATGATGGGTGCATCTCCTACCCGTCCGTATTTTTTGTTGGTCATGCCGCCGGTAGAAGTGCCGGCAGCCAATACGCCCTGCTTATCCAGCGCCACGCAACCTACGGTACCAAACTTATAATCAACATTGATGGTTCCCTTGCGGGGTGCCGCGCTATGGTCGAGCTTTGCTTTCAGCGAGTCTTCTTTCAAGGCATCCTGTAAGCCTTTCCATCTTTCTTCTGTACGGAAATAAGCAGGGTCTACTATTTCGATGCCTGCTTCTTTTGCAAATTGTTCGGCGCCTGCGCCTACCATCATCACATGTTCAGACTTTTCCATCACCGCTCTTGCCGCTGTTATCGGATTGCGGATCGTTCTTACACCGGCTACCGAGCCAGCTGCCAAGGTTTTACCGTTCATGATGGCAGCGTCGAGCTCGTTCTTACCATCGTGTGTAAACACAGCGCCTTTGCCTGCATTAAACAATGGATTATCTTCCAGCACCCGCACGGCAGCTTCTACTGCATCGAGGCTGGAGGCGCCTGCCTGTAACTTAGCATAGCCTGCCTGCAACGCCTGTTGCAAACCGGCGCGGTAATTCTTTTCTTTTTCAGGCGTCATGGTGCTTTGCAGAATGGTGCCTGCTCCTCCATGTATCACCAATACGTATTTATCTACAGGGCTTTGCTGCAACTGGCCTTTTTCCATCCACCACCAATACCATTTGCCGCCTTTGGCTTTGGCAGCATCAAAGTCGGCGACAGAGAAATAGCCATTGCCGCTTGCTGTGCCTTGTATCTCGTAAACTTTGAGGGCTTTCCTGCCAGCCACCCATTGCAGGGGTTCTTCCGCCACGCACTCTTCCGGAGGTGTTGCCTTATCGGTGAGGAGGAAATAGGCTTTGCCTTCTCCGATAACGGTAGCATTGCCCTGCTCGTCGATGCAAACGGCCGTTCTCTCATCGGGCGCTATTCCTTTGGGAAACGTTTTCCAATCCGTGATGATGCGGCTCATGAATGTTACGTGCCTTCCCTGGCGGTTGCGGGCCACATAATGCTGATCCGTGATCACGTTTTTCAGGAAAGGCGGTTGCAGGAAATCATTGTTATACAGCTTCACTTTAACATCGTAAGGATCCATAGCCACCGCCGCTGTGGCGCTGCCTATCTCTCCGCTGTAATAAAATCCGCTCAATACCGCACAGCCGGCGCTGGTGCCGCCTACCGGTACTTTCTTTTTATTGAGGAGGTAGTTGATCGCTTCCGATGTTTTGGTATTTCTCCAGAAACGCATATAGTTCGACTGATCGCCGCCCGTGATGAACAGCATCTCCGCATTGCGGATCGTTTGGGCTACCTTTTCGTTGTTGGCCACTTCGCGGGAATTGATCAACAGGGTCTCTACAGAATTGACCTTGCCCAGTTTGGCAATATCATCGTTGTACAGGTAATCGCCCGAAGCCCTGATCACCACTACATCTCCTCCACCGCTTCTGTCGATCATCCATTTGAAAGCAGCATCCACATTACCGCCACCACCAATCAATACCACTCCACCGTAGGTAGTGGTGGTCACATCTTTGGCATCGCCGGTAAGGCCAAGCGAAGGGCCGGCGGCGGGCTTCACTTGTGCCTGAGAATTATAGATACACAGGGTACAGACGGCCGCCAGAAAAATTGCTCTCTTCATCATCGATCGTTAAACGTGTTATGGATCTTAATAACGGGGGTTTTGTTTCATATTCTTGTTGGCCCTCAGCTCACTGTTGGGAATAGGCCATACGTATTGTGCCTTATCCGGTGGCAACAACACGGCGCCCAGTGCATTCACCGCGTCTTCAGGGTTGCGGGTGATGGGCAGGTTATATCTTCTGAGATCAAAATGACGATGGCCTTCAAAAGCCAGTTCCTTGAACCGCTCGGTCAGCAAGGCAGTCAGGATAGCATCTTTGGTAGTAAAGTCCTGCGCCACGTATCCGCTGATCCTTTGTGCCCGCAATGCGTTAAGGTCGTTTTTAGCGGGTGTGAGGTTTTCCTTCTGTGCGTAGGCTTCTGACCTGATGAGGTACATTTCCCCGGTACGAAACAGTTTAATATCTACCAGATTACGGTTGGCAGGATCGTCGCTCATGTATTTCACTACTGCATTGGGTGTTCTACCAGCTAACTGACGGGCAGGATCGATCTTTATATAAGAGGAGAAACGGATGTCGTTGGTCTGGTCAAACAGGTTGGTGAGCTCATAAGAAGCCGCATAATAAATACGTGAGCCTGCAGGGTTGTCCAGGAAAGTAGCTTGTGTATAAGCATTGCCCAACGGTGTTTCTGCATCGCTGGCCACGCGTTTCAGTTTCCAGAATACTTCGCTGTTCGTTTTATCTTTCCATATGCGGGGGAAATCAGTGCGTGATGCAAGAGGCAACGCATTAATAGCTTCTGTGGCATAGGTAATGGCATTATCCCAGTTCCTTTCATACAAGGCTACCCTGGCCTGAATGGCCGAAACCGTTGCGCGGGTAATACGCGTGTTGTCGTTGAAGGAAGCTGGTATCAATCCTTTCGCCGCCGTGAGGTCGGTATTGATCTTTGCCATGGTAGCGGCAAAGGTCAGCCGGGCGGGGCTGGAAATGGTTGATACTTCCATATAAGGTACGCCGAGTGAATCTGCCTCATATCTTGAAGCGAAGTTGCGTATCAGCTCAAAATGGCAATAAGCGCGCAGGGCAAGTAACTCTCCTTTGTATCGTGTTTTCAATCCTTCCTCTCCTGCTTTTGGCTCTATGCCATCGATAGCAGCCAGCACCCTGTTGGCACGATCGATGGCTTTGTAGTTATCTCCCCATGCATCATGCACGAAGCTGCCATCGTATTGCCAGCGATGGGTGGCTACGCCACCGCCTGTACTGTTTTCTGAAGGCAACATCACTTCATCGACGATACGGGAAGTATAGAAGATGCTGCTGTAATAATTGAGCTTGTTATAAACACCCAGCACGCCTTCATTCACATCCTTCACCGATCTAAAGGCTTTGGATGGGTCGATGGTATCTGTAGGGGTCAGGTCTATCTGTTTGTTGCAGGACACAACAGTCATTGAAAACACGGCAGCTGCCAGTGCTAATCCTTTATATAATGTGTTTGTCGTTGTCATGTTGATTGGCATTAAAAGTTAACATTTACACCCACTACATAAGTCCTTGGCGCCGGATAGCTGAAGCGGGCATATTCATTACCATTCTCAGGATCAAACCCTCTCCACTTTGTCCAGGTAAAGAGATTCTGTGCCTGCAGGTTGATCTGCAGTCCACTGATCACTTTCCATTTACTGATCAATGCTTGTGGTATGTTGTATCCAATGTTCACATTTCTCAGGCGCACATAAGACGCATCCTGAATATCGCGCGATGTATAGTTGCGGGGTGCATCGATGCGGGGCAGGATGGCATTGTCGCCCGGCTTCTTCCAGCGATCGTATAACAAACGTGTTGACTGGTTGCTGGTGATGAAGCTGGGGTTCTCGTTGAAATAGTCTTCATTGTTGTAGCGGTTCACTTTGGCAGTGAAGGTGAACAGGGCGTTGAAGTAAAAATCCTTCCAGCTTACTGATGTATTGAAGCCTCCGGTGATAATGGGGATATAGGTTCCAAACTCTGCTACGCTCAAGGTAGCTGCGTTGTAATCGGTAGTGATCTGTCCGTCGGGTGTATAGTATTGCGGATCACCATTGGTTGGATTCACCCCAGCCCACTTGGGTGCAAAATGTGAACCGTAAGGCAGACCAACGCGGATAATGCCGGTATACTGGTACTCAAATTCGTTGCTGCCACCGAGATCCAGCACAACGTTTTTATTATAGGCCATGTTACCGCCTACTGTCCACACCAGGTTCTTTGTCTTTACCACATCTCCCTGCAGGTCGAATTCCACACCACGGTTGCGCATCTTTCCTGCACTGATGTTCAGCTCATCAAACCCTGAAGTGGCCGACAGTGGCTGATCGATAAAAAGATTGCTGGTGATGCGGTTATAGAATTCTGTAGTAAGACGAATGCGGTTGTTGAGCAAGCCAAGGTCAAAACCAATGTTCAGCTCCTTGGCGTATTCCCAATCATAATTGGCATTGCCGGGCTGCACGGGTACGATCGCCGTGTTGCCACCATAGCTGGCGCTTCCATAAGTGGGCAGGTAGGTAAAGTTGCCAGGGAATGGACTGGCTGTTGTACCATAACTGGCCCTTAAACGCAGGTTGGAGATGGCATCGATATTTTCGAGGAACTGTTCTCTTTTCACTTCCCAGCTTACGCCTGCTGAATAGAATCCGTGCCACCGGTTTTCTTTGGGTAAGGTAGATGATCCATCATACCGGTAGCTGGCATTCAGTGTATACTTGTTTTGATAAGTATATCGCAGCAAGCCGATAAAAGAGGCCATGGCATTCTGGGTACGACCTCCACTGAGGCTTGGAATAAATGTGGCCGGACTGCCTATACCGGCAATAGTGCCCGGCAGCCTTGCGTTGAGGCCGTAGGCTGTATATCCGAATGATTTGTTTTTATTACTCAGGTACTCATACAGGCCGGATACTTCGAGGTCATGGTCTTCTGCAAAAACATTGTTGTAGGTAAGACCGGATGTAGATACCAGCGAAAAGCGACGTGATGAAGATTCGCCAAAGCTTCCGAGGCGTCCATTGGAAACTCTTCTGCCCGCATAGGACTCCGGATTTACCCACTGCTCACCGGTGAGGTCGCGGTAATCGATGCCCAGGCGCGTCTTGGCTGTCAGCCCCTTTGCGAGGTTATAACTTACCGACATACCGAGTATCGTTTTTATCTGGTCCTGCTTATTGGTCGTATTCAGCATACGCTCGTAGGAATCGCTGCCTTCGCGGAGATCCAATACAGGATAGTTGGCCCCATCGCCGGTAGTAACCAGTTTACCATCGGGTGCGTAGGGATATTCATAGGGCAGTGCATAATAAACAGCCGACAAAGGGTTATTACCGCCAGAGCCGCCTTCATTCTGTATGAGGTTGGATCTTGAATAGCCAACATTCAGGTTGAAGTTGGCGGTCAGTTTACCAAAGCTGAAATCGAGGTTATTCTTCAGCGTATATCTTTTAAGGTCCGATACCCTCACCAAACCTTGCTGATCGAAATAATTCAGTGAAGTATAAAAGCGGATATTCTGGTTGCCGCCACTCGCGCTTATCTGCTGCTCCATGAATCGTCCGTTGCGCATAAACAGATCACGCCAATCGGTATTGACGCCCAGCAGGCTGTCTACAATATGATCGGCTTCCAGCTTTTCAGCAGGTGTTTTAGAAGCGTAGTCAGGATTCAGTTTTGAATACGTCCAGAAGGGACCGGCTTCTGCGCCCGTTTCTACACCAATGCCTTCTTCAAACTCTTTTCTTTCAGCGGAGTTCATCATCCTGAACTTCGTAGAAGTAAGCGTTGATACACCGTATTGCGACCTGTATTCTATGGATAGCTTACCAGCTTTCCCTTTTTTGGTAGTGATCACGATCACACCGTTTGAACCACGGGAGCCATACAATGCTTTGGCAGATGCATCTTTCAATACTGTTACGGATTCAATATCGCCGGGGTTAAGCGCCTGGAAGAATCCCGCTTCGATGGGTACGCCGTCCATTACATACAATACTGAGTTATTGCCTCCAATGGAACCAATACCACGCAGCACTACATTGGCACTGGTGCCGGGCTGTCCTGAAACGGCGGCTACCGACAAGCCGGGCACACGTCCCTGCAAGGCTTGCTCGAAAGTTGCAACAGGCACATCATTGATCTTATCCCCTCCTACTATTGTAGCAGCAGAGGCAGACTTGTTGCGTGTATAATTGGTATAACCTGTCACCACTACTTCATTCAGGTTCACAGCAGACAGTTTCAATGATACATTGATCGTTTGCTGGCCGTTGATAGGGATCTTTTGTTCCAGGTATCCTACCAATGAAAACTCCAGTGTTTTAGCATTGTCCGGAACCAGGATGGAGTACTCACCACTTGCATTGGTGAGCGCTCCAATAGAGGTTCCTGCTACTAATACGGATACGCCAGTTAAAGGTGCATTATCCGGCCCCGTGACCTTACCCTTAATAACTTTATCGGGTACGGGTTTCTTTTCAGTTGAAAATATGACGACGAGATTGTCTTCCTTCAGTGAATAATTCAGGGGGAGACCATTGAATGCCTGTGTAAGTACCTGATCGAGGCTGGCGCCTTTGGCATTGATATCGATCTTTTTGTCTTCGGGCAAAGTGCCTGTGTGGTACACAAACCGGTAGAGGGTTTGTTTCTCCACTTCATTGAGCAGGCGCTTCAGTGTAGCTTGCCTTAGTTGCAGGTTGATCTTTTCCTGTGCAAAGCCCCGGGCATGCACCTGCAGGCATATACACGCCAGCAACAAAACCACTACGGAGTGTTTAGCAGTCTTCATAATGTTAGTTGGTTTACAATGAAACAATTCGTATCAGTTCTTTATTGACTGATAATGATCTTTTCTTTTTCTACCTGGAAATTAAAAGGATAAGATAGCTGCAAGGCTTCCAGTGCCTTTATGATCGTTTCACTTTCAAAGGTGCCGGAGTACCGGTAGGTTTTTACTTTTTCATCGGCAAAGCTGATCTCGATGCCGTACCATGTCTGCAGTTTGGCAGCAATGGCCGACAGTGGTTCGTCTTCTATTTTAAGTCTGTTGCGTACCCAGGCAATCTCTTTTGCCTTGTGGTCTGAAGGGTCCACAGTCATAGGTTCTATGCGCACAGGATTGGCTGTTGTAGTGGTACTGGCTCCTCCCGTGTGGGTGAATACCAGCTTCATATTGGGCGTAAGGATCACCGGCTTGCCGGGATGGTCTTTTACTGTTACTGCCACCTTGCCTCTGAACAAAGCGGTTTCTGTATGTGGATTAGAAGGATAAGCTCTTACGTTGAATACGGTACCCAATACTTCGATATTGATAGCATTCGTATGCACGATGAACGGACGCTGCTTATCATGTGTCACATCAAAGAAAGCTTCTCCTGTGAGGTTTAATTCCCTGTTGGAAGTGTTGAAATTATCGGCCAGCGTAATACTGCTGTTGCTACGCAGGGTCACTACCGTACCATCGGGCAATACCACCGTTTTACGCGGCTCGTTGCCTGAACTGAGCACAGGATGTTTATGAGAGGTCGTAGTTGTAACTACCTGCTCCGGCTGCTGCGTTGTTTTGCCGGGCCTGAGCAGGAAATAGCCTGCCACCACCAGTACCAATATAGAAGCTGCAATGGCAGCTACATATTTGAAACGGGATCGTACAGACCTTACAGGAGCTGGCGTATCCTGTTGCAATGCCTGCTTCAACATGTCGAAGCGATCGATACCATCCTTCAATTGACCTACCTGCTCCTGCAGGTTGCCCTGTTTGGCATTGAGGATGGAGATAACACGCCGGGCCTCCTGGATAAGCTCCTGTTTATGTGGATTGTTCCTGATCCAGTTTGTCCAGTATTGTACCGCCTCTGCATCATCTCCCAGGCAATAATGCTGGAATGAGTTATCGCAGATAAAGTCTTCTACAGTATAGTTTTGGATATCCATGTACAGGCCCTTTATTATACAGAGGGCCGTTTTTTTACTTTTTCCCGGATATTTTTCGTCTTTTTTTATTTTTAATATGTCTCCTGTCGGGCTGAGCCCCGTCGAAGTCCTCCAAAGATATCCTTCGATAACCCTTCGACAGGCTCAGGGTGACATACTTAGCATGAGAGCAGTTTTACTTTAAGATTTTCCGCAATACCTGGATGGCATTGTAAATGGTGTTGTAGGCTGTTTTGATACTTTGTGAAGTTTGGGCAGCTACCTGCTCATAATTAAGTCCCTCGAAGAACATGAGGCGGATGAGCTCTTTTTGTTTGGGGGTCAGTTGCTCCATGGCTTTGTACAGCTTTTGCCGTAACTCTTCATCGTGCTGCACACGTATGATGATCTCCTCATAAGGGAGTTCTTCATGTTCTTCTTTGGCCGAAAGCCGGTTGATGGCCGCATCTGTTTTGGAATCGCGGTCCAGCTTATCGAGTAGCATCCTGCGAAGCGAAGTAAAGAGGTAGGCCCGCACCTGCGTCACGGCATTCAGCCGTGCATGTTTTTCCCATAATTGAAAGAAGAGTTGGGTAACGCAATCTTTTACCAATTCGTCGTTGGCTGTGACTTTCAACCCAAAGCGAACGAGGTGGAAATAGGTATGATTGTACAACTCAAAAAGTGCTTGTTTATCACCCCTTCTGAGCTGCTCCCAATAGCGTATAAGCTGTTCTTCCTCGTTCATGCACCGGCAACTTTATGCGTGAAGATACGCTACGGTTTGTTTGTAAGATCGTTAATCAGTTCAGAGATAGCTCTTTCCAGTTGTTGATCGCGGCCCTGGCTTACCGGCCCATATTCATTCATCACACGTATGTCGGGCTCTGTCTGGTAATTTTCCAAATACTTTCCTCCTGTCGTTTTAACACCCAGCGTAGGCACACTGAAACTCAATGAAGGGTCCTGCAGCGCCTGACCTGTCATCCAGGTGCAGCTGCCCGGAATGGGCATGCCTACCAGCTTGCCCATGTGCAGGAATTGATAATCGTATACGAAACAATGCCCATCACTATAGTTCGATTCATTGGCCAGTACAATGGAAGGCTTCGTCCAGCGGAATAACGGCTCTTTGCCTACCATGAAATCATCGCTGGTATTCTCGCGCACTTTGGTGCCACTCAGGAACATCACCAGTTCCGGCGCCAGATCGCCACCACGGTTGAAACGTGTATCGACCAACAGCGCCTTGCATTTAGCCAATTTACCCAGTGCTTCCTCAAAAATAGTACGGTATGCAGCATCGTTCATTCGATACAGGTGCACATAACCTATTGTGCCGTTGCCCGACTTTTCTGTTTCTTCCAGGTTACGCTGTACCCAACGCTTGTACAACAACTCAGCTTCCTCGGCAGGCGTTACCGGCTTTAGGGTTATTTCCTTTGTTGCATCGCTGGTGCGGATGCGCAACAATACGCGCTTGCCGGCCTTTCCATTCAGGTATTGAGCTATATCCTTGTCTTTATCGATCGCTTCGCCATCGATGGCTTCAATGATATCGCCTGCTTTTACGGGCTGTGCAACCCGGTCGAGCGGACCACCCGCCATCACTTCTTCAATGCGTACACCGTTGCCCGTATAAGCCTGATCATAAAACACACCCAGCGAAGCAGTGATGGTACTGTCTTTACGTGGATTGGTATAGGTGGCGCCCGTATGGCTTACATTCAATTCGCCCAGCAGCTCATTCAGCATCTCGGCAAGATCATAATTGTTATCGATGCCCGGCAGGTAGCGCTCGTACACAACTTTCAACGCCTGCCAATCTGAGCCGTGCATCCCGGCTGTATAAAAAGTAGTAGCCGTTCTTCGCCATACATGCTCAAACATCTCCTGCCGTTCCTTTGCGGGGTCAATCAACATATCTGTCTTTGTCTCGATCCTTTGCTGTCGTGCATTCACTGGGTCGATCCGGAATATTTTATCATCTGCCAGCAGGAAAATATGCTGTTGTGCTTTGTCCCACTGCATGCTTCCATTGCGCACATTCAATCGCATCGCTATTTTGGTTTCCCGCGTACGCAGATTGGTAGCCCACAGGTCATAATTCTTTTCAACCTTGCACAGGTAATACAGCGTGCTGCCATCTTTACTTACCAGTGCGTCCGACAGTAAACCTGCCTGTGCCGTAAGCCGTTCTTTCCGGTCACGCAAATGCAGCCAATCTACGGAAGTCCAGTCAGTATCGCCTTTGCGGTTGGTATTTTTTGAAGTGTCTGCCACTGCCGGTTTATCCTCTCTGAAACTTTCGCGATCGGCTGTATTGGGAAACATGGCATATACATCTTGCTGGCGCGTGCTGCTGTTGGCATAACTGTGCAGGCCCTGTCGATCGCTGTACCACATGATCATTTTGCCATCCATCATCCAGGTGGGATGCTGATCTGTATAACCACTTTGCGTCAGGTTCATGAGCTGTCCTTTGCCAGATGCATGAACAATACCCACCTCATCATTACCACTCCCCTGCTCCATGAATTGCACCAGCAGCCATTGACCATCCGGGCTCCAGGAAAAATATTGATCATGGTCGCGCCTGCTGGTCAGTTGCGCCCGTGTAAGCAACGTACGTGCGTTGCCCGTCGCCAGGTCAAGGACTTTAAGTGTAGCCCGGTCTTCTATAAAAGCTACAGCTTCGCCATTGGGCGAATAAGCAGGCTGGTAATTTTCTTTGCCATTGCCGATCAGCAATTTTTCCTGTACCTGTACCGCCGTAGTGAATAAACTATCTTTGTTGCCTGCCCTGATGGCCTCAAATATCTTCCAACTGTTATCGCGCTCACTGGCATACAACAGTTTGCTCCCATCGGGAGAAAAACTGACGCTGGCTTCTGTGCCCGGCGTGTGCGTAATCTGCTTAACATTTTTTCCTTCCACACTGCTCACAAAAACATCACCGCGGGCTACGAAGGCTACTTCTTTACCGGAAGGCGACACCGCCATCTCCTGCACTTCTGTAACGAGTATCTTTTTGTCTTGCTTCTGTTCAATGGCAGGGATCGTAATGTTTACCAGTACAGGTTCCGCACCGGGCTTTTTGATGAATACCTGCCCATCATATCCAAAGCAAAGGGTGTTGTTTCGTGCAATGCTTAAAAAACGGATGGGGTGTCCCTTAAAAAAAGTAACAGGTCGCGCCGTAGTATCAGCCAAAGACAATTGCCAGATATTGAAGTTGCCACTTCTTTCACTCAGGTAATAAACGCTTTTATTATCAGCTGAAAACACCGGGCTTCTGTCTTCTCCTTCAAACGAACTAAGGGGCCGGTGTGAGGTGGCAACCGCATCATATAACCATATATCCCGCGCTGCCGAAGAAGCCTGGTGCTTGCGCCAGGGATTCTCTCTTGCTTTGTGATCGTGGTACACCAGGAGCTTTCCATCCTTGCTCATCCTGGCATCTTCAGCCGGCGTGGTCAACACCTGTCTTGTCCTCCCACCTGCTGCGGGCACCTGGTACAACTCCGGCAAAGCATCCGACGGGAACTGCCGGCTACCGGCTGCATCGATCCGTACTGCACTGAACAATACAGATAAGTCATCAGCAGAAAAATCATTGGGAAACTCATCACCCGAATACCAAGTCAATCGTCTCGCAGCACCACCCGTGGCAGGCATAATGAATACATCAAAGTTGCCATTGCGGTCACTCGCAAAAGCAATCGACTTGCCATCATGGCTCCACACCGGCATAAAGTCGTGCGCCTCATGCATCACAAGCGGAACGGCCACTCCACCGGCAGCTGCTACTTTATAAATATTGCCCTGATAAGTAAATACGATGCTACGCCCATCGGGAGCAATAGCAGGGTAACGCATCCATTGCGGACGCTGCTGTGCCTGTAACCAATAAGCGTTTCCCAACAGCAGGATTAAAAGCGTGATCTTTTTCATGTGCATGCAAAGAGGCGGGAAATTACAGACATTTTATCGATTGCGCTCGTTAAGCACTACGATAAGGATCCTTATAAAAGAAAAATGAGGCCGGAACGACCTCATTTTTCTTAACACACAGGCAGGAGAATAAAGGACTTACTCCTTTTTAATATAACCAAACAGGCCGTCTGTTTCATGATCGGGACCTGCAGCAAAATACAACCTGTTGGGATCGATGGTAGAAGTAGACGGCGGGAAAGTAATAGCCCACAATCCATCTATCACAATGGGTCTGCCTTTTGAACGGAGTACGCCAATATACTGTCCATCATCTGTATAAGCATTGATATAGCCATCTCCGAAATTGCCGATCAATATAGCGCTTCTGTTCTCTGTAGAAGCTTTCATCTTCTGGCCTTCTGCATCTTCCATATCGGCAAAGAAAGAGGCTGGCGCCTGTGCTACACCCCAGGGTGCATTCAAAGCCCCTTTGGTAGCAAATCTTTTTACGAGATTACCCTTCGTGGTAAAAATGTCAACATATCCCTGGCCACGTCCCGCTGCAGACCTTCCATCCGGACCTACCTTGGCATACAGCACATACAACCACTCACCCACTGCCTGAATATTGAAAGGCGCATAGCCCGATGGAATACCGGGGTCATTGAAAGGCATATTCACGACGGCAAAATTCTTATCCCACACGGCGATCTTGCGCGCCCTGAAATCAGCTGCATACAAATAATTGCTTCCGTCCGCAGCAGCAATAGCCAACCCGGTATAAGCCGAAGTAGCTACATTATTTTTAAGCAACAGCGCATTGCCACCCGCAGCGCCATTCCATGCACTCAGGATACCATCCACACCCACAAAAATGAAACGAGCCGATTGCCCGTTTGCCAACACAAAATCAGTAGTACCTCCATAGAATACAACGCCGGTAGGATTGCCACCGGTAGCACCGCCGGGCGATGGAATGTTGACAGGCGGTCGTACGATGACGCCTTCTCTGTCATACACTTCGCTTACGTGCCCACCCTGTGAGTTGACCCAGGGAGTACCAGTAGCGCTAAAAGCGATGCCCCATGCATTGAGTAAGGTAGGATCAACATGTGCAGGATTATAGGATTGTTCATTGGCAACGAGGTTCACCTGCATGAAGTTTTTTAATTGCTTGATCTCGTCAATCTTCTTACAGCCTGCAAAGAGGAGCAGAGCTGCACAAAACAAATAGGCAAACGGGTAGCCTGAACTACCAGGTAGGTTGGTAATCTTTTGCATATGGCGCAATTTTAATTGGTGTATCCTATGCTACGTATGCAAATGTGCTGAGGTTGTGTGTGTGATCATTTTTTATAATTCCATCATCAGAGATAAGGCTTCAATATACCTGCCCACAACTTGTATCCTTCAGCATTCAGGTGCAACCCATCCATCGTAAGCTCCTTATTCAGTTTGCCTTCCGCATCCTGGAAAGGCTTGTTCAGCTCGATGCAGGTAGCCTTTTCTTCGGCAGCAATCTTCCTGATGCCTTCGTTCACGACAGCGATATGCTCATCTTTATTATAGTGATTCTTGAATTGGGTAAACGTGTTATTGGTCGGCAGCAGGGTTTGCACATAGACCTTTGTCCGGGGAGAGGCCGACCTGATCGTTTGTACGATCTTCCGGTAATTGGAGATGATGATACTATCGGGCGTATTGTGCTGGATATCGTTGATACCTATCAACAGGAAAACTTTGGCAGGCTTGCCCTCTGTCACTTCATTCAGCCGGGCAAGGACACCATAAGTAATATCACCGGAGATACCACGGTTGCGGCAGTGGGGGTTGCCCAGCAGCTCGGCCCAGTCGGTACCGGCGGTAATACTGTTGCCAAGGAAAATAATGTCTTTTGCAGAATTGGGATAACTCCTGAACTGTGCGGTCTTGACGGCATAAGCGCCGGGGCGGTAATCGGGATTAGCAGTAGCAGCAGATTGTTGTGCCTGGGCAAACTGAAATGCAAAGCCCCCAAGCAGGGCAGCCATAACCATGTTTTTCATATAACGTGCCTATTTTTAAGACCAGCAAGGTAATAAAAATAGGCACATTATGTAGGACATATTAAGTCTTATTACTTCTTAGCCACCTTGTACAGCTTTCCGCCATCGGTAATAGCATATAGGGCGCCGTCTTTTCCAACAGTCACATCCCGGAAACGTTCTTTCTCCTTCACCAGCAATCTTTCTTCACCGGTCACTTTGTTATTTTCGATCACGAGCCTTAAAAGATGGGGCGTATTCAAAGCAGCAATGAATAAGTTATTCTTCCACTCAGGGATGGCATTGCCATCGTAGAAAACCATACCACTGGGCGACACCACAGGGTCCCAATAATAAACGGGTTGCTCCATACCTTCTTTCTGCGTAATGCCACCGGGCACCTGCTCACCACTATATTCAATGCCGTAGGTAATAATAGGCCAGCCATAGTTTTTGCCGGGTTGAATACGGTTTAGCTCATCGCCACCGCGTGGGCCAAACTCGCATTCCCACAGATCACCGGTTTGTGGATGCCAGGCCAATCCCTGCACATTACGATGGCCATAAGAATAAAGCTCGGGCCTTGCATCGCTCTTGCCCACAAAAGGATTGCCGCTGGCAGGCTTACCATCCGTGGTGATGCGAATCACTTTACCAAGCCCTGAATTCAGCCACTGTGCCTGTGGCCTTGTGGCGAGGTCTGAGCGTTCGCCAGTGCTTATAACAAGATTGCCTTGTTTATCGATCAATATCCTGCCACCATAGTGCAGCGTGCCATCATAAGCAGGCGTAGCGCGGTAAATAACTTTAGCGTTTTCGATCTTCTTTTCGTCGGCTGATAATTTTCCTTTGGCCACACTGGTGTGTGTGCCACCCTGTACGCTCTCGGAAAATACCCAATAGATCATCCTGTTCTTATCGAATGCAGGATCGATCCGCAAGCCCAATAAACCACCTTGTCCGCGCGGATTCACTTCCGGTAAACCAGTGATCGGCTCACTCAGCTTTCCATCACCGCTGGCGATCCGGAACTTTCCACTTTTTTGTGTGATCAGAAACCTGCCATCGGGCAATTGTACAATGCCCCAGGGCTTGTCGAGCTCTGTTGAAAGCACAGTAGCTTCGTAGGGAGTCCTGGTAGTTACACCACCAATGCGGGTTTGCCCGGCAAAAGCTGGTTTATAACTTGAATTGGGCGACTTTGTTTCAACAGGCTGGCCGGTAGTATCTGCAGAAGCAGTGGCTCCATCGTTGGGCCCAGCTTCTTTGGACACAGTAGCATTCTTGTTGGTGTCACTATTATTACAGGCAATAGCAAGTAGAGAGACGTAGAGGAACCTGGACGCGATCTTGTACATATTCAACCAGTTTTTTTATGAAAGTACTTATTTAAACTGGTTTACAGCAAATGTTGCGCCCGGAAGATAAATTAGCGCGATTGTCGCAGTTCCTCTTTGGCTTTGGCAAACCATACCCGGTTGTGGCTGCGCTCCCGCGCACTAAGGTGAGACGATTCGTCGATCATACCGGCAAAAATATCCCGAGCTTCCTGGTGGCGCCCGGCTCTTTGCAGGAACAGGCCATATTGGTAACGCGGCTCAAAATGTGAAAAACGAACATTCATCATCTTAAACTCTTTTTCTGCTTGCGCAGGATTGCCTGTATGTTCCAACGCTATCGCATACAGCAGGTGGGCCTGGGAACGTGGAAACTGAGGGGTCTTGTACAGCTTTTGCGCCATCGGCAATACATCCTTATATCGCTGCTGCATGGAGTAAGCAACAATGAGCTGCTTCAGCAGGTCTTCATTTTCCATGAAAGCACCGGTATAACAACTTTCATACAAGGCTACAGCTTTATCTGTTTGTCCACTGCCCAGGTAAGCATTGGCCAACGCCATCCGGTTGTTGAACGTATCGGAAAAACGCAGGTTTTCCTCCAGCTTACGGATGCTGCCTGCCGGGTTGATCAGAGAACCTATACCCGATTGCACCTGCCGTATTTCACGACCGGAAAACATTTCGATAAATATATAGGCAATACTTCCCACCACCGGAACGAATACGATCAGCCAGATCCATTGCATTTTAGTGCCTCGGCGAATGCAATGGATAACACAAATGACCTGCAGGGCTACGGTGATATAATAAAAATTGTTACTAAAAAAAGGGAGCATAGACGAATTACAGTTAGAGTTGCGGCCTCAAAAATATAAACCCTGCCCAGTTAATGAAAATTACTTTTTCCCAACATGTTATAAAATCTGGCATCTAACGGAAAAATGTTCTTACAGATTGAAAATCAATAACCCCGTCAAATAGCCGCTTTCTAAAAAAACAATAACCGCCCGGAAAATGGGCGGTTATTATGCAAACTTCTTTATATGTAATTACCCTAAAACCTGAAAGTAATATTGGCAACAACCCGTGTAGGCATTTGTGGCGCCAGACGGAATGACCAGTACTTTTCGTTGGTAAGGTTATCCACCTTTACACCGATGCGGTATGATTTACGGTCATAGTACAAGGTAGCATCCAGCACGGTATAAGAAGGAATAGTGAATGTAAAAGCAGTATCGTTTGTCTGAAAAGCAGCACTGCCGTAATTACCCCCTACGCCGAATCCCAGTCCGCGGATAGCTCCCTGGGTAAAACGGTAGCTCAGCCACAGGTTGGCCAAGTGCTCAGGCCCTGCAGTAGCCGGCCGCAATCCTTCTACATTTTTATTGGAACGCGCCATCTTACTGTCATTATACGTGTAACCAGCCACAATGTTCAATCCACCAAAAGGATTGGCAATTACTTCAGCCTCGATACCCTTGCTCACCTGTGTGCCATCCTGAATACTGAAACCGGAATGCACCGGGTCTTCCCGTTTCATGTTCGTCACGTCGATATTGTAATAACTGATCGTGCTGGTCAACCGGTGACCGAACAGGTCCGCTTTCAATCCTGCTTCCCACTGATTGGCATGTTGTGGTTCGAAAGCCGTACCCTCGAAGTTTTGCCCGCCTTCATTGCTAAAGCCGTTCATATAATTACCAAACAGAGACAGTTGCCTGGGCAACACTTCGTATACGATACCAAACTTGGGTGAAAGCGCCGTTTGAGCATAAGCACCGCCAACAGAATCCACAACAGGGTAATAAGTGCCCCTGTCTTCATAACGGTCAATGCGCAAGCTCATCATCACATTCAATTGAGGCGTGATGTTAAGCACATCGGAAGCATAAGCGCTATAAGTAAACTGGTTCGTTCTGTAAATAGCCCAGCTGGAATAAGGAGCACGTGCAGCAGCAGAATCCACCTTATCTGCATTGAAATTAGCATAAGCAAAACCAGGCTTTTTGAAATTGATGGCCGGGAAGGCAACAGTTGGCGTATTCCTATCACTTCGCTGGTTATAAAAGTCGACACCCGCTACGAGGCGGTTCCGCAAACCGGCAATGGTGAAATCACCAATGATATTCTGTTGTATCTCTGTACCATTGTAAGGAAAGTCTTCCTTTTGCACACTCTGTTGCAACGTGCTATCACTACGGCCGATCAGCTGCGTCACATAACCTTTGGTAGCCGAATAAGTACGGGTAAAATTCGTTTGCAATTTCCAGCCGGGGGAAAGCACATAATTGACCTGACCAAAAAAGTTCAGCTGGTTGGTTGCATAGTCCAGCGAATTATTGGTGAACGACTTTTTATAATTCATGCCCAGCGCTTCAATATCCCTTACTTTACCCGTTCTTGCAGGTGCAAAGCGGATAGGCGAAGTAGCATTGAACGCCGACGCTTCGATATCCAGCAGGAATGTCAGCTTTTCGGTGGCCTTGTACATAAAGCTGGGAGCTATCATTACGCTACGGGTGAACCCGGCATCCTGGAAACTTTGTTCTGTATGCAAAGCGCCATTGATACGCATCAGCATGGTCTTCTCTTTGTTCAATGGGCTATTCACATCAAACGTCAGGCGATTAAGACTATAGCTGCCACCGGAATAACTCAACTCCACTTTCTTTACCTCATGCGGTTTCTTGGTAACACGGTTAAATAATCCACCAAAAGATATCTGGCTGCTGTTGAACAACGTACCCGAAGGGCCCTTTATCGCTTGCAGCACTTCAAGGTTGGCAGGATCGATATTCGTATACACAAAACCGGAAATACTGTTGCGGATAAGATTGGCAGTAGTAAAACCGCGGGAAAGCATAGCGCTTCTTCCCTGATTATATACCACAGGCACACCGGCACCAGGAACGTTTTTGAACACACTGTTATAATCAGTCACCACCTGCTCGGCCATGATCTCTTTGGTCACGATCGTATATACCTGTGGGTTCTCGATATTCTTCAGCGGCAGGCGTGCCACATCATCCGTTTCCTTTTTATTGAATCGGTTGTAGCCAGCCGTGATAGTGATCTCACGAAGCTCATTTTCCGAACTGGTCAATTGAATAGAAACCTCTGTAATGGCATCCGGCTTGATAGTGACCTGTTGCTTGTAAGGAGCAGCCCCAATAAACGTAACACTCAGCTCATAATCCCCGGGCTTGATATTGGAGAATAGGAAAGTACCGTCTTCCTCAGAAACAGCTTCCCGGCCAACACCCTTGAGACGGATGGTGGCGCCATCAGCGGGTGTATTGTCGGACGCAGTGATCTTTCCTTTAATACCTCCGTTACCCCCGGGTCCATTATGTGCCCGCAGCATCCCTGTTCCAGCCAACAATACCAGCAACAATGCATACAACTTTTTCATAATCAATACTATTGAGCCTTTGACCTTGTTTTAATCAAAGCGCGCAAGTTGCAGCTGAAAAGAGGAATAACAATTTGCAAGACGGAAATTAACATTACGCAAAGCGGAAAAAGTAGATCATTTTTGCCGGCTCTTCATGATCTTCCGCCGGTGCTCTTTGCCCCAGCGTATCATCTCCAGGATGATGTCGCCAAAAGACTTACAATATTCCGTAGACATATATTCCACCTTCATGGGAGAGTTGGGATCTTCTACCCGCTTCACCAAACCATTCAATTCCATTTCCTTCAACTCCCTCGACAACATCCTGGTGGTAATGCCCGGAATGCTGCGTTCTATATCACGAAAACGCCTGTTGCCATTGCAGATGGAATTGATAATAGGCAATCGCCATTTACCACCAATCACATAGATCGTATCCTGAAGGGCCCTCACTTCGTCGGCCTGACTCCTTGGGTTGGATAAAACCGCTTGTGCTTCTTTCATTTTGGTATCACACGTTATACTGGTTACAAAGTTATACCAATTGCCCGGTAATTTTGTCATCACAAATAAAATCAAAGAATATGAAGACGATCTTTATTACCGGAACCAGTTCCGGATTAGGCAAGGCCAGCGCCAGATATTTTGCAGAACAGGGATGGAATGTAGCAGCTACCATGCGCACACCGGAAAAGGAAACAGAACTCACCCAATACAAGAACATACAGCTGTTCAAACTGGACGTTACCAACCTGCAGCAGGTAAAAGAAGCCACAGCAGGCGCCATTGCCGCATTCGGAAAGATAGATGTAGTACTCAACAATGCCGGTATGGGTACCTACGGCCCGCTCGAACTGGCCAAAGAAGCGGACATCGACTGGCAATTTGCCGTCAATGCAAGAGGTCCTATCAATATCATTCGCGCCTTCCTGCCCCACTTCCGGGAAATGGGCGGCGGCATGTTTATCAATGTAAGCTCATTCATGGGCATCACCACAGCAGTACCGCTGGGCTCCCTGTACAATATGTCGAAGTTTGCCCTGGAAGGACTTACCGAAGGACTATATTATGAACTGAAGCCACTGAACATTGACCTGCGGTTGATAGAACAGGGAGGCTACACCGGTAATAATTTCCGGGAAAACATACGATGGAATCAACATGAAGAGATCACTGTATACAACGAGCAATTAGACAAATTGAAAAACCTGATGAGCAACGCCGAAGCCCACATCACCGAAACCATCGACGATGTAGTAGCGGTGATAGCAGACCTCGCCACACGCAAGAGCAACAAATTCAGGACTGTCATAGGCGAAGTAGGCAATAACCTGATGAACATGCGTAGCTCCATGCCCATCGAAGACTACCTGGAAAAAATGACAACGGTATTCGGCTAAGCAATCATGCACATAGACGGCACTGCCTATATTAGTCAACATCTGCACATGGCCGGCCAATATTCAATAAACATATTGGCCGGTTCTCCTGCATATTTGTTCTCTTAAAAAGAGACTGCTATGGGCACCTTCCGCACACTCCTCATGGTATTGACTGCATTCGTTTTATGGCTCCCTGACACACAGGCACAGCAACAACAATGGGATTCAGATGACTCCTACCTCACCCGGGAACAGGGAGACATCGTGAGAGTGACCCTGCCTGCCATGACCAAACAAACCCTGGTGAGCACCGCACAGCTCAACCCCGGTAGCGGCCAGCCAGCCCTGCAGTTTGGTAACTTCGCCCTTTCGCCCGATGGGAAAAAGCTGCTCCTCTTTACCGATAGCCGGCGCGAATACCACAACAACTTTTACTCCTGCTGGGTCTACGACCTCGCCACCAAAAAACTGTCCCGCGCAGGCGCTCAACTGCCCAAAGGTCAACTGCTCAATGCGCAGTTCTCACCCGATAGCCGCTACCTCGCCTTCGTGTACAACAACAATATATACGTAGAAGACCTGACCGCTTTCAAAACAAAACAACTTACTACTGACGGCACCGAAACGAAGCTGAATGGATGGTTCGATTACGTGTACAGCGAAGAACTTTTCCTCACCAATGGATTGCGCTGGAGCCCAGATAGCAAACGCATCGCCTTCTGGCAGATGGATGCTTCTAAACTCGGCACCTTCTACATGATCAACAATACGGATAGCATATATCCCCGCCCTGTACCCATTGCTTTTACAAAGCCCGGCCAGCCCATTGCGGAAGCTAAGATTGGCGTGGTCACCATCGCCGATGCAAAGAAAACATGGGTGACCCTCGAAGGTCAGCCACAACAATACTATATAACACAGATGGACTGGAACCCGGACAATCGCAACCTGGTGATACAGCAGCTCAACAGGCGGCAGAACGAAAGCAAACTGATCCTGTGTAACCCGGTCACCAATACTAAAAACACCCTCCTTACAGATACGGACGAAGCCTGGGTAGATGTGAAATCATTCTGGAACCGTGGCGGCAGCCCCTTCGATTGGGTAGCCAATGGTGCAGCCTTTATATGGTTCAGTGAAAAAAGCGGCTGGCGCAAACTCTATCGCATCGGCATCGATGGCAAGCAGACAGAGATTACCAAAGGTGATCATGACGTAATGGCCATCAGCGGCATCGATGAAAAAAATGGCTATGTCTATTACAGCGCGTCGCCTGCCAGCGCCGTACAACGTTATCTATACCGCGCTAAACTCGATGGCTCCGGCGCACCAGAGAAAGTATCGCCCGCCAGCCAGGAAGGCACCCACCGTTATACCTTCTCCCCTTCCGGGAAATGGGCACAACATTCATTTTCCAGCTATAAAATATTACCAGCTACAGAATGGTTACAGATGCCTGCTAACACACCGCTCGATCCGGCAACAGCTATAGAGAAGACGATGAAACCCAACCCACAGGCACCACGCGTCAGCTTCTTTACCATCAAAACAGATGAAGGCATTGAAATGGATGGCTACATGATAAAGCCACTCGACTTCGATGAGAAGAAAAAATTCCCGGTCGTGTTTAATACCTATTCTGAACCTGCCGGCGCCACGGTGAATGATGCAGCCGGTGTGGGAGGTCGTGGTTCCTTCTATAATACAGATAGCGGCTATATCTCCATCTCGGTAGAAGGACGCGGTACCCCGGTGCCCAAAGGAAGAGCCTGGCGAAAAGCCATCTATGGCAAGCTCGGTTGGATCAATCCCAACGACCAGGCAGCAGCCGCTAAAAAAATACTCGAATGGCCCTTTATAGATCGCGAACGCATCGCTGTCTATGGCTCCAGCGGTGGCGGCTCTACCACCCTGCACCTGCTTTTCCGCTATCCGGAGATTTATAAAGTAGGATTGGCTTCAGCAGGCGTACCATCACACTTGCTGTACAACAGCACTTACCAGGAGCGTTACCTTGGTTTGTTGCCTGAGAGCCGTGAGAATTATATCAAAGGATCAGCTATCACCTACGCCCAAAACCTGCAGGGCAACCTGCTCATCATGCACGGCACCGGCGACCACAACGTGCATTACCAGGGTGAAGAGTTGTTGCTGAACGAGTTGATCAAATACAACCGCCAGTTTCAATTCATGCCTTATCCCAACCGCCAACACGGTATTTCTGAAGGAGAAGGCACCCAACAACACCGCAGAACGATGATGGCCAACTTCCTGAAGACATATTGCCCGCCCGGTGGCAGGTAAATGATCAAGGTTGTTTTGCGATCACATGGTCATAAAGACAATTGACGATTGGCTTTAGCCCTCCGGGAATACTGGAATGATAACCATTCGTGATGACCACAATGCCGAACTTTTCTTTGGGATGAAAAAACATGGTACTGAACAATCCATACGCTGAACCGGTATGGCCCTTCATGACCTTACCGGCGATGAGCGATGAAGTAGTTACGATGGCCAGACCATAACCGTCTTCTTTGGCAATCAGAGATTGCATCCGGCGTGCGCTCTTTTTTGAGATGATCCTTTTGCCTTCGTATTTGCCCAGGTTCATGTGCATAGTCATATACCGCGCAAGGTCTGCAGCAGTGATCTTCATGCCGCCTGTGGGAGAAAAAATGGGCGTGCTATATCCCATTGTGTAGTTGGCGATCTCCTCCCTACGGGCAGCATAAGCAGCAGGAGCTGCAATAAACTTTTCCTCGCTGGTATTGTATTCATAAAGCGTGGCAAACCGCGACTGGTCCAGCGAATCCACACAGTAGCCCCCATACAATCCCAGCGGGTCGAGAATATGATGCTTCACATACTGGTCAAACCGCTCCCCCGACACACGTTCCAGGATAGTACCAGCCATATTGAAGTTCAGATTGCAATATTTATAACCCGCTCCGGGAGCATAATCACTGTAACACTTTTCCCAGTTAGGATTCTTATCAGGATTGATGGCATCCAAACTAAAATAACCCTGACTATCATTGAGACTGGACGTATGCGACAAGATCATCCGGAGTGTGATCACCTGATCAGGAAACCGCGGATTCCTCACCTTGAAACCAACCAGCTTGCTTACATCATCTTTTAAAGACAACTTTTTAGCCTCAATCAACTGCATAATAGAGGTAGCAGTAAACGATTTGGAAATAGAAGCGATCCGGAAGAGACAGTCATCCGTAAGCGGCGTCTGTGATTCAAGGTTCTTGTAACCAAGATTAAGTGTATATACAATCTTATTGTCCTTGACCACAGCTGCTGTAAGCCCCACCAGCTGAGACCGCTGCATCAGATCCTTGATACAGGCTTCCGCTTTATCTTGCTGGCTAAAGCCTTTAAAGAAGAAAACAATAAGACTAAGGAAGATAACAAAAGAAGAAAAAGCAGTTCGTATCATCATAACAATATTGAAACTATTAAATAAGCGTAATAGAAGTTACTTTTCTAAAAACCAACTCCATACGTGAACCTCCCTCCACCGGCTTCAGCATCACTGTACAACCGATCGCCTTGGCAAGGTCTTTCACGATCAGCAATCCCAGGCCCGACCGCACATCACCGGCCGCTGCAACGCGGTATTGATCATCCAGCAACAGGTTGGGGTCCATCCCTCCCCCATTATCGGTAACAGACAAAAAAAATTGACCATCCCGTTCGCCGGCCTCCCAGTAAACGCGGGCATTAGGCTTGCTCCCCACCGCTTTCAAGCTATTACTGGTTAAATTGTATACAATAGTGCGCACACAATTTTCATCTGTATATAATGTAAGGTCCTTAGCCATATCGAACCCCAATACGCCTTCCTGCACGTAAAGGAACTGCGCCTGCAAATACTTGAATAGCTCCGCTGTTGACACATCGGTAAACTGAGGTTGCAATTGTTCCAGCTGGCTTTTACTCCACAACAACACCGTTTCCATATTTTCCAGCAAACCCTCTGCAGCTGTCGTTATTTGTTTTTCATGCGCGGCAGCTTGTTCCGCTGTCAACAGGGCAGGCTCATTCCTGCGCAGGTGCAAAAAACTGATGAGTCTCGCTACAGGCGCGCGCAGGTCATGACTAAGAATAGCAAAAAAGCGGGACTTCGCCCTATTGGCATTATCCAGTTCCCGGTTCAACTCCACTAACAACTCGTTACTTCTCTTTCGTTCTTTGCTTTGCCGGTACAGCAACACCCCTATAACACCCAGCAACAATATACCCACAGCCAACCCCCACATCGTTTTACGCTGATTACTAAGCGCCAGTTGATTGATCTTCAGTTCCGCATTCTTTTGATCGAGCACACGCTGACTTTCTGCTTCAGCAATCTTGTTCTTGGTATCCTGCGAGTAAACAGAATCCTGCATATCCTTGAACAACCGGTAATTATAAAAAGCCTGCTTGTAGTCACCTGTATACTCTTGTACCTCGGCCAGCGCGCCGGTAAAGAAAGACTTACTGTCCATATCGCCCGTTTGTCCGGCCAGTTGAATGGCAGTCTTGAGATGCTCAGCAGCCTTCTGAAGCAATAGTACTTTATTATCCGGGATCACATCGCCATACTTCACCCGATGCAACGTATCATACCGTACAATATCAAGGTAAGCAAGTCCAAGATTTCCGGTGTTCGTAATGGCTTCCGCATGCAACGGGTTCACAGCATCCCACAAAGACTTCGACTTGATGCGCGCTTCCAACACACGCCGGAGATCAGGCCCATATACCAGCGACAAACCAGACCACGTAGCGGCAAGCCCCATCATATTGCCCAAGCCTTCATAAATCACCAATGCCTTTTGAAAACAATCCCGCGCAGCAGTCGTATCACCCGAAGCATAATGCGTTTTACCCAAGCTCTCCAGCGAAGTGGCTACCTCATCCGGCGTACCGGCACGCTCCCGGATCTTCAGCGCCTTTCGGCCAAACTCCAGCGCCTTGGGATAATTCTTCTGTAAACTATAGATGTTCGACACATTGCCCAGTGTAAGCGACAACAACGTACTGTCCTGTAAAGCTTCAGCTTCCTGCAAACCCTTAAAATAAAATTGAGCAGCAGTCGCATAGTCGCCCCGTATATTCTGAGCGGCCGCCCCCATATTGTTGAAAGTACCCGCCTTGTTATACCAGTCACCTATCCGGACATAAGTAGCCTGCGCCAGCTCATAATAATACATGGCTGAATCATACTGCCCGGCATGACTGAATGACTGACCTAAATTATTTTGAAAAACAGCAATCCCCTTTGGCCATTTCATTTGCCTCGCATGCACCAGCCCAAGGCGCGCATACTTTTGCGCCTCCGCTACATCGAGTACAGTCAGCTCATTGAATATCCGGTTATACAACCTGGCCTTCAACGTATCGTTGGACACAGCAGGCAACGAAAGCACCAGCGAATCCACCAATGCCCTACCCTCCTTCTGCGCTTTCACAGAAGAATTAAAACAAGAAAGCAGTAAGAAAAGAGAAATGACTTTCCGCATACTATTTTAATTCGGCCAGATTATCCTTATACCCCCTGCCAACCGGTAGTTCCATGCCCTTTATCGTAACAGCCTGCCCTTTCATCCGCTCCACGAAATGCTTCTGCACCGCATAGCTCTTATGGATACGCACAAAACTGGCAAACTCCGGTGCTTTCAACAAATTACCCAACGAAGACAGGACCGTATGTTTTCCCCTCTCAGTAACAATACGCGTATAATCCTTCAGCGCCTCGAGATAATAGATTTCATGCAAAGCCAGCTTCACCTGTTCATGGCCATCTTTGATAACAATGGTATTACCGCCAAGAGAATGATCCAGCAAACGCGCCTTTTGCCGGGTAACGAAAAAATCCTGCAACCGCTCCATAGTCAGCGCAAAACGATCAGCCCGCAAAGGTTTCACCATAAAGTCCAGCGCAGCCACTTCAAAACTCTCTACGGCATACTCAGGATAGGCAGTAACAATAATACAGGCGGGAATATCAGTTAGCTGCCTGCGCAGCTCGAGCCCCGACATACCGGGCATATCCACATCGAGGAAAGCAACATCAGGCAATTGCTTTGTAATAACATTCAACGCAGCTTCAGCACTGTCAAAAACACCCGCTACGGTCAACCATTCATACCGCTTTACCAACGACAACGTAGTCAGCCTGTCGATCTCGTCGTCGTCCACAACAATGCAGCGTAATGAGTTGGTCACCAAAGCGTATAATTATAAATGATGATTGTCAAATATAACAAAACCGTCGTTCATCTATTACAAATGTTGTTTAGCGATTGCCCCATCAACCAGGCAACCACAGCTGTTAGCTTTACACCATAAACAAACCAGACCATGAAATCGATACTCATTTGTTTCTTTACAATCCTGAGCATTCAATACAGCAACGCACAAAGCCCGGTTGGTAACTGGAAAAAGGTCTCCCACACCTTCGTCTACGAAGGACAACAAATGGATAGCCATGCCGCATTGTTAAAAACGCGCCCCTGTGCAGCCAAAATAGTATGGGAGATCAAGGCAGACGGCCTGTTCCGACTCAATGCTGCCGCCAGCGGCTGTGATGAGAACTATAAAAAGATACAGGAGAAGCTCTGGTCCAAAACCAAATGGAAACTGGAAGGCAACAAATTCACCACCTCCGCCACCAACTTTGCAGTAGGGCAATCCTATACAGTAATATTCAAAGGCAATAAGATGATCATGACCGGTACGGAAGGACAAGGCGTTATTACCTATGAACGTTTATAGTGAATAAACATCACTCCTTCCCTTCCACCAGGAACTGGTTAAAAACATGCAATAAAGGATCAGCAGTATTGGAATTGGTAAAAATAACGTAGCCCATTTTCAGGTCCTTATACACCTCAAACCTGCATTTGAAGTCCCCATTGTTTCCACCATGCCCGAATGATTTGCCCAAAGGTGTTTCCCTGATCTCAAGACTCATACCCATATAGGCAGGCGCCTTTGGCTTTTCATCACCGGGGTCATAATTATAATCACTGTGTTTTTGCAGCATCGTGTTATAAGACTGCGCATTCAATCCTTGCTGCTCCAGCAGGTACAATAGGAAACGGGTAAAAATAAAAGCCTCGGTATGCATAGAATAAGCCATACCGGGATAAGCAGGAGGCGGGTCAGACGAAGGCATCATATCATAATGCCCATTGGCCACCATGCGAACCAGCGAATCATTTTTGGAGAAGAAAGTATGGTATAAGCCAATAGGAGTTATCACCTCTTCCTGCAACACCTGTTCCACATTCTTACCGGTAATTTTCTCCACTACCATTTTAAGATACTCAAAACCTTCACCCGAATAATTGTATGCAGTACCGGGAGTAAAGCGCAGATTAAGCTTTCCATCCGGATTATTAGACCGCCAGTTCGGGAATCCGGTTCGATGCGTAAGCACATGCCTTGTAGTCATCAGTTTATACCGCTCATCGTATTCAATATCTTTATAAGGAAGATATAAATAAAGTGGCTTATCAAGATCGATAACACCACGCTCGGCCAATCGCTGAACAGCAAACGCAAACACAGGCTTGGTAACCGAAGCAGCTTCAAAAAGCGTCAGGCTATCTACCTTATCCCCGGTAAACGTATTCTTTACACCATACGCCTTGTGATACACTACCTGTCCATCTTTTATCAATGCCAGCGATACACCCGGTATCCGGAGATACCGCTGATAAGTTTCAATAAATTGATCCACCTGCGCAGCACGCTCAGCAGTAAAAGGTTGATGCAGGATACCCTTTTCAGGGAGCAGGTCGGGAGCAGCATCGCCCGCAACACGAAGTGCAGGCGCTTTGATTGGCAGCCCCGCTTTTACCGTTACCATAACGGGCGTTTTTGCAGCCGTAGCATAAATATTATTTTTCCCTATTATAAAAGCATCCGGCACCAGCACTTCATAAGTGCCCGCCGGCACAGCAACAGCATACCTTCCCAAACTATCTACTTCAGCACTCAGCCACCCTGCCTGATTACTGGATGGCTGCAAACGAACCTGGCCGGGCAATTGTTCCTTCATGGGCCTGTCCCACGCCACTGTTCCCGAAACAGTAGCCGGCTTTTCATTGGCCGGCAACAAAATGATATCGCCCAAACTACCGGGGTTCCTGTACTTTGACTCCCCCTTGCCCCAGCCGGTAAAAGTAAAACTGCCATCCTTGTCCTTGTCGAAAAGCAGCACATCAAACCCAATAGATTTACCCACCACCAGCTCATCACCCAGTTGTATACGCCATTCGTAATACCTCGTATTACCCTTTCTCACAAAGCCTACCTCCGCAATATCCCACGACGCCTTTTGAGAAAAAGGATCATAAAAAGCCGTATTGATATTCCGCAGTTTCTTACTGTACATAAAAGAACAAACACCCGAACCGAAAGGCAGGTGCCGGGCATCGAGGTTCAGTTCAAGGCCATCCTGCGTATTCCACGCCACATTATTGGAAGTATCCTCTATAAAATCATTATCAGTGACGGTAAAAGCAACATACAACGAATGATTGTCGGACCGGTAGCCTACCTGAAAGAAACCACTGAAATCAGCACTGTTCACAGGCTTGCCATCAGATATGGTAGTAGCAATCCTGTAGGGCAATGCAGACTTCGGCCAGTCGGAAAGGTTCCCATCAACTTTGATGACCCCGACAGGATAAGCATGAGCCACCTTACCATTGTGCGCAAAAAGTTGCTGACAAAACAAAAAACAGAACAGGAACAGACACGCTGCCGGAAAAGATAGTTTAGGCATATTCATGAGTTTATTCAGACCAGAAGCCTTTTTAACAGGGTAATAGTATAGCTAAATACAATACAAAAAAAGAAATGTTGCAGCCGGCCCCGCCAACCAACACCCTTCCTTTCCTGTCCGGAACACCCCACCACAAAGTCTATTTACCCCCTCGGGCAAACGATAATCAGACAGTACGTTTGCAATACAAAACCTCCACATGAAAGCAATACAACTGGAACAATTCGGAATAGAACATTTACAACTTAGGGAAATACCCCAACCGGCCATAGGAGAACACGACGTACTGGTAAAAACGACAGCCGTAGCACTGGAATTTCATGACCTGATCGTAATAGAGAACAGGATACCATTCGGCATCCCATTACCACTCGTTCCCGGTACCGCAGGCGTAGGCGTAGTGGAAAATACAGGCAGCAAAGTAACCCGCTGGAAAAAAGGCGACCGCGTCATCATCCCATTTATAAGCCGCTGGGAAGCTGGAAACAATACACCCTGGAACGACCAATGGCGGACCGGCTTTTCCCGGCCCGGCCTGTTGGCCGAATACACGATACAGCCGGAGAATACCCTCGTAAGAACACCCAACAACCTCACCGATGCAGAAGCAGCCCCGCTATCGATCACCGGGCTCACAGTTTGGGCGATCCTTGTCGAACAGGCCAATATCCGCGCAGGGCAAACCATACTTATACAAGGCAGCGGTGGCGTTTCCCTGTTGGCCCTGCAAATAGCCAAAATGTTTGGGCTTAAAATAATAGCCACCACCGGCAGTAAAGAAAAAGAACAAAAGCTGAAAGACCTCGGGGCAGATGAAGTGATCAATTATAAAGAAACACCGGAATGGAGCCAGGAAGTAAAACGCCTCAACAGAGGCATCGGCGTGGACATAACCCTCGATGTAGCCGGAACAGCCACCATTGAACAAAGCATCCTCTCCGTAAAACAACACGGATTTGTTGGCCTGATCGGTTTGATGACAGGCACCAAACTCACAGTCGATCTGATCCCCATGATCACAAACTATATCAGGCTGCAGTCCTGGTCAGTAGGCAATGCACAGCAATTAGGAGACCTCGTCAATGCCATCGAAAAAAACAACCTGAAACCAGTGTTGGACAATGTCTTCCCGGTCGAAAAAGTACAGGAAGCCTTCCACAGGTTCAAGTCGGGCAAAGCATTCGGTAAAGTAATAGTTACCTGCTGATAATAAAAAACAAAGACAATCGTAGAAAAAGGGGATTTTCAGCGATAAATCCTCCAAAAAGAGGAGGCAGTTCTGACGATTTGCATATTAATTTGCATTAATCTGTACGTATCTATTTACAATCAATCGGTCAGGCTGCATGAAACCCCTGCTATCCATTACGCTGACATTTATGGTAGGCTGCTTTAACATAGCAGTTGCCCAACAAGCCAATCTGGATAGCATACGCCATATAGCCGATCAGATCCGCAGTAAACCACTTGATACCTCCCAGGTTCGCCAGTTGCGGGAACTTGGACACGACCTCATAGAAACCGACAGCGTCCTGTCAAAACAATTACTCGAAGAAGCCCTGAACAAAAGCCTTACCCTCAAAGAGCAGAACAGCATCACCAACAGCTACAGGATATTGGGCATTTGGTACAGCTACTTCAATGACAAAGACAACGCATTGAAACTCTATCGGCTGTCATTACATTCAGCCAATAGCAATAAAAACTTATACCTCGCAGCAGGAGCCAATTTTAATATTGGCAACGTTAAATACTGGAATGGCGAATACGATAGCTGCATTTACTACTACATAAAAGCAGGCGAAATATTTGAAGACCCCAAACTGCTGGAAGACAAAACCCTTACCGAAAAACTGATCGATAAAAGAAAGTCAGACCTCTATGCCAATATAAGCTCTGTATTCAACTCCCTGAAAAACCTGGATAAAGCCGACGAATACATTGACAAAGCCATCGCCATTGCCCGGAAATACACCTCCCCCGCCGCCCTGGATGCAATGGCCTATTACATGCAGCAGAAAGCAGACAACTATTCCGAAAACGGAAAGACCGAAGAAGCACTCCGCATCCTCTTGACATATTTACCACAATTAGAGACCGGCAAAGCAGCAAGAATATATGTCCAGGCAGCCTATGGAGCAATAGCAACAGCCTTTTTTGATTTAGACAAAATGGATTCGGCTACGTTGTTTGCACAAAAACGCCTGCAACTGGCAAATAGCCTGAATGCCAAAGATGCGATCGCCAATGCCAACTTATTATTAGCCAGGATCGCGCTGCAAAACAAAGACTACCGGGCAGCAGAGAAGCATGCAAAAGAAACCACAGATTACTTTTCCAACAGCAGCGATCCGATAGAGTTGCGAACCTACTACGGGTTCATGCGACAGCTGGAAAACAGCCTTGGGCACTATAAAGAAGCATATGCCTACACCGATAAATACATTATACTGAATGACACGATCCTTAAAGGAGAAAGGACCAAACAATATTCAGAGCTGGAAGCACGGTACCAATCAGAAAAGAAAGGAACACAAATAAAACTGCAGGAAGCACAACTGAAACAAAAGACAACCCTCAACTACCTGCTCATTGGCGGCTCCATAGCCCTGCTACTGATATTATTATTGGGCTACCTGAGCTATAAACACCGCCAAAAACTCCAGCAAATAAGAATAGAAGAACTGGAAACCGAAAAGCAATTGACAGCCACCGAAGCAGTACTCAAAGGCGAAGAACAGGAACGGACCCGGTTGGCCAAAGACCTCCATGACGGATTGGGAGGCATGTTATCAGGCATCAAATATTCATTCCAGAATATGAAAGAAAACCTCATCCTCACGCCGGAAAATGCCCAATCATTCGAGCGAAGCATTGACATGCTCGACAGCTCAATCAAAGAAATGCGCCGCGTAGCCCACAATATGATGCCCGAGATATTGGTAAAGTTTGGGTTGAATACAGCATTGAAAGACTTTTGTGGAGAGATTGCCCGCAGCGGCGTGATACAGGTAAAATACCAGCCTATCGGCATGGAAGAGATCGCCTTCACGCAAACCACAGCCGTAACAATCTATCGCATCGTACAGGAATTAGTCAGCAATGCGATCAAACATGCTGCTGCAACAACTATAATAGTGCAGGCCCACGCTTCCGGACCGGATAAGCCCTTCTTCATCACAGTAGAAGATGACGGGAAAGGATTTGACACAGCCTCCCTCAAAGAATCCCGTGGCATGGGATGGAACAATATTCAAAACAGGGTCGACTTCTTGAAAGGCAAGATAGATGTCAGGTCCTCACCGGAGAACGGAACATCTGTGCTGATAGAGATCACTTCCCTATAATATCCAACACCATTTCGTTCGATACGGAGTGATCAGTAAGAAGATTGCCGGCTGTATAATAAGGCGCCTGAAAACCACTGGCACGTAAAGCACCAAGCTTTTCCATATTCAACACCGGGCGGGCAAACCTGATATAGTCAGCCTCCACTACCATATCGGCAGCAACATCATTCACAAGCGTTCTATTAAAAGTAGCCGGATCACCCTTCACCTGTGCCGGAATGCCATTCCATCCGCTGTAAGCATTGATACCGACTTGCAGCTCCGCAGGAAGCAGCGGCCGGTAAAACCGCTCAATAACAGTCCACGGCTCCCCCTCACTGTACCGGTACAATAAAATAAAAGACGCCTGCACACGAACGATACGCAGCTCTACCCAACCAGCCTTTGCAGGACGTAACTTTAAATTGCTCAATGAATTGTTGGTAGACTTTACTTCAAACATGGCCACGCCGGTTGGCTCCGCTATACCGGTGGTGAAAAACAACCAGTTCTCCTGCCGCGGTTGCCACGTCTCGCTGGTAGTTTCCTTAGGTTGCCGCACCATAATACCAGCCAGCGACCACTCACTTTGAGGCAAAATATCATTGGCCCCGCTGACCTTTATCCTGGCCCGTACATCGAAATTACCACTGATGTTTTTGAAGAGAAAAGGCGCCTGGTAATCACCATACCAGCCCGATGCATAAGGCACCAGCTTCATCTGTCCATTGCTGATGGAAAACTCCTTGATCTTATCCGGGAATTTTTCAACGACATGCAGACGTTGCCATGCACTTTTCGAATTAGTGTCGGAGAATTCATCACTTAGCCCGTCCAACGCTGTTTCGGGAACGCTCCCCCTCCTTACCTGTTGAGCACGCATCAATCCCGGCATTACGATAATGGCAAATAGAATAATAGTCCGTTTCATGTAGCAAAACATTTTACCTGCAAACCTATTCCAGTACCATTATTCTATTCAATCATTCGTCGGATTATAACGCCTTTGGTCGATCAGACCGAAACAATCCATCGCCCATCAGGCAGCACCACACGCACCGCACTTCATCATCGAAAGCCCGGGAATCGTCAGCAACACTTTTAACACCATTAAGACTTTCTCACAGCTTTACCATTTCCTGTTGGTCCAGGGAGAAACTCACCCGGCCATAACGGGAGAAGTCTCCCATGATATCGAGCATCTCATCAACCACGAATACGGGAATAGAAGACACATTACCGAGATAAAAGAGCAGGCTCCAATCAATGTGCCAGTGTAATATCATTCTGAGAAATAGACAGCTATAGTATACCTCTCAAAGATTAAGTCACGATATTTCGTGATCAGAACTAAAAATTAACGATATAAAGTGGGGTGGAAAACGTTTGACCTTATAATACTCCCAATCTCATCGTTCCATTCGCCTACCTTGCAAAGACAGCTTTTAATACCTGCTACCATTTAGTCACGCCGGTAGTACGGATAAGCTAAAAGTCCACATTTGCCAACACCAGTTACCGGTTCTGCGAGTCTGAACAGAAGAGAACGAGCAGTTACGGCAAGACTGCGGTATTACACAAGTATATCAAATCAGTAAAGACTGTAAGGAACGCATGCATTACCATGCATGCGTCAGATTAGTTTATTGCTAATCTACGTGATGCAGAACACTGCATACGTCATACGCTATTTATTGCCTTATTGCCTTTACTATAAATAACCAATAGTATGCACCCGATTCATTTAACAGATACTGTCAAAAGAAGTGTACATATGGCAGCCACCATTATTCAACAGTCCACAGCTACGCATTTTACCATTCCCCAATTAGCTGAAAAAGTAATGTTGCCAGAAAAGAAACTTAAAATGGCTTTCAGGCAAACATTTGGGATGGGACTGTATCAATATTTGCGGGAGTTAAGAATGGAAAAAGCTAAACAGCTTTTGCTGGAAGGAAGATCATTGAAAATGATCATTAAGTCTATTGGCTATAAAAGTGAAAGCCACTTTTCAAAAACATTCAGCAAATGGTATGGAGAATCGCCAAATAACTGGAAAAAAGCAAACATGTTAAAAGCTGGTTAAATACGATTTGGAACATAAATGACCCTGAATTAGCAATCTTGTAAAAATAATTTTGAACTAACCTTATCTATATACTATGCATGCCTCTATCAAAATACGAAATGCCGACCTTATAAAGTTCGACCTCGTGAAACGACTTATAGCAGAAGACATAAAACAACACCACACAATCTCCTTCCTGGCTTCCTATGCAGGCCTTAACGAGTTTAAGCTGAAAGTAGGATTTAAATTACTCTACGGATCGACTATTTATGAGTTCTTGCTGAATCTGCGAATGAAGCAAGCCTTCCACCTACTATCACGCACCGACCACAGTATACAGGAGATTGCAGAACAATGCGGCTATGGATATGCAACCAATTTTATTGCGGTCTTCAGAAAGAAGTTTAAGATAAAACCTACACAATACAGGCGCATCAATGCCATTAACACCACATTGTGGCCTACAATAGCTCAACCTTGTTTTACAGATACCTCCATCAAAACAATTCAACTACAACCTGTAAGCTGGTATCAAAAGACTGTGTAAAACCTTATCAACACCAATAATCATAAAAAGTACCCATGCAACTAATAGCTGTTACCACCCAGGAAATAGAACGATTAAACCTTGCTGCCCGGATCATTGAAGAAAGAATGCGGGAGCCGTTAACCATTAACCAATTGGCGGCTAAAGTAAAGCTATCAGAAGTAAAACTAAAGTCAGGATTTAAGCAGGTGTATGGCATTCCTCCATATACATACCTCCTGGAAGTAAGAATGAAAAAAGCAAAGCTAATGTTACTGGCCGAAGAACCTATTAAAGCAATAGCAATGACGGTTGGATACAAAAATGAAAGTAATTTCTGTAAAGCGTTCAAAAAGATATGCCACGAATCACCAGGAGCATGGATTAAAAATAAATTAAAGCAAACCGGATAATCATGCATTGAACAACAATACGTATTGGAATATACGACAAACCATTCACATTACATCCCAGTCCTAACTTCGATATAGAAATAACAAATTAGCTACGTCTCCCGTTCAGGAATCCTTATTCACCCCAACCGTAAGAAACCATTAAACCTTATTTAACATGAAGCAGTTTACGACAACTGATAAAATCAGTTTCGCAGACTATTCACATCAAGTACCAATATGCTATCATTTAAAGAGTTCCTGTTTAATAATAAACGAAATCGAACTATACTCTGGATTTCCTTTGTGGCCTTAGTAATTCAATTCAGTATTTTCAAATACCTGTATCCTTTTGCAAGCTTTATTCACGGAGATTCATTCTCTTATTTACAGGCTGCCAATGAGAATTTAAGCATTAATACCTACATGGTCGGTTATTCAAATTTCCTGAGGCTGTTTAGCGTATTCACCAAATCCGATACTATAC
>JAGIBF010000078.1 GCA_017744515.1 Niastella sp.
CCATAGAGATATTTATCAGAGAATTTTCTTACAAACAATGTTTTCTTATCACCCTTATCTCTCGACAACATAAAATCATGGATACGGGCATTGAACCGGTCTACATCGACACCTTCCTTCAGCAACACATAAGTGTTGGGGTCACTATTGGTCCATTTCTCCATGCCTGGCCGCCTGGCAATAAATTGATCGAAGTTGAACAACGCATCAAAATTGTCCGAAACATTAGCAGCATTCTTTACAAAAACACCTTTAATGATGTAAGGACCATTAAACTCACTTTGAGCCCATTCGATCATTTTCCCTACTACATCAGTAGTATGAAAAAGCTTCATAGCCAGTTCATCGGAAATGGCAATAGCGTTTTTGTCAGCCTGAAATTGATGCTTGTCACCAGCTAAAAAACGATAGGAGAAAATATTGAAATAATCCTTGCTGATGAATTGTCCTTTTACTTTGAGCTTGCTCTCTCCCACAGACATGATACCTGGGCTCGAAAACCAGGATGCTGGGATCACCGTAGCAGCGTATTCTACTTCGGGCATTTCCTCCGCCAGTCCATTGGCCAACAACCCGGCAGTATACTCCATCGTTTCAATACCATGCGATAGCTCCATATTCTGCATCACCTGGTAAAGACGATCGTCTTTTTCATTGAATTTATCCATCCCCATCTCATCGGAGATCCACAACCAGATCAATAAAGCACAAGCCAACCCGGTGGCAAGGCCGGTAAGATTCAGAATAGCAAACCTGCGGTCTTTGACCAGGTTACGCCAGGCAAACCGGAAATGATGCAAGAACATAAGATCAGGAGTTAAGTGGTAAAAGCAGTTATCGATACAAACTGTACCAAAGACAATGCCCTTATCCACTTAACTAATTGCCAACGATTTACACTCAATACATTTTACACCCACTGTTCGCTTTCGATACAGCAGGTGTAACTATTTGAGCCAGTTTACAGGTAACTCAGCCACCACTGCTCTTTGTGCGAACGCTTATATTGATCATACCATTTACAAAGCGGATACAACAATACCACCACAACGATCCACACCAGCCAGGTAACACCGAGCGAGAATCCATAACCCTTCAATTGATCTACCCGGCCGGTCCACAATGCGTTATCTAAGATCATATCACTCCATTGATGACCACTGAAGCTGGTGGCAAACATGGCCAGCAGGTGCAACAGATAAAGATGCAGGATGTAATAGAACAATGGAACCCTGCCAATAATGCCTACCCGCAGACTCAGCCAGCCGTTTGCCCTTTCACTCCAGGCCAGAAACAACAACGCAGGCCCGATAGTCATAAGCAGGTAAAGCAAAGAAGGCGGATATTTCACCGTATTCAAAAACGACAGCACCGTGTACATTGGCGTAGACTGCTTGCTCCACACGTGACTGTCACCATACACATTGATATAACGGATAATGATAAACAACGCCACCAGCGAGCAACCAAGCGTCAGCAACAATTGCTTACGCTTTTCAGCCGGGTAATCCTTCTTATACAATTGCCCCAAACCATAGCCCAGCGCCATTACACCTATCCAGGGAATCATAGGATAACCTACGAGAATGAGAAACCCATTATAAGTAAAAGGCTGTTGCTCGTGCAGCAAGGCCCATCCAAAACCCTTCAGCGTGTTGCCCGGTACATGAACGCCATCCAGTAAGTTATGTCCGAATACCATGGCAACACCAATAGAGATGATGGCCCACATGGGCAAATAGATCAACCCGGCCAGCGCGATCATACTGATACCCAGCACCCATATCACCGTAAGATCGATACCCTGACCCACAAAATTGAAATACCAGGCCCAGTGAACAACAGTCAGTTCGAGGAAGACGAGCCATATGCCCCGCTTCAACAGAAACAGCGACAACTCTTTTTTACTCTTCCTTTCACCAACGAGGAAAGCAGAGATCCCGGACAGGAACATAAAGATCGGCGCACAATAATGCGTGATCCAGCGTGTGAAGAAAAGTGCAACACTTGTTTTGGAAAGATCGAGCGGGTCGTAGACCAACGCACCGGCATGGAAATAATCACGAACATGGTCCAGCGCCATGATGATCATAATGAAGCCCCTCAATAGATCGATAGAGGCAATACGTGTAGTTGCAGCGGCCCTTTGAGGCGACGCCACGGGAATGGCTATACTTTGCATGGCTATACTTTTTACGCCACTAAAGATACAGACATTTTATCTGACAAAACAACAGTATGCAGAATTTTATTCTGAAAAATACATCGAATACAGAATTTAATCCTGCCCGCCAACCCATATCTTGCTAACTTAACCTTTCTCTATAGCAGTAAATAAAAAAAGCCCCCTGCTGTAACAGGAGGCTTTAAAAGTCAGTACTTCATAGTGAAAATCATCATGCGAAAGAAGTCTCGCCTCAAACCGACACTAATGAGTATCAACCTGCTTTTCATACTGTAATGTTTAATGTTAGATAATCCAGATTTCTGGATGTCTGGTATCAACCCTTGACAAAACAAGCAGTTAAAATAGCCGGCAGTTACAGCTACCGGCCATTAGTAGTTTTTTGAATGAACCTCCCCTCCGGGTGGCTAAATCATTCAGGTTCTTGTAAGCGCAATAGTGGGATAATATCTCCTCCTCTTAATACCTACTTTGGAACAAGGCAATGGTTCAAAAATCAAGTCAGAGATATAAAACACCTTGTACTCTCAAAAAACTACCGCATTACAACAGAAAAGCACCGCACCGTATAAAAAGAACTATAGAATTCCTATACTAACACAAACGAACATGCTACTTCATTCAACCATTCAAATACAAGGAATTACTCACATAAAAAACAGGCAATAACCAAGCAATGACACCAACAAAAAAGCCCCTCGCTTCCGCGAGAGGCTTATATCCTAATTAATCTTTCTAACTTAATTAATCCTGACCCAGAAGATTACTTCACTTCTTCATACTCTGCATCAGTTACATTCTCGCTGCCACCGGCGTTGGGTTGACCACCACCATTAGGACCAGCTTGATCTGCACCGCCCTGAGCACCGGCAGCCTGAGCCTTATAGATCTCTTCAGAAGCTGCAGTCCATGCATTGTTCATTTCAGCAACAGCTGTATCGATCGCTGCTACATCTTGCGACTTATGCGCTTCCTTCAGCTTGTTCAGTGCTCCTTCGATCGGAGCTTTCTTGTCGGCAGGGATCTTATCACCAAACTCTTTCAATTGCTTTTCAGTTTGGAAGATCAGACTGTCGGCCTGGTTGATCTTGTCAACCTTCTCACGCGCTGCCTTGTCGGTAGCTTCATTCGCTCTCGCTTCAGCCTTCATCTTTTCCACTTCATCCTTGCTCAAACCACTACCTGCTTCAATACGGATCTTTTGCTCTTTACCAGTGCCTTTGTCTTTGGCTGTAACATGCAGGATACCGTTGGCGTCGATATCGAAGATCACTTCGATCTGGGGCACACCACGCGGAGCTGGTGGGATACCTTCGAGGTTGAACGTACCCAGACTCTTGTTCTGGTTAGCCATCGGACGCTCGCCCTGCAGTACGTGAATTTGTACGCCTGGTTGGTTATCGCTGGCAGTAGAGAAAGTCTCAGACTTCTTGGAAGGAATGGTAGTATTCGAATCGATGAGGCGTGTCATTACACCACCCATTGTTTCGATACCCAGAGAAAGCGGCGTTACGTCAAGCAACAACACATCCTTCACTTCACCAGTCAATACCGCACCCTGGATAGCAGCACCTACGGCAACCACCTCATCGGGATTCACACCCCTGTTGGGCTTTTTACCGAAGAACTTCTCAACGATCTCCTGCACTTTGGGGATACGTGTAGAACCACCCACCAGGATCACTTCGTCGATCTGAGAAGTGCTCATACCGGCATCCTTCAAAGCCTGCTCACAAGGTTTCAGGCAACGCTCGAATAACTTATCAGCCAGTTGCTCGAACTTGGCGCGTGTCAGTTTCTTTACCAGGTGCTTGGGAACACCGTCAACAGCCGTGATATAAGGCAGGTTGATCTCAGTTTCGCTGGAAGAAGACAACTCTACTTTAGCCTTTTCAGCAGCTTCTTTCAAACGTTGTAAAGCCATTGGGTCTTTACGGAGATCGATAGATTCATCTTTCTTGAACTCTTCAGCCAGCCAGTCCATGATCACCTTATCGAAGTCGTCACCACCAAGGTGTGTATCACCATTGGTAGACTTTACTTCAAATACACCATCACCCAGCTCCAGTACAGAGATATCGAACGTACCACCACCAAGGTCAAATACGGCGATCTTCTGATCGTGCTTGCCTTTGTCCAGGCCGTAAGCGAGGGCAGCAGCAGTAGGCTCGTTCACAATACGGCGTACATTGAGACCGGCAATTTCACCGGCTTCTTTGGTAGCCTGACGCTGAGCATCGTTGAAATAAGCCGGAACGGTAATTACGGCATCAGTTACATCCTGACCGAGATAATCTTCGGCAGTCTTCTTCATTTTCTGCAGCACCATAGCCGAGATTTCCTGCGGGGTATACAAACGACCGTCTATGTCAATACGTACGGTATTATTGTCACCTTTTGCCACTTTATAACTCCAGTGGCTGATCTCTTCGGTTACTTCATCGAACCGGCGACCCATAAAACGCTTCACACTCATGATCGTATTATGGGGATTTGTAATAGCCTGACGTTTGGCCGGATCACCCACCTTACGCTCTCCGTTTTTCAGGAAAGCCACTACAGACGGGGTTGTACGACGGCCTTCATCATTAGCTATAACCACGGGCTCATTACCTTCCATCACTGCCACGCAGCTGTTGGTAGTACCCAGGTCAATTCCTATTATCTTTCCCATAGTTGTGTTGAATTTAATGTTCTCCTATGGTTATCAAAGGTTATGCCGTGAGGGTCAGGAATGCAAAAATGGCAGTCTGCCAAATAACCACTTGAGGAATAGATCAGCCGGGGATGCTTAAAAGATCCTTCCGGGAGGCCTTCCCCTTCAGGTTATCCGGAGGCAAGGCAGAAGCAAGATGATAGCAAGGTAATTGCAAGACGATAGCAAGAGAAAGAGGCTCAAATGCAATGCTGGCGCGGGTTACGCCTTTCAGGGTGTTTGCAGAACGTGTATAAACAGAAGTAATTCAGCATGTTATCAAAAGTAAAACAGTGATCAGATAAAATCAGTATTCTTCCATCATCCACACTTTACGCTTTCAATTCGTGAAATTCGCCTAAAATTCGTGTCATATTCACTCATCCTCAATTTACGTTTTTTACAGCCAAAAAGCAATATCAAAGAAACTCACCTGACAGCCTTTCCGTAACTTCCCATTAAAATAGTTAATATGGCTGCCACCCTTGCCGGAAAACTGAAGATCAAAGAAGGCTACACCCTCCTTACCATCAATGCACCCCGGGATTTCGAGGCAATATTGTCACCCCTGCCCGATGACGTGACCATCACCAACAGCGGGAAAGAATATCAGCAAATCCACTGGTTTGTCCTCAACCAGGCCCAGATGGAAAAAGACCTCCCGAAGACCCTGAAGCTCCTGATCGCCAAAAGCTCAGAGAAACAACCCGTGATCTGCTGGACCTATTACCCCAAAGGAACATCCGGTCTGCAAACCGACCTCAACCGCGATAAAGGCTGGGAAATGCTGCTCAAAACAGATGTCCAGTGGCTAAACCTGATATCCTTCAATGACACCTGGTCCTCATTTGCATTTCGTATGAAAACAGCCGCAGACGAGAAGAAGACAGCCAACAAAGAAGAACGCCTCATATTCCAGTACGCAGACTCCAAAACAAAGACTATCCGCCTGCCCGAAGACCTGGCCAAAGCCTTTACCAAAAACAAGAAAGCTGCCAGTGCATTTGAAGCACTCGCTTTCAGTCACCGGCGCGAATACGTGGAATGGATCATCACTGCCAAAAAAGAAGAAACAAGAGCCAACAGGATACAGGGCACGCTGGAAAAACTATTGAAAGGATGGAAGAACCCCTCCAATCAATAAGCTACTTTTTATCGAGGTTATAACTTTGGATAAAACAATGCGGAATGAACGTTTTAGGCTGCGCCTTAGCCTGCTGCTTTTTCATCAGCTGCATATTGCGGTAATGCTGCGGCCCGATGCCCACTTCCTTTTTAAACAATACACTGAAAGAGCCGATACTTTCAAAACCCACTTCATTGCAGACATCCGTCACCGCCTTATTTTGCGATAACAGCTCCTGTGCCTTGTCAAGCCTTTTGCGCGTAAGATATTGATGCGGCGTTTTGCGGTAGATTCGACTGAACAACCGGTGAAAATGGAACCGGGAGAAGCAGGCCTGCCCCGATATGCCATCAAGGTTGATCGGCTCATGGTAATTCTCGTCCATGAACAACTTAGCCGCCACTATTCTCTCATATACATCGGTAGTAAGTTCCATCCGGAATATTCTTATTTCAAATATAATACTATAATCCTACCTTTTCATCACCCATACTTCTTACCTCCTACCGCTTACTTCCTGCTTTATCCTAAAAAGCAAGATTCAATAAAAGGGTTCCCTGCCCATTCAATAGATTTGGATCAATAAATAAAAACGATATGATAACCAAAATGTCACACACTACCCTGTTCGTGCAGGACCAGGAAAAAGCCTACGACTTTTATGTAAATAAACTGGGCTTTAAAGTGCATACCGATGTAATGATGGGCAACACCGCCTGCGAAGATGGGCAGGAAGAACCCAAAGATGCAGAACATGGCGGCGGTGGCTATCGTTGGCTTACCCTCAATCCGCCAGATCAGCCCGACCTGGAGATCATCCTGATGCCGGTAGTAGGACTCGATGAAGATGCACTAAAAGCCATCAATTTATTGCTGGAACGTGGCGTAATGGGCGCTGGCGTATTCCATACGCCGGATTGCCGGGCAACCTACGAAGAGCTGAAAGCAAAAGGAGTAGTGTTTAAATCAGAACCGAAGGAACAGTTCTACGGCATAGAATGTATCATCACCGATAGCGTGGGCAACTGGTTCAGCATGACACAGCCCAAAGAACAATAAGTATAGCCACGATTATTTATTATCCGCAGAAGTTGCCGAAGATCCGTCTTCGGCATTTTCTATTTTAAAGGTGAACTTCTTTTGCGTGAGGTAACTGAAAGAGACCACAATAATCGTGGTAAGCGCTTTGGCAACGGTGGGATAAATGCCAAACCGGTCCACGAACAAAGTAATACACACATAATTTAATGTGATGCAGATAACCACCAATACAAAATAGCGGAACAACTGCACACGCCCGTGCAAAGAAGAGCCGGGAAATACAATATTCTTGTTCAGTAAATAACCTGTGGGGAAGCTGATCGCAAAAGCAAAAAGAAAAGCCGCGATCTTGGCGCTGATCGCCCCGAAGATAGGCACATGTACATCAGCCTGGTGAAATATATAATGGAAAGACAGCCAGTAGAGAAAAATATCCAGCAAAGTGTTGCCACCTCCACATACCGCATACCGGAACGTCTGCAGGTTCATGTACTTACGGAAGGGCGGATAGAAAAAGTCGATTAAGCCAGTTATGGAATCCTTGAGCATCAGTATTTTCTTGCGGGGCAAAAGTAAATCAATTACCACTACCACCCATGAGCAAAACACCATCTTATATCAAATTACTATTATGCCGCAGCAACATATAATAAATAGTCGTAAAGCATAGACCCTAAGTGAGTTACGTAGCAATACTTTGACGGCGATCAATAAAAAGTCATATTGACAATTAATCACTTAAAAAAGCACATATTTGATTCTGAACTTGTTGTTTAACCCCTAAATCTGCAAAAGGCTGTTCTGAGAAGGGCAGCTTTTTGATTTATACCCCTTTAGGCGCTACACTCCCTTGATTCTTAATTCTGAATTTTGTATTCAGTACCTTTGCAGCCACAAAATCGAAAAATGGCAGTTGTTCAGGCAATACAATCGGTAGTAAGCAAAGAAATAGAAGCATTATTTCAAATACATATAGATCCATCCACACTCCAGATCACAGAAACCAAGCCGGAGTTTGAAGGCGATTACACCGTGGTGCTCTTTGCCCTGGTAAAAAGTCTCAAAAAGAACCCCGAAGCATTGGGCAAAGAACTGGGCGGGAAACTGGTAGCAGCCGACAACAGCCTGTTTACAAAATACAATGTGATCAAAGGTTTTCTGAACCTCACCCTGTCAGAAGCCTACTGGCTCCGGTTCCTGCAGGATAATCACAACGATACCAGCTACGGACATAAACCCAAACACGGTCAGCGGGTGATGGTGGAGTACTCCTCTCCCAACACCAACAAACCACTCCACCTTGGACACCTGCGCAACAACTTCCTTGGATGGAGCATTGCCGAGATCTACAAAGCCAATGGCTATGAAGTGATCAAAACCTGTATCGTCAACGATCGCGGCGTTCATATCTGCAAGTCCATGCTGGCCTGGCAGAAATTTGGCAACGGCGCCACGCCGGAAAGCACCCATACCAAAGGCGATCACCTGGTAGGCGATTATTACGTAAAGTTTGAGAACGAGCTGAAAGCACAAACCGCACCCATACTCACAAAAGTAATGGCCGGCGATCTTGAAGGCTTCTCCAAAGAAGACCAGGATAAATTACAATTGTTCCTGAACAAACTTCCCCAACTGGCAGGCAATGCAGAGAAGACAAGTGAGATCAACGAAGAGATCAGGGAGATCGTAAGGAACAATACCCCCATCATGAAAGAAGTGCGGGAAATGTTGCTGAAATGGGAACAAGGTGATCCGGCAACAATGACCCTTTGGAAAGAGATGAACAGTTGGGTCTATGCCGGTTTCGATGCCACCTACAAACGCATTGGCAGCGATTTCGACAAAACCTATTACGAAAGCGACACCTACCTGCTGGGAAAAGACCTGGTGGAAGAAGGATTGAAGAAAGGTGTCTTCTTTCAAAAAGAAGACGGCAGCGTGTGGATCGATCTTACAGCAGATGGACTGGATCAGAAGATCGTACGCCGCAGAGATGGCACTTCTGTATACATAACACAGGATATTGGCCTCGCTGTTTTCAAATATGATGAATACAAGTGCGACCAAAGCATCTACGTAGTAGGCGACGAACAAAACTACCACTTCAAAGTACTGAAGCTGATTGCACAAAAGCTGGGTCTGCCAGCAGCCGATGGCATTTACCACCTGAGCTATGGTATGGTGGAACTGCCAACAGGTAAAATGAAAAGCCGGGAAGGAACAGTGGTAGACGCCGACGACCTCGTGGATGGCATGGTACAAATAGCCCAACAGAAAACAGAAGAACTGGGTAAAGTAAAGGACTTTACTGAAAATGAACTGGCTTCCTTATATGACACCATTGGCCTCGGCGCATTGAAGTTTTTCCTGCTGCGCGTAGACCCTAAAAAGAGAATGGTATTTAATCCGGAAGAGTCAATCGACTTCCACGGCTTCACAGGACCGTTCATTCAATACACACATGCCCGTATCAAATCGATCCTGCGCAAGGAAGCAGCCAGCAGCACCGGCGACAAAGCAGCTATTAGTCAAGACCTGTTCCCGCTGGAAAAAGCAGTGATCACACTGGCAGAACAATACCCCGCCATCCTTGAACAGGCAGGAGCAGAACACAATCCATCAGTTATTGCCAGCTATATATTTAAACTGGCACAAACGTTCAACTCATTCTATTCAGAGCACTCTATCGTTAATGCAGAATCGAATGAGAAAAAACAACTGCGGTTACAGATTGTACAGATCACTGTCAACATCATTGCCTCAGGCATGCAGATTCTGGGCATCAGGGTCCCTGAACGGATGTAAAAAATTAGCCCGAAGAAGCAGTATTTTTCATTATCTTCTACCTGAAAAAAATGGTTTTATGAAACAGATAACCCTTCTGCTCTGCAGCGTGCTTTTATGCAGTACCCTGTCTTTTGCCCAAACGACCACCAAACCGCAGCTGTACAATCCACAGGCAAATGCCCAGGCAGACATACAGGCTGCAATAAAGAAAGCAGCAGCTTCCGGCAAACATGTATTCCTGCAAATGGGAGGAAATTGGTGCGGTTGGTGTATCGCCTTCGACAACCTTGTTAAGTCTAATGATACTTTAAAAAACTACCTCGAACAAAATTATGAAGTAGTGCATGTCAACTACAGCCCGGAAAACAAGAACGAAGCAGTGTTTGCATCACTGGCACATCCCGAACGTTTTGGCTTCCCTGTATTCGTGATCCTTAATGGAAAAGGAGAGCGAATTCATACCCAGAACTCTGAGTATTTGGAGGAAGGGAAAGGACATAACAGTAAAAAAGTATTGCAATTCTTCAACCATTGGTCACCTTCAGCATTGAAGCCCCCGTCCGTTAAGTAAAAATATCAATAAGACGTCTTTCATTAACTTCCGCACATCCTGCATACGATTGCGCAAGATTTTGCGCTGTGGGCCTGCATTTCGGCAATTTTCTCTACTTTGCCGCCTGTCCATTTGGAAACAAATCCTGATGGACGCATGCACACCAAAACATCCCGTATGAATCGCAGAACGTTCGTAAGAAATGCCGGCCTCGCCACTGCCGGATTTGCTATCCTGCCAGCCAGTCAGCTATTTGCACAACAACAAAAAGTACGTTTGGGTATTATTGGAGTAGGACTGCGCGGACAGAACCACCTCGACAATGCCCTGCGCCGCAGCGATGTGGAAGTAACCGCCATTTGCGATATCGACGAGCGAATGCTGCAAATGGCTACAGACCTCATTAAGAAAAGCGGTAAGCCTGCCCCCAAAATATTCAAGGGAGATGTGAACGCCTGGAAAAAACTCGTAGAGCTGAAAGACCTGGACGGCGTATTGATCGCCACACCCTGGGAATTGCACGCACCCATGATCCTTGGCGCCCTTGAAGCCGGCATCAAATATGTCGGCACAGAAGTAATGCTGGGCATTACCCTGCAAGACCACTTGGATGTAGTAAAGGCAGCAGAAAAACACAAGGCCCAAGTAATGATGCTGGAGAACGTTTGCTACCGCCGCGATGTAATGGCCGTTTTGAATATGGTACGCCAGGGATTGTTTGGAGAGCTCATACACCTGCAGGGAGGCTACCAGCACGATCTGCGCGAAGTAAAATTCAACAACGGAAAAGATCCATATGGCGGAGGCGTGGAATTTGGCGAGAAAGCCTTCTCTGAAGCAAGGTGGCGCACCAACCATTCCGTACACCGCAATGGCGACCTCTACCCCACACACGGCATCGGACCAGTGGCCACTATGATCGATATCAACCGCGGCAACCGGTTTGTGTCATTATCGAGTTTCTCTACAAAAGCAAGAGGCTTGCATGACTATATCGTAAAGAAAGGTGGAGAACAACACCCCAACGCCAAAGTAGAATTCAAACTCGGTGATGTAGTGACAACGATGATCCGCTGTGCCAACGGAGAAACGGTACTGTTGCAGCACGATACCAACCTGCCCCGCCCCTACTCCTTAGGGTTCAGGGTGCAAGGCACCAAAGGCCTGTGGATGGATGTAAACAAGTCTATCTACATTGAAGGTGTAAGTCCTAAAGCACACGCCTGGGAAGAAGCCAAGAGCTACCTGGACAAATACGATCACCCCTTGTGGCAGCGTTGGAGCAAAGAAACCGAAGGCGCTGGTCACGGCGGCATGGACTTCTTTGTGCTGCACGCATTCGTTGAATCCATCAAACGCAAAACAGCGACCCCTATGGACGTATACGATGCAGCCGCCTGGAGCGCCATTACACCCCTCAGCGAAATGAGCATCGAGCTGGGTAATGAAACAGTGGAATTCCCAGACTTCAGCAGCGGACAATGGATGTACCGGAAGAACGATTTCGCATTGAATGACCAGTATTAATGTAGAGAATAAAGCTTGCCAGTTGAAAGGAATGATTTGATTTACGCACAGGCATCACTTATGAATGATACTATATTAGAAGCGGCGGCCCGGCAATTTGGACATGGACAACCAGTGATCAACAAACTGGGCAATGGGCTGATCCATCATACCTATAAAGTGGACTTTATTGGCGCCAATGGCAATGGCTCCATCGTACTCCAAAGCATCAACCGCCACATGTTCAAGCAGCCGGAAAACATTATCCATAACTATCGCCTGGTGTATGAAAGCGTTGCAGCTCATAATGGGTTATACATAGCACCTTTGGTCCCCACCCTTGCAGGACAATGGTTTTGGGAAGATGGACAAGGTTCGTTCTGGAGGGCCACCAGTTTTGTGAAAGGTTCCTACACACAAACCATTCCCCAAACAGCAGCAGAAGTTTATAAAACTGCGCAGTGCTTTGGCCATTTCACGCGTTCACTGAATGCCATAGATACTACCCGGTTAAAAGTCATTATACCGCATTTCCACGACCTCGGCTTACGCTACGCGCAGTTTGAGCAGGCGATAAGTCAGGCTGCCATAGGACGGCTGTTAAAGTCAACACACGTCATAGCCGAACTGCGGCAGCGCAAAAAGCTGGTAGATTTTTACGAGTTTATACAGCAACACCCGGCAGATTACCACACAAGGGTAATGCACCACGATTGCAAGCTGAGCAATATTTTATTAGATACAGTCACTCACCAGGCCTTGTGTCCGGTAGACCTTGACACGGTGATGCCCGGCCTCTACTTTTCTGATGTGGGCGACATGATCCGTAGCATGAGCGCCACACAGGATGAGAACAGCACTCAGTGGGAGAATATTGCTATTAATGCAGATTTCTATAAAGCCATCATTGCCGGTTATCTCGAAGGCATTGGCGATAACTTCACGCCTGCCGAGAAGGAAAACATTCACAAAGCCGGACTGATGATGGTGTACATGCAATCACTCCGCTTTGTTACCGACTTCCTCAACAATGACGTGTATTATAAAATAGACTACCCGGAACAAAACCTGAACCGGGCGCTCAATCAACTGATCTTACTGGAGAAGTTGGAAGAGTTTGTTGAAGGGTTATAACTCACGTTTTTGTCATTTGTACGCCTTACGTCGCAAGCAGATTTCTCACCCTGTTTGATTTGCTGCGGTGCATGAGCGTATGGCAGGGTTCGAAATGACAAAAGAGAGTAACGTGACCTTACCGGGCTGTCATTTCGAACGCAACTCCCCCTTGTTTGTCATTTCGAACGAAGCCAGTAGAGACTTAAAAGTATTATGCAGTAACGGCGGAGTGAGAAATCTGCAATCGAAGCAAACGCAAACCCGTTACTTTCCAAAGTACTCAATCTCCTCCCTTAAGTCAAGGAAAGGATGCCTATCCTGCAACTCTTTTGCTTTATCGAGGTGGGCTTTTAAGAATCTCTTGTGCGCCTCCGTATCAGGATGAAAAGCCTTGTGCTTGCGGGCAATAACGATCTTCTGCACTTCGGCAGCCAGTTGCTGAGCCTCAGCATCCGTGTAATGCTTCATGAACTTTTCCAGCACAAAACTGGTAGCCGGGTAATTGGGATGCACCATATCGACATCATAAAACCGGTAATCACGCAACACATCGATCACCAGCTCATAAGCCGGGAAATAATACAGCCTGTCGAACTTGTTCACCAGGTGATGTACCACTTCCATTAAACGCGCCTTGCTGCGGTTATTGTCCACTACGCCGTCCCGGATATGACGCACCGGACTTACCGTAAAAATCACCCGTAAATCCGGGTTGAACTTGAACACCTGGTACAGGCTATTATCCAGCACACTATTAGTCTCCTCGATCGTCATCAGGTGCTTGCGAAACCATTGGCCGGGCGCCCGGTGACAGTTGGCCACCGCCTCATCTTTACTGCCAACAGTAGAAAAAGTGTTTACACCCACATGCGTAATGGCAGGCGCCTGGTCCGTCAACCGGTAAGAAAAGGAACTGCCCAACGTGATGATAAGCCATTTGGCAGACTTGAGAAAGTTATGCGCACGCTCCTGTGAAGCATTGATGTTTTGTATCACCCTTTCCTGATCGACATGAGAGAAGCGGCTATGGTGTTGCCAGCTTTGCCATACTTCATTGAGGTAAAAAAGGTCATCGGCAGTATATTGCTTATTCTGCACATAAGATACAAGGCTGGCAGCCACGCTGGCCGGATCGAAAAGAATACCATTGGGGTTCTGAAGTACACTAAACTTCAGTTCCTGCAGGCTATTACCGATATGCTCCGTAAAACAGGAACCCGTAAGCATGATAGGCTCACGGTAATTGATCGCAACAGGAGGAGCAGGAATATTGATATCTAACATGAAATCCATGAAATAGTCAGTTGTGAGTGCTCGGTGGTGAATCACCTGAATACACCGTTATTTAGTTTCCTAACTTATAAATATTTTATCGGCCAGCGCGCTGCAACGTTGCAAGGCTTCCTTATTAAGGGCAGGCAACAAACCCTGCTGTTCAAAATAGGGGATCATCCATTCCGTATTCATATTACCCACCAGTTCGTCATCGGCCATGGGGCAACCGCCAATACCTTTTAAAGCACCGTCAAAACGGCCGCAGCCAGCCTGCACCGCCGCTTCCAGCTTAGCCTGTTGATTGAAAGGAGTAGAATGAAGGTGTACGCCAATCTCCGTATCGGGCAACGTATCGACCAGGTACTTAGTGATAGAATGCACTTGTTCCGGCGTAGCCACCCCTACCGTATCGGCCAAAGAAATAATGCCAATATCCATCGCCACCATTTTATCTACCCATTCAAACACGATCTCCGGCGAATAAGGATCACCATAAGGATTGCCAAAGCCCATGGAGATATAAACCACCAGTTGCTTGCCCGTCTTGATACAAAGATTCTGGATCTCCTCTACCCTTTCCAGTGACTCCCCAATGGAGCTATTGGTATTACGCTGCTGGAATGTTTCGGACACCGAGAAAGGAAAACCGAGATAGGATACCTGGTCAAATACCACTGCATCACCTGCACCACGTTCATTCGCAATAATGGTCAGCAGTTTGGTCTTCGAGTGGGAAAGGTCCAGTTGGGGAATCACTGCTGCGGTATCAGCCATCTGCGGAATCGCTTTGGGGGATACGAAACTGCCACAATCCAGCGTATCAAATCCTACCTGCAACAGGGCGTTGAGATATTCCACCTTTTGAGGAGTAGGAATGAAATGCTTCCAGCCCTGCATGGCATCCCGGGGACATTCTATCAGTTTTACCGGTTGGTTCATAATAGCGTATTGGGGAGCAAAGATAGCATTCCTGCAGTAGAATAGAATATGCCATAATATGCTTATATTCATACCGGTAACGATCATAAACACCTGCGTACAACCCTAAAAAACATCCATGCTTAAAAACAGCTATATTCTCATTACCTGTATAACCCTGTTCATTGGCTGCAGCCTGCCCGATACAAAAAAGCCCATCGCCATGATGGAAAAATACTGGAGCTTTTATAAGACTAAACAATACGACAGCTTAAGGTCTTTTTACCTCAAATCGGCTATTCCTGAAGAACAGTTTCCAAAGATGTTTGCGGTAATGGAAAAGCTGTCCAATGAGGTAGGCAATATTATACAGATCAACCTGACCAGGACGAGTGCCAACAATACAACCAATGAAGGTAAAACAGTTGACCTTACCTACACGGCGGTTCATGAGCGGGGTACTGTTGAATACGAGTTTAAGCTGAAAGCACTGTCGGATGGCGAGTTTAAGATCCAGGACCAATCCTTCAGCAAGTAAACCCACCACCCCAGGCATCACAACTTCATGTCATGGAAAATACATTTACGGACATACTGCAAGCCGATACCGACCGGATCACCAAAGCCCAGAGCATCGCAACACTGATCAGTGCGTCGAAAGGATATGTGTGGGTAGGATTATACGACGTTACTGCAGAACACATCAGCATGATCGCGTCTACCGGTGAAACGCCGGCTGTGCCTGTTTTTCCACGCAACAAAGGATTGAATGGCAGAGCCGTTGCCAATAAAGCAGTGGTTGTTGTAAACGATGTGAGCAAAGACCCTGATTACCTGACCACTTTCGACAAGACCCAATCAGAAATCATCATTCCTATATTTTCCCCCGTTACCAATGAAGTCGTGGGCACCATCGATGTAGAAAGCCATTCAAAAGACACTTTCCACGAAGCAGATATTGCGTTCCTGCAAGCCTGCGCAGAGCAGATAAAAATTTTATGGAATTTCTAAATTAGCAGGCAAGCACCATCCATGAAATCATTGTTCACATTGCTTATAGCTTTATTAAGTGTTACAGCTGGTTTTGCCCAGCGCATGGTTGATTCTGCCTTTTTTTCAAATGGGGTATTGCAAAGCTATGGCCACTATGATTCGACCCGGCAATACTGGAACCTGTATAGTTTTTATAAAGATGGGAAAATGGCAAGCGTACGAAAACTTGAACCGGTTCACTTCCAGGACTGTGACTCTTCTATTGCTTATAATCCCAATGGCCAAATTGCCTGGATACTGCCTCACAAGGAAGGAGGATATATTACCGGTAAGTTTGAAGAGTTTTATCCTTCGGGGAAACTAAAGTGCACAGGCAACTATTATAGAGGATTTAAAACAGGCACATGGCTGGAATATTACCCGGAAGGTCAACTCAAAACGGAAAGCCACTTTCTATTGACAAGCGCAGATTCATCTTTCAACCGCCACCTCACCAAGGCAGATTATGAAACAGGCTTTGCTGTTAATGAAACATTAAGCTGGGGCGAAACTGATACTACAGTGGCTTTAAAACCAGACGCCCTGTATTTCCCGATACATTACACATTCACCATCCTGTTGCCACAAAAGACACGCGTGTGGACACATTATGACAAAGCAGGCAAAATCATACGTCGAATCAAGTACAATACGCTGGGCAAAAAGAAGCCCCAAACCCAGCGATCATATAAATAAAAACTGTAACTTAGAAGACCCTGCACTTATCCTGTTTTACTGCTTACCTCGTTTCATACGCCGATTAACACCTTAAAACAATACATATGAAACAGGGTCTTTCATTCATGATGGCGCTCCTGTTGATACAAGCGCATGCACAAGATTCTTCCGATCTAAAGAAACGTATTTTCAAAGTAAAAGTATTAACCGTAAGCGGGCAAAGTCTGACGGGCTACCTCAATAAGATTGCTGATTCTACACTGATATTATCTCCTCAAAAGCTATACTTCAATCCTTACAATTCAACGACTGAATACAATTATACCCCTGTTACTTTTTCAAACATTACAGAAGTGCAGATCAGGAGAAAAGGCGCCGTCGTAAGAGGCATGCTGAAAGGCATCATCATTGGTGCTGCTACCGGCGTTGTCACCGGCTTTTTACTGGGCGACGATAAAGGGGTGAATGATAATTCTACCTGGTGCATCTTGTGCACCACTGCCGGAGAAAAAGCCGTAATAGGCGGCACAACCGGCGGTATATTGGGTGGCATCACAGGCGCCATTATTGGCGCAGTAGCCCGGAAAAGGTTCCTGATCGCCCGGCAGAAAAAGGAGTTCGACAAAATGCGGCTCACGATGATCGAAAAGATAAGCCGGGTACCACTGGAATAACTCTTCCTTTTTTCTTATCTTGGGCGTCTCATCATCATTACTTGCCTGTACCTGCCAACCGGAAGGTACCGAAGCCCGGTTTACATTACACAAATCAACGCTAACTATGTTTTATTCAAGACTCACAACCTTGCTCTTTGCTACCGTGATTTTCTACGGCAAGCTCTGCGCACAAAATGCTACAACTACAACCAACCCTAAAGTGGAGACCTGGAAAAAGGAAGCAATCAAGTCATTAGATGGAAAGCAAAAGACCGCTCAGGAAATGGTGGACATGGTGTTCAGCTTTTCCGAACTGGGTTTCCAGGAAGAAGAGAGTGCTGCCTACCTTACCGGTATCCTCCAAAAGAATGGCTTTACCATCGAAAAAGGAATCGCAGGTATTCCCACTGCCTGGATGGCAAAATGGGGCAATGGCAAACCGGTGATCGCGCTGGGCAGTGATGTAGATTGTATTCCCAAGGCCTCACAAAAGCCGGGCGTTGCATATAAAGAACCCATTGTGGAAGATGCACCCGGTCATGGCGAAGGTCATAACTCCGGATTGCCACTCGTGATCCTATCGGCCATCGAAGTAAAGAAGATCATGGAGCGGGAGAAACTGCCCGGCACCCTGATCATCTGGCCCGGCGTGGCTGAAGAAGTGGTTGGTTCCAAAGCTTGGTATATCCGCGACGGCTATTTCAAAAATGTAGACGCCTGCCTCTTCACACACGTGGGCAGCAACATGGGTGTTTCCTGGGGAGACGCCGGCAACAATGGCCTCGTATCCGTAGAGTTTAAGTTTGAAGGTAATGCCGCGCACGCTGCAGGGCAGCCCTGGCGTGGCAAGAGCGCCCTTGATGCCGTAGAGTTGATGGACATCGCCTGGAACTTTAAAAGAGAGCACCTGAAGCCTACACAACGCTCGCACTACGTGATCACTGATGGTGGCGACCAGCCCAATGTAGTACCTTCCAAAGCATCGGTATGGTATTACCTGCGGGAAAGGACTTATGAGGACATCAAAGCCATGTATGATGACGCTATATTGTACGCCAAATCGGTAGCCGCCATGACAGGCACTACTGTATCCCATAAATTATTGGGCACTGCCTGGCCGGGGCATTTCAACAAACCTATTGCAGAATTGGTATACAAGAACATACAAACCGTTGGACTCCCCACCTGGGATTCAGCTGATCAGCGGCTGGCAAGGGCCGTACAAAAAATGTCTGGCGCCCCCAAGAAAACCCAACGTGGTGAGCCCATCGATGGATTGGCTTTGAAACTGGATACGCTGAACGGACCAGTTCAATTCTCCTCCGGTGGCGGTAGCGATGATATTGCCGACATTGCCTGGAATGTTCCCACCGTTGTATTCCGCTATCCTTCCAATATTCCCGGCACGCCCGGTCATAGCTGGGTAGACGCCATCTCCATGGCTACTCCAATTGCTCACAAAGGAGTTGTGGCAGGCAGTAAAGTAATTGCCACTACGCTGCTGGATATGCTTACCAATCCAAAGACAATCACCGATGCGTGGGATTACTACAAGAATGTGCAGACAAAAGAGGTGAAATACATTCCTTTTGTAGAGGCAACCACCCCACCCGCCACACACCTGAACAAAAAGACTATGGACCAGTTTAAACCCCTGTTGAAGAAATACTATTACGATCCTTCGAAGTATAAAACCTACCTGGAACAATTGGGTATTCAGTATCCACAGGTAGAGAAGAAAGCTTTTTAACCTAACCATGTGCATGTCAGGCATGAATTCATTCAACCTGACATGCATTTTACCTACTTGCAAAAATGAAAAGTAAATAATACATTCAAGGGATAAACTACCCTTTATCCAATATGCGTCCTTTATTAACCTTATTACCCCTGTTATTGATCCTGAGTTGTAACTCCAGGCCTTCCGTAATGCCGAAAGAAGAATTTGCAAAAGTATATATAGATACTTTAAGCAAAAGATATCCCACTTTCAAGTTCGAGTTGAATAGCGACCTTTCCATTACAGCCATGAGAGACAGCATTGGGTTCAAGCACTTCATTGATAATATTTATGTCACTTACGAGGCAGAGCCCGACTCCATACAAAGTATCTTCCGGAGATACCTTGCTTCCACTGCAGACCTCTTCAAGTTTGAAAATAAAGGAATCAATACAGTCGATATCATCCCCGTAATCAAGCCCGGCAACTACCTGGAAGAAGTGAATGCACAAACGATAAATGCAGAAAAGCCCGCTCCGCTTGTTTCGGAAAAATACAACAATGAATTATTGATAACCTATGTACAGGATACAGAGAACAGTATGCGGTACCTGACTGACGAAGACTTAAAAAAATTAAACATTACCAAAGATTCATTGAAGGCCATTGCTATACGAAACCTTGACCGGGTGCTGCCCAATGCAAAGATACATGGTGGAGACGGTGTATATATGGTAACGGCCGGAGGCAACTACGAAGCCAGCCTTATTCTGCCATCCGTACTCTGGACCAAAGAAAACTTCGCTGTAAAAGGCGACTTTGTGATGGCTGTTCCCTCCAGGGACCTGCTGCTGATAACGGGCAGTAATGATAAAGCAGGGATCGCTAAGCTGAAAGAGTTTGTTGCCAAATCTTACAAGACAGGCAACTATACTATATCTGACCATCTGTTCAAATGGACAGGGAAGAAGTTTGAAAGGTTCGATTAAGCGTATTACAATCGCTGCTTCATGGCCTCGTAGAGTATGATACCCGCAGCTACAGAGACATTGAGTGATTCAAACTCGCCAGCCATTGGTATTTTGAATACATCATCGCAGATCTTTAGTAAGCCCGGGAACACGCCTTTGTCCTCACTGCCCATGATGGCACAGCAGGGCTCGGTATAAGGCAGTTCAAATACCATCCTGGTGGCTGTCATTTCTGAAGCATATACTTTGATGCCATTGAGGTGCAGGGTATCCACAGCTTTCATGAGGCTGCCCACCCGGCATACATGCACTTTTTCAAGTGCCCCGGCTGATGACTTCATGGCTTCTTCGTTCAACGCGCCTACTCCCTTGTCAGGAATAATAAGCGCCTGTGCGCCGCAACATACTGCCGTGCGGGCAATAGCACCGATATTACGTACATCGGTCACCCCGTCCAGCATGATAAACAAGGGAGTCTCACCCGCGCCTACTACATGATCTATTACCTGTTGCAGGTCGAGGTACTGGACCAGCCCGGCAATGGCAATACAACCCTGGTGATTGGCTTTGGTAAGAGCGTGCAGTTTTTCAGGCGGTACCTGCTGTATGGGAATATTGTTATCACGTGCAAGCTGGCGGATGGTGCCAATAGAGTCGCCAGTCACGTTGCGCTGGAACAATATCTTGTCGATAGGACGACCTGATTGAATGGCTTCAATGATCGGTTGCCGCCCAATGATCAGGGAGGATTTCTTAATACCTGGTTTCTTATGATATCCGTCCATCAGCTAACATCAGTTTTACTTTTAAAATGGCTGCTACCGACATGGAGTCGGTGATCTGTCCCTGCTCTACCATGCGGTAAGCTTCTTCAAAGGGAACCTTACGCACCTGCAGTTGCTCTGTTTCTTCGGGGCAGGCTGTTTCCTGGCTCAATTCCCGTGCAAGATAGATGATCGCATGCTCATCGGACACAGAGTTGGACAAATGCATCTCCATGAGCTTTGTCCAGCTTTTAGCTACCAGGCCCGTTTCTTCCAGTAATTCTCTTTGGGCCGACAGCACTGGCTCTACATCCAGCGCTCCGCCTCCCTCTGGTATTTCCCAGCTATACTGGTTGATCGTAAAGCGGTACTGCCCTACCAGCCAGGTATTCAGCTGTTCATCCAATGGAAAGGCGCCGATAGCCAGACCTTTAAAATGAACTTTACCATATATCCCTTTTCCCCCTGAAGGATTGATCACATCGTATTCCGTTACGGCAATCCAGGGGTTGTCGTAGATCTTTTTCTCTCCTTTTACCTGCCAGGGATTATGGTGCTCATTCATGGGGCGAAAATAAGGAATAGTGAGTTGTCAGTGGTGAGTTGTGAGTACTTAAGCGCTGCTGTTGTGAAGCACTAAACTTTAGCAATAAAAAAGCCTCCCGACTTACGTCGGAAGGCCCTTCTGTTTTTTTCAGCAACTATTTGGAACTAAATGCCTTTTTAACCTTTGCTACATAGTCCAGCTTCTCCCAGGTAAACAGCTCCACTTTCTTCTTAATTGTTTTGCCATCTGGTGAAGTAAATGTCTTTTCCACTACTTCAGGTTTGCGACCCATGTGTCCATAAGCAGCAGTCTCACTGTAGATCGGGTTGCGCAATTTCAGGCGCTGCTCGATGAAGTAAGGACGCATATCGAATACTTCAGAAACGATCTTAGATATCTCGCCGTCATTCAGGTTTACTTTGGCAGTACCATAGGTATTGATGTAAATACCCATTGGTTGCGCCACACCGATTGCGTAAGAAACCTGTACCAGTACTTCTTCGCAGATACCGGCAGCTACGAGGTTCTTGGCAATGTGACGGGTAGCGTAGGCTGCAGAGCGGTCAACCTTGGAAGGATCTTTACCGCTGAAGGCACCACCACCGTGTGCACCTTTACCACCGTAGGTGTCTACGATGATCTTACGGCCTGTAAGACCTGTATCACCGTGTGGTCCACCGATCACGAACTTACCAGTGGGGTTGATATGATACTTGATCTTGTTATTGAACAGGTGAGCGTATTTCTTGTATTTAGCTTTAACGCGGGGGATCAGGATGTTTACCACATCTTTCTTGATCTGTTCCAGCATTTTGGATTCAGCAGCGAAGTCATCGTGCTGAGTAGAGATTACGATGGCATCAATGCGCACAGGCTTGTTGTTGTCATCGTATTCCAAGGTTACCTGGCTCTTTGCATCAGGACGCAGGTACTTGATCTGCTTTCCTTCCCTTCTCAAAACAGCCAGCTCAAGCAGCAGCTTGTGGGCCAGGTCCAATGCCAGGGGCATGTAGTCCTCTGTTTCATTGGTGGCATAACCAAACATCATACCCTGGTCGCCGGCGCCTTGCTCTTCTTTCTTCTTGCGATCAACACCCTGGTTAATATCAGCTGATTGTTCATGGATAGCAGACAATACGCCACAAGAGCTTGCTTCGAACATGTACTCGCTCTTGGTGTAACCAATTTTGCGGATCACAGCCCGGGCAATCTCCTGAACATCCAGGTAAGCGCCAGACTTAACTTCACCAGCCAGTACTACCTGTCCGGTAGTTACCAACGTTTCGCAGGCTACTTTAGACTGAGGGTCGAATGCGAGGAAGTTATCGATAAGCGCATCAGAGATCTGATCGGCTACTTTATCGGGATGCCCTTCCGACACACTCTCCGATGTAAATAAATACGGCATGATTGTTTGATTTGATAAAGGTTGAAATTCAGAATGTTTAATGGATTATTCCAAACAGGCGCAAAGATAAGCGTCCAACTTAAATTTTAGAATAAATAATTCGAACTCTCATCTTTTGCGTAGGATGACTGCCGCCGCCGGCTACCAGCCTACCATTGGCAATTGGACTGTTTACGAATACAAAGTTGGGCAGTGCAATCGAAGTACCGTTGGCTGCCTGAAGCCAGGGATCAGCAAAGAACGGTGAGTAGATCCGCAAGGTATAGTAAGGCAATTTCCTGGTTACTACACTTTGCAAATAGCGGGTCAAATTAAATACATATTTCTTATTATTCAAAACGCCGCCCAAATTAGTTACATCATACCCATTTCCCTGACCTGTGTAAATAAAGTCATTCCGGATGGTAAAAGTAGAGTCGCCTGCTGCATTAATGGCATCGATAAACAACAGGGAAGGTGGCGTATAGATGTTATCCAGCGCAGAAGTAACCTGTTCGATAACCAGTTCCGCGCGGTGGATAACCCGGTTCACATTCTTGAAGGTATCCAGACCAGGGACCTTTACCGTAGCAAAAGAACCTGGAGATGTTTGCAGATATACCTTATCATCATTGGGCGTACCATTGTTGAGATAAGTCAAATAATTGTGTGCATCAGTACGACGGATGAGGTTGGCCTGCGTTCCATCTGTATAGCTAAACACCGTAGTAGTGGTGTCGATGACGCCATTGTTTTGCACACGGGTATAAAATGTGAGCTTGGTGTTGGTAGTGCTGGCGAGGCTTACGTAAGCAAGGCCTGTTTTGGTGGGCGAAGCGTTGCTTGCTTTAATAGCCAGTCCCCTGAAGTAGGTCTTGAAGGCAGAATCTGTTTTATACTGGATGGCTGTATCGTAGTTCACGAAACGGCGGCCCCAGGCAGTATCCAGTTTGATCCGCAACTCATTAGCGGTTCTGACTGTATCTGTCTTCTCAATATATATCAGTGAGTCATTCAACAAATTGAAATCTATATCCCGGCTTCCGATCCGTCCGCCGGTTACAGCAAATTCATTTTCACTGATACGATAAATGGAATCTTTGAAATTACCGGGAGCAGGATCAATCTCAAATACCTCAAAGCGCTCGATGGAGTTCGTATCGCCGTATACGCCACCGGTAGCCAATGACAATACGATGGAGTCTATGATAACAGAGTCGTTAATAGCAAATGGGTGTACTCCATATGAGCTGGGGTTGAAAGCAGCCCAAACGGAAGCTTGGGTAGCTCCAAATTCGGGATCATCTCCTATGATACCAAGGGCATGTAAGGAGGAACCGGTAATACGGGTAGTGTCGGGAAACCGGAAGTTATCTGTTTCAACGTCGAGGATCGTTTCAAATGTATGTACGTTATCTACAGCTGGGATCAGTTCATTTCCAAGGTCGGTAGTATCTATTTTGGTACAGGAAGTATAGATCAATAAACCAGCCAAAGCAGTAATGACAGATAGAGAAAATTTCCTATTCACGTAGTGATTGTTAACAGTTTACGGAATTAAAGCCTATTTGGCAAGGTCGGAATACAATTGCAAATAGTCTGTTAAATCGGACTCGGCATTGTAGGTAAGTACTTTTTTACCTTTCACCTTACCAAACTCCTCTACCAGTTTCTTGTCGACCTTTTCAGCTCCAAATGTCACGGCATCCGCATAGGTAGCGCCACCACGCATCAAGGCTGTATTGTTAAGCTCTTTGAAGGGTTCCAGGTCTTTATCCTTGATGTTTGGGCTGATATTGGCCAACTTCAGGAAATTGGGACTCAGTTTTTCCTTAAAACTGTTATTACCGATGGTATAGATCACTTTGCTGTGGGCAAATACCGGCTCTTTTTTATAGGCCGTTTTTTGATACAGAGGAATAAGACCGGTCATCCAACCACTGCAGTGGATAATGTCTGGAGGCCAGCCAAATTTCTTAACGGTTTCCAGGGCGCCTTTGCAGAAAAATACGGTACGCAGACCATTGTCGTCGAACCACTTTTCGTCATCGTCATGAAATATGGACTTGCGTTTGAACAGGTCTTCATTGTCGAGGAAATAAACCTGCAGACGGGCGTTGGGCAGGGAAGCCACTTTGATCTGGAGGGGAAAATCATCATTGTCAACAGAGACGTTAATACCAGATAGCCGTACTACTTCATGGAGCCTGTGCCGCCTCTCATTGATCACCCCAAAGCGGGGCATAATGCAACGAACTTCGAAACCACCTTCATTTGCTTTTATCGCCAGCCGGTTAACAGTTTCCGAGAATTCTGTCAGCTCCAGGTATGGAGACATTTCGTTGGCAATAAATAAAATTCTTTTCTTTGTCAGCATTATGATTATAATTGGTTGCGGATAACCATTTTTAAAAACAGGGTGCAAAGTTAAGGTATTTTATTAGAAAAATGGGGGGCATAGCCTATCCCATGCCTTTAAATCGCTCAAAATGATCATTTTTAAGCAGGCTGCAGCACTGGGAAAGTATTTGGAGCAGCAAGGATCGATGCAACGAAAAACAGGCTTCATTCCCACAATGGGAGCGCTTCACGAAGGGCATCTAACCCTGGTGAAGGAAGCTCAAAAACATATAGACATCACGGTTTGCAGCATTTTTGTGAACCCCACGCAGTTCAACGATCCCAACGATTATAAGAAGTATCCCAAGACGCTCGACAAGGACATCTGCCAACTGGAGAAGGTGGGTACAGATGTTCTTTTCCTGCCATCTGTGGACGAAATGTATCCACAGGGTATGCACCAGTTGGAACATTATGACCTGGGTTATCTTGAAACGATCCTGGAGGGGCAATTCCGGCCGGGTCACTTTCAGGGTGTGTGCCAGGTGATGGCCAGATTGTTGCAGCAGGTGCGGCCCGATCAGTTGTTCATGGGCCAGAAGGATTACCAGCAATGTATGGTAGTGAAGTGGCTGTTGAAGTACTTAAAGATGGACACGAAGTTTGTGGCTGTGCCCACGATCCGGGAGGCCGACGGGCTGGCCATGAGTAGCCGCAATATGCGGTTGCCGGAGGCAGACAGGAAAAAGGCCTCCGCCATTTACCGGGCGTTGGATCATATACGACAGCACCTGGCCATAGGGGCGCTCGCGCCGCTACAGGCTGAAGCTGCCGGTATACTGGAGCAGGCAGGTTTTAAGATTGAATACATCGCGTTAGCGGATGCCGACACGCTGGCTCCCCAGGATAGCTGGGATGGGCAACAGCACCTGGTAGCACTCATTGCCGCCTTTTTGGGTGAAGTGAGGTTGATAGATAATATGCGGATGGGATAGCTGGCTCTTTAAGCAGCCATGTTGTTGTCGTGAAAGGGTATACGGACAGACAGTGAGCAGCCGCGACCCTGACCGGACTGTACGACTGCTTCCCCCCTGAATGTCCTGGCCCGCTCATAAATTCCAGGCAGGCCTACCCCTACCCTTGCTTGTTGCAAGTCAAAGCCTATACCATTGTCCTTTATGCAGAGGTGAACAATCCCATCTTCCAGCTTCAAGGATATTTTCACCTTCGATGCTTTGCTATATTTGATCGTATTGGTCATTTGTTCCTGGATGATGCGGAACAAGGCAATCTTTTTGGAGGATGACAGCAATTCATAATTGTTATTGTCATAAGAAAAGGAGATCGAAAAGGCTTGTGTATAGCTGATCTCATCTACCAGCGTGTTGATGTCTTCCATCAATGTGTGTTCTTTCCTGGGCTGACCAGTCAATCTGGAAGATAAACTACGTACTTCTTCTATCGCTTTCAACAGTGATCCCAATGCCCTGCCTTGCAGTTGTTGATTAAACTCATCAGGCAATTCCATTGCTTCCAGCGTGAGTTTGGCTACCATCATCAACTGGTTCACATTATCGTGCAACTCGTGAGCGATGTGTTTGCGTTCTTTTCTCTGCGCTGCAGCTATGGTTTTCTTGATCTCTTTTTGATGTTTTTGTCTTTCCTGCGCCAGTTCCTGTTCATGTTTTTCCTTCTGGCCTGTTAAAGGGAAGGAATAGATGGGCTGATCTTTGGGCTGGCTGAAAACCGGGGATTGTTTGCGTTGCGGATCGAATAGTAAATACGGCTGCATAGTTGGATTTTATAGCGGGGTAATTTATATAGGGGTCAACTTGCAAAGAATGCGAATCAAACAGGTTCAACAAAAACTGTGCGCTGCCAAATAATGCTTTTAGGAAAGATCTGGTGACAACAAATTCATGCACGCGTTTTCCTGTTTGTTGGGCCTTCCGGGTCAAAACATCACAGGCAGCACACAGCTAAGGATACGAACCATTACCATTAAACATTAAACCTTAAACCTTAATTTATGAAAAAAGCAAAAAAGTATATCGTTTACAGGCCGGTGATAAGGCCGGGGATCTTGTCGAAGTCTTTGGATTTATCCAGGAAATCAACTGCTCCCAGTGACAGGCAAAGTTTCTTCAAATAATTATCAACCTGATTGGTGAGCACGAATGCTTTGAGTTCCCACTGTTGCTGGTTAATGACCCGGAGCACATCGATCCCGGTTTTGCCTGGCAACCCAATATCGAGGATCACCACATCTGTTTTTCCTTCCTGCAATATTCCCAGTGCTTCTTCGTAATTGCCGGCTTCCTTTACTTCTGCCACATTTTTCAATTCCGTCAACATACTGCTTAGCCGCTCTCTGATGAGCGTTGAATCTTCTACCAGGAGTATCGCCAGCATGTTGTTTGTCATTAACCGTTTTGTTGATACAAAGTAACATCATCCGGGAGCCGGAAAAAATAGAGCATACGATGAACGTTCTGTAGTATATGTACTACAAACGGAGCAGAACAGGTAGTAGAGGTCTTTAAATCAAATGATTTTCAATGGCGTAGCGGGTTAGCTCAGCATTGGTTTTGAAGTTCATCTTCTCCAGAATGCGGGCACGGTAGGTGCTTACGGTGGTAACGCCCAGCGAGAGTTTTTCTGCAATTTCAGACACCGATCTGCCGGAAGCCAGCAGCTTGAATACGTTGTACTCGCGATCGGACAATGCTTCATGGGCAGGGGCATCGGAAGCCGGGGAATCCAGTTTATCGGCCAGCCTTTCAGCTACTGCTGCTGTTATATATTTTCTTCCTTGCAGTACACGGTTTACTGCCGTGACCAGCTCTTCCGCAGCAAGGCTTTTATTGAGGTAGCCTGATGCGCCGGCTTTCAATACGCGGAGTGCGTACTGTTCTTCGGGATGTATGCTCAATATCAATACCGGTAATTTAGGAGCATGCTGGCGTATCTGGCCAAGGGCATCGAGTCCGCTTTGTCCGGGCATCGACAGGTCGGAGATCACAACGCTCCATTCTTCACTGAATACTTTTTTAAGCAGGCTTTCTGCATCGCTTACCATCTCGATATGTGCACCGGGAAACTCTTCCAACAGTATTAGTTTAAGGCCTGCCTGTATGATGGTATGATCATCTGCAATAAGTATACGTAACATAAGATAAGTGTTCTGTATTTTATAAGGGAACGACCACTGAAACGGTTGTTCCGCTGCCCGGTGAGCCGGCAATCTCATATTGTCCTCCAATATTAATCACCCGCTCACGCATACCCAACACGCCGAGTGTCTTTTTCTTTCCGGCCACGCCGGCTTCAAAGCCCTTTCCATTATCGGCTATTGTCATCACGAACCTGTTCTCTTTACAATCAATGGTGACATCAACTTTGGTGGCTCCCGAATGACGGGCCACATTGGTCAGTGCCTCCTGGTATACCCGGAATATGGCGGTAGCTTTTTCGGCCGGGATCACGGGCGATTGTTCGGGCATGGAGAGCTGCACTGATATATTGAACCTCGTTTCAAACTCTGCACCATGCCATTCTATAGCCGGGAATAATCCAAAATCATCCAATGCAGCAGGCCGCAATCCTGTAGATATGCGCCGTACCGTTTTTACCATTTCATCCAACAGCTCCAGCAGGTTGGCAAACTTAGTCTTGATATTATCATTATCTGCAGATGCTTTTTTGGACAGCCATACTACGTCCATCTTAAGGCCTGTGAGTTGCTGGCCCAGTTCGTCGTGTATCTCCCGGGAAATCCTCAATTGTTCCTGTTCTCTTACTTCCAGCTGGTGGGCCGAAAGCAGCCTGAGTTGTTCTGTTCTTTCCTGCACCTGCCGTTCAAGGTGTTCGTTGAACATCCTAAGTTTTTGCTCGATCAGTCGTCGTTCTGTAATGTCTCTTATGGAGGCTGTGATCAATAATCCTTCGTCTGTTTGCAGGGGTGACAGGCTGATCTCGACAGGAAACATGACCCCGTCTTTTTTTTGCGCTTCCAATTCCCTGCCGGCTCCCATCGCTCTTGCCTGCGGATTTTTAATATAGCTTTTTACATGCTCCGTATGCCCCTTCTGCAATATATCAGGAATTAATATTTCGACTGGTTTTCCCATTAGTTCTTCCCGGGTGTATTGGAATACTTCTTCTACCTGCTTGTTGGTCATTTCTATAATGCCCCTGGCATTTACGATCACGGTAGCATCCGGCGCAGCATTCAGCAGATCACGAAACTTTTGTTCGGCTCTTTTTCTTTCGGTAATATCCCTTATCACTGTAACTGTTCCTGTATTATGATCCTCTTTCCTGATAATGGAAGATGAAACAAGTACGTCGATAAGGGTATCATCTTTCATGTGATGCCGGGCCTCGCCTTTCCAGTAGCCGTTCTTCAGGTACGCCTGGCGCAGTTCATCGGGGTTGTGTTTTTCGTAGATGGGTTTTATAATTGCCCGGAACTCACGTCCTATGACTTCTGCGGCTGTCCATCCGTACATTTCTTCTGCGCCTTTGTTCCAGGACACGACACGGAAATCGTTGTCCGTGGAAATGATCGCATCAGAGATATTCTGGAGCAGGGAGGCATTGTATATGATCTCATCTTCGCTTCGCTTCAATGCTTTGTAAACGCTTTCTTTTTCTGCATCCCACTTGTTCAATAATCCTATGGCATTCCAGATCAGCAGCAGGAAAAAAGTAATTACTGCCATGACCAGCAGGGTTACGCCGAACTCTGTAGTAAACACGCCTTTCCAATGGCCATGTAATCGCAGCCATCCCAACAACACCGGCACGACTATGGTGGCGGGTATAAAGAAGCGTGCTACCCTACTGCCGGCATGTGCTCCTGTAATGACGCCCATCACTCCTTTATCCGGATTGGCCAACAGACAGGCCAGGGACAGTAATAAATAGCAGGTGGCAGAAAGGAAGGACATCGGTATGTATTCGAGTATAGCGTTGAATACTTCTACTCTGTACAGGTATCCTATCATAGAGAAAAAAGCGACCAGGATAATGAGGAGTGCAATGGTTTGGATGACCCTATGGCTGCGTAGGGAATCTGCCGGCAGCAGGAACAAGGTGATGCCTGTCAGCACAAAGCAAAAGGCAGCATTGGGTGCTATGATGCTCATTCTGCCGGCCGCCATTTCTGTCAGCACCTTTCCGGTAAATAGTAGTTTGTCGGGTTCCAGGTCAATGATCCCAAACAGGCTAAGCAGTTTCCACAATCCAAAGCTGGCGATCACAATGGCAAGACTCCTGCCCAGTTGTACCCTGACAGTGCCAATGTCGTCTGGCGCTCTTAAAAACAGGAAAGCTATAGCAGCCAAACCCATGATGGTGGCTGAAACGGGGTTCATGTTCACTTTGTCGGCAAAGGGGCTCCTGAGTACCGGGAGGTCAAATTGCCAGCCGATCAATACAAGAAGAGAAATGAGTAAGGTAGCGCCTGACAGGTACACGGCCCACTGCCTGAGCTGTTGCTTAAGCCGCGTGTCGATGTTTTTTTCCTGGTTTATGGCATAGTCTACAGGCATGATATCTTTGAACCCGTATTGAGGTTATCCGATCAGGTATAATGAATTGATTTTCTACCACTAATTGCATACAGTGAGGGTCTGTAAGCGGTGAGCCATAACCGGTATCAAATTAGCCTTTTTTTGCTCATAATGAGCATTTAAGGGTAAAAATTTATCATTGCACCGGGGTCAGCAGACAATAGGCCACATTATTATTTACGCTAATTCGTCATCAACTAACAAACGTTCGAAACTCAGTAAACTTTTATAGCTTTGCAGCCGTTTTTATAGGGCGCTCAATATTGGGGCGTTTCCGAAATGGAAATTAACAGTCAAATCAATCAACGATCATGGATATAGAAGTGCTCAAATCCAAGGTACACCGGGCAGTAATTACTGAAGCCAATCTCAACTATGTGGGTAGTCTTACGCTCGACGAGGACCTGATGGATGCAGCCAATATGATAGAACACGAAAAGATCCAGGTAGTAAATGTCAATAATGGCTCCCGGATCGAAACTTATCTTATCAAGGGTAAAAGAGGCTCAGGCGTGTGCTGCCTCAATGGTCCCGCTGCCCGCCAGGGTGCTGCCGGTGATATTGTGATCATCATTTCTTACGCCCGCATGGACTTCGAAAAGGCTAAATCCTTTAAACCGTGGTTAGTATTCCCAAAAGAGGGCAATAAATTATAACTATACCGTTATAATAACATTACCGTTATATATTGTCCCTATTTTTGCTGACAACCAATTTCTCCCGAACTTATGAATAAAAAGATTGCCGGTTATCTTCAGTATGCATTGTTTTTAGGGCTGGCAATCTTCCTAGTATGGTGGTCTATCAAGAAGATCCCCGATACCGAGTGGGAGAATATCAAAGCTGCTATTCGCAAAGCAAGGTACTGGCTTGTATTCCCCATCATGGCCGCCTTATTGCTCAGTCACTACAGCCGGGCTATCCGTTGGAAGATCCTGATGGAACCATTAGGTTTCAAGCCCCGTACTTCCAACACTTACCTTGCTGTTCTTATCGGTTATCTGGCCAATCTTGCTTTTCCGCGCCTGGGTGAGGTATTAAAGTGTACTGTGCTGGCCCGGTATGAAAAGGTGCCAGCCGACAAGCTCGTAGGCACCATCGTGGCAGAGCGGGCTTTTGACGTCATCTGTCTTGTACTCGTTATCACTATTGCTACCCTCACGCAGATCGATGTGATCGGTGATTTTGTGGGCAAGCAGTTGGATACCTTGTTTGCCGATAAAGCCAGTAAGCTGACTCCCGGTAAGATCACGCTGCTGATCGTTATTTTACTGGTGCTTGTTGGCGGCGCCGTTTTTATATTCAGGAAATTCTCTCACATTGGTTTTATTCAGAAAGTAAAAAAGATCCTTGCAGGGGTTTGGGGCGGTGTTACCAGTGTACGGTATGTGAAGCAGAAGGGATGGTTCATCTTCCATAGCATCTTTATCTGGGCCATGTATCTGTTGAGTGTGTGGATAGGCTTTTATGCGCTGGAGGAAACATCTGTGTATGGCCTTACGGAAGCGCTGTCGGTACTCTCTACAGGTAGTCTTGCCATGATCATGCCCACTCCCGGCGGCCTTGGCGTATATCATATTTTTGTACAGAAGACGCTCTCTCTTTATGGATTGAATGACGGAATAGGTACTGCATTTGGTTTATTAATGTGGACCGTCCAATTCTTCCAGATGCTCATCAGTGGATTTGTTGCCTTAGCTTTGCTGCCATATTTCAATAAGAAGAAAAACGAAGTTGCTCATGCGCAAAGCGGACATCATAGAGAAAAAGATCTTCACCCTTCCTGAGCTGGTGAAAAGAATAGCCCAATGGCGTGTATTGGGCAAAACGATCGCCTTTACCAATGGCGTGTTTGATATCATGCACCGTGGTCATATTGCTTCTTTATCGCAGGCTGCCAGCGAAGCCGATCTCCTCGTCGTTGGTCTCAACTCCGATGCCTCTACCAAACGCCTGAAGGGCGATAGCCGTCCTGTCAATGATGAGCAGGCGCGCTGTATTGTAATGGCTTCTTTACTGATGGTTGATGCCGTAGTGCTTTTCGAAGAGGATACGCCGCTTGAGCTCATCAAGGCTGTGATGCCTGATGTGCTGGTAAAGGGTGGTGATTATACCGAAGAGCAAATCGTAGGCGCCAAAGAAGTCAAGGCCAACGGTGGCAAGGTGGTCATCAATCCCATTGTTGAAGGGTTCTCCACTACCGGGTTGATCGGAAAGATCTCACAATTATAGGATTTCGGATTCAGCATTTAGGATTGCTGCCGCTTTTTTGAACTTGTTGAATTACTGACGACTTCCTATTGGGCTGAACCGGGAAGTGACTATTTTACTTACGCAGTAACACTCAAAGAATCCGGAATTCTACATCCTGCATTCGAAATTACATGCGGTACATCCGCTCTACCTCCAGCACGATGGTCTCCATTTCCTGTTCGCTGCCTTTGGCATCGTAGGGCTGCTTGAGATTGCTGCTGAAGAAGAAGGCTACTGTTTGGTATACACGTGCTGTAAACCCACCTTTGTATTCTTTGATGATGTCGTAGCAATTGTTGCCGGTTTGCCGGTTGATAAGCTTCATGAGGACTTTGCCCTGGTATACGGAGAGGTTGCTGAGGGGATCGGCAAACTCTTTCTTCAATTCTTTCTCTCTTGTCTTCAGGTATTTTTTGCGTTGTTCTTTATCGGTCACTCCTGCCAGCTTTGCATTGATCTCGTTGATGATGACGCCTGCTTTGCGGGCATAGGGATAAGTAACATAAATAGCATTGCGCAGGCGCGTCCATTCCTGTCTTTTCTTCAATAAATGTTTGGGATAGGGAGCGGTGACCCACAGCCACTCCAGGTTGCCGGACGGTATCAGCTGGTTACCGGCGATGATAGCGGGTACAGGGATGGTGTCATTGGGTCCTAAAACGGGTTGCTCAACTCCTGGCGGCACCGGAATGGTATCGGGTGTTTGGGCCATGGACGTACCAGTGAAGCATATGAGTGCTATCACCAGCGTAAAACAACTGTATTTAATGCGTTTGGAAACCATTTAGTTTACACAAAATAGCAATTATTCCTAAGGAATAATACCCGTAAGACAAACTTTGTAACCCAGGTCGCTGCTCATTTTTTTGTTAAAACTGCGGTTATTGAGGAATTATTACCTGTGTTGCCCCTTTTGTATCCACGAGTTGTATAATGAATTTTTCTTCTTTGAAAACAACCATTGCTGTCACGGCCAGTTCATTGGGGGATTTGATCTCAATGATATCTACAGGTATAGCCATTTCATCAATGTCTTTTTGTTTACCATAAACCTTTGCAAGAAAAGGATAGGTAACTTTTACAGAATCCGGGTTCAGCAAAAAGGGAGCTTTCCCATTTTCAAAACTCCAGCCGGGCCGGTTATGGATATATTTTGTAGGCGGTGAGTATAGAAATGCATCTATTTTTTTGTCGTCGAGCTTTTTATTGAAAGGGTTCCCTTCCTTGTCTGCAATAATGGCGTAGTCATCTGCATTTATGAGATTGTAATAGGGATTGTTCAGATCTCTTTTTGACCTTTCGGAAAGTACTGTTTGTTCTATGGTGTAAGGGTCAACTCCCGTTAATTCTTTTAGTTTTGCGGCCATTGGTGTTGCCCAATTTGCTATTGTTTCTTCTCCGATGTGTGAAAATCCGCAATACACAATCACTTTACTGTCAGGGATGCTATCTAATAGCCTGGCCAGGTTCTTTGCCTGGCCGGTCTCTCTTTCCTGCTGATCTCTTGTTGCAAGTTGTTCGTAAGGATAGAGGGTATAATTTAACTTGTTTGCCTCTCTTATCAGGTTTCCAAATTGGGGCTCCATGGCGTAATACCCTGTATTCAGGTTGGGTAGTTTGCTGTTTTCTTCAAACCCCGGCCGGGTAGAAAAAGTTTCAGCAGCAAAATAGGAGTAGCCCAATTCTTTCAGGTCTTTCAACAAGGATGTAAGAAAAACCCTGTTGCCTGGTTTATAATGGGCTTCATTGAATATAAGGACCCTGTTTTCTTTTGCTTTGCCGAGAATAAATCTTTTGGCATCGACAGGCTTATATGTCGTTACAAAATACAGGCTGTCTTCGGAGGTAATGCTTTTTCGATAGGATCTTGGCTTATCCCACTCCTGTAATGCTTCTTTGTACAGGCCAATAAAGGATAAGTCTGAAGAGGTTACCCCCCCCTCTCCACGAGGCCGAGTCTGACTTTATTTTTTCATAGATGGTAGCGGAGAACTTATAAGGGAAAGGATCTATAACCTGTCCCCATGCAAGGTGGTTGAAATACAGCAAAATAATTACCGATATCGCTCTCATGTGTATGGAACTTATCAAACACCCGTAACCAGGGACAGCCTGCTACAGGAGCCGGAATAATTAATAACTGCTTAAGCTACGGTTTTTTCTCTTATTTCTCTTGCGGGTGTTTTTACCGGCTTCAGTAATCTGATCCTGTACACCATACTCATAACAAATCCAACGACCATGAGCACTGTACCTAACCATACGAGTTTAATGAATGGGAATTGCAGCACTTTGAGTGCGATAAAGGGAACCATTTGGGACGATTCCTTTATGCGTATTTCAATGTGCCGGTCATCAATTACCCGGGCCAGGCTTAGGGAGAGGCCCTGGGAGAATACCGTATCCATGATAAATTGTGGCTCGCTGTTCTTAAGGTAGAATACCGGACGGGCGGTTATCTTCTTCTGTTCGCGGGTTATGATGCCCAGGTTGGCCATGATGGCCGTATCGCCTGCCTTGAACTGGAATTTATCGGTTTTGGGATTTATGGTAACGCTGTCAAGCGTCATAAACCCATTGGAGTAAAATAGTGTATCACCAACTTGCACTGTATCGGCCCGGTACTTAGCAGTATCTTTCTCATCCTGCATTTTAGTGGAGTAGTTGATATATACAAAAATATCTTTATTCCAGTAATGGCGGGCGTCGGGGTTGTTGGAATAGCCTTCCTGTCCTTTCGTATTCCTGATCAGATCGGGATAGAGGGGGAATCGTTCTTTGCCGTCCTTGCTTTCCATATCGATACGGAAGTAGGTCATCTTCCCTTTCTGTGTCACGGAGTCGTTTGCATAGGTTGCCCAGTATTTGCCCATGTCGGTACGCACGCCCTGGTAGAGGGTGAGGTTTTCGACGCCTTTCTCTTTTTGGTCGGGACCAAAGTTGAGGGGGTTGACAAAGTTTTGGGACAGCACTTCTTTTTTAGAAGAAGAGATCAGCACGCCTACGAGCATAATGCCAAAGCCAATGTGGGCTACCGAGGGGCCTGCCGCTTTCAACCTGCCTTTGAGTCCGCTCCAGATGTAGGTAGCATTTCCCACCACCGCATAGATGCTCGCAAACATGGCCATGTGTATGGCAGCAAGGAAACCAATTCCAAACTTGTCATAGTTGACATTGCCCCACATGCTGACCGATATTGAAATGGCCAGTGTTATTACCGTAGGTAATATCAGTTTCTTGAAGAATGCAGCTTTCGCAGTGTTCTTATACTTGAAGTATTGGGTAATGGCAGTGAGCATGCCCAATACCACAGCTACGAATACCTGTATCCGGTTGTAGGGGAATTCGCGGTCTTCTCCGATCGTGAACGCTGTACCGAATATCTTATTTATAACGGGCAGTGAGGTAGCGATAATGATGAACAGGGCAGACAGGAACAATACCAGCGATCCTATGAACATCCAGAATTCCCGGCTGTAAGAGCTTTCTTCTTTGGCAATGGCTGGTATCTTTTTATAACGTGCAATGAACAGCACCAGGGATGGCACGAGGAATATGAGCACCAGTAACTGGAGTTGCCAGTTCATACCGCTTCCTGTAAAGGCGTGTACTGATGTATCCTGCAACACACCGCTACGGGTGAGGTAGGTTGAATACAGGATGAGGAGGAATGTTGCGATGAAGAAGAAATGGGTAGCCCGGAGGGAGTGGCCGGTAGCATTGTAAATGACTTGTGTATGGATACCTGCTACCAATACCAGCCATGGTACCAGCGAAGCATTTTCTACAGGGTCCCAGGCCCAGTATCCACCGAAGCTTAATGACTCGTATGCCCAATAGGCGCCCATCATAATTCCCAATCCGAGTATGCCGCCGGAAAATAAAGACCATGGCAAGGCTGTTTTCGTCCAGCCGCCGTATTCTTTTTTCCAAAGTCCTGCCACTGCAAAGGCGAAGGGCACTATGGTGGATGCAAACCCAAGGAATAATACGGGTGGGTGGATCACCATCCAGTAATTCTGCAGCAATTGGTTCAAACCTACGCCGTCTGTTATATTCTTCAGGTAATGGGGATCGTTGAAAATGGGGGCATTGGAAAACTGGTGGCGTGTAAGCATGAAGGGGGTGCTGCCAATCTTCAGGTCGAAGATGTAAACACCCAGCACCATCGTTGCCATGATGATCTGTGCAAAGCTGATCACCGCCATTACCGGGGCTTCCCACTTTTTAGCTGTGCGGATCAGGATCATTCCCAATACGCCGTGCCATAGGGTCCACAGCAGGAAGCTTCCCTCCTGCCCTTCCCAGATACTGGCCAGCAGGAATTTGGGCGACAGGGATTTATCGGAGTGATTGTATGCGTAATAGTATTCGTAGTAGTGTTGTACGATGATGAAAAGGATGATACCAAACACTGCAATTACTGACAGTGCATCGGTGAAGAAAGCGATGCGGCCTATTTTTCTCCAGCTCGCGGCCTCATCGGGTAGCTTGGCATTGGCCGACTTTGTATAGGCTATGCAGGCTACAATGGACGCTACCAAAGAGAGTATTATCAGAAAATGGCCCAACTGCCCGGGCAACAGGTGTTCACCAATGTAATCCATCAGGGTGCTTAATTTTGAGAGAGGTTATTATAGGCTGCTTTGGGATCGTCCTTATACTTGGAAGGACACTTGATCAGGATACCATCCTTACGATTAATTTCAAATACATCGCCTTTCATTTTGCCTTTCAATACAATGCGGTCGCTCTTTTCCATATCGAATGGTTTCTCAAAGTAATACATTACCCGGGCTTTATTGCCGAGAGAGTCTATCACCTGAAAACTCGTGAGGTTAGGATTAACTGCGGGATTGTATTGTATGGGAACTGTTCTGTCCAGTTGTGTGATGACGGTTACTGTTTTGCCTTCTTTCTGGCGGGCGGAGGCGAGGGTTTCATAGGTGGAGAGGTCACCCATAAAGCTTAACAACACCATAATGCTGGCAGCAATGCAAACAAGTATAACTATGTGTATCTTCTTCATAACCGGGTTCTGTTCTCCGCAAAGTTAGGCCAAAATGCGGAACGGGTTTATGTGATTTTTGTGTGTTTCTTCTGCGCTAAACCATTCTGTTTCGATTTTGTTCGAATTTGTTGGAATTTGTGTAAAATATTGGAAATCTGTACAGTTTCGGGTTTGGAGTTTAGGGTTTCGGGTTCTTCCTGTGTAGCTGTGTTTGTGAAAAAGGAACAAGTTTAGTAGCAGAGTACGCGGCAGAGGAGATACCCCCTTATGCCACGGGAGGAATTGAATGCGGCAGCAACCCGAAACGCGACATACGAAACCCGTAACTAACGATCGTTTATGCAACTTATCGACATTATTTTGCTTCTAATTAATACTGTGCTACCTTGCACGGCGTTTTAAAGAAGAGACCTCTTCAACATGACAGACTTATCGCATTTTGATCCCAACGGTGTTAGTAATCCCAATAACAACATATTTGGTTTACCCTTCACAGAAGAAGATGCCCGCCTTGTAATTCTTCCTGTGCCCTGGGAAGTCACCGTCAGTTGCAGCGCCGGTACTGCCCGCGCCGCCGATCATATCTTCAGGGCCAGTATGCACGTAGACTTGTTTGATGCCGATGTGAAGGACGCCTGGAAGCAGGGGTTCTACATGCGGATACCCGACAGGAAGATCCTGCTGAAAAGCGACTACCTGCGCAAAGAGGCTGAACTGTACATCGACTATATTTCCAAGGGCGAGCCTATCGAGAAGAACTCGTTCATGTGTAAATCGCTCAAGGAGATCAACGAGGGGGCCGTATATCTCAACAACTGGGTATATGACCAAACTAAAATGCTCCTCGACCAGGGCAAGCTCGTAGCATTGCTGGGCGGTGACGGAGGCGTGCGCGTCATGGTCGCGGGCGTTGCGCTCGCGCGCCGT
>JAGIBF010000079.1 GCA_017744515.1 Niastella sp.
ATCTTTATACCGTTTATTAAATGGAATTGAGATCAAATAGGACACTTCAAGTTGGTGAAAACCCAGTAGCATTCCTTGAGCTAATGCATTTAGCATTGCAGGGAAATGATAACTTAGTTGAGTTTGAATTTAGTTTGTATATCAGTGGTGGACAAGGGGTTACGTTAAAAAGAACAGTCTTTAGACTTAATAACGATCAACATCTGTTAACTATTGTAAAAAGAACAATAAATGGGCTTACTGTCAACCAGGAGTTAGCATTTCATTCGAATATTTACATTAACTCCGTACGCTACATAATTCCCTTAGTTGATTTTACATTTTCAGATATAAAAATTAAGGAGAGTCTAATTTATGACATTCATAATTACTTGAATGCGCCTGTTTACCTTTTCTCTAGTGGAAGATCATTTCATGGATATGTATTAGACATCATTTCGTTAGAAGAATGGTATAAGTTTCTGGGGAAACTTTTATTACTTAATGACCCTTCTGGATATATAGAAAACATCGATTCGCGTTGGATAGGTCACTCACTCGAGAACGGATTTAGTGCGCTTAGGTTGTCGTACAATTCAAGATATTATCTGAAGTCACCATCGTATATTAATGATTTTTCTGACACATTATTGAAGAAAAGGATTTAATTCACTGTGAAACTATTTCGCTAACTGTGTAAGTTTCTGAAAAAGGTGCTCAAAGTTAAAGCTTCCGTTATCTTTATTTTATCGGAAACAAATTCAGTAAATGGATTTTTAATCGAGATAACTAAAACATCGTACAAGAATATTCGATGCCCCGTTTATTGTAGGTGAAGCCAAATGGTTCTCAGCGAATATATAGGAGCGGAAGTTATAGAGTAACATCAAGTGCCTTCCTGATGCGGTAAACAGTACGCGGTTTCTCTAACTGGCATTCCCATACTCGCAAAACAAGCCACCCTCTTTTTTTTAGTGCCATTAATACATGACGATCGCGTTTGCGATTGCCGGAGATTTTGTTTTCCCAAAATTCGACATTGCTTTTCGGTACCTTGTAGCATCTGGGGCAGCCATGCCAAAAGCAACCGTCCACAAAAAGTGCTACTTTTTGCTTAGGCCAGCAAAAGTCTGGGGTTCCCTCAATGGAATAGTGCCGCCGCCATCCCTTCCATTTCTGTTGGCGAAGCAGGCTTGCCATTTTCTTTTCGGTTGTTTGGTTTCCTCGCGATCTTACCGCAGCCATATTGCGTGAGCGGGTAATCTTATCTACCTTATCCATTGTCAACGAGTTCGTGTTGAATGTGCTTCCGGCCGGCCACAGAATCTAAGAAAATCGCAATTGACACATCTATCTGGTGAATGGTGCGAAGGCCCTTCGTGAAACTCTCTTTCTTTGATTTTTTTAGCTGTATTAATAACAGTTTGCCGTGTTGTTGCCAATTCCAGGTCATTCAATTCGATAGTTTTCTGCTCTTGGCCAGCCTCCCGCTCACCAATGTATCGTATAATTCCGCGATCAGGTTCAAACTCCAATTCATGCTTCGCAGCTAGTCCATATATTCCAACTTGTTGTCGCATCATTTCCGTCGATAGGCCGGATGACGCTTTTTCGGAATTTTCTCCTGATTTGAAATCGATAATAGTAATACGCGGTGGATCATCTAACCGAACTAGATCAATGGAACCAGAAATCAGCAGGTTTTCTTCCGCAATGAGTGTTTCGAATTCCTTTTCAGGCATGAACTCAAGGGTGTTCAACTCATTGCTGTAATTGCGAACGTATTGTGCAATACCTATTTGTGCAGTTCTGCGCATATTTTCCAATGGATCGCCCGTAGTATACCGCAAATAAAATTTTCCGCTTTGTACCAGTTCGGTAGTTTTTTGTAATAAGGCCACTTCATCGGCGGCAAGTGCTCCCCAAACAGCGGGGTTAGAATTGATTTCACGTAATAGGTTATGTACGGCACGGCCATAACCGAAAGCTTGATCTATAGTGGGGGTAAAGCCAAGCACCTTGCGCAAATAGTAATCATGCGGACATTCAGTATAATAATGCAAATCAGTGAAACTGGTTACAAGTCTGTCATCTTTCTTTGTTTTGGTTGCCATATGAGCAACGGATTGAACAAAATCTTCAAAAGTCGGTTCAATACGCCCACCTGCATTACGCACCATAGCCAGCAAAGGATCATAGAACTGCCTATTGTTTGCTCCCGATTTTGAAATGAATAGATACCGTTCAGCTCTGGTTAGCGCAACATACATAAGGCGGCGTTCACCGTCAAAATTGTTGTTGTCAGCCAGCCGTCCGGGATTAACGGCTTGTAATATTACGCCGTCAAGAAAGAGGGTTGGTGCGCGTTTTGCCATGTTACTTGGAAAGCGTCGCGCCTTTACGTCGGCAAGGAATACCACCGGAAATTCCAGCCCTTTTGCTCCGTGGATCGTAGAAATGGTAACAGCGTTCGGTAGAGTGAGTAACGAGGCATCATCGGCCTTTGCCATAGATATACCCGAGACCGATATGGCGATTACCTGATACTTAAACTCGTCGGCTGTCGTCCATCCCGGCGTTTCAATACCCTTGATTAGTTTGCTGAACTGGCCGACATGAAAAAGAATGGACTCATGTGCAGCAGTGCCGTCGTCGATATCAAAAAGTTCCGCTTCCTCAATAAACCAATGCAGCAACTCCTGTGGGAAGATACGACGTGGTTTACCGTTACTGCGCATATATCTAGCAGCATCTTTGCATTTCAACAGCGCGAACTGACCCGCATATGGATTGGTTGTATCCTCGTATAGCTTGTGACTCAATGCTTTGGCAAGCAACAGTAATCTGTCTTGTACCCCCACTTTTAGGACGTCGCGATTGATTAAATCATTGGCAGACGCACGTATCACGTTTTCAGGCGTGAAATCGGTTATGTTGAGATGTAGGCCCAATAAACCAATTATCTCGCGCCCCATGAAACTGTCCAGATTCGCCGTCATTGCTAGGCAGGCAAAGAATAAGAGTATTTCGCTTTGGGAAAATAAGTCAGGACCAGCTTTAACGATAAAAGGGATATTATGATTGCGTAGCGAATTCATGTATGTACGCACATCTGTCGAAGATCGCAAAAGAATTGCCACATCCTTTAAGCCTATTCCCCTGGTTTCAGTCTTATCGTCATGATAAGCTCCCGTATTATCCCCCGCGTTTACAAGTGCATTAATGATAGATGCGATTCTATTAGCTTCGGCAACTGTATCCAAGAAGCTATTAATGGATACATGGCAATCCGAATAGTCGGTGCGGCTGGCATTGCCGTGTGCCATTGTGGGATTAGGTAAAGAGCCGAGCTGCTGAATGGTTTGTGACCATGCATTTGCAATGTTGATTATCCTTGGTGTTGATCTGTAATTGTTATTCAGTTCAATAACATTTCCATCGGCTGCGGCAGTAAACTCCTGATGCAATTCCGCCATTAAATCGACTCGTCCCCCACGGAAGCTGTAAATTGCCTGGCGATGGTCGCCCACCGCTGTCAAGTTGCCCTGAGCACCCACTAAATTCCTGATGATTTGAAGCTGAACGGGATTTGTGTCTTGTACTTCGTCAATAACAACATGAGTATGCATCTGCTGCACCTGTGAAATCAGTGCAGGACGTCGCCTGAATAATCTCGCGAGTTCGGATTGTATCGTGGAGAAGTCTAGGAATCGTCGGGCTCGCAGATAAGCATAATAACGGGCGGCGGTTCTTCCAAACGCCTGTGAAGAACTGTTATTACCGACATTAGTTAAAATGGTGGCGCCGCGAATCCAGTCATTTTCAGTAGCCACATCGTTCGGCAACTCTGCAGACGTAAGTTGAACCTCAAATTGATCGTGTTCATTAAGCTGATCATAGGTGTCAAAAAATATCTCTATAGTCTGATATAATCCAAAGTTTGATGCGATTTTCAATGAGGCAACATCCAGGTTATACGCCTTCTTTTGGAATAACGATAAACGTGCGACATCGTCGATCATATCGTGATCGTAAAATTCTTCAGGCGCAAGCTCGCGAAGTTTTCTAAGACAAAAACCGTGTATCGTTCCGACATACATGCCCCCCAAAGTAGGGTCAGAGCCGGAAGGATGTATCCTTTCAATCCATTTTCTGATCCGGAATTTAAGTTCCTCGGCAGCGGACTCAGTAAATGTAAATGCTACAATGTGGTTTTTCGCTATACCGTTTGCCACCCACCATGCGACCCGGCGCGCCATGACTTCGGTCTTCCCTGAACCGGCTCCGGCTACAACAAGCAGTTGTCGCGAGTTCTCTTGAACAGCCGCTTTTTGCTCGTCGTTCAGGCCTTCCAAAAGGGCATGGAGTATGGTGTTATGCATTTTATATGACTTATTATAAATATTTTGCTATTACTGCAGCATGAGCCGCTATAAAATTAGGCGGGAGAGCATTCCCTATCATCTGCGCAGCGTGGTGCTTACCCTTTCTAAGTGAGAAATAATAATTTTTTGGAAAGGATTGAAGAATTGCAGCTTCTCTCAGAGTAATAGTTCTATCTTTTTGAGGGTGTATGAAACGTCCTTTTGAAGGATTTATACATCCTCCCGTAATCGTATTGGATACATCATCCCACCTTAGTCGGCCATACACATCCTTGAAACCGCCACATTTTTTATGACATTCTAGCTGTAGGGCGGAAGGTAAATCCATTCTACTGCCCCCATTTTTAGGTATTAACGAAATTAGCTTTGCAACCTTATCAGACCTGTTTTCCGGTAAATCATGTAATTCATCCCCGCTTTTGCCCGCTTGAGGCATATTCGATAAAACGTCCCTTACAGTAACTTTTTTCGTTCTAGGTTCAGCGAACGGTATATCGGCACTTTGTGAGGCTACAAGTATCATCCGCTTTCTACGCTGTGGAACGGAATAGTCAGAAGCGTCCAAAACATCATACCGTACCTTGTAGCCAAGATCAATAAGCGTTTTATTTACTTCTTCGATTCTGTAGTCCTTAGCCAAACCCGGCACATTTTCCATCATAAGTGCCTTTGGTCTGAACTCTTTAACAAACCTTATCATTTGAAAAACCAGATCATTCTGGGGCTCATCGATATCTTTACCGCCGTTTAACGTCCTCATAGAAGAGAATCCCTGACACGGTGGACAACCAGCCAGTAAATCCAGTTCTCCTTTTTTAAGTTTAAGATCAAGGCGCATCTTACGGGGACTACACTTTTTAATATCGGTATGCCATACTCTCGTTTTCCGATGATTTTTCTTGTAAGTTTCTACGGCGAGATCGTCTATCTCAACAGCACCAATTACTGAAAAGCCTGCCTTTCTTAGCCCCAATGTCAAACCGCCGCAGCCGGAAAATAAATCTATTGCTGTTTTTGAACGCTTTTTCATACATTAATTACTTATGTTTTTCCAGTAATTTCTGCAATAACTCTATTTTTTCCTTTTCGGCTAGCAACAAGCGTTCATATAGCTTTCTATTCTCCGTTATTTCTTCAGCCCATTTTTCCAATGGATTAAAATTGCACTTATAGTTGATTGTGGGGCCTGCGTTGATAACCGAATTATCATAATTGTTTTGGATATTATGGATTGCCGCCTCTTCATCAAAATTCTTAATCGCCTCCACCGGCACCTTTAAAGCCTTCGCCACCTGTTCCAACAAAGCCGGCTCAATCACCTCCTTTTGCTCCAACAGCGATATCTTACGCTGGTTCCAGTCATCTCCCAGTTCCAAAGCCAATGCTTCTTGCTTAATGCCTAACATTTCCCTGAATCTCTTAACGTTCCGGCCCTGATGTATGGTTCTTTCCATGTATATGGTATTGATATACGACAAATATAGTAAAAACTAAAACGGTAAAATACCGGGTAAAATACGGTTTACCGCTAAGATACCGCTTCCGGATTTTAAATACCAGTCCCCTGTACCGGAAATTGCCTCCAACCAAACCGTCATGTATGGAAAACATATTCCTTATCTATTGCCGGAACACCCACCAGTACACGCCTGAAGCCGTTGCGGCACATTTAGGCATCAGCGTGGCCAACTACCTGGAGCTGGAAACCGGCGAGTTGTTCATTACGCCCGGACAGGCAGAGCAGTTAGGCCGACTTTACAACACGAAAAGAGACTACTTCTATGAGGCCGCAGAACTGATCGACCTGCTGCTGGCCCGTAATGAGATCATCCAGTACCAGCGGGAGCAGATACGGCAACTGCGCCAATTGCTGGCCAATCCGGTAACGGGCAAATGCGAGCTTGTATAACCTATCCATCATAAACCCAGTATGCAAGCCCATCCCGATCACCTGCCGGAACGCCAGCGCAGCCAGTTGGCCCACCTCATTACCAATATTGTTCAGGCCGTTGCTCCTGAATACATCCTGTGCTTTGGCACCCGCCTTGTCAGCAGGCAGCAATGGGGTTGTTTCCTGGCTGGTAGTACTATACCGCAACAGACTACTGCCGAATACGACCTGCTGGTCATCATTCCCACCAGAGACAAGCGGCAGGAACATGAGGTCGTACAAATGTGTGAGCAGCAAGGAGAGCAGTTGGACATAAAGGTTAACATCATTGTATACAGGTCTGAAGCCACCCGGGCTGCCCTCGACAAGGGCAGCTTCTTTTTTTATGCCATTTACGAGCATGGCTTTATGCTGTACAGGCATACAGGATTACCCTTACAAGAGCCGCTGACAGGAGAACTACCCACCACCGATACCACCCGGCCCACTTGGGAAAAAGAGAATGCGAGAGCCATGCAGTTCTACCTTACTGCCCGTCATTGCCTGGATACTGGCCGGACGGAGCTGGGCGTCTTCCTGCTTCACCAATCGGTACAACATACCTGCATGGCCCTGTTCAAATCGGTCATGGGCTACCGCTCCAATACCCATAACCTTATACGGCTGCTTTCCCTGACCGCTACCATATCACCAACCCTTACTCAAATCTTCCCAGCCAATACCCCGGAAGAGAAAGCACTGCTTAACTACCTGCACGAAGCCTATTCAGGTTCCCGCTACCAGGAACACTATACGGTACCCGCAGATCAGGCAGCGATACTGGCTGAGCGAACCAAACAATTCATCGAAACCGCTGCTACACTGCACCCGGAACAACCCGGTATGCAGGAAAAAGCACAACCCATCACATTTCCCATAACCATACAAAATGACTAATCGAAAAAGACCACCCGAAAGGGCAGAAAAAATAACTGAGTTTTTTCAACTATTGGGAGATACCCTGCATTTCCTTCGATTAAAGCGGGGATTGTCCATCCGGCAGTTGGCTGACGCTACCCATATGAGCCGCGAGGTTATCAGCAGGTTGGAAAAAGGCGTCCACCGCGAGGTACGCACTGCCACACTGGGCAAACTTTGCGACTTCTACGACCTGACCGTCCGCGAGTTCTTTTCCTTTGCAGATGAAATACAAAAAGCAACAGCAGAGGAAGAGCAGGCAGATAAAGACTGAATACGCAGAACGCTCATTTTAAAACGTACTAACTGTCTGGATAACCTGCAATCGATGTTTTTCGATCAGGATTGAATAAATTCAAATAGCGGGCAAACGGTTTTCAAATGGCAGGCAAATCGCTTGTTTATACACCAGACAAAGGCTGGACAAGATACATAAACACCGCTTTTAGAAGCAGAGGGCAAATAAATACACTTTATGCTATACACATTCATCAATAGGCAAAGACAAGAGGTTGCATGAAATGGATTTGAATATGCGATAGTATGGGATTTAGAATTAAGCTAAGTGCTTACTACTAATATCGATCAAAATCGCTTACAATCGCTCAAAATCGAATACCTGCGCCGGCCGTGCATAGTATCTTGGGTGGCATGATCTATTTTTAAATTCTAAACCCAATTTCTATGCAAAAGTTCTTTAAAGAAGAGTTCCAGGTGCCGATCGATGCAATGGTCGAAGTTGCCAATGTAGTATGTGAACACAACCTTCACCATGTCATTACAGAAGTAGATGACTATGAAGAGATCATTACCCTGCAATTGGAGTACTCGAAGGAAGAAAGAGAGATCATCCATCAAATCGAAGATTTGATAGACGACTACTCAACCAGTGATGACGATGAAGAAGATGAAGATGAAGAGGACGATGAATAAACAGCACTTCTTTTTTTCGAAAAAGATACAGTATGATTATTCCCCATGCCATGTTTGTTGCATCCTGTCACCTGCTCAACCTGGTTGATGCAGGTAATAGGATAACTGATATGGATATGTCATTATTTTCTTGACAGGCTACTTTCCATTTTGTTTATTTAACCCTATCTTATGAAACCGCGCCTAAAGCCCTTGCCCAATCATACAATGTGTAGTACAGGGCAGGAACCCGAAGAAGTAAAACCCGGCTATCCCTTGCAAAATGCCGGGAGCTATTAAAAACAGAAAGCCGGAACCTGAGTGATGAACAGATACTTGCCATCCGGGATTATATGTACCGGCTGGCCGCCATCGGCTGGGAGCAATACCAGTACGATCAGCAACAAACCAAAGTGATTCACCTCGAAGAACATAAAACAACCACCGATGAAAACAGCCATTATCTACGTACGGGTTAGTACCGACGAACAAAGCGAAAAAGGCTACAGCCTGCAGCACCAGGAAGAACGCCTGCGGCAATACTGCCAGTTCCACAATATCGAGGTGGTGCGATTCTACAAAGAAGACCACTCTGCCAAAACATTCGAAAGGCCGGCGTTCAACGAACTGCTGGCCTTTTTGAAAAAGAACCGGCAAGCCGCCAACCTGCTGTTGTTCCTGAAGTGGGACCGCTTCAGCCGCAACACCTTCGATGCTTACATGATGATCAACCGGCTGAACAAATTGGGCGTGGAACCACAGGCCATCGAGCAGCCCATCGATATGAACATCCCGGAAAACAAGATCACACTGGCCTTCTACCTGTCGGCCCCTGAAGTAGAGAACGAACGGCGTTCCCTCAACGTCATAGCCGGTATGCGCCGGGCCATGAAAGAGGGCAGGTATGTAACCACAGCACCCAAAGGCTACAAGAACACCCGCAATGAATTGAACAGGCCCATCATTACCCCCGGCAAAGACGCCCCTTTGATCCAATGGGTCTTTGAAGAAGTAGCGAGGGGCGTCTATACTGTCAAAGACGTATGGCGCATGGCCCGGAGAAAAGGCTTGGATGTAGGACGCAGCAATATCTGGTACCTGCTGCGCAATCCCATCTACTACGGAAAGATCTTCATCCCTCCCTATAAAGAGCAGCCTCCCATGTTGGTTAAGGGGCTTCATGAACCCCTGATCAGCGAAGCCCTGTTCTACGAAGTGCAGGAGGTGCTGGAGGGTAAAAAACGGAAAACAACCTCACAATACGCCGCACAGAAAGAACTGCCATTACGAGGCTTTATGCAATGCCCCAAATGTGGCCGCAACCTGACTGGCAGCGCTTCCAAAGGCAAAGGAGGTCGGTATTTCTATTATCATTGCATATCCCCATGTGGCAACCGGATAAGAGCCGAGGATGCTTACGATAAGTTCATGGCCAAACTGGCCATCGCTGTCAAAGAAGAGTATATTGTACTCTTTGAACAAATCATGAAAGACTACTACCACCAGGCCCACAAAGACCAGCGTAAGGCCGTCAGCAATCTTAAAGTGGAAATCGAAAAGAACCGGGAGCGGATCGCCAAATCCCAGGAATTGATGGTAGATGGAGAGTTAGCGGCAACCGACTACCGGGAAGTGAAAGCGCGTTATGAGCCGGTGATTCAAAAACTGGAAAGAGAATTGAATAGTTTGGCGCAGGTCGATAACAACCTGTTGGAATACGTAGCGGCGGCAGTAGACATCTTACGGAACCTTCCTAAGTATTTTTCAACAGCAAGCCTGCCGGTGCAACAAAAGATGGTGAGTTCGATATGTGCAGAGAAACTGATTATTGACGAAAAGGAATGTCGAACCCCGAAGTACAATGATGTGATCGAGTGGATACGTGCGCTGGGCGCGGCTTCCAGCGAGATAAAAAAAGAACAGGCTTCCAAATTTGGAAGCCTGTCCGACTCGGTGATCCGGATTGGATTCGAACCAATGACCTACTGCTTAGCTTACCAACTACAGGTTTCCCTGCGTCCTTGCCTGTTGCAAGGCTTTGTGGTCTGGACTATATCTTCACCATTTCAGGTGTGCCACGTGTAGTCTCTACGGAACCTTTTTGAATTCAGCAGCCAGGCGAATACCTTGCTGTTGATGATTCAAAGATGTTTTTACCCTTAAACATACCGACTTGTTGAATTGCTTCGGATCAAAATAATAACATTCGTCTGTCTGTGGACAATACACTGCATAAATATCAGTAATTGTCTTGTCTACTGACTTTGTCATCACTCCCTTAGATGTACTGTAACTACTTCTAAAAGGAATTTCCAAAGCGCCTCGCTTACTAAGATTTCTGAATTTGACCTGAACAGATTTGTAATTCCCATCCTTATAGATAACTAAGTCGAATGGTGCATGTTCTGTTTCTGGAACAAGGAGCAGAAACCCTTGTTGATACAAGTCGAGTTTAACCTTCAAAACACCCAGATCGCCTTTGTTTTTTGTGTGGTGATAAATCATGATAATAAATTACCGGGCATTCATCACTAACAGGCGTATCTAAAGTTTCCTCGGGGTTGCCATCTGTCAAAGACAGGAAGGGTTCACCGATATAGTGGCATCCACTTATAAGGTTACTTTTCCCTTATAAGGCTCCTAATTTGAAGGCAGTTGCTCTATCCAACTGAGCTACCGGACCTTTTTCGAGCGGCAAATATAGAGATTAATTCCCATTGTCCTATTGATAATCAGAATGTTTATCCCACTTTTTTGACGCTGTTCAAAAACCGGCAGGGCCGCAACCGAAAGTGAAAGGCTATTTCCAATATGCTGTTTTTCAATAAAATACAGTACGCCCGCCACCAGGTATCCTCCCTTTCGCATTTATCTTTTCATAAAACCTGCTCATCCTGTCGATTATCGTTTTATCTTTAGAATAGTAGAACTGCAATGATGTCCCGTTACTTGTCCGCAACCTTCTTTCTTTTTTATTGATCCGCCTCACACATGTTAGTGACTGATTAGAACAGCAATCCATCTATCTATTCACTGTTAAAATTGATTGTATGAGAAAAATCAGAATGATCTGCATTGCAGTTGCCATCACCCTCAGCGTCGGTGGCGCTTTTGCCAAAAAAGCAGCTTCTTGTTTCGCATGTACCAGCTTTCAGCAGTACTGGTACGACGGCGCCAATTACTTGTCGGCAAACCAGTACGGCGTCATCTATTATTGCGAAGACGAACCAGGCGTTTGCACCTGGTACAAGCCCTATCTTTCTCAGCCCAACTATTATGCACCCTGCCGCGAAGGCAGATACGAGTGGGTGGAATAGGAGCTGATTCATTTTCTTGGATTCTGCACCATCTTGCTGTCAGCCAGCACATCATCCGGAAAAGGGAATGTATAACGCAGGTCATTCGGCTGCAAAACATAATATACACCCCGCACCAACCGCCTGATGGTATGGACAGGATTTTCTTTGTTCAAACGGCGAAGATCTGTCCAGCGCAGGCCACGGAAGGCCAGCTCTTTCCTTCTTTCCTGGAGCACCAGCGCCAAAGCACTATCCGGTGAGGCGGCACTCAACGCGTGGAAGGTGCCTGGTTTATACCGGTGTTCCAGTAGCTCATTCAGCGTGGCCATGGCAAGCGGGAGGTTGTGATGGCGCGCCGCGCATTCTGCACGGATCAGGTAAAGTTCATCCGTGGCAATACCTCCAAAGCAAAAGATGGAACCGGAGTAGCTGCCATGCAAAGTGACCTTTTTACCATCGGTCCTGTAGAAAAGCGTTTTGCGCAGATCATTGGAATCATAAGAATCGTAAAGGGAAGAATCGATGAGCAACTCGCTGTTGTTGATTCTTCCCTTTAACAATTTGCTGTCATCATGCAGGTAAGCCTGATACAAAACTTCGTGGTTCACCTTGCCAAAAGGAAATGGTTTGATATTGATGGCATCCTGATAGTTGAGCAGGTGATCATAATACTTTAAACAACTGTCTGCATACTGTGCTGCAGAGGAGTAGACCCGCATGCTTAAATAAGTCCTGGCCAGCAAACCCCAGGCGGCAACCCTCGATGGTTTGTTAGGCTTTGCCGCGTCTGGCAGCAGCGGCAGCAACCCGGCAGCTATTCGCAGGTCTTTGATCACCTGGTCATAACAAGCCTGCATGGAAGCGCGATACTGATCCCCCTCTTTATCCAGCGTCAGCACCAGCGATATGCCGGTATCTGTAGCAGCCGTCCCTGCATCATAAGGCCTTGCATACAGTTGCAGCAGGTTATAAAAAGCATAACTGCGGTAAAATAAACAGGCCCCTTCGATATAATCTCTGAGGGCCTGTTGCGAAGGAACAAGCGGGATACGTTCTAAAGCAGACAACACCTCGTTGGAGTGGTTTATCTGCTTGTAGGGATGACTATAATCGATAATATTGACTTCGCGTTTATACAGATCGGGTTCCCATAAATAATGCCGCAGGTCCATAGCCGACACATCAGAGTACAGCACACTGTCCCTGAAATAATAATTGTCAGCCGAAATTTCAGGAGCCGCCGGTTGCTTCCCCATATTATCGGTATTGTTCAACACCTGCTCGCACTTTTCAAGGCTGTTGATGGTAGAGATATTGTCAGCCACGGGTTGATTCAATTGCTTTTCGCAGCCCGTCAGCACTGACGCAATAAAAAAGATAATTAAATAGTATTTCATCCGCCTTGTATTAAAAATTTAACTGCATGCTTACGCTGATCCCTTTACCCGGCCTGTAAGGCAGGTAAATCGTTTCGGGATCTTCGTGATAAAGATTTTTGGTCCAGATGGGCTTCAGGTTGTGTACCGTTAAGTAAAAGTTCAACAACGACTTTTTTAAAACCCGCAGTTTGGTATGATCGAATACAAGCCCCAGCCGCAAAAACTCCAGCCGGATATGATCGGCCGGCTGAATGAGCGCTTCACTGTGCTCATAAAAAATATCCCGCGCTGCGTAATTGGTGGCCACGATGGCAGGAACGGAAGTCGTAAGCTCGTCTCCGGGTTTTTGCCAGCGACGGTAAAAATCACTATGCAGGGCGATGCCTTTGATCACATCTCCCGACAATAAAGACGATCGCTTATAAAAATACCCCAGCTTGTAGCTCACTTGAAAGGCAACCTCTATAAAGTCCCGGATCAACATAGATTGGGTAAACCCGCCATAATACCGCGGCGTTGCAGGCCCCACATACCTGATGGAAGACGGGTCACCGCTATTGATGATCTTCTCGTAATCCTTACTGGTGTTTCCGTTGAGGAAGCCGGTAGGATTGCCTTGCTGATCAAGACCCGCAAACCGGAAAGCATAAAAAGCATTCACCGGATGCGCAATCTGAGGGCGGTAATAAGCTACCATGGTATACTTATATATCTTATCCAGCGGAAGCAGGGGCGAAGTGATCGTGTTGGTGGAATAACTGAACCAGGCGGAACTGTTCAACGCCAGGGCACGCCATCCGTAGCGCGCGTTCATATAAAGATCGAAGCCGTAGCCTTTAAGCGAGCCACTGTTGCTTTTGATCAATCCGCCACCGGCATTGGGATGCAGCTGCTTCCAGTTCCACAGGTTGTGACTTCTTTTCCGGAAGATGTCGAAGCCAAACTGAAAACTACTGTCTTTCAGCGCCAGGTCTACACCGGCGTTGATGAGCTGCACCCGTTCCGGCTCCAGTTGGGTGTTGGCATATTGATCGATGTCTGCAACAGGATCTTTGTATGGATTAAGGCCGCCACTCAGAATGGTGGACTGCAGCAACAACGATTTACTGTCATTGCCCGATTCACCAATGGTGGCGCGGAAAGTTAAGGCAGATAGCTTGCTGAAAAAAGGAACCACCTTATGAAGATGAATAGCTGTCCCGGCGCTGTAAAAAGGCCAGCCTTTCAATAAAGGCTGAGGGCCATACCGGTTTAATTGGTCCTTGCGCAAACTGCCGGAAAAAATGAACTTGTCCTTTATGGAGTAAATGGCATTCAGGTATATGCCCGTATAATAATCGAAGGAGTCGACGCGGGTGTTGGTCTCGGCAGCTTCTGGTTGCGCGGTGCCATATCCATACGTACGGCTATTTACCAGATGCGTGGTAGTCGATTGCGTTTCTATGCCTGCAATAGCAAAAAACTGATTGCGATCCCCCTTGATGGTGATGTTGGCTTGTGCCCGGAGATCATTGAATTGCATGGACGATACAAGCGTATCCGCAATGGCGCCTTGTGCTATCTTGAACCACAGCACATGGTCCGTTATCTCCGAATGTTGGCGAAGCTCGTTACGGGTCAGCAGGCTCTGCTCATGGTGAATGGTAATTTCCCGGAAATCGTTCTTGCCATGATGATAGAGGAGGTCCAGCGATAACCAGGGCTTCACTTGCCAGTTGATACCCGGGTTGATGGTGAAATACGATTGCGTATATTGATTGTTGGCCATGCGCAATTCCTGAACAGGAAATTCTCCCACACTCAGTTTTTGGCCATCAGCCATCGTATCCGACAGGCTGGTCTGGCCACCTCCTTCAACAGGCAGTGGATTCCCCTCCCTGTCTGCCAGCGTAAGAAAAGAAACAGGCCGCGACAAACGATAAGGCATTCTATGACCGGTGATGTGCGCGAAATACACATGCAGGTAAGAAGAAATACGGTTGATGACGTTGGAATGCAAAGTCAGGTGGCTGGTGGTGCGGTGTTGAAGCTCTCCCTGCAGCGGTGAGCTCGCCTGATCATTGCCGATGGAAGCAGAAAACGCCCACCGGCTAAACGATTGGGCCAGCTGCAAATGAGATTGCCGGCTGATGCTGGGCTGATAAAAATAATTACCAAGGTCCCGCCTGATGTCCTGGGCCTTGGCATAAGCCACGATGGAGTCGAGCCCTGCCTGCGATAAGATCCCGTTGCGGTGATCTGCCAGTGCAGCGATCAGGTACACCAGCGGCTCTTTTTTATTGATCCTTTCATCATAAGCGCCGTCGTTGAACAATTGCTGTGTCAGGTCCACATGATCCCCGGAGCGGACACCCACAGCAGAAAGGTCAGTAGGAGATTGCACATAGGAATAATGGTTGGTAAAACTGCCGTGCAGCTTTCCACTGCGCGATCTTTTGGAAGTCATGATCACCACCCCATTGGCGGCCCGGCTTCCATACAAAGCCATGGTAGCCGCATCATGTGCAATGGTAATGGTAGCGATGTCGTTGGGATTGATGGCATCGAGGTTCCGCACCGGCACATTGTCCAGCACATACAGCAAACCCATATTCCCATCGATGGTGCTGATGCCGCGCGTAGTGCCCGTCACCGGCAGCCCGCCGGGAATACCGGGCACGTAAGGTTGATAAGAGGAGAGGCTGAAACGTAGCCGGTCAAGGATATTCAGCCCGACACTTTTATTATATTGCTCAGGATCTGCCACCTTGCTGGCGCCGGTCACATGGTCCACATCGATATCCTGGTAGCCATTGGGCCGTTTTACGGAGAGGCTGGATAGCGCAGCGATCCGCGCAGGAAATTGAACAACCTCGGCGGTGCTCCCGCCAAAAGGCTGGATCACTTCTTCCGTATTGAGCGAAGGTAAGAAGCGGATACTGTCGCCCGCTTGCAGGCCCGGCAACAGCAGGATGCCTTTGTCCCGCAACAGGTAGCGTTGTTCCGCGCCGCCATTGATGCGCAGCTTCACCTCTTGTAAAGGTTCTCCTTCCTGATCCAGTAAAAAGAACAACGTATAATGCCCATCCAGCACGGAGTCGCCCAAAGGGGAAATGGTAAAGCGGATCACCGACTCCAGTATGCTGTAAGTCAGTAACCCGTTATGACAGTATGTGTTCAATATAGTTGTAAGCGATGTTTGCCGGAGGCTCGTTGCTGGCATAGGCATGATCAGGTCCCACGCTTTTTCTTTGCAGGCCACGTGGTAGCCGTTTTGACCGGCAAGCGGTCTGATGATTTGCTCGGGCCTGACAAGCGTACGGGGTTGTTGAATGGATTGAGCCTGGACAATACTAATGGGAAAGATCAGGAGCATGGCTGCTATTTTGCTTTTCATTTAACTAACCATTTTTTGTGATGAACAAAAGAGAAGCTGCGCATAAGCCGTGCTTGCTGCGCAGCTTGTTTTTCATGGATTGAGATGTTCATCAACACTAATGTCGAGCCGGGTCTGGAATAGTGTTGGGGGTGGTTTAATGGTTAATAATGGCTAAGGTTAATGGCTGCCCAAGGCTAATTCGTTACAATAATTTCATTGCCCGATACGCGGTATTGTAGCGATGTAATGGAACGAAGATGATTGAGCGTAAGGGATAAAGATCGCCTTCGGCTAAAAGTGCCACTGAGCCGGTCATTTTTGATATCGGGGGAAATGCTGACTTTCATATTGTACCAGTTGCCGATATCTTCCATCACCGATCGCAGGTCCTTGGCAAGATTGAAATTCGATTGCTGCCACGCCTTTTTATCGGCATAGGGAGAGTCGCAGGCAACAATATTTTCATGCTGGCCGTCGGCTATGAACTGCTGAAGCGGTTTGATGTTCTGTATGGGGGATGGTTGACGGGTGTTTTGGATAATTTTGTTGATGTGCACTTTGCCACTGGCAAGCTGCACCACGGTTTGCGCTTCCTGGGAATAAGAACGGACGAGAAAGCGCGTGCCGGTGGCAGTTACATCATACTTGTTGTTTAAATGCACCACAAACGGCGTATGCCGCTGCGAGTCGATCTCGATAAAAGCTTCCCCTTCGATATCCACCTGTCGGGTTGAACCGGTAAAGGCCGAAGGAAATACGATCGTGGAAGCAGCATTCAGGTAAACCGATGAGTTGTCCGGCAGGTACAAAATACAGGTGCTGCCGGGCGATAAGATCAGCTTGTTCTGTTGGCTGCCCGCATCACCGCCTGCGCCGATTTGCTTCACGTAAATAGCCAGACCCTCCTTCCTGATTTGCAGGTGTTTCGTTTCCTTGATGATACCGTGTTGCTTGTCACCTAAGATGTATTCCGAACCGTCATATAAAACCAGCTTAGCATCATTGGGAGGGGGGAAGATCTTTTCTTCGGCCGCAGTGGGTGAAGACGACGGCGTACCTGGCTTTTTCCCGGAAATCACAGGCCGCTGCCGGGTGCGATCGTAAGCAAAATAAATGATGACGCCCGCCAGTATGGCTGCTGCAGCATAAGCACAGCGCTTCATAGTTCGAAGCCGTGCTTGCCGTTGTAAACTGGCGGCCCGTTGCTCCACGTCCTGCCAGCCGGCTTCCGCATCTTCGGTGGCAGCATGAATTTCCTGGAGGCGCGCCAGGCTCCAGGCAGGATCGCTGATCTGCTGAAACTCGGCTTCCCGCGCAGGGGAAAGTGAACGTTGCCGGTCGAGCTCCGCTTGCTCGTCGGCAGTGAGGGTGCCCTGCCAGTATTTCACCAGCAGGACAGCCCATGGAATGGTGTTTTTTTGCATCTGAAAAGGTTTAATAAGTGGTCAATGATATTATTTCCAACAAATAATAAGCATTCGTAAAAGCATACCCCAGGGAGGCCAGCGCCGGCAACACCACAATAGATAAGATACCTCCATCCCGCATCTTTTTCAGCAAAGCCTTCTTGGCTCTGGAAACATAATTTCTGGCAGTAGGTTTTTTTATATCCAGTTCGGCGCAGATCTCCTCGTATGACTTACCCTGTATCCATTTCAACACGAGAACGTCTTTGTCGGGATAGGGTAGCTGTGCTATAAATTCGTTCACTTTAGCAAGTATTTGTATGATTGGTAAATGCGCCTCATTTTCTTCCGGGCGTTGTTCCATATACGCTATCAGGTCTGGCCGCGTATCTTCCAGGTACCGCCGGTAGCCGGCCTCCTGGCGCATCCGCTGCTTGATTTTGTCATAACATTTATTCCTCGTAGCTACGAATAAAGTGGCTTTGGCTTGTTCATAGCTACCGAAGATTCTTTGTTGGACCACTAAATAAGCAAATACGTCTTGCACCACTTCATTCCCCTCTTCCTTATCCCTAAGTAGATTAGAGGCATAAGAGAGGAGGGTAGCGCTAAAGTGGTTATATAACCAGGTCTGTTGCTCATGACTATCCATCCTGTCAGGTACGAAATCCGGTAACTGGTCTTTTAGCATATGATTAGCAGTTAGTGAAGGCTCCATATATAATACGACGGAAATGAAAAACATCACTTTTTACCCTGTTTCCCGTTTCAACGTGTAGATAATACACACGCAGCGCATCGTTGGTGACAGTATAAAACGGGGTAGAACGGATGGCCAACCACCGATAAGCAACAAAGCCATTTTCGCAAAAGGGAAACTTTGTATGTTGCAACAGCGAGTAACAGTGTACCTCAAAGGCCCTTCCAACTCTTCAACTTTTTAACCTGTCAACTAACCCGCAAACACCCTTTCAACTTTTCAACTTGTTAACCTATCAACTTCTCTTTACCTTAGCATGCTAAATCGGTATAGTTTACCGGTTTACCCATTATCAATCGAAACACACACTTGCATTATGAAACGTAGGATATTCCTTCAGCAAACAGGCCTGGCAGGCGCCGGCCTGCTCATCGGGCCTTTGTCATCATTGGCTGCCACATCAAAAGAGAACACAGACCAATTCCCCGTAGTCCGCATCCCTGCCGGCAAACGCCATTTCTCCAGCGCATCCGTAGAAAAAACAATACAGGAGTTCAAAGCCAACGTGAAGAACCCGGAGCTGGCCTGGCTGTTTGAAAATTGCTTCCCCAATACATTAGATACCACGGTATACCATACCACCAAAGAAGGCCGCCCCGACACCTATGTCATTACCGGCGACATCGATGCCATGTGGCTGCGGGACAGCTCGGCCCAGGTATGGCCCTACCTGCAGTTCATGAAGCAGGACCAGCCCTTGCAGCAATTGGTAGCGGGCGTCATCAACCACCAGACCGCCTGCGTCCTGAAAGATCCCTTTGCCAATGCCTTCTACAACGATCCGGAAAAAAGAGGAGAGTGGACCAAAGACCATACCGACATGAAGCCCGGCGTGCATGAGCGCAAATGGGAAATAGACTCCCTCTGCTATCCCATCCGCCTCGCTTACCATTATTGGAAACTCACCGGTGATACGGCGCCATTCGATAGCCAGTGGCAACAGGCCATCAAAGCCATCTACGACACCTTCCGCGACCAGCAGCGTAAGACGGGCAACGGCAAATACAAGTTTCAGCGCACCACGCCCTTTGCCACCGATACCCTGCCCATGAACGGATATGGGTATCCAGTAAAACCGGTGGGATTGATCTGCTCGGCATTCCGCCCGAGCGATGATGCTACGGTCTATTCTTTCCTGATCCCTTCCAACTTCTTTGCGGTGGTGAGCCTGCGTCAGGCGGCGGAGATGTTGACGGCCATTGCAAAGGATACCAAAACAGCGGGAGAGTTGAGCGCGTTGGCGGCGGAGGTAGAGAAGGCTTTGCAGCAACATGCCATCGTGGAGCACAAAACATTCGGAAAAGTATACGCCTATGAAGTAAACGGCTTCGGTAGTTATAATTTGATGGACGATGCCAATGTACCCAGCCTGTTGTCTATGCCTTATCTCGGTTCGGTGAAAGCAACCGATCCCATATACCAAAACACGCGCAGGCTGGTATTGAGCAGTGAGAATCCTTTCTTTTTTAAGGGCTCAGCCGGTGAAGGCATTGGCGGTCCCCACGTAGGGCAGGACATGATCTGGCCCATGGCCATCACCATGCGTGGCTTGACCAGCAGCAGCGATGCAGAGATCAAAACATGCATCAGTCTGCTACAAAAAACGCATGGCGATACCGGCTTCATGCACGAAGCCTTCCACAAGAACGATCCCAAAAATTTCACCCGCAAGTGGTTCGCCTGGGCCAACACCCTCTTCGGCGAATTCCTCTGGAAAACCTACAAAGAAAAACCAACCCTGTTAAGCTAATAGGCTAATAAGCCCAATGCATACAAGCCCGTTGCACCTGCAACGGGCTTTCAAGGAATTAATAATAACAGTGGCTATGCACAAAGCATGAACCCCGCCTAACTGCAACCTCGCAAACAATGAATTACCCAATAGTAATCCATCCCAAAGCATAAAAGCCAAAAAAGTAGTAATCAAAGCCAAACCTGGGGTGGCGTTGGCCCGTCAGGCCGCGCGGAGCGATCGGGCCTGACTTGATTTTTCTTTGGTTACTTTCTTTGCATCCAAGGCAAAGAAAGTGACAATCCCGCGCGAGAAGCGCGAAACCCTTGCGTAAGCAAAAAAGTAAAAGTAAAGAAAGTGACAACATCGCAAACAGCGATAAAAAGCCACCAAAGGTGGCCACATCGCAAAGGTGGTATCGCAAACGGAGCAAACGAAAAAAAGGAAAAACGAAAAAAGGTGCTCAATTCAAACTAATTGTAAACGTAGCCCCCTTACCCGCCCCCGCGCTATGCGCAATAAGATCTCCACGCTGATGGCGTATTATCTTGCGACTCAAGTATAAGCCGAGCCCCGTCGTCGGCTCACCAGCCGTCCCCTTACGTCCACTCTTAGTAAACCTTTCAAACAACTGTTCACTGATAGCAGTATCAAACCCAATACCACTATCGATCACCTCGATGATCGTCTGATGATCCTGCTGCTGAATGCGAATTAATACGGATGTCCCCGGATGAGAAAATTTGATAGCGTTACCCACCAGGTTTTTCAACACCTGTTTGAAGAGGTCGGCATGAACATGAACCGATCCGGTATGACGCACATCGGTCGTGAGAGCGATCTGTTTGTTGGCCGCAATAGGTTGCATGGATTGAAGGATGTCGTCGACGAGATGAGCAAGCGACACAGCTTCCAGCTGACTACTATCCTGGAACAGATAATCCATGCGCAAGATCTCGAGGATGTTTTCGAGGATCAGCTGTTGCTCTTTGGCCGATTCGGTAATCCCTTCTGCAATCTCTTTTACCTCTTCTGCAGAAAGCGTTTGTTCCTGAATAATTCCTGCATAGGTCTGCACATTACGCAAAGGGGTGCGCAGGTCATGCGATAGGAGAGCGGTGAGGTCTTTCTTTTCTTCCAGCACACTGTTGAGCTCGGTGAGGGTAAGCTGGATATGTTGCATCAGTTGACCAGCTTCGTCGGCATAGTGCGTGGGCAGTTGAGGCAGTTCATGCTCATTGAGGAAGAGCTTTAACGTATGCTGACTCTGCCGCAAGGGCGCCAGCAGGCCGTTCAATATAAACAGTGTGGCGGCGGTAGCGCCGAGCGTTAAGAGTAGTGTAATGAGTAAGATAGCGCCGGTGCTGATCACGCCGGTAGCCAGCAATACAAAGATGAGCAATCCTATAAGCGGCACGTGAATGCCAAGGAAAGCAATAAACAGGAATTTAAAGGTATAGCTGCGCGATAGAAAACGTACCCGCGACAGCTTGTCGTAGATAGGATGCATGGAGTTGGGCCTTTGACCAGTTAACGAATGGACGCTGCCGGGGAGGATAGTTGACTCTTTTTCCCGGCAACACGGTTTAGTGAATGCATCTTAACGGACCCCGGTTGGATATATTTTACATCCTAAGCGTTTTCGCTTAGATTTTAATCTCCACGCCCGCCGAAGCCTCAGCAAAGACCGGGAACCGTCATCCCATGGCCATTTCAGTAAGTGTAACATGACAATTGTCAAACCTGAAAAGAGAAGGAATAAGAATAAGAGCGACTATGCAGAAGACAAGAACCCCGCCTAACTGCAACATCAAATACAAATGAATGACCCAATAATAATCCATCCCAAAGCATAAAAGCCCAAAAAACAGTAATCAAAGCCAAACCTGGGGTGGCGTTGGCCCGTCAGGCCGCGCGGAGCGATCGGGCCTGACTTGATTTTTCTTTGGTTACTTTCTTTGCATCATAGGCAAAGAAAGTGACAAGTCCGCGCGCGAAGCGCGAAAATCCCAAGGGAAGCGTAAAAGATTAAAAGAAGAAAGGTTAATACAAAGAAAGTGACAAAAGAGGGCGAGGCAAAGCCCTTGCCACTTCGCAACGGCGATAAAAAATGCAAGCCTGCATTCACGAATAAAGTGACAACAAGAGTCATTGACCATCAGCCACTTTTGTCATATCTTTGTCTCAACAATGAGATCATTCGAAGACACATACCGCCACAAGGGCCTCCGCATGCAGTTAGTAAAAGTGTTGAAAGAAAAAGGCATTACCGACGAGCGGGTGCTTACAGCCATACAAAACATTCCCCGGCATTATTTCATGGATTCGGCCTTCGACAAGATCGCGTATGAAGACCGTGCTTTCCCCATCGATGCAGACCAAACCATTTCCCAGCCATATACGGTGGCTTACCAGAGCCAGTTATTGGAAGTAAAACCGTTGGAAAAGGTGCTGGAGATAGGGACCGGCAGTGGTTACCAGGCTATCGTGTTGGGTGAGTTAGGTGCTAATGTATTCACTATCGAGCGGCAGAAAAAACTGTTCGATGTACACCGCAGGTTCATTTTGCGCGATAAGTATCCCCGCATTAAATACTTCTATGGCGATGGCTTCGAAGGCCTCCCCACCTTTGCACCTTTCGATAAGGTGATCATCACGGCTGCTGCGCCTTATATTCCGCCCAGGCTTGTTCAGCAAATGAGGACCGGTGGCAAAATGGTCATCCCGGTAGGAGAGGGACATGTGCAGCGTATGCTGCGCCTCACCAAACAGGCGGATGGCACCACCACCGAAGAGATTTTCGAGAACTTCTCTTTTGTACCCATGCTCGAAGGAAAGAACAGCTGACCCCACAGTTCCAGGCACACGCAGTCTATTATAGATGGCCTCCTAAGAGTTAATATATAAAAGAATGATAAGCAGCCAGCGTGAGTTATTTTTTTTAATAACAATTCATAACTTAGAGGGCGATCCGTGACCACTTGGCTAAAAAAAGTGGATACGGATTTTCTAATACAGCTTTTTTCGAGTAACATTGCTTGTCAGTCGATGTTACTCCCTTAAGCCTTTAAACCTTTTATCTTCCGAAATACGATCCCCCTTCATTAGTTACAAACCAGTTTGTTTGGCTATTATCCTTTGTCCGGTTGGCCGGGAAGGAGTGGACACTATCCTTTTATCTTTTATTTAATGCTTTTGATTAATAGCTGAGAGAGAATTATGATTCCTTCTGAGATCAATAATGATGTGCAACTGGTCGTTGCATTTAAAAGTGGTGATACTGCAGCGCTCAACAGGCTCTGGAAAAACAACTACAAGGCACTGGTATACTTTGCCGATCAGTTGGTACGCAACAACCTGCTCTCCGAAGATATTGTATCCGAAACATTTGTAAAGCTGTGGAAGCTGCGCGAAAACTTCGAGTCGGTACCCAGCATCCGCTCCTTCCTCTACGTCACGGTGCGCAATACCTGCTACGACCACCTCCGCAGCCAGGAGATCCACACCCGCATCCACAAGGAAATACTCTATACCTCCGACTACACCCACGAAATGAACCGCGACGATTACGACATGATGTACGCGGAATATATTCAGCAGTTGTATGTTCAGGTACAGCAGTTACCCGACCGGTGCAAGGAAATATTCAGCCTATACTTTTTCGAGCGCCGCACCACCAAAGAGATCGCCATGCTGCTCAATCTTTCCGAACAAACCGTCCGCAACCAAAAGACGAAAGCTGTAGCCATACTCAAATCCGCCCTGCTAAAGAAAAATATCCTGCCCATTGCTATATTATTGCACTTTTTCTCGGTATTGTGCGCCGTGGAAGAGTAGGTTGACCCTACTTAGCAATATCTTAACAAAGAGAATGGCGCCGATCAATAGTTGACGTTAACCCTCCATACGTTCTATCAAAGAGCAGGGTACTGCTTTTATTACCATTAACCATTACCTATCAACGTCATTATCATGCACGAATCCGCTGTCAATAGAATAGTGCACTTATTGCTGCAACAGCAAAAAAGTGAAATTACCGAACAGGAACAACAGGAACTCGATACCTGGACCAACGCTTCGGAAGCCAACCGTCTTTTTATCCAACGTTGCCTCGATCAGCCACAGGTTGCTGCCAGTCTCGAACAGATGGACAAAATAGATGAGGAGGCGGCCTGGCAGACGATGATCCAAAAAAATGAGCTTGAATTCGTACCCATAATACCCATCCGTCGACGCAAAACCTGGCAATGGGTAGCCGCCGCCGCCGTCGTAGGCGTACTGGCTACCGGTGCCTATCTTTTCTTGCGCAAGGACGTAGAAAAAGCTACACCGGAAGTAGCAGTGATCGACAAAGGCGAAAACATTCAGCCGGGTACCAATAAAGCAACCCTCACCCTGGGCGATGGTCGCACCATCACACTCGATGAGCAAAAAGATGGCGTGTTGGCCAAAGAGAATGGCGCAGCTGTGAACAAGCAGGGCGATGCGCTGGTATACAATCCCGATGAACAAAATGCTGCAAAGGCAGGTGCTAAAACACCAGTCACTTATAATACAGTTACTACGCCAAGAGGCGGCTCCTTTGCCGTTACATTACCCGATAACAGCAAAGTATGGCTCAATGCTGCAGCCAGCATACGCTTTCCCACAGCATTCACCGGCGCCGAACGCCGGGTAGAAATTTCCGGCGAGGCGTACTTTGAAGTAGCTAAAAACACCACACAACCTTTTATAGTAGACATTCTCGCCGCACCCGGTGGAGCGCACGAAGGAGCGGTCAAAGTGCTGGGCACCCATTTCAATATACGCGCCTATGATGATGAAGCCACCGTCAAAACAACCCTCCTGGAAGGTAGTGTGCAGATGGTCAATGCCGAAGGAGATAGAAAGGTAATATTGAAGCCTACCCAGCAGGGTGCTATATCCAATCAATCCCCTGAATCCTCCAAAATCATGGTTCAGACAGTCGACATCGAAAGCGTTGTTGCCTGGAAAAATGGCTATTTCGATTTCAAAGCTGCCCCGTTGTCTGATATCCTCAAAGAGGTCAAACGCTGGTACAGCGATATCGATGACATCCAGTTGCAAATAACGGCCGATGAGGCATTTACGGCACCCGTACCACGCAATGTACCCCTCAGCACCATGTTGAAAATCCTTGAATCTACCGATCGGGTGCATTTCCAACTAAAAGGCAAAACCCTCATTGTCACTAAGTAATTGTCACGCTGAGATAGGACCTTGTCACGCTGAGCTTGTCGAAGCGCCGTTCAACAATTAATCTTTCCCGCTTTCCCATTTCTCATATTGATTTTAGATGTGTTAAGCCCTGCTGTCCACAGCAGGGCTTTTCTGTTGGCTTCAGGCCCCTTAGGGGCTACAGCTTTGTAGAAAAAATGTATTCAAAGGTTTTGTGCGCCATAGGTGCACCACTCTTTCAAAAAAGACGTAGTTGATCACATTTGCCTATTCGTTTATATAAATGAAAAGGAATAAGTGCACAATTTGACCTTTATGTAATGCGTGTACAAGGAATACAAACCAGTGATACTGAGCACAGATTCCGTGCTCATGCAATGAGGTTACTATTTTCAACGGAGGAGGCCTTCCTCCTCCGTTCACTCAAAAGAATTATCATCGACCATTAAACAGCTTATTACTGCAAGCCAGGGAGCCAGTAGCCATGAAAAAACCTTGAAACCACCTGTCGAAAGACGGTCCCGGCTACACCCGCGGGAAAAAAGAATCCAACATTGAAAAATGCATTTCCCTGGCTTCGCAGTATAGCTCACTATCTCTTCCCTTTGTCTTCCCCTCACGCAATGGTTAGCCGGCCACTAAGCGTCCCCGTTGATACTTATTGTCATTTTTTTATCACGACTGTTCGATCGGCCGGGACAAATGAACACTTGTTCGTTATATTATAATAATTCACCTGCCCATCCACGGCAGGCGACTGACTAATCATATTTATTATGCCCCAAGACAACCTTAACCCCATAAATCAGTCCGAGCAGTGGCTCACCGAAATATACCGGCAGGAATACTTCGGTCTCATGCGTTATATAAGAGGATTCGTCAAAGAAAAAGAGCAGGCCGAAGATATCCTGGGCGATAGCATGCTCAAGCTCTACAGGAAAGTGGAAAAAACACCCGGCGCATTCGCTACCTCCGCCAATCTTAAAAACTTCCTGGTCACTACCATTCGAAACGCTTGCCTCACATACCTCAGTAAAGAACATCCCCACAATAAAATAGAACTGGATGAGATGATTGCCGATGACGCTCATGCGGCATTGCAATTGGAAAAGAGCGAGAACCTGCTGCTGCTCCAATCATTCATCAATAAACTGTCCGGACGGCTGCAACAGGTGGCCCACCTCGCTTGGGTTGAAGGCTGCTCTGTAGAGGAAACCGTCCAACGCATGGAGATCGGCAAGGAGTCGGTCAGTGTGTATAGGACCAGAGCGCTCAATGAGTTACGGCGTTTGATCCTGAGCCAGGGAGGTCACCTGTCGCTCGACGAAATATTCATGCTGCTATGGCTGCTCTATGCACTCTTTTGATTTTTTTTAAAATAGTTGCAGATCCTTGTTAAGAAGTTGACGGGTGGTAAGTCTCTCCCCTAAATAGCTCGTGTTTTCCATCAAACCTGTTGGATGAAAAACCTTCCGCATAACCTTGTATTGATCTTCTACAAACGCAAAGCCGGAACGCGGCTCACGCGGGCCGAAAAGCGTGCGTGGAAAAAGTACCGTAAGGTCCATCCCAGGGAGGAAACGTTCGATGACAATGCCTTTGAAGAGCTCGCACGGTACCAGCAGGAAATGCCGCCCGTGGAAGAGTTCTTCCAACGATATGCTATACCATTAACCAGTCCTTTTCCTACACAGCAGAAGCAGGAGGCTACTGGCCGGGTACTTCGCTTTCCCCGACGTCACCTGGCAGTAGCCGCTTCTATTTTGTTCATCGTCGCATGTGCAGCCTGGTGGTTCTTCTTACGCGATAACGTGCACTGGAGCCGCCTGCAAACAGCAAAAGGAGAACAACGCCAGTTCACGCTGCCCGATAACACCAAAATATGGCTCAATGCGGCCACGGTGCTTAGCTACCCGCAAACATTTGGAAATGGTCCCCGCGAAGTAATACTGGAAGAAGGCGAAGCATACTTTGAAGTAACGAAAAAGGGAGAAGAACAACCCTTCATAGTGCGCTGCAAAGATCAGCAGATAACAGTCCTGGGCACACAATTCAATATAAAGGCCTACGCAGCAGACGCAACGGTAACCACCACGCTTGTTGAAGGAAAAGTGCACGTGCAGCAAGGACAGCAATCCATGGTACTCATGCCAGGCCAGCAGGCAGTCACCGGTAAGCAGGGAAACCTTAGCCTGTCTGCAGCACATCCCAAAGAAGCCACCGGCTGGAAGAACAAATTTTTCACCTTCTACAATAAACGGCTTTCCGGTATCATGGCCGAAGTGCAGCGATGGTACGATGTGGAGCTCATATACGTAGATCCGTTGAACGATTCTCTGTTTACCATCGATGAGTTTCCACGCAGTGAGCCGGTCAAAGGCCTGTTGGAAAACCTCGAAGCATCGGGGCTCGTTCAGTTCGATGTAAAAGGTCGAAAGATCTATATCCGTAAAGGAATCCCTTAGTAGTCAAATAGTCAAATTCGTTCTTAGTAGCCTGTTACCTGTCATTGGCAGAACCATAAAACCTGTGTCCCTATTGAATAACCCCTTAATATGGTTCAACGATGCCAGAAAAGCGCATGTGGAAGGTACTGCTATGCACAGTCCTGCTTTATTTTCTTATGGTAACATCCGCAAAGGCGCAACAGGCGCCGCCGGATACAGCCATTACGCTCTCACCCGATCTGAAAGAAGTGACCCTTGATTCCTGCTTCCGCTACATTCGTATAGCCACAGGTTTCAAAGGCATTTACACCGCTTTCACCCACGACGCGGCCCTCATTACCTACCGGCAGGATAATGTACCGCTGACTAAAATGCTCGATACCGTATTGGGCAGGTTGGGATTAGGCTACTCCTTCAAAGACAACTACATCCGCTTGCGCAGGGATCAACAGCGCATGCAACGCTTCAATAAAGTGGATACGCTTACCGGTAAGGTCGTCGATGAATACGGCCAACCACTGGGAGGCGTGTCCATAAGCGACACCGCGGGCAAGTGTTATGCCATCACTTCGTTCAAAGGTATTTTTAAAATGCCCTGGCCGCCCGGCAGCAGGTGGGTGGAGTTTACCCATATCTCCTGCGAAAGAATGATAATGCATGTAAGCGATGCAAACACCTTCCTCAGTGTTGTACTGAAGCCCTCGTTCACTGCCAAAGAAGACATCGTGGTCACGGCCTACTACAATGAGCCGCGATCCGAAAGCACTGCTTCCACGTACAAGGTCCGGAGAAACGATCTTACCCGCGGCAGCAACAACCCCTTCCGCGAACTATCAGGCAGGGTGCCGGGCTTGCTCGTGAGCGAGGCCAGTGGCGCGCCCGGCGCAGCCATCAGGATACAGATCAGGGGCCGGCAAAGCATCGGCATTACACCGGGTGTGGATAACCAACCCCTCAACGATCCCCTCGTATTGCTCGATAAGATTCCCCTCATCGCGGGCAACAGCCCGGTGTCCCGCCTGCCTTCCGCAGCAGGCGATCCGCAGGGTGGCGGCTTATCGGGCGGTGGCATCAGCGCTCAGGCAGCCATCAATCCCGAAGACATCGAGTCCATCGATGTCCTGAAAGATGCCGACGCCACCGCCATCTATGGTTCGCGGGGTGCACACGGCGCCATCCATATTACCACGCGGCTGGGCAAAATGGGAGAGCCCTCCTTCCGCCTCAACGTGCAAAGAGGCGCCGCCACGAGCGCTTACATCCCGCAGCTATTGGACAACAAAGAATATACGGCCATGCGCAAAGAGGCGCTCGCCACAGCAGGGTTTCAGCCTGTCGTCAGCAATGCGCCCGACCTGCTCTTGCTCGATACCAACAATTATATCAACGTGCCCCGCCTCGTTGCCGGCGGCACAGGACAGCTGTCCCACATACATGCCTCCATGCAGGGAGGCAATACCTTGTTACGCTATTACGGCAGTGTCGGCTATTACCGCGAGTCGTCGGTAATGCAGGTTGATTTGTCGCAGCAGCGCTTCACCAGCCATGCCAACATCAGGTACAGCTCGCCCGGCAGTCGTTTGGAAGCAGGCGCGGCTTTATACTACAGCTTCCTCAGCTACCAATCCCTGCCCTACGATCCCATGACCTACAGCGCCCGGACGGTCCCCTTACTGCCATCCTTGCACGATGCCAACGGCAACCTCGTCTGGACCCACAATAATTTCGCTTTTAGAAATCCGTTGGGCCAGTTTCTCAACACGAGCACCACACGCATCAATAGCTTCACCAGTGGTCTGCAGGCAGGCTACCGCTTGTGGAAACACCTTTATTTTCGAACGACCCTTGGCTATCAGTGGCTGCCGGTAAAAGAGGAGATGAAGTTGATCATGGCAGCAGGCAATCCCGCACCCCAGATGGCCACTGCCAAAAACCGCTTCCAGGGCATCATGGTCGAGCCCCGGTTTGAATATGAACACCCTGCCACGGATAGCGGTTGGCAATGGGGCGGCCTCCTCGGCGCCAGCTGGCAGCAGGAACGCAACGGCTGGGGCGCCAATTGGTACACGGGGTACACCAGTGATGATCAGTTGGGATGGCCCGGCGCTCAGGTCGATACGGTCAGGGAGGGAAACAATACATTGTACCAGTACCGCGCTGTGTACGGTCGGCTGCATACGGATTGGCGCAAACGCTACTTCCTCAATGCCACGGGCCGGTTCGACGCTTCCTCCCGTTTCGGGCAGCAGCGCAAAATGACTTTCTTTGGCGCTTTAGGCGCCGCCTGGGTATTTACCAACGAAAAATGGTTGCGCGCGGGGCAATGGCTCACCTATGGTAAGTTTAGAGCAAGCTACGGTACAGCCGGCAATGACAACATCGAAGACCCTGGTTTTGTCGATGTATACGCCCCGCGATCCGGTCAGTTGTCTTATGGAGGCGCTACAGGATTGGAGTTGATACGGGCAGCCAATCCACCATTGAGTTGGGAAAAGAACCACAAGTTGGAATTAGCCCTGGAGCTCGAAGCGGGACGTTCCCTGTTTGTCAACATAGCCTGGTACCGCAACCTCACCACCAACCAGTTGATTACCATAGAGCCGCCGGCTATGACAGGACTGTCAGGTTGGATCGTCCTCAATGAACCTGCCAGCGTACTGAACACCGGCTGGGAGTTCACCGTGCGCTCCACGGTCAGGCTGGGCAACGTGGGTACCTTGGGCAATACAGTATTACTTACCCTGCCGCGCAACCGCTTGCAAGACTTTCCCGGTTTGGCAAACAGTGTGTACAATACATCGTTGATCGTGGGACAGCCATTGAGTGTGCAGCGTGGATACCGGTATAGTGGTGTAGATGCCAACACAGGTTTGTTCAGGATACCGGCCATGCTCGATACGGCCATCACAGGCCATTGGGAAACCCAGGCATTAGCCAGCTGGTCGCAGGAGTGGCGGCTGGGCAGGTTCCACGTTGCCTTGTTTCTCGAAGGCAGAAAGCTGCAGGCCCTCGATCCATTGTTTTACAGCTACAGTACAGGCAGTGGCCCCGGCCGCTGGTCGACCACGCAGCTTACCAATCACCCACGTACCGTGCTGCAACGTTGGCAGCAGCCGGGCGATCAGGCCCTCTTGCAGCGATTTACCGCGGCGGGCACCCCGGCGGTGCAGAAGGCTGCGGCCTATTACCGGCAGTCGGATAAAATGATGGCCGATGCTTCCTTTTGGCGTATCCGGTCGGTATACCTCGGTTGGGAATTACCCGGCAGCTGGTTGCAGCGGGTGAAGGTGCGCGAAGCACGCATATACCTCCAGGGCCAAAATCTTTACATGGGCACGAAGTACAAAGATGGCGATCCCAGCCTGCAGTTTCCGCTGCGCCTGTCCACACAGCGCACGGTTACGGCTGGGTTACAAATAGGCTTTTGATCCCCCTCAACTGTTGTTTATTACACAGCCCGGTACACGTCACGTACCGGGCTGTGGTTGTTAATGGCCAGGATGACCATTACGGTGGGGGATTAACGTTGGCTGGCGGTAGAGTCAGGTTTGTTGACTGTCAGGGAGGTCGAGAGGTCACTGTAGATGACGGCCAATGGGAAATACAGGAAAAAACCATACTCGTACTCGTGCAGCCCCCAGGCTGGAGTAGCACTGAAAGTGTTGCCCGGGTAAATGTTGCGCAATCTCGCCATCTCACCATTCACGGTGTTCGTGGTGCCTACCGGGTTATACCTGTCGTAATCGTAATACCAGGAATAATAAAACAAAACTTCCGGCGCCTGGGTGGCAAATGTTGGAGTGGCGGAAGTTGGTTGGTCCGGGCGCATGCCCAGCAGCAGCAGGGCGATCAGCCCTGCGGAGAGTGCTTTTGTCATAACAAGGAGGTTTAATGTGAACAAAAAACCTCACCATTGCGTGTAATTACAATTTACATCATTTATAAACGACCCCGGGGTCTCATCTATGCGTCGGCACCGGATGCACCAATATTATTTTCTCCGGGTAGGTAGGCAATCAGGGAATGAAGAAAAGCAATACGCGCAGCATGCTTTTTCAGCGCAGCCTCTTTTTTGTTGCTTTCCTGCATAGCTTCCTGGTTCGTCTGTCGTATCAGCTGTTGCCAGGCCAGTCCCAGTTCATTGCTTAAGTTATTTGTAATAAATACGTTGAGCTTGTTGATGAAAAGCCTGAACCGTACCGGCGATAGCTTATCCCGTCTTAGGTAACGCATATGCCGCGAGTAAGCCGCCGCAAATACGATCAGTTTACGTTTGATGGCAGGCCCTTTATGGCCGTCGTCCGGTGGAAGTGCGTTGCTGAAAAGATCCTTACTCATAACTGTAGTGTTGATTATATGGGTTATTGTTAAAACTTTTTTTAAAAAAACTTTACTTTGGATGTTAAGAAATTTCCTTTTCCTCGTCTTATAAAATGTGTCTGTACATAGCACTAATTTGCTGGCACAGGCAGGCATAAAAAATAATTCACTTGTCTAATGGATAAGTGAAAGTGGTACATAGCTATATGTACAAGATTATTTAAGAACGTTTAAGGTGGTAGCTTCAACCATCTCATTCTGCACCATTTTTATGTAGTTGTTCATTTCTTCCCATACGTTCTGTTAAATGCAGTAATCATGTATTAAAGACAACAGTAAAAGCAAATGAACAACCGGGCAGATGGGGATCATTCAAAAGATCGATGGCTCTGCGCTATATATGAAGAGGCATGGGTTTCTTTGATCACCTATGCCTATACTATTATTCGCAGCAAAGAGGAGGCGGAAGATGTCGTGGGCGAAAGTTTTGCAAAATTGGCCAACGAACTGGTTGTAAATAAAGAAAAGTTTCCTACCCCCGCAAATGCAAAGGCTTATCTCGTGACCATAGTCAGAAATGCTTGTTTTGACTGGAACCGGAAAAAAAAGCCGGTTTCAGAAATATCCGCAGAAACCCAGGCAGATGATAGTGTCATCATATTTGAATTCGAAAAGTACGACCTGGCGCAACAGCTACTCACCTTGATCGATGAACTGCCTCCACAGTCAAAGCAGGTGATTACACTTTTCTTTATCCACGGGCTCTCCACAACAGAGGTTGCAAAGACACTCAATCTTTCAAGAGAGGTGGTCTCGGTATATAAACACCGGGCGATTAGTCATTTACAAAAGCTGGTCAAAGCCAAAAAGATTGCCCGCTTTCTGAAAGAACCAGTATAAGTCTCAATACCTTCTACAGTATAGTTATATGAAAAGACAGCTACAAGACCTGATATTGATTTATTATAAACGGAAAGATGGACAATCACTCACGGAAGTAGAGCAAGCGATATGGGATCAGTATCGTAAAGAACGACCCGCAAATGAAAAGGTAGACGAAGAGTTGGTTGAGATCTTCGCATTTCACCAGCAAAGAATGCAGCAGTGGGAGCAGTTTCGTGAAAAATACAAGATTCAGGTGGAGCTGCAGCAAAAAGCGGTTGGTATCACAAAATCCTTATCGATCATCGTTTCCTTGCTGATAGCTGCTTCTATGGTGATGGCCATGGGACTGTGGTGGCTCTTTATCGACACGCCGGCGCAAACTACAGCGGCTGTCCCTGAATGGAAAACGCTTCGTACGCCCAAAGGAAAGCAGGAAAGGTTGGTTTTGGCCGATGGCTCCACAGTAAGTTTGAATGCCGCTTCGGTGCTGCGCTATCCGTTGCATTTTGAAAAAGGCAAAAGGGAAGTGATACTGGAAGAAGGTGAGGCATATTTTGAAATAACCCATAAGCGGGGAGAGATCTTCACCGTTTACTGTAAAGGTGAGGCGGTTGAGGTAAGGGGAACAAGTTTCGACCTGTCGTCATACGATACGGCAACTATTATCACCACACTGGTGGAAGGCTCGGTACGGATAAAGCTCCCCGGACGAACCCTGTTACTACAACCCGGTCAGCAGGCTATTGTCGATAAGCAAGGCGGCATTAGCTCATCAGCAGTCGATACAAAAGATGTCATAGCCTGGAAAAAAGGGTATTTCTCATTTCATAATACACGGCTTTCAGTCATCATGAAAGAACTCGCAAGGTGGTACGATGTGGAATTTATTTTTCTTGATCCGTTAAACGACATGCCATTTACGATCGTCGATTATCCGCGCAATGAGCCACTCGAAGGTTTACTGAAAGATATGGCAGCTTCAAGGCTTGTATTCTTTGAATTGAATGGCAGAAAGGTCTACATCAGAAAAGGATTGTAGCCTGAAATATCTAATGTAGTTAATGGATGGTAGCAAAGTTGCAAATACAGCAATGGTTGTTCATGGTGTTGTTGTACATGGTTACAACAGCGCCTTTGGCTGCGCAGCAGGCTGATACTACCATATTGATTTCTCCTGATCTCAAACAGGTTTCTCTCGACAGCCTGTTCAGGTATATCCGGAATACTACAGGTTTTAAAGGGGTTTATTCTTCTGTGCTCACGCACGACCTGCCTGCGATTTCCTGTCACATGGAAAAACAACCTTTGAATAAGGTATTGGATACTCTTTTGAATAGATTGGGTTTAGGTTACACCTTTAGAGACTCATACATCCGCCTTTACCACATCGATAGGCTAATTCGCACATCCAATAAGGTCAACACCCTGAAGGGCAGGGTGCTCGATGAACAAGGCGAGCCGTTGGCAGGTGTATCGGTGTACAATATAAAAGAGTTCCGGTACGTCATCACGTCTAAGGCTGGTACATTCGAAATTCCTTGGCCGGCCGGCAGCAGTGAACTGGGGGTTTCTCATATTGCCTATGAATATAAGTCGCTACAGGTAAACAGGGCAGATACCTTTCAGCGCATCGTGCTCAGCCATGCCATTAGAGACCTGGATGCAATAGTGGTGTCCAATGGATATGTACGGTCGTCAGAACATAATAAAAGCTCAGACGCTATCTCTCGGGTGAAGGGAGAATGGTTCAGAGGGCAGACTATGTCCAATGTAATGACTACATTGTCTGGTAGCGTACCTGGCCTCCTTGTCACCGAATCCAGCGGTGCGCCGGGTGCAGCCCTCAGGATGCAGATCAGGGGCCGACAAAGCATCGGTACTACGCCGGGCAGTGATAACCAATTCCTCAACGAACCGCTGATATTGCTTAATAAAATACGTCTTGTCACTGGCAATAGCCCTGTTACACAGCTGTCTTCTATTGCGGGCGATCCGCGGGCCGGTACGGGGGGCATTAGTATGCTCACGGCCATCAATCCAGAAGATATCGAAACTGTCGAAGTATTGAAAGATGCCAATGCCACCGCCATCTATGGCCCGCAGGCCGCCAATGGCGCCATCCTGATCAGCACCTGTAAAAGCCGTCGGGACAGGCCAGCGTTTCGGTTCAATGTGCAAACCGGTGCCGCCACCAGTACGGTTATTCCCCATATGCTCGATAACAGGCAGTATACTGCCATGCGCAAAGAAGCCCTCGCAGCGGCAGGACTGCAACCCACATTAGACAATGCGCCCGACCTGTTATTGCTCGATACCAACAATTACATCAACATCCCGCAATTACTCATTGGCGGCAGGGGGAAGCTTATAAATGTCAATGCTTCTATGCAAGGGGGCGACTCCCTGTTCCGTTATTACCTCAGTACTGGTTATTACCGCGAAACCTCGGTGATGCCGGCAAATATTGCTCAACAGCGCCTTAGCAATTATGGCAATCTTCAGTATCGCTCACCGGGCCGTCGCTTACAGGCGGATCTTTTCCTGTACTATAGCAGCTATCAAAATCGGTCCCTCGCCGGCGATCTGGCGTCGGGCATGATGCTTGTACCCTTGCTACCGCAACTGCGTGATTCCACTGGCAAGCTCACCTGGTCGCAAAATGGCTTCTCCTTCATAAACCCGTTGGCCCAGTTCGAAAATACTTACCAGGCCAATATCAACGTGTTGGTGGCTGGCTTGCAGCTGGACTATCGTTTAAGTAACGAACTACGCTTGCGCACCAACTTTAGCTCTCAATTGGTATCGGTGAATGAGATGGCTAAGTTCCCTATCGCTGGCCGCGATCCGGCGCAAAACCCCACCGGTGAAATAGCCGCTGCCAGGAGCGGGTACCAGCGTATGGTGTTCAACCCCCAACTGGAGTATGAACATACGAGGAGCGGCGATTGGCAGTGGGGCGGCATTACCGGAGTCACCTTGCAGGAAGACCGGAAGCAATGGCATACTTTCAATGGGATAGGCTATCGCAGCGATAGTGCATTGGGCAAGCCCTGCGAAGCAGCCATAACGGTGCAGGAGTGGCGCATGGATAGCTACCATTACCAGGGCCTGTACAGCCGCTGGCAGGCCAGCTGGCAAAAGCGTTTTGTGTTCACTGCCACAGGCCGGCTCGACAGATCTTCCCGCCTCAGTTCTAAGCGCAGCATGGCGCTCTTTGGCGCGCTCGCTGGCACCTGGGTGTTTTCAGAAGAAAAGAGGATGAAGACTTTGCCCTGGCTTTCTCATGGCAAGCTGCGCGCCAGTTATGGTGCTGCAGGCAATGACAATTATGGTGATAATAGTGGCGGCGTGATAGGCGTCTGGCAGCCCGGTGATTTGCCCAATGATGCGGTCTTGCATCCAAGCCAGCTCGCCGGTTCATCGCTCGGTTGGGAAAAGACCCGTAAGCTGGAACTGTCCCTGGAGTGGGATTTGTTGAATACACTCTTTGTCAATGTAGCCTGGTACCGGAATGTTACTTCCAATCAGTTCATTGCTGTCAACACAGGCTATCAGGCTGGCTTTATGGGCAGTAGTGTCATAAACTGGCCGGCCAAAGTCTTGAATACGGGATGGGAGTTGTCCGTGCGGGCTACACACCGCTGGCGTACTAAGAATAGTTATACAACCACGCTGATGCTCACCTTGCCGCGCAATCAGTTGCTGGCTTTTCCCGGTCTGGAGTCCAGTGCTTACAGTACTACGCTCATGGTAGGGCAGCCTTTAAGTGTGCAGCAGGGTTACCGGTTTGGCGGGGTAGATCCCAATACGGGTTTGTATAGGCTTCCTGCTGCGCCCGAAAGGGGAGTGGCGGGACAGTTGGACCCTCGGGCCTATGGCAGTTGGTCGCAGGAGTGGCGGTTGGGAAGGTTCCGCATGTCGGTACTATTTGATGCCAGGTGGCAAAAGGCTTTCAGTCCGCTCTATTACGCTTATTCACCTCGTGCGCCGGGCGACTGGTCAGCTACGCAGTTCACCAATCAGCCACAGTTGTTGTTGCTGCGCTGGCAGCAGCCGGGTGATCAGTCTCTGTACCAGCGGTTTACTGCATCCGCTTCTGCAGCGGTTCGGCAGGCACTTTTCCGGAGGTCCGATGCGATGCTGGTCGATGCTTCTTTTTGGCGTATACGGTCTTTGTATGTGGGCTGGGAGTTGCCGGGCGATTGGCTGAAAAAGTTAAAGATAGGCGAGGGGAGTGTTTATTTGCAGGGGCAAAATCTCTTTTCAGGTACCCGTTATCAGGGGGGCGATCCCACCATTCAGTATCCCATAAGGCTTCCTTCCCTGCGTATGATCACAGCAGGTATGCAAATCGGGTTTTGAGTGATTAGATCAATGTCATTGAATTAAGCTGTCACTCTGAATTGCTGTCACCCTGAGCTTGTCGAAGGATTATCGAAGGGGGGCAGTGAAAAAAGCAACACCTAGGACGCTTCCTGTTGTCCGTGGAGGCAATTGGGTATACAGTCGTGCATGATTTTTAGACAGAACAGGAGCAGCAGGATGGAGAGTAGCATGATGATTAGGGTGATGCGAAAGGAGAGTAGAGAAGTTGTAGGCAATAGTAATGTAGCTTGATGTATAATATAGCCGGCCATGGGAGCGAATGCAAGTGCAAGCAGGCGATAGAGAAGGAGTAACCATCCGGGCGTGTCGTCAGAGGTGATCAGGTGAAGGTTGGTAATGAAGTACAGGTGGCCCATGAGCATGAGTAGCAGGAGGCTGATACAGCCCCATAAGAAGATGATCCAGCCAAGTGCATTGGCCAGCTTGGTAGAGGATAATGTTTTCATGATGCATATTTAAAGAAGGAGCCATGCAATAGTTTGCATGGCTCGATAGATATTGCTTTTATCACTAATAGTTAGCTACAGGAAAAAGCCCTATAGCCGAAGATCCTGAAGTAGTGCCTTGAAGTCCTCGGACTACCAAAGTCAGGTTCATAAAACGGGACTTGTTTATTCCTATATTGAGATAGGTTGAATTGGGAGTCAGCGGCAAGGTATAAGTTGTTAATACGTTATTTGTAATGGCATCCCGTACCTGAAAAGTGACAGCGTTTGTTGTAACATTGCCGGGTAAAGGAATTGTAACAAAGTCTGTTAATCGCTTATAGACGATGCCTGAAAAAATATTGACTTTAGTATCTGATGCGATTGTAAGACTTAGAGGATTGCTATTGGGTGATAGATTGATCAGCCTTATTCCTAAAACGCTGTCGCGATAGGGATTTGGTAGGTTATCTTGTACCAATAATGTATCAAAATTGGGGGATAATCCGAAGACGAAAAAGGAATAAAGTTTATATTGTTCAGTCTGGAGTTCACCATCAAAGTATGCTTGGATAGGGGAGGTAGTGGTATATAATAAATTATTCGATATCCCTG
>JAGIBF010000007.1:0-95537 GCA_017744515.1 Niastella sp.
GGCAAACTGACCAGCTCTTCTCTCCAGTGATCAGGATTCAAACGGCCGACTCCGTTTCAGTTTGCGTTTCCAGGTCCTTGCCCGTTTTCTTGTAGATAATAAACCAGTTTTGCCCGCCATCATTAGAGGCATGAACCTCCAGACCATCCCAGGTATAGGCGGGATCATCATAACGCGCATGAGCCACACGGAAACTAAGTACAGAACTATCATAAGAGCCGAAATCGATAGGTGGTGTAACGAGATCATCCAGCTGGCCCACTTCATTATAAGAATAGTTGGCAGCAGCTACGGCGCCAGTGGTGAAAAAGTTCAGATCACTGAGCGTCCAGGAGTTGGTGCCGGTAGGATTATTCACATACCACAAGTCACTGGCAGCAGCTAAACGTGGCGGAAAGAATGGGCCGTTGAAATTCTCGGTAAAAGGAGCAGTTAGGAAATTGGTACGTATGTTCACCCGCGAAGTGATAGTATCATTATGCAGATAACCATCAGTAGACGCATTAGGCGCCGAAGTATACACCAACACAGTATGATTACCCCTTGCCCCCGTGATGGCACTTGCGGTGAGCGTGGTGTCACGAAGCGGAGCGAGGTTGATAGGGAAAGTGGTGGTTACAGGCGCTCCCGCATCGATCTGTACAGTCACGGCAACGGAAGTGAGCGTAGTAGTGCCATAGTTCCGTACGGTAACTTTGATAGGCGTATTATCCAATATAGGACTTCTGCTATCACACTTGCCCATCGGTGTCATACTCACGAGGTAGGCATCTGTAACAGGAGCAGGCGGTGTAAAAGCATCAGACGTTTTTAAACTTGCCCGGTACATATCGATAGTTGCGGTCACCCGTTCCTGCTGGCCCTTGGTAAAGAAAAACATAGAGCGGTCGTCGAAATAGTTCATGAAGTTCATATACATCATGCCGGGCGGTGAGGGCGCACAGCCATCTGAATACAGGCCACTCACGTTGCCAAACATCGTCTCTTCAACCGCCTTCTCCGGCGGCGTATCATCATTAGAGGCGGCAGCCGTCAACGGCCAGCCACTTTGGATCCTGAAGTCGAGGTTATTGCAGGCAGCATTATCACCGAAAGCATGCCACAGGTAAAAGTAATGCCCCACCTCATGCGATAACGTAGCACCTTCATTGTACAGCGGCGAATAGTTACGGCAGGGATTAGCGCCAAGTGTCAACAAGTGGATAGCTACCCCTTGCGGGCCGATGGTAGCTGAGTTGGTGAACGGAAAAGTAGCGATACCCAGCAGGTTATCGGTGAAAGTGGCACACCAGATATTCAGGTACTTGGTCACGTCCCACGGGTCGAGCCCACCAAGCGAAGTACTCTTTAATTCATTGATGTTGTTTTGCGTGAACGTCTTGGTGGTGATGCGACGCTCGATGCCATTGGTGGCAGCCCCGGCGGGCGTACGGCGCGCAAGCACAAAACGAACTGGTATATTGGCGATGGCTGGTATAAATTCAGGAGCAAATACACCATGAGCCTTATAGAACTCCGCTTTTTCACCGGCAAAGTCGCGGTTCAATATTTCCAGGTGCTCATACATGTCCCGGTCGGGAATCACATTCACTGCACTGGCAGCACCCACAAGGTGAAATACAACAGGAATTACAATGTCGCCGGGTAGTATGCGTAAACCACTCTGTTCTTCCTTGCGCTGAAGATAAGCCTGGTATTGCTTTTGACCCTCTTCGCGCCACCGCTCTACAATAGAAGGATCTTCCCGGATGATTTTGTTGAGCATTTCCATGGTGCCGCATCGGTGAGTTTGCTCGGGAGCAGGCGGGCGGTGTTGCTTTTGTGCGGTGGCCGCCAGGTTCATGCATAGGCATAAAGCTGCTAAAACAGCACTTAGAGTAGAATTTCTCAAGGCATAAAGTTTTGGTTCAGTAATAGAAGACTCTCATGCGTTACTACACTCAATTTACTATTTTTTTAACACAGTTATAGCAGCCATCATTTTTTTAATAGCTAAAATCCTGCTCCAGTCTGTATTTTAGCACAATCGTATAATCAATTAAATGCTTTCAACATGCGTAACTGCTATGTGTACGGGATATTGGTCTGGGTTATGATCGCTGTTGCCTGCTCAGGCCATCAATCTACCCAGTCACCCGTAAATGATTACCTCTATGTAGGCGACACCGGTGTGCGTGTAGCCGGTATTAAAATGATACCCGTAAATACACCAGTTGGCACCTTTAAAGTATGGACCAAACGGTTTGGTAACAATCCATCGATCAAGGTGTTGCTGCTACATGGCGGCCCGGCTATGACACATGAGTACATGGAGAGCTTTGAAAGCTTCTTCCCCGAAGCAGGCATCGAGTTCTATGAATACGACCAATTGGGGTCATATTATTCCGATCAGCCCACCGACAGCAGCCTGTGGACCACCGCCCGTTTTGTAGAAGAAGTCGAGCAGGTGCGTAAAGCCCTGGGATTGGATAAAAACAACTTCTTCCTGCTGGGCAATTCCTGGGGAGGCATCCTCGCCATGGAATATGCATTGAAGTACCAGGACAACCTGAAGGGATTGATCATTTGCAACATGATGGCCAGCTGTCCGGAATACGGGAAATATGCAGCCGACGTATTGGCTAAAACAATGGACCCTAAAGTGCTGGATACCATCCGGCAGCTGGAAGCCCGTCAGGCATTCCAGGACCCCCAATACATGGAGTTGCTGATGAAGCATTTCTACAGCCAGCATATCTGCCGCCTGCCCGAATGGCCGGAACCCGTGAACCGCACTTTCAAACATGCCAACGGCGCTATCTATACACTGATGCAAGGCCCGTCGGAATTCGGTATTGGTGGCCGCCTTGCCAACTGGGACCGCAAAGCAGACCTTCCTTCCATTAAAGTACCCACGCTCACAGTAGGAGCGCGGCACGATACGATGGACCCCGAACACATGAAGTGGATGAGCACACAAGTGCAAAAAGGGTCATACCTCTATTGCCCCAATGGAAGCCACCTATCCATGTGGGACGATCAAAAAGTATTTATGGAAGGCGTAATTAAGTTTATTAAAGAAGTAGACGGAAAAAAATAATTATTTATTTATACACCATGAAGAAATTGACTTTGAATATAATCGACAACGCTGCCGAGACTTTGCGTTTGCTCGTAAACCTTTAATTGTCTGTCGGCGCCGGTACCCTCTTCCATCATGCGGGCCACATAATTCACTGCATGCCGGCTGCCCAATGGATCAACCACATCATCGATAAAGTCGAGCAATTCATAAATAAGTACCCGTGCATTGACTTCTTCCTCTTTACCAAAGTCAATAAGACGGCCATCGATACCATAGCGGCTGGCGCGCCACTTATTTTCATTGATCAGCGCCCGCGAATATTGAATGAAATTGAGATTCTGATTGCGCAGCTTGTATATCTTGGCACACACACCCTGAAATAGGGCGGCAATGGCAATAGTTTCCGGCACGGTCATCGGTACATCGCAGATGCGAAACTCTACTGTATTGAAAAAAGGATGCACCCGGAGATCCCACCATATCTTTTTAGCATTGTCGATACAGTTTGTCTTTACCAGCAGCTTGATATAGTTGTCATACGCCTCGATGGAATCGAAGGTTTCAGGAATACCGGTGCGGGGAAATTTATCGAACACTTTAGTGCGGAATGATTTGTAACCCGTTTGCCGGCCTTCCCAGAAAGGAGAGTTGGTGCTGAGCGCATAAATGTGCGGCAAAAAGTAACGCGTGCTGTTCGCAATATGGTTGGCCATCTCACGGCTCTCCATGCCCACATGCACGTGCAAACCAAAAATGAGATTGCTGCGCGCAGCCTCCTGCAGTTCATTCACGATCTCATTATAACGTACGTGATCAGTGATAAGCTGACTTTCCCAATGGCTGAAAGGATGCGTACCCGCAGCCCCCATGGCATAACCCAGGCTATGGGCAATGCCGGAAATAGTTTTACGTAAGGTGGCTACATCGTTAAAAGCTTCATCTACATTCTGGCATATATCAGTGCCCACTTCCACTACCGCCTGGTGCATTTCGGCCTTCACTTTGTCTTTGATCACTTTCTGCCCTTCCGTAACGATGCGTTGCTCGTGACTCTTCAACTCGCGTGAATTTGGGTCCAGTACCATGTACTCCTCCTCGATACCAAGTGTAAATTGTTTGTAGTTCGTATTTGACATCAATCGATAGAAAATTTGAAATTAAAAAATGAACGCTGCAAAAAAGAGTCTTAACTCTGAACTCTCGACTCAGAACTCTGAACTCGACTCTAAAACCTCGCTTCCACTACAGATTCCACCAGCGGCTTGCGGGCAATACTATGCTTAACATATTCACCCCACGTAAGGTTGTCGCGGTTAGGCTCCTGCGCCAGTGCACGCTCGATGGCGTAGTTGGCAGCAGTCTCGATGACCCAGTTGAAATTATCTTCACCCACGCTTTGCAGATCGGCATCAGGTGCCGGGTTGCAGAAGTCGATGGCATAAGGAATACCATCACGAATAGCCAGCTCCACGGTATTGAAATCATAGCCGAGATATTGGTTGATGCGCAACACGATCTCTTCCATCTGTTGCAGCCTTTCAGGTGAAGGACGGAAATCACTGGTATAACGCAGGTGATGTGGATTGCGCGGTTCATACGGCATAATGCGCACATGCTTGCCGCCAATACAATAACAGCGGTAATACTCCTCGAAAATGATCTCTTCCTGCAGCAACATCACCAGTTGATCCGTTTCCTTGTGCTTGTTGAAGAAATCATCCAGGTCATGCAGCTTGTAAACGTTCTTCCAGCCGCCGCCGGCAAAAGGTTTCATGTAAGCCGGAAAACCTACATAATTGAAAATGCCTTCCCAGTCGAGCGGGTAGGCGAGGTTGCTGAAAGATTGGTCGGTAGTATCGGTGGGCAATTCATAAGAAGGCAGGATTACCGTTTTGGGAACGGGGACACCTATTTTCACTGCCAGACAGTTATTGAAGAACTTTTCATCGGCGCTCCACCAGAATGGATTGTTGATCACAGCTGTGCCGCTGATGGCTGCATCCTTCAGGTAAGCCCGGTAAAAAGGTACGTCCTGGGAAATACGGTCCACGATGACAGCGTATTCATCTGCAGCAGCTTGCACCACTTTGTCGATCCGCACCGGCTCGGCTATCACCCCATTCACCCCCTTACTATTGATCCTTTCCACAAAGGCCATGGGGAACGATCTTTCCTTCCCGAAGAGAATACCTATCTTTTTCATCTGTATAATAGTTTTATGATAAATGTAGTCCGGAGAGTAGTAACCAAATATATCTGAATGAAAGGGAAATACCAAATTCCCGATTTTCATTACTTTTGCCGGAATATGCACATTGAGATTAGTACCGGTACCATGGTAGAGACTGTAGCATTGCCATCTGAATTCCTGGACCGAACCGTAAGGGTGAATTTTTATCTGCCGAACCCAACCGCCCGACCAGAAGAGATTAGTCTGTTACTGGTGAATGATGGGCAGGACCTTGAAGCGATGGGATTTGATAAAATGATCAGCTACCTGTCGGAAACCAACCAGGTAACCCCGCTTTTAATAGCAGGTATTCATTGCGGTGAAGACCGTCTTAATGAATACGGTATGCTGATGGGCCCCGACTTCAAGGGCCGCGGCACCAAAGGCCCCGCTTATCAGCGATTCATTCTCGAAGAATTACTGCCATTTATTTATAGTCACTATAAAGTTTCATCCTTTAAGGAAACAGCCTTTGCGGGTTTTTCACTGGGCGGGTTGAGCGCCATCGATATAGTATGGAATCATCCCGGCGTGTTCTCCAAAGTTGGCATCTTCTCCGGCTCGTTGTGGTGGCGCTCCAAAGACAAGGACGCAAAAGATTACAACGGCGATAAACACCGCATGATGCACCGCCAGGTGCGCGAAGGAAGCCATCACCCCGGACAAAAATTCTTCTTCCAGTGCGGTACGCTCGATGAAACAGAAGACCGCAACAAGAACGGCGTCATCGACTCCATCGATGATACCATCGACCTTATGCGCGAGTTGTTGCAGAAGGGATACAAGGACGGAAAAGATATGTATTACCTCCAATTGCCCAAAGGCAAGCACGACGTTCCCACCTGGGCCAAGGCCCTGCCCGTATTCCTGAAATGGGGCTGGCGCGGCCGCGGGGAAGAGTAAGAAAGTTGTTGATTTCCTCAATACATGTTAGTGAAGATTAAGCTGTTCCCGGGGTTCATCCGTGGTTGTCCCGGATACTCCCGGGAGTTGTCTTATCTTACTTTCTATGAACTACAGTAATAACAACTCAATCTTATCGATAAATAAATGTAGATGCAGCGTCTTAAAATAAATACGCTTTATATACGCTGCATCTACGCTATATATACGCTGTATCTACGCTGTATCCTCCAGTAAACTGTTGATTGTCTGTTAGTCTGCTACCCTTTAAACGTGAATGAGGCTGAGGTAAAAGTAAGAGGGAGAGGATATGTTATTGATTGTCAAATTATTGTGGTCTTTTGTGCGGGCCTTTATAGGCAACTTCCTCCAAAGAGGCATTCTATGGTGTCATGCTGGGGATAGCCTTTCGTTAGTTTTGGTATTACTATTATTACTTTAATTCGCTTTTCTCGGTATTTCCCCGGTTCTCCCTGCCCTAATTCATCCTGAACAATCGGTTCATAATTGGGGTACTTACGTGTTGCAAAAAAAGCCGCAACCGCCAGATCATTGATTACATCAACCATATCAGAACTCAGGCCATATTGTTGTGCCATCAAGTTGCCAATAGTCCTTTCGAATTTCCGGATCAGCTTTTCATGGACTATTGCTTTTTTGGCTTGTAATGTTTGGCCGGCAGGAATAGGCCGGTGGTTTAAATTCATTTTGTCTTTTTCGATAATATCGAGGTATGGTCTGAATCCAGAGGGTAAAATAGTTCCATGATCTCTCGGTTGTCCTCTAAAAAGACTTCCATATGTTCCCTGGTCTTCTAAATAATGAAGTAGTTCAAATATGTTTGATGCGGGATTATGTTTATCGAACATCTGGCATATATGGGTTAAATGAGTTTCCTAATATACCTATTTTTTAATGGACTCCCTAAAACGGAAAGAGGCCGCCTCTTTCGAGACAGCCTCTTTGCATTAGATACAATCATCAATCTTTAGAAGTTCACTTTGGCGCCCAGCGTCCAGGTTGTACCGAAACCGGGGTATACACGGTTGTTCAAACCAGAACCTTTGTCACCAATAACGAAATCTTTTGCATTATAGCCAGTTTGGCCTTGTGGAATATATTTTACATCACCAGTAGATTCTGCGATATACTCCTTATCGAAGATGTTGTCTACGTTCAGGCGGAAAGTAACTTTCTTGCCGTTAACCTTTACAGTGTAAGACAGCATACCATCCAACAAACCATAAGAAGGTAGTTTCCAGGGCTGTACGCCAGACTGAGTGGCATCTGATCTGCTCTCAGGCGTAAAGTTGGCATAGAGATTATCTGCATAGAAATAAGAAGCTCTTATGCGCAGACCTTTAAAGATCTCATAAGAAGCACTCAGGTTGGCAGTAGTTTGAGCTGCGTCACCCACTTTCAGGTCTTTGGTATACAAGGTAACAGTACCGATCTTATCGTTGTTGTCGTTGTATACATCGGTAGTTACATCTTTTTTCCACTTCCAGTCACCCAGTGATAACATACCCTGGATTTCCAGTTTGCTTACAGGACGAACGGTAGTTTCTATCTCGATACCCTGGTGCAAGGCTACCATGCCGGCGATGTTGGCGCGGAAAGTTTGGCCTGATACAGGATCAGGGAAGTTGCGGATAAAGTTCTTATCCTTCCATTCTGTTCTGTACAGGTTTACGTTGGCGCTGAATATTTTAGACCTGAAGCCATATCCCAGCTCTGTGCTGAAGATCTTTTCGTTCGTGATATTCTTGGTGATGTCTACGTTGTTGTTGTTGGGCCATACGGTATTGAAGAATGGCGCTCTTTCAAAATAACCAATGTTGGCAAAAACGTTGTGCTGATCCGTGATACGGTAGTTAGCACCACCCTTTGCAATGAATCCGGTAAACTTCTTCTTGTCTGACTCCCAGATGGGGTTGGTCTTTTTATCATACAGGAAGTGATCGATACGTTGGTAGCTGGTATTAGACAATGAACCAGCAGCGAATACACTCCATTTGTCTTTGTTGTACTCTGCAGACACATAACCACCTACTTGCTTTACGAGACCATCGTTGTTATAGTCGATAGTTCCTTCCGGATCATAAGGCGATACATACTTATTAGGATTGTTCAAGTCCTTTGTTTCATAATAAGCGGCTGTTCCCAGCGGGTCTTCAATTCTCCTGTAGTGCAGGCCTTTGTAATACCGCAGGTCCAAACCGGCATTCACTGAGATAGCAGAGTTGATATCGCGTGTAAGGTTGAAAATACTTCCGTACCAGTTGTGCTCGTTCATGGAAGAACGGCGGATGATACCATTGCCGGACAAGTCAGCTACATATTGACCCTGGTAACCACCAGCGAGCGGCCACTTGGGGTTTCCGGATGTTGTGCCGATCTGGGGATACTGAGCAACACCTGTATTCCATCTTTCGATATCATCGAAACGGATCAGGCCATTAGCATCCTTAGGTACTGTGAAACCAGTAAAAGAACCAGTACCGTTGGGAATTGAGCCGATGTTGCCGGTACCACCACCGCGGCCCAGTGAAGCATACACTACTGCGCTGAAATCAGTACGGTTATCTATCTTCCAGTAGTAGTTCAGGTTAGCTACCGGCTTGTGGTAGAAGTTTTTGCTCCAGCTAAACTCTTCCCTGTGATAATATCCCCAGGAGTCATTGTATTTTGGACCATATACTTTAGTAGTAGCATCATTGGGGTTACCAAACAGTTTATCGTAAGAGATACCGGCACTTCTTTGGTTATGCCATTGAGGAGCACCAGTAGCAGTCAGCGTAACGGTGTGTTTGTCGTTGATCTCCCAACCTAAGGTGGCGAAGTAGTTCCAACCCTGGAAGGCAGTACCTGCTACATAGCCGTGACCTGCAGTGTAAGAGGCAAGTACTGACAGCGCCAGACCGCTCTTTTCGTTTTTACCGGTGTTGTAGCCAAAGGTATATTTTTGGTAGCCATCATTACCGATGGTAACACCAGCCTGTCCACCTTTCTCCATTTCAGTAGCCTTGGTAACGATGTTGATGTTACCACCTACTGCACCGATAGACAGTTTGGAAGCACCCAAACCACGTTGAACCTGAACACTGCTGGCGATATCGGAAAGACCAGCCCAGTTGCTCCAGTAAACAGCACCATTTTCCATGTCGTTTACAGGCACACCGTTGATCATTACAGCTACGTTAGTTTGGTTGAAGCCTCTCACGTTGATACGGGAGTCGCCAAAACCACCACCTGATTTGGTGATGTAAGTACCTGGCATTGTTCTTAATATCTCAGGAAACTCTTTATTGCCGATCCTTTCTTCGATGGCAGCAGCCCGGATGGTAGAAACGGCAACAGGCGTCTTTCTGTCGATCGCAATGTTACCGGTTACGATTACTTCTTTCATCGCTACCTGGCTGGAAGGCATGCTGATCTCGCCAAGGGTGGCGCCTGGTTCTACCTCTACAGTTTTGGCGAGGTAGCCAACAGAGCTGATAACAAGCGTAGCCTTTTCAGTGATCACGAAAGTGAAGCGGCCATCGATAGCCGAAATAAGATTAAGTTTTTTGGAACCCGCTGTAACTGAGAGAGAAGCGCCGGCAATCGATTCTTTGGTATCCGCATCTACCAGGCGTCCGGTTACAGGGGAATTTGATTGAGCCCATAAGGCAAGGGGTCCGGTAAGGACAAGAAAAAATAGAGTGAGTGATCTTCTCATATATGCATGTTTAATTTCTGGTGTCAAAGAAACAATGATCCCTGTTGCTGTAAAGGCAACAATGTATTATCAAATAATTAATTTGCTGTAATAATACACATCATGTTTCATGGCAAAGAAGCCCGAATATTTCATCGTAGCAAGAACCGTTTTGGAGAGTTCTCAATGGGCTATAGAATGCATCGGCGTGCGGCAAAAGTAGCCTAAAAAAGCAGACTGTTTGAAACCTGTGCTATTAGTTTTTTACACAGTCTATTAAGAATCGAATACTACCCAATCACCCTGAATCGCTCCACGCTGTGATGCCACGGAGTCCGTATTGCACCACGCTTTCCACAGGCAATGAATGAACGTTAAATGCTGCACGTAAATCAAAAAATAATGATTGCATAAAAAAAATGGGCCGCCCGCGAAGGGCAGCCCACCTTATGGTGTATTGCTATTATTTACAATCAATTAAAGATATAACGAAGTCCCAATTGTAGTCCCCAGGTGCTGGTGGTAGAGTAGTTGGGCTGGAAACCTTTTGAATTGGCAGGGTTGAAAGTGAATTTGGGATTGGCCCTGTTGAAAGCTTCATTACCGGTATTGTTGGAAGTGGCGCCCGATGTAGGTATGCCCAGCACACCCATATCCTGGAAGGTGCCAAAAGTATACTGGTAGCGGTATCCCCACTCGGAGTTGATCAGGTTGAGCGCGTTGATAATGTCAAGGCTAACCTGCAAGGTGTGCTTTCTTTCGCCGGAGCGCACGGTGAAGTCCTGCATCACCCTAACGTCGAGGCTATGCGACCAGGGAAGTAAAGCGCCATACTTTTCCATGTACTGGCCCTTATGCTTGCGCAGGTACCGGTCGTTTTCGATATAAGCAAAGAAAGCATCACTTTGAGCTTTGGCACTGTAAGTATTGCTTCCCACCTTAAAACCCTCTACGAATTGTATCTCGGAAGGATCTTTGGGTATGTAGAGTACATCATTCGATTGTCCGTCGCCGTTGATATCGGAACCATACCGGTAAGTATACCTTTCCTGCGGTTGTCCACTGTAAAACATACCAATGGTGGTAGCTGTTCTGCCACCCCAGTAGTTGAAACGTTTAGACAAATTCGCTACTACGCGATGCGGTACCGAATAGTTGGAGGGGCCCTGATCAGGCTTGTTGGGATTGAAGATGATGTTGTTGGTATTGAAACCGCTGGCACTTTGATCACTGCTGCCGATGGCCACTTCTTCTGCCAGCGTGTAAGTATATGCAATACCGGCTTCCCAGTTTTGTGAGAAAGATTTCTGTAACTGTGCTGTAAACGCGAAGCTGTACCCTTTACTGGTATTATCCAATACGATCATCTGGCCAATGTTGTCGTTCAGGCGCACATTATAATAAGGCCTTTTATCAGCGGCGCCGCCGAGCGTTCCATTCTGTGCACCCAGGTTGGCATTGCGGAAATAAGCATTGTTGACCTGTTTGGTATAAATGGCTTCAAAGGTAAGGACGTAGTTACCTGCAAAGCGTTTGTCCACTGCCAGGTTACTTCTCCATACCTGAGGCAATTTGAAATCCTTATCAACGGCACTGTAAGAAGGCCTGCCTGAAGGAATGCTGGTGCCTACCGGTGGAATATCAGCCTGCGCCGGGATGTAAGCAGTGCGGTCGATATTGTAGCGGATATTGGCGAGCTGTGCGGCACTTGCATTGAACTGTCCGCGGATCACACCATTATCACCCACCTGGTTGACGAGCCAGATGAAAGGAATGCGGCCGGTGAATAAGCCGGTTCCACCACGTACGATGATCGACTTGTCACCCTCTGGATCATACGTGAAGCCTACACGGGGAGAAAACAATGGACGTTGTTTGGGCCACTTGCTTACATCGAAGTTTTCATTGTTGCCATTTTCATCCTTAAAAGTGATGGCTTCCAGTGCCGGATTTCTATCAGGCTTGTAAGGATAGAAAGGAAGATCGACACGCAAGCCATAAGTAAGCTTGAATTTTTCGGAAGGCGCCCACACATCCTGCGCATAGATGCCCAGCTGTGCAAATTTTGCTTCCGGCACTTTGATGCCCAGCCGGTTAGTAGGATCATACGCCACCGAGAAGTAAGTAGGGGCCTGGTTAGCAAGGAAAGACGCCAGCGATGAATAACGATAATAACTGGGGCCTGCGCCGCTGGTGAAAGAGTTGGCAAATTGCAGGTTCTCATAGCTGGCGCCAAGTGTTACGGTATGTTGCCCAAGATTGAGCGTAACGTTATCGGCGATATTCAATGCTTTATCACTGATGTTGTTCAGGTATGAGAACAGATCGGTACCAAATGATATATACACATTATCGGCATCACGCATGATGTCTACAAAAGAGGCGGTGCTGTTAGGATCACGCTTCAATTGGTTGTCGGTATAAGAGCCGATCAACTGATTGGTGACCTTTGTGCTGAAGTTGGAGTTCAATTCTACTACACCCGATTTTACTACTACATTATTCTTGAAGTTGGAACCGGTATAAGCCATACCGCCGGTAGCGCGGCCGCCCCTGCGGCTATTACCACCGATACGGGGAATAGGGGAGGCGGTACTGGAAGCATTGATCTGATCGTCATCATCTGTTTCCGACTGCGTATAGCGCAGCGTTAAACGATGCCTGGAAGTGATGTTCCAGTCAACCCGGCCCAGGAATTTCTTATTCTCTGTTTCGAATCCATAACCCTGGTATTCACCCGGGTCGTATTTGTAAGTAGTGATAAGGTATTGCCTTAAATTGTCGAGGTCGCTTTTCAGTACACCCGTTACGTTGGGGCCTGCATCAGCAGCGCTGTTCTTCGCTACGAATGTTTGACCAGGCTGCGTTCTCTTTTCCTGCTCATAGTTCACGAAAAAGAAAAGCTTGTCTTTGATGATCGGGCCGCCGATGCTGGCGCCGAAGATCTTGGTCGACCTGTCGTCGTTGGCAACAGTCTGCCCTTTTACCTTTTTCCCATTGAAACTCTGATCTCTGTGATAACCATATACGGTGCCATACCAGTTGTTGGTACCCCTGCGGGTTACGGCATTGATACCACCGCCCACGAAGCCCGACTGGCGTACATCGTAAGGAGCAATATTTACCTGTATCTGATCAACCGCATCGATGGAAATCGCGGAAGTGGCGCCCCCCGGCACCATGCCATCGCCACTGCGGCCAAAGTTGTTGTTGAACAAGGAGCCGTCGATGGTAATATTATTATACCGGTTATTCATACCGGCAAAGCTGTTACCATTGCTCTGTGGTGTAAGACGCGTGAGGTTGGTAAGACTGCGGGAAATATTGGGCAGGTTCTGTACCAGCCTGTTGCTGATGTTGGTAGAGGCGCCTGTCTTTACTGTGGTGCTCCTGCGGCCTGCACTGATGGTTACGGCACTCAGCTCAGTTCCGGCGCCTGCAAGGGTAGCCTGCAGGTCGAACTTTTCACCCAATGGTATATTGATGTCTCCCCTTGTGAACTCGGAATAACCTACATAAGAAACTTTGATGGAATAAGGACCGCCGGGAGGAATGTTGGCGACATCGAAACGGCCGCCTGTTCGGGTTAAGACGGTGAATACGGAACCTGTAGGTTCATGCTTTAAAGTGATGGTAGCGCCAACCAGAGGTTCTCCTTTATCAGTTTTAATAACGCCGGTCATACTACTGGTGGTAACCTGCGCTACCACGTTCATACTGATTCCTATGGCCAGTAACAACAACAAGGCAATCATAGATTTACTCATATATGCATATTTGATTTCCAATGTGGGCGCAACGAGCCGTTGGCATACGAAAAAAACCTCAACCCATTAGGTTAACAGTTTCGTTATTCATCGATACAGATAGGGTCTGAGATGCTAAGGGTTGCTGTCTGATAAAAGCCTGTTGGTCGGTTTGGCGGAGAGTTTTAAGGGAGGATTCAGGTTTTTCTGGCGATGCGACAAATGTAACAGAAAATAAAAGGAAAAGTTAAAACTGCGTGCACAGGTTATTCACAGGAAAGTAGCAAGGCGCAAAGCCATTATACAGGCAAAGCCTGTATGGAAAGTGCTGCACGTTCATACAGGTATAATACACGATACCGCTATCCGGCAACCTTTTCCTCCCGAATGGCGTTATTATTAACCGGTTACAAGGTGGCAGAATACAGGTTGCAGGGATGATGAATAACTTGTGACAATTGTAAATCTAATGTTAATCAATCGATTACAATCAAAAGCCAGGAACCTGTAACTTGAAACTTGTAACACGATTTAGTAACTTTGCTTCAAATTTACTCCATGCTCGATACTATAGAAAGTGCGATTGAGGATATCAAAAACGGGAAAATGATCATTGTCGTTGATGACGAAGACCGTGAAAATGAAGGTGATTTTGTGACTGCTGCCCGTAATGTGACCCCCGAGGTGATCAATTTTATGAGCAAACATGGCCGCGGCCTGATCTGCGCCCCAATCCCGGAAACCCGTTGTGATGAGTTGCAATTGGGACTCATGGTTAATAATAATACCGCCCTTCATGAAACGGCTTTCACGGTATCGATCGATCTGCTGGGGCATGGCTGTACCACCGGTATTTCTGCCCACGACCGGGCCAAGACCATTCAGGCCCTGATCAATCCGGATACCAAACCCGAAGACCTGGGCCGCCCGGGTCATATCTTCCCTTTGCGCGCCAAGGCTGGTGGTGTACTCCGCCGCGCAGGACATACGGAAGCAACGGTAGACCTGGCCCAGCTGGCAGGCTTTGAACCCGCCGGCGTACTGGTGGAGATCATGAACGAAGATGGTTCCATGGCCCGCCTGCCCGAACTGCAGGAGATCGCTAAAAAATTTGATCTCAAGATCATTTCCATAAAAGACCTCATCGAGTACCGCCTGAAGCAGGACAGCCTGATCGAAGAGATCGTGCGCGTGGACATGCCTACCCAGTGGGGCCATTTCAAGCTCATTGCTTTCCGCGAAAAGATGACGGGTTTAGAACACCTGGCACTTGTAAAAGGAGAGTGGAGACACGATGAGCCGGTGTTGGTAAGAGTACACTCCTCCTGCTTTACCGGCGATATCCTCGGTTCCATGCGTTGCGATTGTGGCGATCAGCTGCACACGGCCATGGAAATGGTAGAGAAAGAAGGCAAAGGCGCTATTATATATATGAACCAGGAAGGCAGAGGTATCGGGTTGGTGAATAAACTGAAAGCCTACAAGCTGCAGGAGAACGGATACGATACCGTTGAAGCAAACCTGCACCTCGGTTTCCCCATGGATAAGCGCGATTACGGCATCGGTGCCCAGATATTGCGTGCGTTGGATATCACCAAGCTGCGCCTGATGAGCAACAATCCCAAGAAACGGGCTGGCCTGTTGGGCTATGGCCTGGAGATCGTGGAAGCAGTGCCCATCGAGATCTGCCCCAACCCCCACAATGAAAAGTACCTTACTACGAAGAGAGATAAATTAGGACACGAGATACTTAAAGGATAACTCATTAGCCACGAGCTGTGAGCTACGAGCTTCGAGCCTCTTGTTTACAAGAGGCTTTTTTGTTTTAACAGCATCCCTTTGCAAACCCTGGTGTTCCAAAGCTCGCAACTTATTTATTTCCTACAGTATCATTCCTGGTGCTGTCTGATGCAGATACATTCGTGGAGTCTTTTTCTTTCTGTTTTTGTTCAGCCTTTTCCCTTCTTCTGCGATCATTGCGGAAGATATCGCCCAGCCGCTCGAAGTCGTGGCGGTAACTGATACTGGCGCCGGAGCGGTTCTGGCGGGCGCCTACACCACTCATATAGTTATAAGAATCGCGGTAGAAGAAAGTCAATACCACTTTGCCATCGGCCCTCATTTTCCATTCGGCGGTAATGTCCGGCAGGAATTGCAGGTTCTGGGTAGCCTGTACCTGCTGCGAGCTCAGCCCAAAGTCGAGCGCACTGCCGAAGGTAAAAGTAAGCCGCTCATTGAGGAAGCTTTTACCGATGTTGAAGTTCAGGTTGGTACGGTCGATGTTGAGCTTATTCTGGTTCACATTGTCGATGAAGTTGGAACCACTGTACATCTGTGCGTTGAAGTTGACCTTGATACTTTTATCGTTGAATATGGTCTGAAAGATATTGGAAAACTGACGGCTGAGCGCATTAGACAATACGCCGGAGATGCTGTTGATCACCACACCTTCAAACGCCAGGTTGGCCAGCGCACCCTGGTTGCTGGAAGTAGACAATGGACCAAAGCTGTTGAATACGATAAGGAAGGCCACCTGTTTGTTTAGCTCATTCTCATCATTCTGGATACGCTGTAAAATGGCCAATGCATCGGCATCATTCTTCAAAGAACTGCCTTGCGGCAATTCTATCTGGAAACTGATGTCAGGCTGCATAAGCTTATTCTTCAGCGTGGCTACCACGATCACCTTACCCCGGTATTTACGCACGTTGTTGTTGATGCCGCTGCTTGCTGCTGCGCCGGATTGCAGGGAGAAAGCGTCGAGCCCCAGATCGCTGAAGCGTACATTCTCCGCCTCGTACTCTGCATCGATCTTTATATTAGCTGCATAAGGATCGCCCTGCCATTGTATGTAGTTGCCTGCATTGGGACGCAGCGTAAATGGCTTGCGTAGCAGCGACTGGAAGTTGAAGTTGTAATTACCCCTGTCAATATCGTAACGGCCAATGATGGAGAAATCACCATCGCTGCCTGCCTTCATTTTTAGGTTGCCATGTCCTACTGCCTGGATCACGTCGCCCGTAAGCTCATCCAATATTACATACATGTTGATGTAGTTATTGGCAGTCACATCGAGCGTTACAGAAAGGTTGCTTTCATTGAAAGCCCTCACCTGTTGCATCTCGCGTCCATAAACTTTCCATCGGATGTAATCAGTTTCCCCGCTTTGTTGTGAACCACCAGAGCGGATATAGAGCTTGGAACTGTCTGCAGGCTCACCCCTGATATCCATCTTCATATCCTCCAGCCTGTCCTTCAGCGTCATATTCACTTTGGCGAATACGGTTCCAAAGAAAGGATCCTTCCCGGTATTGTTGGTAGCCAGCACCAGCAGTTTGTTGGTGTTCATGGCAAAATCAAAATCCAGGTCATCGAAACCCTGGTGTTTCAATATGCCACGGCTAACGGTCCCTGTATTACCATATTCATCTTTGATGGAAAAGGAGCCAAAGTTGATCATGCCCTCTTTGAAATCGAAGGAGGCCGATGGTATTTTGTACAGCACGTTGGTGTAGTTGACCCGTAGGGTGCCGTCACGCAGTTGAACTTTACCGAGGTATTGCAATTTGTCGGTAGGTCCGGTAATCCTGAGTTGGCCGGTGGCAAAACCCGTAATGTCTTTGAATACGCCCGAGAGGTATTTTTCAAGGATGTCGATCTTGGTATCCTTGAAGTTGCCGGTAATGTCCAGCGGCACTTTGCTGTTGGTACTGTCGAGCAGGTTATAGATCCCCTTCACATCAAATACATAATCCTTGTTGTCGGATAGTGCTGCGAAGTTGATTGCCCCGGTACGTTGATTGTAGTTGGCATTGAGCTGGATCTTACCAAGCGAGTCGTTCTCAAACCTGAACTGTTCAGCCTCGCCGGTCATATCCACCTGTATTTTACCAAACGGATTCATGATGTCCACAGTGGCATTCAATAATCCTTCCAGGCGGGCAGCCTTAGTGGCGTAAGGGGCAAAGTCACCGATATTGATCTTCTTTAAGTCAACCTTGATGTCATTGGTATTGCCGATATCTGAAGGCTGCGTAGTCACGAGAATTTCCTGGTCGCCGCTGTATATTTTAACGCCATCGGCAGTTACGAGCTCTTCACTCAATACGAGCTCTCCGTTTTTATCGATCACCCAGTTCTTGCCATTCACATCGAAATGCGATTCGTTGAAGACGATGCGCACACCCTTCGGCATAGTTTGCACCCGTGCCACTACATTGGCAGAGTTCAGCGTTTGGCTGGCGCTTGTCTTAAGTGTAATATCCGATATGTCGTTGGCCGAACTGATGTTGATGGTAGAACCGGGGAAGTGCAGACTGTCGTTGATGTACACATCAGCTATGGAGTTCTCCAGCTTCAGGCTGTCGAGGTTTCCTGTTCCCTTCAGCACCACGTTGTAGAAAGCTACGTTCCTGTAACTGAACTGCGGCACTTCCACATTCAGGTCGAGCAGGTTTTCCTTGGTGTTGATACGGCCCGTAACAGTGCTGTAGTTGAAACCATTCAGGTTCTTATCGAAGAAGTCGAGGTACTCATCCACTTTCTTGGTCGTAACCACAAAGCTGAAGTTCTCATCAGACTGGATAGGCCTGCGCCCTTCACCGATATAGCTGGGATAATATTTATGCAGGAAGGTGCGGAAGGCAATAGGCAGGTCGCGGATAGAGAACTGGCCTACCAGCGCCGCATCGAACTCATTACTGAGCACAGTGATCACTTTGTTGGTGCCCATGGTCTTGGACTCCACATTCAGTGAATCGAAAGAGATACGTTTACCTTTCTTGAAAACAGACGCTTCATATACCCGGGCTGTACCGAAGAAGTTATCGATATTATCACCACTGAAGTTGAAACGGAACTTACCGGCTACTTCCACGCTATCCTTCAATAACCTGATCATTTTCAGATCAGCCTTGGTAATATTGGCGTCGAAGTTGAACTGCGGTATATCCTTGCTGAGGTCTACAAGCCCGATCATCTGGAATTGCAGGTTGGGATCATCCGATGTCAGCTCTCCATTGAAGAGGCGCTTGGCCACAGTTCCTTTTACGGTGATGTTTTGATAATTATAACCACTTACTTCCAGCGACTTGATCACGCCGTCCAGTTTTGCATTGAGGCTGTTAGCCTTCATGCCGATGCCATAAATGCCTCCGTTGAAACTGATCTTGCCGATCTGCGCCACATCCACAAAAGGACCCAGGTGGAAACTATCAGTCCTTAATTTACCGGAGTAAGTGGGCGCCCCTTTATCGGGAAACTTCATGTTGAGGTCACTCACAATGGTACCAAGATTGGTGCGGATGGTACCATAAGTAACGAAGTCGTTGATGAAGCCGGTGAAGTTGCCCCTGAACTGCAGATACTCCAGTTTGTCTATACGTGGTTGTTGAACAGTCTTTAATTGGGGAACAATGGTAATGGCATCAGGATAAGTAGTCCTGAAATCGTTGGCCACGAAATCGATGAAAGTATTGTTGATATCGGGCAGCCCCTTGATGCTGATGTTCCCGTTGAGGTAGGTATTCTTTCCAGCCTCGATGATCAGCTTGCGGGCGGTGAGGTTGTCTACAGGCCCTTTGATCTTTCCGCTGATACGTATCTTCTTTTTCCAGTTTTGCAGGGTAGGAGCAAAGAAAGCAATATCATCACTGTCCAGTTCAGCATCATCGAAGTCCCCCTCCAGACGTACCTTGGAAACGAAATCCCCCATGTCATCGAACGTATCGTAGTGCATGGCGAAGTAGTTGTTCAGGCGGCTGCGGTTGGTTTGCAGGTTCAGTGCATGGAATTCCATCGCCTCGGGATGCATCAGTACACTGGCATCGAGCCGCTTTACAACCAGCCCGCTGCGCTCCTTCGTGGTAAGGTGCATGCTCAGCGTAATGGAATCCTGCTTGAACGTTACCTGTTTGAAGTTGGCATTGATATCATTGAAGTTGATATGGCTGGCATCGAAGTGCGCTACCAGCGGATCATCCGATTGCCTGTCACTTTTAAAAGTCCCTTTTTTCAGTACAACCTCATTGATGCGGATGTCCCAGTTGCCGGGATTCCAGCGCAGATTCCTGGGATCATTCACAAAAGTCTGTTCCTTGTACTTGGGGCGCAGCGAATCAGGGCGCTTGCCTTCGTAGTTGTACAGCGCAAACAGCGGTTGGTCGATATTGAGCGTATTGATCCTGATCTGCCGCTGCTGCATGTCCAGCTTTTCCGCGTCGATGTCGAGATTCGCGAACTGCATGGTCATGTCCTCGCCGCGCCATCCGTCACGCTGCAGCACAGATACATTATCGAACTCCACTTTCTTCAGGTCGAGATTGATGCTCCCCTTTTTAGTCGTAGTGTCTTTGGGTCCGCTGAAATAGTCGGACAGGAAACGATAGTTCCAGATAGAATCCTGCCGCTGCAAATGGATCACAGCATCCTGGAGGCCAATGTATTTAAGCTCAATTTTATCTTTGAAGAAGAACCAGTCGGTGATATTTACCTTGATGGCCCCGGCATAGAGAAGTGTGTCCTGCTGGTGATCCTTGATGAGTGTGCCTTCCAGTACCATTTTGTTGAATAACGCAAAATCAACATGTTTGATCTGAACGGTAGTCTTGAGGTCTTTGGAGAGACGTTTGGTAACCTGGTGCACCAGCCAGTTTTGCACGGGAGTTGTTTGGACGGCCAGCCAGGCCAGTAAGATCAGCGCGATCAGTACCAGCAGCACGGTCCGGGATATTTTCCAAAACTTTCTCAGGCTACGTTATTCGGGTGTAAAATTAGGTAATCCCCCTTGTTGAGCAAATTCAGTACCAATGAATTGACAGGCGGTTGATAAATTTCAGCTTTAGGAGGGGATTAACAGTCCGAAGCCGGAATGTTGATAAGTTGAAAGGTTGACGTGGGCAAACAGGCAATAATGCTTCCCAATGTTGGAGAGCTGTTTTACTTCAGTTGATTATTCGCCGGGTCTTTTATACCATCCATGGCGTTGTATTCGGCTGATTTCCCGGGCTCTATCGAGAGGCTTTTCCACGCCTGGTCCTTGATCATCCGACCTATATAAACTATTTGCCCTACGTGATAAGGGTAGTGGGCCAATTGCCGGTTGATGGCATCGATAACGATGAGCGGATCGCGGCGGATAGTGATGGTCTTTAAAAGATCTTCTTCTGTTAATGATTCAAGAGCCCCAAGAAAACAGGCCCAGCCTTCTTCCCATAGTTGAAGCAAGTGAGTACGTTTGTGGGGAAATACGCCAAATTCTTCATCCCGCTTGCGCCATTCCTTTTCACCGTCTTCAGTAAGAAAGTTGGTCCAACGGCTCAGCATATTGCCGTGAAGATGTTGTATGATAATGGCGATACTATTCGAAGCGGCATTAGGCTGATACAGAAAATCCTCATCATGCTGCAATTGCTCAAAAGTTCTTTCACCCAATGTCTTGTAATAACGCAGGCGTTTAATAGTGCAGGCGAGGTATTCTTTGCCGAATGAGTTAGCCATAATAATCGCTTTGTTGTAAAATTAAGCAGCTAATAGCTAAAGCACATCACCAGTTTTGGTAGTTGTGCAAGGAGTGCTTGCACAATTAATATCCCGCCGCATGATCATCACCACGCTTATCGCCCACGGCTTCAAAGCTACCATCGGGTAAGATGCGTATCACTTCTGTGCGACCGATAGCGCCACGCACGGTGATCTTATACCCCATCTGCTGCAACTGGTCGCGTACTGCCTGCGGGAAATCCCTTTCTACTGCGATCTCATCGGGCAGCCACTGGTGGTGAAATTTGGGTTTGTTCACCGCATCGTCGGCGTTCATGTCAAACTCCAGTACGTTCACCAATGTCTGGAACACAGAAGTAGTGATGGTGGTGCCGCCGGGCGTACCCACCACGAGATAGGGTTTCCCATTCTTTAATACGATTGTAGGTGTCATCGAGCTCAGCATACGTTTGCCGGGCACAATGGCGTTGGCATCGCCACCTACGGCGCCATACATATTGGGCACACCGGGCTTTACACTGAAGTCGTCCATCTCATTATTAAGCAGGAAACCGGCACCCCCTACAACAGTCTTGCTGCCATAGCCGCCATTCAGTGTGGTGGTTACGGCTACTGCATTACCATCCTTGTCATAAGTGCTGAGGTGAGTGGTTTCTTCACTTTCAGGAATGATGCCTGCCTGTATAGCGGCACTGGTACCCGCTTTGGAAGGATTGTAATCCTTCATGCGGTCTTTGGCATATAGATCACTGGTGAGTGTTTTCACCGGCACTTTAAAGAAGTCCACATCACCAAGGAACTTGGCCCTGTCCGCATACGCTCTGCGCTCCACTTCGGTCATCAGCTGCACGGATTGCACAGTTTGGAAGCCGTAGCTTTTGATCCCTTTGTCTTCTATCATTTTCATCATCATGGGCAGCAACACGCCGCCACTGCTGGGCAATGGCATTGTAACAATGTTGTATCCCTTATAATCGAATGTAGAAGGTTGTCTTTCTTTAGCGGTATAGTTTTTCAGGTCATCATAACTGATGATGCCTTTGCCCCGCTGCATCTCTTCTACGATGAGGCGGGCAGTTTCTCCTTCATAGAACCCTGCCTGGCCTTTATCGCGCATGCGCTTCAGGGTATTGGCCAGGTCTTTCTGTACGAGGGTATCGCCGGCTTTCCAGGGCGTTTCTTTTACAAAAGCGGGCGTTACGGTGTTGTATTTGACAAATGATGCCCGGCTGCGATTAAGGTCGCCGGCTTCGTCGGCAGTGATCACATATCCTTTTTCAGCGAGGTCGATGGCTGGTTGCACCAGTGTTTTAAAAGGCAGCTTGCCGTATTTGGCGGCAGCGAATAATCCGGCTACCGTGCCTGGTACGCCGGCGGCCAGGTGGCCATTGATACTGAGAGAAGTAATGGCGTTACCGTCCTTATCGAGGTACATATCACGGTGAGCGCTGCCCGGTGCTTTCTCGCGGTAGTCGAGCGTTACATTATTGCCATTGGCCAGGTGGGCTACCATAAAGCCACCACCGCCGATGTTACCTGCAGCAGGGTATACTACCGCCAGCGCCAGTTGGGTGGCGATGGCTGCGTCGATGGCATTACCACCCTGCTTCAGCATGGCAAGGCCCACTTCGCTGGCGAGCGGATGGGCTGAAACAACGGCGCCATGTGTACCAGTTACCTTCTTCTTTATAGTGTATTGGTAAGGGTTGACCTGCCTGCCAACAATCGATTTGTTGCCTGAACAGGCCTGCAAGAACAGTGCTACCAGTAATATATAAGTGATGTTTTTCCTCATATAACGTTTTTTCGGTTGGGGCGTAAAATTACCAAAGCTAATTCAATAAAATATTTTAACTTACGTATAATCAAATGCCAAGGCCGCGGGGCCGCACATTAAACCAAACTGGACACAAGTTTATGAGAAAATTCATTTACCCGATCTACGGGGTGGGTGTTCTTGCATTCCTGTTACTCACCTTCCTATGTTCTTCAGCTCAAATTACCACCGGTACTATTAAGGGAATTGTTAAAGATGCCAAAGGCAATCCGCTCAGTGGCGCTTCCGTGGCTATTGAAGGCCAACGGGGTGGCACGGTCACGGATGCGGCCGGCAATTATTCATTACGCGTAGCACCCGGTACCCACACGCTCGTTATCAGTTTTGTAGGTCAGGGCACCCAGCGCTTCCAGGTTACGGTAGCTGCTGGTAGCACGGCCGAACAAAACGCAGACCTGAAAGAGGAGATCACCGACCTCAGTGGCAGTGTGGTGGTCATCGGTTCACGTTCGCGCCAGCCGCGCAGCAAGCTCACCACCACTGTGCCCGTGGATGTGATCAACGCCCGGGAAATAAAACAGTTTGCCCAGACTGACATTACCCAGTTGCTGACCCATGTGGCCCCTTCCTTTCAATCCGCCCGTCAAACGATCTCCGATGGTACCGACCATATCGACCCGGCCGGTTTGCGTGGCTTAGGCCCCGATCAAACGTTGGTGTTGGTAAATGGCAAACGCAGGCATACCACTGCACTGGTCAATATTAATGGTACAGTTGGGCGCGGCTCCGTAGGTACCGACCTCAACGCGATTCCTGCTGCTGCCATCGAACGCATTGAAGTGTTGCGCGATGGCGCTGCGGCACAATATGGATCAGATGCCATTGCGGGAGTGATCAACGTAGTATTGAAGAAAAGCTTCAGGGGCATTACTGTTTCCGGGTTTGCTGGTGAAAACATTACCACGATGCCGTACGGCGAAGGAGTGAATATTACCGATGGCCTCAATAGACAGATCGATGTAAGCGCAGGCATTGGCTGGAAGAATGGAGCCTATATCACGGCCAGCGGCCAGTGGTTGAAACGTGACGGCAGCAACCGTAGCGGGCTCGATAACATACCTTTGTTCTATCATGGCAATGCAGGCGCTTTTCCGCCTGCCGCCGCTATCCCGCCGGGTGTTCATCCCACGGATTATTACCGTTGGCTGATGGACCAGGACCGGGCAATGGTGGCCCAGCGCAAATATGACCGTCACAATATTGTAGCAGGTAATTCCTCTTCCGATAATATCGGCGCTTTCGTCAATGCGGGTTTGCCCATCAGCGATAAGGTAGAAGTTTATCTTACTTCAGGAAGGTCCCACAGAACCGGCGCCGCCAGTGGCTTCAGCCGCAATCCCAACTCCTGGAGCCAGCAACCGGTGTTGGCCAATGGGCAACGATATTACTACGATGGCTTCCTGCCCCAGATACATACCACAATCAATGATGTTTCACTGATAGCCGGAGTAAAAGCTGATCTGGGCGCCTGGGCGCTCGACATCAGCAATACGATTGGCCGTAATTCTATCCGGTACGATATTAAAAATACCGGCAACGCTTCATTGCCTGCTTCCGATAATGTACAAACAGAGTTCTATGCAGGTAAACTATCCTTTCTGCAAAACACGGTAAACGCCGATCTCAACCGGCAGTTCAATATTGGCGCCGGTAAAACCCTCAGCTTCGCGGTAGGTGGAGAGTATCGCTATGAAAAGTACCGTATCGAACAGGGTGAATTGAATTCCTGGCAGGACACTTCTACGAGTGGCAGAAGGTTTCAACCCGATCCGGTGCCTTCTTATCCTGGCTCTGCTTTAGTATACACGCCACCAGGCGGCCCCGCAGTGCCGGGTGCACAGGTGTTCCCGGGTTTCAGACCATCCGATTCCACCAAAGCCCACCGTAATATTTATGCCCTCTATGCCGATGCCGAACTGCAAGGCGATAAGTTTACACTGGGCGCTGCTGCCCGTTATGAAACATATAAGGAATTGGGCGTAAGCTACGATAACATCAGCGGTAAGATCACAGGCCGCTATGAGATCAACAAGAATATCGCCGTTCGCGGTTCTGTAAGCACTGGCTTCCGCGCGCCTTCGCTGCACCAGCGCTATTTTCAGAACACGTCCACGCAATTTGTCGGCGGATTACCTTCGCAGGCGCTTACGGCCAACAACTACAATCCGGTGGTACGGAATGCTTTTGGTGTTAAAGAACTGAAGCCTGAAACATCTACAAGCTTTTCTGCTGGTGTGGTGGGCACAGTGGGCAATCATCTTACGTTCACGGTAGATGCCTATTTTATCAAGATAGATGACCGCATTGTATTGTCTACCCAGTTCAGCCGCAGCAATACAATTGTGGATTCGATCATGCGGCAGCACAATGTGCCAGCTTCGGTGAATGCCCTGCAGTTCTGGACCAATGCCATCAATACCGAAACAAAAGGTATCGATGTAGTTGTGACAGAACGGTTCAAGATAGGCAAGGGGAATGCCAGCCTATCAGTAGCTGCCAACTTCAATGAGAATACGGTAGTAGGAGGTTTGAACACGAACTCTGTGATCGACGATCCCAAAGTAAATCCCAGTTGGGGCAATCCCGCTGCCAATCCGGCCAATGACCTCAGCACAGGCCTGTTCGATCGTCAGCAACGCTCCCGCATCGAAGTAGCACAACCCAGGAGCAAGATCAATATCACCTTCAGCTACGACCTGCCCAAGTGGAATTTCCTGGCGCGCACAGTTCGCTTTGGCAAAGTAGAGTATATACACAACTTGGATCCTAATGCTAAAAATCCGGTGAGTGGTGCTTATTTCAATGATGTAGCTGTGGGTACCGACCAAACTTTCGATGCGAAGTGGAGCACTGATGTGGTGGTGACTTACAAAGTAACGCCCGGCATCGCAGTATCTGTAGGCGCCAACAATTTGTTTGATGTATATCCCGACAGGATCTTCATCGATCCACGCAATGATCCATCTGCTTATTATGCCACGCCTGTTACCACGGGCGCCAATAAAACCACCGGCGGCTACAATGCATCCCGGGATGCATCCAACAGAGGACGCTTCCTGTTTACCGCCAACCAGTTTGGCTTTAATGGCCGCTTCCTCTTTGCCCGGCTCAACCTCGACGTGTTTGAGCTCACTAAAACGATCAAAAAGGCGCTGCCTAAAAAATAAGTTAAGTACGCTCTATATTACAGTCACATGAGGAATCTCAGGGGCTTTCCGGCAACGGAAGGCCCTTTTCTTTGTTATAGCTTCAAGCCGCGAGGTACAAACCTGGTAACGTGTTACAAGTTGCGAAGAACAGCCACTCCTGTATTCTGTATTCTGAATTCTGTATTCTAAACTCGAATTTCCTTATTTTCATGGCTTATATACTGACATATCATGAAGAAAGTCCTGGCCTTATGGCTCTTAGTCTTTGCTGCAACGATTGGTTATACCCAGGTGAAATCGCCTGAACAATTCCTGGGATACAAGATTGGCACCCGCTACACGCCCCACTACAATGTGGTCAATTATTTTAAAGAGATCGCTTCCTCCGCTTCCAATATGGTGAAGCTGGAAGAGTACGGCCGTACCAATGAAGGGCGTCCCTTGCTGACAGCGTTCATCGCTTTGCCCGAAAACCTTTCCCGCCTGGAGCAGATCAGGCTCAACAACCTGCGTCTGGCAGGCATGACCAATGATAAGGCCGCGCCCGATGAGAAAGGGCCAGCCCTGGTATGGTTGAGCTACAATGTGCATGGCAATGAAACCTCTTCTTCCGAAGCAGCCATGCTTACTTTATATGAACTGGTGAACCCCGCCAACGCAAAGACCAAAGAGTGGTTGAAGAATACGGTGGTGGTGATCGACCCCTGTATCAACCCTGATGGCCGCGACCGCTACGTAAACTGGTTCAACAGCGTAGTAGGCGTTACGGCTAATCCGCAACCCTTTACCCGGGAGCACAGTGAGCCCTGGCCCGGTGGCCGTTCCAATCACTATTATTTTGACCTCAACCGCGACTGGGCCTGGCAAACACAGGTAGAGTCTCAACAACGCCTTGCTAAATACAACCAGTGGCTCCCGCAAATACATGTAGATTTCCACGAACAAGGATACAATGATCCCTATTACTTTGCCCCTGCTGCTGAACCCTTCCACGAAGTGGTTTCGCCCTGGCAGCGTGAGTTTCAGGTGCAGATCGGTAAGAACAACGCCAGGTATTTCGATGAGAATGGCTGGCTGTTCTTTACCAAAGAAAGATTCGACCTGTTCTATCCCAGCTATGGCGATACGTATCCTATTTACAAAGGGGCCATTGGTATGACATACGAGCAAGGCGGTCACAGCCGTGGCGGCGCTGCAGTGATCAACACGGATGGAGACACCCTCACCTTGTGGGATCGTCTGTACCACCACTATACTACTGGCATGGCTACGATTGAAGTGAGCGCACAAAATGCCGGCAAGCTGGTGCAGGAATTCAAAAAGTATTATGACAAAGCACGTACAAGCCCTCCCGGTGAATTCAAAGCCTGGCTGGTGAAAGCTGATGCCGGCGACAGGCTAACACGCCTGAAGCAATTACTCAACAGGAATAGTATCGACTGGAGCTATGCCAATGCGGCTACTTTTACAGGACTCAATTATTTCACCGGTAAATCCGAAAGCTTTAAATCGGTGACAGGTGATATCGTGATCAATGCCAACCAGCCCAATGCCAACCTGGTGGATGTGTTGTTTGAACGTACTTCCAAACTCTCAGACTCTGCCACCTATGATATTACGGCCTGGTCAATGCCTTTTGTATACGGCCTTACCACTTATGGCCTCAACGCATACGTAACAGCTACTTCCAAAGACATCGTTGTTCCTGCACCATCACAAAGTGTGGCAAAGCTGGCCTATGCTGCCCGCTGGAATGGTATGAATAGCGCGCGTTTCCTGAGCGAACTCCTGAAGAAAAAAGTGAAAGTGCGCTTTGCCGAACAGCCCTTTACCGCCAATGGACAGAACTTTGAGAAAGGCACTTTGCTGATCCTGCGCACGAGCAATGCCGGACTGGGCGATAAATTATACGGCATCGTTTCAGAGGCTGCCAAAGTAGCTGATATCAGCTTCAGTGCTGTGGAGTCTGGCTTTGTTGACAAAGGGTTCGACTTCGGCTCCAACAAGGTACACATGCTGCATGCACCCAGAATAACATTGGTAGCAGGAGATGGCGTGTCTTCCCTCGGCATGGGTGAAATTTGGCATTTCTTCGATAAAGACCTGAGCTATCCCATCAATATTGTATGGTCTGATGAACTGCGGGGAAATGTATTGAAAGAAACAGATGTGTTGATCCTGCCCGACGGTCGTTACTCTTTCCTGAGCGATAAGGCCCAGAATGATAACCTGAAAGAATGGGTGAGCAATGGCGGTAAGTTGATTGCGCTGGAAGGAACGGTGGCCCAGCTGGCGCGTGGCGAGTGGGGCATCAAGATCAAAGAAGACAAAAAAGATGAGAAGAAAGACGACAAGAAAGATGATTACAGCGTATTGAAGCGGTACGAGAACCGCGAACGCGATTTCCTGCCTGGCTTCATACCCGGCTCTATTTATAAAGTGGAACTGGACAATTCGCACCCGCTGGCCTTCGGTTACGACAACTTCTATTATACCCTCAAGCAGGATGACAATATCTACGAATTCTTCAAAGACGGTAGCTGGAACGTGGGTATCATCAAAAAAGATAACCAGGTAGCCGGTTTTGTGGGCTCACGACTGAAAGAAAAGCTGAAAGACGGCGTCTTATTCGGGGTACAGGACTACGGCAGGGGTAGTGTGGTGTATCTGGCCGATAACCCCTTGTTCCGGAACTTCTGGGAAAGCGGTAAGCTGTTGTTCTGCAACGCTGTGTTTTTAGTGGGACAATAAATACAGTTGTCAGGTTGAGCTTGTCGAAACCTTCTTTAGGCAACCCTTCGACAAGCTCAGGGTGACAGCAAAAGGTGATTATTACCACATCATTGAATGTTAAATCGTTAAAATATATCAATGGGGCAGGTTACTGCCCCGCTTTTGCTTACTTTGGCAGACCGATGTAAAAACCAACCTGTTTACATGATGAGATTTTTTTACCCGAAAAAAGGCGGTTTGTGTTTACTGTTGTTATTGAGTGCGTTGCTATTGAAAGCCCAAACGCCGCCTGCCTGGTCCGCCGCTGATATTTACCTGCAGATCAAAAAACTGAAAGTACTGGGTTCCGTGCTGTACATGGCCGCGCACCCCGATGACGAAAATACCCGCCTGCTGGCCTATTTGGCCAAAGACAGGCTGTACCGTACCGGTTATCTTTCCCTGACCCGTGGCGATGGCGGTCAAAACCTGATCGGTGATGAACAAGGCATCGACCTCGGACTGATCCGCACACAGGAATTGCTGGCAGCCCGCCGCATCGATGGCACCGAGCAATTCTTCTCCCGTGCTTTCGATTTCGGGTTCAGCAAAAGCACCGAAGAAGCCCTCTCCACCTGGGGCAAAGACAAGATACTATCCGATGCAGTATGGGTGATCCGCAGTTTCCAGCCCGATGTCATCATTACCCGTTTTCCCGAAGATGCACGCGCGGGGCATGGCCACCATTCCGGTTCTGCCGTAATTGCCCATGAAGCCTTCCGTGCAGCTGCCGATCCCAACGCTTTCCCCGAACAATTGAAACTGGGCGTAAAACCCTGGAAGGTGAAACGTATTATATGGAATACGTTCAACTTCAGTGGCAACAATACTACCTCCAACGATCAATTGAAAATAGATGTAGGTGGTTATAATGCGGTCATAGGTAAAAGCTATGGCGAAATAGCTGCCGAAAGCAGAAGCCAGCATAAGAGCCAGGGCTTTGGTGTACCTGCAGCGAGAGGCGTAGCTTTTGAATATTTCACCCCGGTGGAAGGTGATGCAGCTAAGACCGATATCATGGACGATGTAAACGTGTCCTGGTCTAAAATAGAAAAAGGCACTGCTATCGAAGCGAAGATCGACGAGCTGCTGAACAACTATTCTTTGTCGAATCCCGAACGCTCTGTACCGGCACTGGTAAATCTCTACAAAGAGATCAGCAACCTGTCCGAAGGTTACTGGCGTATACAAAAGCTGCAGGAAGTACAGCAGCTGATCGAGCGCTGCAGCGGCCTGTTTATGGAAGTGAATGCTACTTCCGAGTTTGTAGTGCAGGGTGATACCATGCGGGTAGTGGCAACGCTAAACAACCGCCTGGGCGCCAACATACAGCTCACACGTTTTACCCTCGATGTGTTCGATTCCACTTTCAATAAAACATTGGCTCCTAACAATAACAACACCTTCGCCAAATCTATTTATGTCTTTACCACCAAGCCGGTAACACAACCTTACTGGCTGGAACATAAAATGACGGAAGGTTCTTTTACGGTAAAAGAGCAGTCCTTTATCGGCCGTGCGGAAAGCATTCCTTCTTACCTGGCTACTTTTGAGGTCAAGGTAGAAGGACAGCCATTCACTTTCACCAAGCCGGTACAATTCAAATTCACCGATCCGGTAAAAGGGGAGTTGTATCGTCCGCTGGTTGTAGTGCCGCCTGCTACGGTGAGCACAGAGCCCGGCATCGTGATCTTCCGCAAGAATGAAAAGGCTTCAGAAGATATCATGCTGCGCGTAACGGCCAACAAAACATTTGATCACTTTACCGCTAAAGTCTCCAAGCGGCTGAAGTATGATAATTCCATAACAAACGATACCAACTTCTCTCTCATAAAGGGGCTCAACAAGCCTTACTACTTTACCATCAACAATGGTATGCTGAAAGGTCTGGAGCAGGACAACGTGCAGGCTTTTGTAGAGCTGAAGAACGGGAAAGTAGAACAACCTGCCTGGCTGAACGTCACCAGCATTCAATACGATCATATTCCTCCTATCCATTATTTCTACCAGGATGCAGTGAAGGTGCTGAACATCGATCTGAAAACAGTAGGTAAACGCATCGGTTATATAGAAGGAGCAGGAGATAAGGTACCCGCTGCCCTGGAGCAAATGGGCTATGAAGTGGTGGTGCTGAAAGAAAACAACATCAACGCTGCCCTGCTGAAAAACCTGGATGCGGTGATCACCGGCGTGCGTGCTTATAATGTGCACGATTTCCTGTTTACGAAATACGATGTGCTGATGGAGTACGTAAAGAACGGCGGCAACCTCATCGTTCAATACAATACCAATAACCTGATCAGCACAGTGAGGAGTCGTATCGGACCTTACCCTTTCAACATCTCCCGCAACCGTATTACCGATGAAAAAGCTAAGGTGAGTTTCCTGTTGCCCGAACATCCGGTGTTGAACTATCCCAACAAGATCACAGAAGCAGATTTCGATGGCTGGATACAGGAGCGGGGCATTTATTTCCCCGAGCAGTTGGATTCGGCTTACAAGTCAATACTGTCTATGGCCGATCCCGGAGAGCCTGCCCTGAACAACAGTCTCATTATAGCCGATTACGGAAAAGGAAAATTTGTGTATACCGGCCTTGTGTTTTTCCGTGAATTGCCCGCAGGTATTCCCGGAGCCTACCGGTTGCTGGCCAATATCATCGCATTGAATAAAAAGAAAGGATTTTAAATGAGTGCACCGTCGAGAGCCAAAGGTCAGATCGCACTGGTAATAGCTATTGTGGCAGGTTTGATCATTGGGAAGTTGATAAAGAAAGCTACCATCGGCTTTGCCATCGGAATTATACTGGGCCTGCTGGTGTTAATGATATTGTCAAAAAGAAAACGATAACGATTGCCAAACAATACGTCAGTTTCTCCTAACGAAGAAAAAGTGCCTGTATTCAGGAAGTGGCGCCACTGGTACTGGCTGGTCATTGGCTTCCTGTTATTGCTGATCGTATTGTTTTACCTGTTCACTAAACATTACGCATGAATTTTTCCCCGTTAGACTGGATTGTACTGGTAGCTACCCTGCTGTGCATTATACTCTATGGGGTATACAAAGGCCGTTCATCCCAAACCCTCGATGGGTATTTCCTCAATAACCGGCAGACACCGTGGTGGATCGTGATGTTGAGCATCATGGGTACACAAGCCAGTGCGGTCACCTTCCTGTCGGCACCGGGCCAGGCCTATACAGACGGGATGCGTTTTGTGCAATACTATTTTGGATTGCCGCTGGCCATGGTGGTGATATGTATCGCTTTCGTGCCCATCTTCCGCAAGTGGAAAGTATATACAGCCTACGAATACCTGGAACAACGCTTTGACCTGAAAACAAGGCTGTTCGTGTCTTTTCTCTTTATGCTGTCGCGTGGATTATCAACAGGCATCAGCACCATTGCACCCGCTTTGATCCTGCACAGCCTGTTGGGCTGGGATATGACGATCACCAATATTTTTATGGGAGGCCTGCTGCTGATCTACACAACGGCCGGAGGCGCTAAAGCAGTGGCCTATACACAGCAGCTACAATTCATCATCATTTACGCGGCTATGTTTGCTGCTGCCTGGTGGGCCGTTAAGATGCTGCCGGAAGGCGTGGGCATCACGGAGGCCCTGCACATCGGTGGTAAATCAGGAAAGTTGAATGTGATCACTTCCGGTTTTACAGACGATGGGTTCGACTGGAAAGACCGTTTCAACATCTGGAGCGGTTTGATCGGTGGCTTCTTCCTTTCATTGAGTTATTTTGGTACCGATCAAAGTCAGGTGGGCCGATACCTTACTGCCCGTAGTGATGGAGAAAGCAAATTGGGATTGCTGCTCAATGGCATCGTTAAAGTGCCGTTGCAGTTTGGCATCCTGTTGATAGGGATATTCATTTTTTCTTTTTACCAGTATCATAAAGCCCCTGCCTATTTCAACCTGGCCGAAGAACGTACGGTAAAAGCTGGTAAGTATGCCGGCGAGTACAAATTGGCCGAGCAACAATACCAGCAGTTGCAGGAAGAAAAACTGCAAACGCTTAACGACCTGTCGGCTGCCATTAAAGTGAAAGATGAAAGTGCCATCGGGCAATATCGTGAAGACCTTCAATTGCATGAAGTGGCTGCTAAACGGCAGCGTGATTCTGTAAGGGCGATCGTTCGGAAAGCTATTCCCGGCAGTGAGGCCCGGGATACCAATTATATTTTCCTGCGCTTTGTGGGCGATTTCCTGCCCAACGGATTGGTGGGTTTGATCATTGCTATTATCTTCCTCGCAGCCTGGGGCAGCATTTCACCTGCGCTCAATTCCCTCGCTTCCTGTACGATGGTAGACTTTCATAAGCGGCTGTCCAGGCGTCCGATCACGCCATTGATGGAATACAAATGGTCGAAGCGTTATACGCTGCTGTGGGGTGTTTTTTGTATTATCATGGCACAGTTTGCTTACAACCTTGGCAACAGTTTGATCGAGGCCGTAAATATCCTCGGCTCCTGGTTCTACGGCACTATCCTCGGTGTGTTCCTCGTAGCCTTCTGGCTCAAGCGGGTAGGAGGGACGGCTGTGTTCATTGCCGCTGTGCTGGCCGAAATAGTAGTAGTGTCTGTTTACTTTTTGAACATCGTTTCCTTCCTCTGGCTAAATGCCATCGGCGCCATAGCAGTGGTAACGTTTAGCTTATTGCTGCATCCTTTCTGCGCAAAACGGGCTATAGAAGAAAAAGCATAATGAAAGACTTTGTCGATATAAAAAGCCGCCCTGAGGCGGCTTTGTTATTTAGATACTACTGTTTGATATTCAGCAATCCGAGTTTATACGTCGACTTCCCCAAATTCCTATGGTGATATAAGGTGATGACGGCCTCGCCTTCGGCAGAAATGTTGGGCCAGCCCGGAGCGAACCGGTGTTCATCTGGTGTATAGCTTGCAATCTTGATCCTGTTCAAAGCTCCCTTATCATTTACGTGGAAAGAGGTCAACTGGATAGAAGGCCATGAGCTTCCCAGTCCCATCTCCTTGGCTTCAGCAGGTTGGGCGCCGGTGTTTTGGATGTAATCATGGAAGAATATATACAGGTCTTTGTTGTTTTGCAGCACTGGCAGTACTCCACAATATATCTGATAACTTGCCTCGTGCTGGCCTAAAGGGATTGCCTGCATCCATTCCAGTTCCAGCTCTTTTTTTATTTTAAGAATATACACACTGCCGGCATGAGTGGTTGTATAAGCACGGTTGCTACTGGTGAAATAAGTACTGCTTTCCAAAGGCTGCAGTACCATTATTTTGGCGCCATCTGGCAATATAAAATACTTTACCATTTTTACGTTGGCAGAGATACCTCTTGTTTTCATCAGTAGTAGAAACTCACCTGAGGCCTGCCCCCAGAATGGAGCATTGGCAAGAGCCAGTTCTTTTAGACCAGTTATTTTTTTCGACCAACTGCTGAATTCACCTGCAACAAGGTATTGAAAAGCCTCCTTTTCTGTTTTGGATAACAATCCGGTAAAAGCAAGACCAGATTTGCTATTGGTCCATACTATGTTGGACAAGCGGCCGGTAGGCAGATCATTCAAAGCAGTAGTAACCGTTTTTCCTTCTTTGTTGACTTCTGTTAGCAGGTATTGAAAAGGCCTGAAATCATTTTTTTCAGGCTTTACCCTTATTTGATTGACGACATACAGGGTGCCTTCCGGAGACAAGACAAAAGTTGTATTATCTATGTAAGACTTTATTTTTTCAAGCTGAAAGGAGAACTTTGTGATCACCTTCATGTTCTTATCCATGATCACTCCTTCAAACTGCTGGTAGGACTTTCTGGGGTGGGGACAGGCAAAAGCTGCAAAGCAGTAGTTGCTGTCAGGTGAAAAACCTTTATAGAATGATTCAGGCTCGTTGGTTGCGGTTAAAACTTCCGTTAGTTTCCCCGCAGCCTGAGCTTTCACTGCATCAAATGGTAAGCTGAATATTTTTTCGTCGTCGGCACAAAAAATATGCAGTTTCTTATCGAATTCGATAGCTCCAAGGTATCTGTTTCCTTCTAACTCTTCAAAGCGGCGTGTATACACCTCTTTCATATTCTTATCATACCCTGTTATTGTGGGTTTGCTATAGTTCCGTTTATAACTAAAAGCTCCATGGGTTGATCCATAGTTGATGGCTATAAAAGAACCGGGTGCAGGGCGAAAGACCTCGTATTCGTAATCGGGAGCTTCTTCAGACTGTTTTACTGTAATGGATTGTGCTGAAACTAAATCAGGGATAAAAGATAGAAAGACCAGCAATAACAACGTTGTGTTTAATTTACGCATATGGTAAGAAGGTTAGTAATTTGTCCACAAAATATTACCAGTTGACCAAATAAACAATAGAGGAAGTAACCCTTATAAATATATTGCATATTCAATATGTATCCATTGATTCTTCAGATCGGTACCGTTGGTGACCTATATGAAGCCGTTTGGCGGCACATAGGCGGAAGAAACAGCGAAACCTGTCAGTCGCAGGCACTTCAATAACATCATTATTGATATAGCTGGAGTAGAATTACATGAAGTAAAGCCGGAAAAGAGAATCACTGATGACCTGGGACTCGACTAATAATCGATAAGTTGGGTATCATCACTTTAATTGAAATGGGGAACAGCTATTTCACTGCGATCATAAACACTTCAGCACCGGCTCTCGGCTTAATTGAATTATAACAAGGCGCCAGCACTTGTATATTGAATAGTGGTGCAAACAACTCTTTGTACTCCTCCTGACTGCCGCCAAATGGTGGGCCTCCTTCAAACGCACGATCAAATAATACACCTGCCAGTTTACCGCCCGGTTTCAATAAGCTATGCATCTTACTCACGTATGCTCCACGCAGCGAAGGCTCCAGGGCACAAAAGAAAGTTTGCTCCAGAATAAGATCATATTGTCCTTCGGGTACAAAGAAATCGCCGGTGATGATCCTAAGCTGGTTGCCCACGTAAGCGCTGAACTTCTCTGTCAACTGTTGGGTGAGCAGGGGAGAGATATCTATCAGGGTAATGTTGTTGAATCCTTGTTGCAACAGGTATTCCGCTTCATAACTGTTGCCACATCCGGGGATGAGTATGGCTATATCCTTATTGGTAAGCTGGTCGATGTATTCCTTGAGCGGTGTGGACACCTGGCCTACATCCCAGCCGGTTTGGTGTTGCTGGTAACGGTCATTCCAATAAGTAGCATCCAATGGCAGATCGTTCATCTGATAAAAGTAAATGATTTATTTTTAGTAAAACGAAAGCTGCTATGCGTAAACTTATCTTATTGGCACATGTATCCCTCGATGGCTTTGTGGCTGGAAAAAAGGGAGAGTTGGATGGATTTCCTTCAGGCGAAGAGAACCTGCAATTCGTATGTGATTTGACGAAAGGAGCCGACGCGGCCTTGTTTGGCCGCAATTCCTATCAATTGCTGGAGTCCTGGTGGCCCACCGCAGGTGATGCTCCCAATGCTTCTGCGGGCGTAAAATTCTATTCGGATTGGTACAACCGTGCGCAAAAGATTGTAGTTTCCAGGACACTGGCTGACGCTTCACTCAATAATACTATTGTAGTCAGTACCGACATACCCAATAAGATCAGCAAGATCAAAGAACAGCCCGGCGGAAATATATTGATCTTTGGCAGTCCGGCTACTTCCCGGCTCTTAATGAAACACAACCTGATTGACGATTATTGGATATTCATCAATTCTGTAACGTTTGGTGAAGGCATTCCTTTGTTTTCCGAGGAAACTGGCTTGACAAAGTTTAAGCTGGCAGCTGCTCATCCACCGTTACCCAATGGCGAGGTGCCTTTACATTATACGCGATAGCTGAATAATAAAAAGGCCCCCGTTCCCACGGAGGCCCACCTTTAACATAAAACATCCATAATCAAACAAAGTTGATGAACGGGCAGGCTGCCGGGCAGCCTTGTGAACAAAATGGCAGGCAATCGTATTGCATCGGTCACATAATATTTTGCAGGTATTTATAACCTGAGCCGGTGTTAAGCATTAATATCTTTTCATCACGTTGTATCACCTGTTGATCCAGCAACTCCAGCAAGGCCTTCCATAAGGCGGCGCCTTCAGGCGCTATGATCAATCCCTCTGCTTTGGCAATTTCTTTCACCGCTGTGATCATGTCTACATCCTGTACAGCGATAGGCCGTCCCCCGGATTCCCGTAATACCCGGAGGATCATATTCTCCGCAAATGGATTGGGCACTGCCAATCCGTTGGCAATAGATGGCCGGCCTATATAATTCTTTGCATTGGGCTGTACACCATTCCACGTATGTACAATGGGCTGACAGGTCGCTGCCTGTACGGCAATCATCCTTGGGCGCCTGGTGTCGATCCATCCCATTTCTTCCATTTCATTAAATGCTTTCCACATACCGATCAGTCCTGTGCCGCCACCGGTAGGATAGAGGATCACATCCGGCAGTGCCCAGTCGAACTGTTCTGCGATCTCATACCCCATGGTCTTTTTACCTTCCAGGCGCCAGGGCTCTTTGAGCGTGGATATATCAAAGCATTCGATAGACTGTTTTATTTGCGCTACCTTTTTAGCACAATCACTGATGAGGCCGTCCACCAACACCAGCTCGGCACCATATAAAAGACATTCATCTTTAAACACCTGCGGCGTGTGGCTGGGCATTACAACAATAGCCTTGATGCCCGCTGCTGCACAATAAGCAGCCATGGCGCCGCCTGCATTGCCGGCTGTTGGTACGATACACGTATGCGCGCCTGCTTCTTTGGCTTTGGATACAGCCATGCTCAATCCCCGTGCTTTGAAGGAGCCGGTAGGGTTGCCCGATTCATCTTTGATGAATAAGTTGGGCAACTCATACTGCGCGCGCAAATGCTTTGGGGTAAGGATGGGCGTCATGCCTTCTCCAAGGCTTACGATATTATCCGGTTCAAAAACAGGCAAGACTTCACGGTAGCGCCACATGCTGGTAACACGACCGCGCAAAGATGCTTTCGAAAAATCATCAGGCAATTCATACACCGCTACGAGAGGCTGGTTACAACAAGGCGCATAAGTCTGCATTTCAAACGCACTATAAAACTGTCCGCACTGCGAGCAGGAAAGATGTGATAGAGAAGTAAACTGTTGTACCGTTTGCATAGTAGCCGGGGTTTAGACAGTACAAAAATATTCTCCGCGCGGTAAGTATCTCATACCGATTGCTTATACGCTATAACTTTTAGTTATAACCAATTATGGCTGCAGGCAAACTATTCGCTGCATGAAAAAGGACTTTAAGAAAACTTTAATATTTAGTCTTGCTATCGGGTCGACTAATGGTTTTGCTGTAGTAGCTGGTAGCGAGCTTGATAAACTGCTGGTTGATGCGATCCGCTTCTGAACCACGGCGTTGTACAAAATAGAAAGGACGTTGTATGGAGATGCCGGGAATATTGAGGCGGACCAGCTCGCCATTTTTTAATTGACGTGCTACCGATCGCAATGGTAAAAAGCCGAGGCAGGTATCGTCGAGCAGGAAGTTTTTCAGCGCTTCTGTGCCGCCCAGCACAATACGTTGTTTGATATCGGCAATACTGAGCTTACATTTCTGCAGGGCTTCTGTTACAGCCGACAGTGTGCCGGAACCCCGTTCACGTAACGCCACGGGAATTTTCTTCAATTCTTCCGGTTGTATCACTTTCTTTTTAGCCAGCTCACTACGGGCGCTGCATACCGGTATCACTTCATCAGTCAGGAAATACTGGTATTTCACCGTAGTGATATTGTTCTTGCCCTGCGTAATGGCCAGGTCTATTTCGTGATCCAGCAGTGCTTTGAGAATATTCTCGGAATTGCGGTTCACCAGGGTAAGGTCGATATTGGGGTATTGTTGATGAAAAGAAGAAAATACAGGCGGTATGACATACAGTGAAATGGTGGTGCTGGTACCCAACGTAAGGGAGCCCTTGGCCATGTGGAGGTTCTTCTGTCCGGTGATGTCGAACTCCAGTTGCCGTTCCAGTTCCCGGCCCTGTACTACGTATTCCAGTAATATTTTCCCTTCGGCCGTAAGTGATACCGAATTGCCTTTGCGTTCGAAGAGGCTCACCTTGTATTGCTTTTCCAGGGTTTGGATATGCTTGGTAATGGCAGGCTGGCTGATGTACAGCACTTCCGCTGCTTTGGAAAAGCTGAGGTGGGTTGCTACCTCGAAGAAAACAGTGTGACCGAAGTTGATCATAGTATATGAGGAATAGCTACGTAAGTTACATCAGTTGAGGGCAAATAAAAAGCGTTCCGTCAGCCACGGAACGCTTCGTATAAGTCGGCGTTGTGTTTATTCATGTATAGCAACAATAGGAATATGACTATGGTAAGCCAGTTTCTTGGTATGGCTGGTTTTGAAAATGCCACCAAGGAATGAGTTGGTCTTTGGAATGATAATGATCAGGTCGATCTCCTTATCCTGCGCATACTGGCTGATGGCCTCCAGGAAGTCATACTGCCGGATGAAGAAGAACTCGGGTTTGTAATCCTCCAGCAATGTTCCCAACAGGTCGGCTTCTGCTTTGTATTCGTCGGTCACCGCTACATAGTGCTCGTGGTCCACGTTCACGATGTGCAGGGTGGGTTTGAAGATGTCCAGTACAGATTTGATAGGCGCTACAGGCGTAGTGGTGGCTACCTCTTTCAGGTCGCTGGCCAATACTACCTTTTTGATCTGACGGAAGGCTGCGTCGGGCGGTATGATCAGTACGGGACAAAGGCGGGTATTCACCATATCGAGCGTGTTGCTGCCGATGAATATCTGTTCCAGGCGGGTAGCGCCGGTAATACCCATGATCACCATGTCGATATCATAATGGCGTACGTAACGCTCCATGTTTTCTACGAGGGAAGAGCCATATTCCAGTACCGTATCGATTGAAGTGCCGCCTGCAAAAGGGGCTATTTCATCTTTAAGTTGTGCTAAAGCACTATTCAGGATCAGCGCCCTGTCATCATCGTCTTCAGTAAGCAGGGAGCCATCTGAACCTGCAGCTATTTTATCGGACACATTGTAGAGAATGATCTTTGCATCCGCTACTCCTGCCACAGCCTGTGCCGCGTATTTGGCCGCATTCTTTGAAGTATCGGAAAAATCAGTAGGAACGAGAAATTTTTTCATGTGTTCGTTAGTTTTTTTGAAAGATACGGGAATATCGGCATTCGTGAATAGGCAAATGGGCAATAATATCTGATATAATATTTTATGCAATCACTTGTTTTCTGTGTTGGGGAATCGGATTTTAAGCTGCTTTTTAAGTGCAGAAGCAACCGATTGCGCATGGTGGCCAACTTTGGTTTCTCCAATAATTCCCTATTTTTAGAACCTTTAAACAGTTTGCACAAATTGACGATAATATGAAAAAAGGTATCCTTGTTCTTTTCTATGCTTTGGTTGCGTTGACGATGTTTGCCCAGTCCGAAGGGATAGCGATCATCCCGCAGCCGGTTTCCCTTGAAAAACGCGAAGGTCAATTCCCTTTTACTGCCCAAACACGCATCGAGGCATCCGATCGTAACCCGGATGCGCTGCGTGTGGCCAACTTCTTTGCTGCGCAGGTGCGCAAGGCTACTGGCTTTGCTGCCGTGGTGCAAACCACTGCTGCCGCCACCCGTACCAATGTGATCAGCTTTACCCTCAATAAGGCCGAAGAGGCCGACCTGGGCAATGAAGGTTATCGCCTCGAAGTGTGGGCCACCGGCGTAGTGGTAAAAGCCAACAAACCTGCAGGCCTGTTCTATGGCATGCAAACCCTGCTGCAGTTATTCCCCAAAGACATAGAGAGCAAAACGGTGGTGGCAAAGAAAAGCTGGACTCTGCCTGCGGTGCGCATTTCCGATTATCCCCGCTTTGGCTGGAGGGGATTGATGCTGGACGTTTCCCGCCATTTCTTTACCAAACAACAGGTAAAGGAATTCATCGATGATATGGTAAGGTACAAGTACAATATGCTGCATTTTCACCTGACCGACGACCAGGGCTGGCGCATCGAGATCAAGAGCCTGCCCAAACTAACATCTGTTGGTGCCTGGAGAGTGGATAAGACTGGTACGTTTGGCACCTTCTCTCAACCCGAGGCAGACGAGCCACGCAGCTACGGAGGTTTTTATACCCATGAAGATATCAGAGAGCTGGTACAATATGCCGGCGATCGTTTTGTAAACATCATGCCTGAAGTGGACGTACCCGGCCACAGCATGGCGATGGTGGCTGCTTATCCCGAGCTTTCCGGCACACCGGGCACTTACCGGGTAAACTCCGGCGAGAAGTTCATGCAGTGGAATGGCGACGGCACTTTTTACGCGATAGTAGACAATACCCTGAACCCTGCGAATGAGCAGGTATATACAGCACTGGACAAAGTATTTACAGAAGTGGCAGAGCTGTTCCCCTTCGGATACATCCATATGGGCGGCGATGAGTGTGCCAAGAATTTCTGGGAGAGAAATGAATCCATCAAACAGCTGATGGCGAAAGAGAAGCTGAAAGATATGCACGAAGTACAAAGCTATTTCGTGAAAAGAGTAGGCAAGATCATCGAATCCAAAGGCAAGAAGATGATGGGCTGGGACGAGATACTCGAAGGCGGCCTGGCTTCCGGTGCGGCAGTCATGAGCTGGAGAGGTGTGAAAGGAGGCAAGGAAGCAGCATCTGCTGGCCATGAAGTGGTGATGAGCCCCAACAGCAATGTCTACATCGACCTGATGCAGGGTGATGGCGCCATTGAGCCTCCTGTATATAGCACGGTGCGCCTGAAAAGCTCTTACCAGTTTGAGCCTGTACCTGATGGCGTGAGCCCTTCCCTGATCAAAGGTGGACAAGCCAACCTGTGGACGGAGCAGATCTACAACATGCGCCACGCACAATATATGACCTGGCCCCGCGCTTTTGCCGTGTCAGAAGCAGTATGGTCACCCAAAGCAAAGAAAGATTGGAATGGTTTCATTGGCCGGGTAGAACAACACTTCCAGCGCTATGATGTGGCAGAGAAGAAATATGCCACCAGCATGTATGAGCCAATCATCAATCCTTCCAGCGATGGTTTCGGTAAACTGAAAATTGAACTTAGCACAGAAGTAGAAGGACTGGATATTTATTACAGCTTCGACAATTCCTTCCCCGACCGCTTCTATCCCAAATATGCGGGTGCATTGACTGCTCCCAAAGATGCGGTGAACCTGCGGATGGTAACTTACAAAGGCAAGGAGCAGGTAGGACGTATCGTAACGATCTCTGTGGCTGATCTGAAAGCAAGAGCAGATAGGAAGAAGAAGTAGAGTTCAGAGTACTGAGTCAGGAGTTCAGAGTAAAAACACACGATACCGGTTAGTTGAAATAATAAGAGGTAATATCAGTTCGATATTACCTCTTTTGTTTTCATGTTGATGCTATACTTACGTAGGAACTTCTTGTATTTACTCTGAACTCTTGACTCTCTACTCACTCCGCAGCGTCTTCACCGGATTGGTCAGCGCTGCCTTGATCGATTGAATGCTGATGGTCAGCAAGGCGATCACAATAGCGATCACCGCTGCCAGCACGAAGACAGCCCAGCCAATATTTACTTTATAAGCAAAATCCTGTAGCCAGTTGTTCATCGTATACCAGGCGATAGGCCCGGCAATGATAATGGAGATCAGGACAAGCGTGATGAAGTCTTTGGCCAGTAAGTGAATAATGCCACTCACGCTGGCGCCCAGTACTTTGCGGATGCTGATCTCGCGCGTGCGAACCTGTGCAGTATAGGCTGCAAGGCCAAGCAGGCCAAGACAGCAAATAACGATGGCGATACCTGCAAAGATGTTGAAGATGGTGCCCGTGCGTGTTTCTGAAGTATAGAGCCTGTCGAAAGTGTCGTCGAGAAATGAATACTGGAAAGGTCTTCCTTCATTATATTGTTTCCACACTTGCTCAGCGGCAGCAATGGCTTTATTGGCCTCCTTGCCGGTGGTCTTGATATAGAGGATGGCATTCTTATGCCCGTGCGGATAAAAGATGGCCGGTTCTATCCGCTTCTTCATCGAGGCAAAATGGAAGTCCTTAACGACGCCTGTAATAGTACCGGTGATGTCCCATAATTTAAAAGGCTTGCCGATAGGGTCTTTGAGACCAATTTGCCGGATGGCCGTTTCATTGAGAATGAAATGCGCCGAGTCGGCAGGCGTACCGGTGAAGTTGGAACCGGCCACCAGCTGCATTTTAAAGAAAGGAATAAAGTCTTCCCGCACGCCGATCGGATACATCATCATGGTTTCATTGGCTCCCTTCCCGGGCCACCAGTTGTTACCCGTTTGGCTGGAGAGCTCGATGATGTTTTCATCGGCGCGTGTTACGTCCAACACCCCGGGCTGGCTGAGTAAGGTAGTTTTGATCGTACTATAGTTTTTACCGCCATCGCGCACCCACATGCTCAATACATGATCCTTCTCATAGCCCAGGTTGCGCGACCTCATATAACTCAGTTGGTTGCCTATAATGAGGGTGCTGATAATAAGTACTACCGAACAGGTAAATTGCGTAACCACCAATCCCTTCCTGAACAGTGCATCGCTGATGCGTGCATTCATTTTTCCCTTCAACACTTTAAGCGGTTCAAAAGAGGAAAGCAGCAGGGCAGGGTAGATGCTGGAAACGAACAGCGAGCCTGCGATGGTGGCCAGTAACAGCACCCACAAATGATAGTCCTGCAGGTTCAACACCAGTTCTTTGCCTGAGAGCTGATTGAAATAAGGCAACAGCAGTTTGATGACGCCAATCGACAGCGCAGCCGCCAGCACGAACAATAAAGTAGTTTCAATAAAGAACTGCATGAACAACTGCCATTTGGCGGCGCCTACGATCTTGCGCATGCTCACCTCTTTGGCCCGCAGCATAGAACGTGCTGTGCTGAGGTTCACATAATTGATGCAGGCAATAACAAGGATGATCAAAGCGATCCAGGTAAACATGCGTACAGTTTCCATGCCGGCCTCCTTACCATCTGAGAGGTACAGGTGCATATCGGGTACATGCAGAAACTGGTATTTGATATCCGTATCGTCTGCTTTATTACGCAGGTGGATATTGCGCAGCTGCGTAGCCAGTTTGTTGAGGTCGGTACCGGGCTGCAACAGGAAGTAGGTGAAAAAGTTGAACTGGTGGAAGTCATTATCTATTGTTCTGCCATCCGTGCGCCCCTTGTATTCAATATTGGCATACAACTGCAATGGCATTACGATGTCATATTGAATGGTGGAGTTGCGCGGAACGTCTTTGGTTATGCCGGTAACGGTGAGGTTGGTATTTTTATCACACACGATCACCTTACCGATGGGGTCTTCATCACCAAAATATTTCCTGGCAGTCGTTTCTGTCAGTACGATACTGTTGGCATTTTGGAAAGGATTGGCATTGCCTTTAATGATAGGAAAGCTGAAGAGAGAAAAGAAAGATGGATCGGCCATGATGCGCCTTTCTTCTTCGAGGTGTTTCTCCTGATAGATCATATTATAAAACACACCACCATAGCACCAGCGGGTCATTCCTTTAATGGCGGGCAATTCCTGCTTGCCCATCACACCGATGGGAGCAACGTTGGAAGTCCATATCTGTATACTGGCGCCGGTACCCACCTGGTTTTCCAGCTTGTAAATATTGTCGGCCTCCTCGTGAAAACGGTCGTAGCTCAATTCGTCTTGCACCCATAACAAGATAAGGATACCAACAGCGAGACCTGCAGTAAGTCCGGCAATGTTGATAGAAGCGTAAAACTTATTCTTGACAAGATTACGCCAGGCAGTTTTTAGATGGTTCTTAAACATATGGAATGATGTTTATGAAGGTGGTTGGAACAAACAGAATTTCTCTTACTGCATAAATCTGTGGGAAAACAGTGCCAGTTGTACTATGATTTGATAAACAGTGAGTTGGGGACGTGAATTTAGATGAAAGTGTCCGCTTTTATTACACAGAGTGTCCGGTTTGCTAATTGAGCAATAAAAAAATATAATGGGCTGCAACGATATTGCATTGACCAATGTCAACACATAGCAAGCCCTTCGGCTGCATTTTTAGTAAGATTTAGTAAGACGGGTTTAGGGGGTTAAATCAGTCTCTTCTAAGGGCCTTCCGCGGGAAGGCCCTTCTCTATTGTCAATCATTTTTGTCATTTCGACGCCCGGTGTAAATTTAGTGCGTTAAAACATGAGGTAATCAGGGCGGAGAAACCTGCTTGCGAAGCAAAGGAACCGTCTCACGTCTTACCTTTCACCTCTCACGTTCATCAGTTCTGCTCCAGTTGATCTTTCGATGGCAGTTTCGGGAAAGAAATATGTGGCTCCAGTTGATACCAGAATACAACCGAGCTGATATCCGATTGCTGTTGCAGGTATCTGCCGCCACTCTTCCAGCCCAGGTCTTGCATGGTGATCTTGAGATCCTTCTCAAAACGCACCGGATCGGTGAGGTGCCAGCGATACATGCCAAAGCGTTGTTGTGAAGTGTACAGTCCATCAGGTCTTATTACCTGGTGTAATCCCGCATAAGCAGTACTGAACTCTGTATATTTTCCCTTCACATCGAAGTTGTAAGAACCGCAGAAGTAATCTTCCGTGCCGGTACCATTGATGGTGGGAAATTGTGTATCCCCATCCATGAAGAATTTGATCTCACCTTCACCCCACCAGCCATTGTTGTGAACACCATAAGCCATGTAAGTGCCTACGTAATGCCCCTTGCCTTTGATATTATCTATCATGGTGTATAAGCCCCCCTGTGTGGGGTTATTGCGACGAAACTGTGCGTGAAAGTATGCCGCATCATCCGGCACTTCAGTCAGTGTATAATCGATCTGGTAATAAATGCGCATGTCCTCTGCTGCGATATTCTCCAGTGTAACGCGGCATTTCTTGCGGAAAGGCATGGGCCAGTAACAGTTGAAAGCACTTCCGGGATTGACAGTTACAGTAAGAGAGTTGAGTGGGGCAAAAGTACCCCAGCCCATGCCGAAGAAATCTCCCACAGGCACTTCTACAGAAGGCTCTTTCTCATCATCCCAATAAAAACGCAGAATAGAAAAACGCCAGTTGCCCGTGGGCGTCATCCAGATATGTTGGATAGCACCGGAGCCGGTGATCTCACCCAGCGTAAAAGTGGTGCCTTTTTTCACCACTACGTAAGGACTCACTTTCCATCCCTGTCCCAGTTCCCGCGCTTCATTCCTGGCAGAGCCGTTTTCAAGCGTGGCCATACCACCTTTGCCGGGCTCACCGGTGAAATTTTCAGGACTGATAGAACGTGTTTTGGCATTGGAAACCCGGTAGATGTTGCCCAGGTTCACATCGAGACCATTGAAAGAATTGTTTTTCTGTGCAATAACAGCAGTCGTTATGGTGACAAGCGCCACCAGTAGTAGTATTGACCTCATGTACATGTAGGAATTTAGATAACAGGAAGGTACAAAAGTTTTTTCCTTTATCATTTCTTTAACACAATTCGCACATACAGGCACGATAAATGATTAACTCCCTTTAGGATCATACAACGGTGGGTCGCTTGCAAAAAGCGACTATCCTTACCATATAGGGCCATAACCGCTGCCCAACAAGCGTGTTGATTGGTTGTTTTTTGGTTGTAGAGAAAAGGCCCCCTCTGGTCGCACAACAACAGAGAGGGCCTTTGTTTTTTTATTAGTCCGAAAGATTGGAAGTCGGAAAGTCCGAAAGTTCATTCCTGTATGTCTTTCGGTCTTTCCGGCTTTACTGACTTCCCGACTTCTTAGAATGCTTTCTTATTACTTCCACCGCCGCTGGTCTTATCAGCACCCTTCACATATTTCTCCAGCCAGGCATTTTGCTCATACAACAGGTGCAGCAGGTTTTCTTTTCCGCGATAGCCATGCGCTTCGTAAGGCAGCTGTACATAACGTACAGTACCACCATGTCCTTTCACTGCATTGAACAAACGCTCACTCTGGATGGGGAAAGTGCCGGGATTGTCGTCCATTTCACCATGTATCAGCAGCAAAGGCGTTTTGATCTTGTCGGCATGAAAGAAGGGGCTCATGGCAGCGTACAATTCAGGCGCTTGCCAGAAAGTGCGGTCTTCGTTCTGGAAACCGAAAGGAGTCAAAGTACGGTTGTAGGCGCCGCTGCGGGCAATACCAGCTTTGAACAGGTTGGTATGCGCCAGCAGGTTGGCAGTCATGAAGGCGCCATAGCTATGGCCACCTATTGCCACGCGGTTCTTATCACCTACACCCATTTCCGCCAGCTTATTGATAGCCGCTTCTGCATTCATGCGAAGCTGATCAACGAAGTTGTCATTGGGCTTTTTATCAGCGCTGGTAGCCACGATCGGAAATTCAGCATTGTCCAGTACAGCATATCCCTGCGTAACCCAGAAGATAGGACCACCATAACCGATCAAGGTGAAGCGGTCTTTGGAGCCACGGATCTGTGCAGCGTCTGCAGCAGAGTTGAACTCACGTGGATAAGCCCACATCAATACGGGCAGCGGACCATCCTTTTTAGGATCATAATTCTTGGGCAGGTAGAGATTGCCGGTAAGGTCTACACCATCAGCACGCTTGTAAGATACTTTCTCTTTGATGATGCCATCCAGTTGCGGATAAGGATTCGCAAAGCTGGTGATAGGGCGATCTGCCACTTTCGTCACTAAGTTCTTGATGTAGTAGTTGGGCATGTCTTTCTGCGACTCGCGTCGGGTAAGCAGCACCAGTTTGTCGGCATCGAGTACATCAGTGATGCTTTCGTAATAACCTTCCTGACAACGCCAGATGATCTCATTCTGTTTGGTCTTGAGGTCAAACTTGGCGAGGAAAGGCAGGTCGCCTTTGGGTGAGCTGCCCACAGGATTGTTCATCAGCAGCTTGGTTCCGCCGTCGATCGCTCTGATCACATTGCGGCCATATTTATTTTTCACGGTAACGGGAAAGCCGGGGCTGTTGTAAGCATCGGTCATGTTACGCTCTTGCAGCATTTCCAGTTTACCGGTAGAAGGATTATACAGGCTAAGGCGGGTAGTTTGTTTGCTTTGCAGGCGCTCGCTTACCAGGGCAAGGTTTTCATCTCCCCAGGTGATGCCGCCAAAGCGCCAGGCTGTTTTAAACAACTCTTTAGGCTCGCCGCTAAAAGGCGCGCTTAATGCATACACTGCATCATGGAAATCACTCTTGCTTTTATACACACCACTATCCAGCGGAGCGCTCCATACGATAGTAGCAGCCTCATCATCGCGCCAGTCGAAACCGCGGGGCGCATTCAACACGTTGTCATAGCCAGAAGGAGAAAGCTCGGAAGAAGGCAGCTCTGCCATCACCTTCACCACTTTACCGGTAAGATCAGTGATGCTCACGGTGGAGTTGAAACCATTGGCTGGCACCAGGTAAGAGAATGGCTTGTGAATAGTGCGGGTGAGCAGGTACTTCTTATCAGGAGAAAGACTGAACGTAGTATAAATATCAGGCTTGCCGATCTTCGTTTCAGTACCATTTACATTCTTAACCAGTTGAACGGTGCTGTAGAAAGCAAACAGCTGTTCGTCGTACGGAGATTTGATCAGATCCTGGTAAGTGCGGCTGGGCGCAACTTTACCGAGGTTTTGCTGAACAGCAGGACCGGAAGGCATTAAAGACTTTGCAGGCGCTGCAGAAGCGGGTTGCAAAGTGGTTTTATACAACAGGGTGTTGTCATCCATCCACACGAAATCCTGACCAAGGATCACGTTCAGCGGCTGCTTGTTCACCTTGGTAGCTTTGCGGGTGGCCACGTCGATCACATACAGGTCAACAGTCTTGTTGGTGGTGTTGGTGAAGGCGATCTTCTTATCGCTGGGGTTCCAGCTTACGTTGCCGGCCAGCATATTGGCGGGCAGTCCCGTTACGGGATACTCTTTACCAGCCTTGATGTCCTTCAGGAAAAAGTTGTTGATGAAGTTCTGGCGGCTGGGTGCAAAGTTGTTGGGATTGATACGTTGCCCTGCGATCCTGAACTCTGGCTGGGCCAGTTCTTCTACCGAAGGATAGCTGTTACGTTCCATCAGCAGCATCCACTCTGCTTTTCCGTCAATGCTGACGCCGGGCGTGGGCTTGGCCAGTAACAGGTCGGCGATTTCTTTGGGAGGTGTTTTGTAACCCTCGTCCTGTGCAGAACACCAGGTAGTTACAAAAATGCAAACGACTACTAACAGTTTTCTCATGAGTGGCTTAGTTTATAAATAGATAGAATTGGTTGTCTGTTAGACGGCAAGTAATTAAAACCCCTGTGGGGTAGGGGAGACAAGTTAAGTATTGTGCTTTTGTGCCGGCTTACATTATGTGACAGGTGGCGGAATGCTTACAGGAAATACAAGCCATTATAAGTAATTGCGATACAATAGGGCACGAGGGAAAGACTGGCCGGAAAAATATTTTTTGCTAAACGAAAGGATGTCCTATTTTTGCGACTCGAAATGAACATATTTACGCACATACATCACCATCATCATACTTACCCTTCCAGGTAGGCCGGTGGTGCTTTGTTCAGTGCCATATCATATTAAAGGGCTTACCGCAGGTAAGCCCTTTTTGCGTCTGAACCATGATTAAGTGGATTATAGGGATTAGGAGGAAATAAAAAGGTTCCTGACATTTTCAATAGGCCTTGATTAGTAGTATTTGGATACGTATGAAAAACCAAATACTTGCTATATGAGTGAATTAAAGTACGGTTCAATTACTGAGAGAGTAATTGGTTGCGCGATGAAGGTGCATGCTGCGTTGGGCAACGGCTTTCAGGAGGTAATTTATCAAAGAGCGCTGGCTATTGAGTTAAGCTATGCACGAGTTGAGTTTGAGCGGGAATTTAGTATGAAGATTTACTACAGGAACGAGGAAATAGGAGAGCGGCGGGCAGATTTTTTTGTAGACAAAAAAGTTATGGTGGAACTAAAAGCTTTAACTGCTTTGGAAAATGTACACCTGGCGCAGGGAAAAAATTACTTGGAAGCTTACAATCTTGAGGTAGGACTGCTGATAAATTTTGGAGCTACAAGCTTACAATTTAAAAGGCTTGAGAACTTTAAATATAAACCAGGCCCTTATCCTCAAAATCTATAAAATCAAATAAATCATGGTTCAGATGCTTAGAATAGCCATCCAGAAGTCGGGACGTTTGTATGAAGATTCGGTGCAATTGCTGAAAGAATGCGGTATCGACTTGCGCAACGTAAAAGACCGCCTGCGAACAGAAGCAGACAATTTCCCACTGGAAGTATTTTTCCTGCGCGATGACGATATTCCTCAATACGTGGAAGACGGCGTGGCCGACATTGGTATTGTAGGCGAGAACGTGCTGTTTGAAAAGAACAAGCAAGCCGAAATAGTGGAGAAGCTGGGTTTTGGCAAATGCCGCCTGTCGGTAGCGGTGCCCCGTGGTCAGCAATATGAGGGCGTAGCTTCTCTGCAAGGCAAGCGCATCGCCACCAGTTATCCCTTTCTCGTTAATTCCTTCCTCGCAAAGAACAACGTACAGGCTGAGATCCACGAGATCAGCGGTTCAGTAGAGATTGCCCCCGGCATTGGACTTGCCGATGTGGTGGCCGATCTGGTGAGCAGTGGCTCTACACTCTTCATGAATGGCCTGAAAGAAGTAGAAACCATTCTGCAATCACAGTCGGTACTTATCAGGAACAACCAGCTGAATGCAGCACAACAACAATTGCTCGATAAGTTGTTGTTCCGTATAAGGGCTGTGAAGAAGGCCAAACGCACCAAATATGTATTGCTCAATGCTCCTAACGAGAAACTGAAAGAGATCATCGGTTTGCTGCCCGGCATGAAGAGCCCCACGGTATTGCCGCTGGCCCAGGAAGGCTGGAGCAGTGTACATAGCGTGTTGAGCGAAGACACTTTCTGGGATATTATCGAACAGCTGAAAGAGGCCGGCGCCCAGGGTATTCTCGTGGTCCCCATCGAGAAAATGATAATCTAAGTAAATACACCGTTAAACCGGCATACGAAACCAACTACGAAGTGCTATAATATTACGTGTTTATGAAAGTATTTGACAACCCGGCAAGAAGCGAATGGGATACTTTACTCCAGCGACCGGTGGCTGAAGCTGCCAAACTGGAAGCTACCGTCAGCGGTATCCTGCAGCAGGTGAAAGCCAAAGGAGACGAAGCCGTGAAACAACTTACGCAGCAATTTGATAAAGCAGTAGTCGATAACCTGCTGGTGGGCGAGGATGAGTTCAAAGAAGCAGCGGACTTTTTGGACGAGGAGCTGAAGGCAGCCATCTTAACTGCCCAGGCCAATATCGTTGCTTTTCATAAGAAACAGTTGAGTGAACCCGAGGTAGTGGAAACAATGCCCGGCATACAATGCTGGCGCAAATCGGTAGCTATTGAAAAAGTGGGCCTGTATATTCCGGGAGGAACAGCCCCCTTGTTTTCTACCATCCTGATGCTGGGTGTACCGGCAAAGCTGGCAGGCTGCAGGGAGATCATACTTTGCTCTCCGCCCGGTAAGAATGGAAAACTGCATCCGGCTATATTATTTGCTGCGCAAGCTGTAGGCGTAACCAAAGTGTTTAAGGCAGGCGGTGTGCAAGCTATTGGCGCTATGGCTTATGGAACGGAAACAGTACCGCGGGTGTCTAAAATATTCGGACCGGGCAACCAATACGTTACCTGTGCCAAGCAACTGGTACAGCAGGAAGGCATCGCCATCGATATGCCCGCTGGCCCCAGCGAAGTCGCGGTATATGCCGACGCAAGTGCTGATCCTGCTTTTGTAGCAGCAGATCTGCTGAGTCAGGCCGAGCATGGTGTAGACAGCCAGGTGATCCTGGTGGTAAGCGAGAGATCATTAGTAAATAGCGTTCAAAAAGAACTGGATGATCAATTGGCTTTGCTGCCACGGAAAGACCTTGCAGCACAGGCGCTGGAAAACAGTAAGATATTCGTGATGAAAGACGAAGTGGCTGCTATCGATCTGTTGAATGAGTATGCAGCGGAGCACCTGATACTGGCCTGCAACAATGCCAACGAGCTGGCTGATAAAGTAGTGAATGCCGGTTCCGTGTTCCTGGGCCATTATTCACCCGAAAGCGTGGGCGACTATGCAAGCGGTACCAACCACACCTTGCCTACCAATGGCTATGCAAAAGCCTACAGTGGAGTGAGTGTAGACAGCTTCGTAAAAAAGATCACCTTCCAGCAGCTTTCTGAGCAAGGATTGAAAAATATTGGCCGTACGGTAGAGCTAATGGCAGAAGCTGAAGGTCTGGAGGCACATGCGAATGCGGTAAGAGTGCGATTACACTCAGTAAAGAATGAGTAACAGCTATCCCACACTGAGTTGTAGTTTAGAATCGTCGATTACGAATTAGAAAAACAAAAACAATGAGCTTCGATCTTAATAATATACTGAGAGAGAATATAAAAAAATTAGTTCCCTATTCCTCTGCCCGCGATGAATTCAGCGGTGAGGCCAGCATTTACCTCGATGCCAATGAGAATAGCCTGGGTTCACCATTGACGAAATGGTACAACCGTTATCCCGATCCCCTGCAGAAGAAAGTGAAAGAAAAGTTGAGCGGAATAAAAGGAGTGCCGGTAGAAAACATGTTCATTGGCAATGGTAGTGATGAATGCATCGATGTGCTGATGCGCGCGTTTTGTGATCCCGGAAAAGACAATATCATTATTTGTCCGCCTACCTACGGCATGTATGAAGTAAGCGCCAACATCAATGACGTGGCCATCAAAAAAGTACCGCTTACACCTGCCTTCCAGCTCGACCTGCCTGCTATCGAAGAAGCAGTGGACGATAACACCAAGATGATCTTTATCTGTTCACCCAATAATCCTACCGGCAATTCGCTGGAAAGGGATGATATTGAAGTATTGCTCAACAACTATTTTGGATTGGTGGTCATCGATGAAGCCTACATCAATTTCTCCCGCTTCCGGTCATTTACCCAGGAGTTGCAGGATTACCCCAACCTGGTGGTGATGCAAACATTGTCGAAGGCATGGGGCCTGGCTGCACTGCGGGTAGGGCTTGGATTTGCTTCCACTTCTATCATCGATGTGATGAATAAAGTGAAGCCCCCTTACAATATTAACCAGGCTTCGCAGGATTTGGTACTGCAGGCACTGGAAGAAGTAGGACAGGTGAATGACATGATCAAAGAGATCGTATCGCAACGCGGTGAACTGGAGAAAATATTGCCATCATTGCCAGTAGTGAAAAAAGTATATCCGTCCGATGCAAATTTTCTGCTGGTGCAGGTAACGGATGCACGCGGTATATACGACTATTTATTGCAGCAGGGCATTGTGGTGCGCGATCGCAGCAAGGTAACCCTTTGCGAAGGCTGCCTGCGTATTACGGTGGGCACGGCCAGGGAAAACGAAAACCTGGTGAATGCCTTAAAAATGTATGCGGGCGCACTGGCATAACCGGGAAGCTGTCGTCTTATGAAGGATCGTTTAGCTGTCACCCTGAGCTTGTCGAAGGGTTGTCGAAGGCGGCTTGGATAAACTCAGCCTGACATTGTAATTTTCATTCAACGAAAAAACAGCAATATGAAATGGATCTGTAAAATGCTTCCGTTGGTACTCCTCGCAGGCACAGCCTATGGAAACGATACCACCCACATTAAACCCAAAATCCGCAAAGCCCCGCGCATAGAAGAAAATGGCGGCATTACCCTGCCGGATGGCTTTAAAGCTACGGTGTTTGCCGACACGGTAGGCCGTGCCAGGCACCTGGTAACCACTTCCACCGGCGATGTATACATCATGCTATTCAGGTTGAAGAACGGAAAAGGCATTTTACGGTTGCGCGACACCAACAACGATGGTGTGGCCGATCAGTCAACCACCTTTGGCAACTACGCCGGTACTGGTATCACCATTAAGGACGGCTATTTATATGCTTCCTCCAACAAAGAGATATTCCGCTACAAACTCAACGACAAACAGGAAGTGATCAATCCCGACCAGCCCGAAAGGATTGTGACCGGGTTGATCGATCGCGGCACCCACAACACCAAATCACTGGTGCTGGACAATACCGGCAATATTTATGTCAACATCGGCGCTCCTTCCAATGCCTGTCAGGTGGAAGACCGCAAGAAAGGTTCCCCTTCTCCCGATCCCTGTCCGCTACTGGACTCTGTAGGCGGCGTATGGCAGTTCAAAGCCGATCAGCCAGATCAGGGTTATCACAATGGCGTTCGCTTTGCCATGGGTATCCGCAACATTGTAGGGCTGGATTGGAACAAGACCAGCAACTCCTTATTTGCCATGCAGCACGGCCGCGATAACCTGAACACCCTGTTTCCTGAAATGTACAATGAGGATGAGAGCGCTGAGTTGCCCGCAGAAGAGCTGTTCGAGATAAAGAAAGGCGACGACTTCGGCTGGCCCTATTGCTACTTCGATTGGCAGCAGGACAAGAAAGTACTGGCTCCTGAATATGGCGGCGATAAGAAAAAGCAGGACCGCTGTGCAGACAAGAAAAAGCCTGCCTACGCATTCCCGGGCCACTGGGCGCCCAATGCCTTGTTGTTTTATACCGGCAACCAATTCCCCGAACGATATAAAAACGGTGCATTTATTGCCTTTCATGGTTCCTGGAACCGCGCACCCAAACCACAAGCTGGTTATTTTGTAGTATTCCTGCCCTTTAAAGATGGCAAACCAAACGGTAAATACGAGATATTTGCGGATGGGTTTGCCGGTGAATCACGCGAGCCAGCCAAAGCTACCTATCGTCCCTGTGGACTGGCGCAAGGCCCCGATGGTTCACTGTACATCTCTGAGGATAAGAAAGGAAGGATCTGGAAAGTTAGTTACACTAAAAAATAAATACGACCGCTATGCGAAAGACATTCCTGCTGATTACCTGCGCTGCTGCCTTCCTGCTGACGGCTGCACAGGTTAAACCTAAACCGGTACCTAAAAAAGTGATGGACAATGGCAAGAAAGTATACGACACCTATTGCCTGCCCTGCCACCAGCAAGATGGCAGCGGTGTACCCAACATGACCCCCACCTTGATAAAAACAACCTGGGTAACGGGCGATAAAACAAAGCTGGTGCAGGTGATCCTGAAAGGGTTGAAAGGAGTGGAAGTGGATGGAGAAACGTATGAGAACGTGATGGCCCCCCACGATTACCTCACCGATCAGGAGATCGCCGACGTAACCACTTTCATTCGCAACAGTTTTGGCAACAAAGCAAGCATGCTCACGCCTGCTGAAGTAAAAGCGATCAGGGCTAAAACGAAATAAGTACAAGAATCCAGAATTTAGAATCCAGTATTCAGAATAGAATACTGGAAGTGAAGGGCTGATTGGTAGCATGTTAGTTCGATTGCTTAACCTCAATGAATAATTACATGCAACCAGCAAAATGTTTCGAAGATTTAATCGTATGGCAGAAAGCACACCAATTCACGATCGGTATTTACAACTATACAAGAAGTTTTCCTCGTGAAGAAGTGTATGGCCTAACTTCGCAGTTTAGACGTTCTACAGTTTCTATAGCGGCTAATATTGCCGAAGGGTTTAAGAAGAGGGGTATAAAAGACAAGGCCAAGTTCCTGAATATTTCCCAAGGTTCATTGGAGGAGTGCAGGTACTACCTGATTTTAGCCCGGGATCTTGGTTATGGTGAGAACCAACAGTTGAAGAATTTACTCGAAGAAGTAAGCCGAATGCTTGAGTCTTATTATAGTGCTATAACAAAAGGAATTGTTTAAACATTCATAAATCTTTTTTATTCTGAATGCTGGATTCTGAATCCTGAATTCTTATTCTGTATTCTGTCTCCTGTATTCTGTATTCTAAATTTTCTACATGAAGAGAGTGCTATTCATCGACCGCGACGGTACATTGATCAACGAAGCTCCACCAACGTACCAACTGGATTCCTATGAGAAGCTGACCTTTTATCCTGGTATGTTTGAATACATGGGCCGTATCGCCCGCGAGTTCGATTACGAACTGGTGATCGTGACCAACCAGGATGGACTGGGTACTGAAGCTTTTCCGGAAGATACATTCTGGCCCTTGCACAACCTTGTGATGAAGAGCCTTGAAGGCGAAGGCATTCACTTCAGCGCTACCTATATCGACCGCTCATTCCCCAAAGACAATGCACCTACCCGCAAGCCGGGTACGGGCATGCTGACGCAATACCTCAATAACCCGAATTACGATATTGCCAACTCATATGTGATCGGTGACCGCATCACCGATGTACAACTGGCCAAGAACATGGGTTGTAAAGCCATCTGGCTGAACAATGATTCTTCGCTCGGTGCTGGTGAGATCAAGGATAAAGTAGCCGAGTTGCAGCCAGTAATTGCACTGGAAACCACGAAGTGGAGTGATATCTATACTTATCTACGTCTCGGCCTCCGCCAGGTAATACACGAACGCAATACCAGCGAAACACAGATCAAGATCGAGCTGAATGTAGACGGTAGCGGCAAGGCACGGATCATAACAGGGCTGGGTTTCTTTGATCATATGCTTGATCAGATCGCCCGTCATGGCAAGATGGACCTTACCATCCGCGCCAATGGCGACCTGCACATCGATGAGCACCACACGATTGAAGATACAGGCATTGCATTGGGAGAAGCGTTTGCGCAGGCACTGGCTGATAAACGTGGCATGGAACGTTATGGATTTGCCTTACCAATGGACGAAGCAGATGCCAAAGTGCTGATTGATTTTGGTGGCCGCAACTGGATCGTGTGGAATGCGGAGTTCAAAAGAGAAAGAATAGGAGAGATGCCTACTGAGATGTTCTTCCACTTCTTCAAATCATTCTCAGATGCCGCCAAATGCAACCTGCATATCGAATGCCACGGCGACAATGAGCACCATAAAATAGAAGCGATCTTCAAAGCGTTCGCCAAAGCCATCCGCATGGCAGTAAAGCGCGATCCGCTGAGTAATTATCTGCCAAGCACAAAAGGAGTACTCTAATTACGAATATAGAATTTAGTATTTCGAATTGTTGCCGCGATGCAGGAATTCGAAATACTAAATCCTGAATCCGAAATTACACCAGTACATCCTGCCATTCCTTCATCCTGTCGAATACCGACTTGGCGAAAGGACAAAGCGGGATGATCTTGATATTGTTGGTGCGTGCATATTCTACAGCCGCATAAACGAGTTGTTTACCGATCCCCTTCCCTGAAAGAGATTCATCTACCTCTGTATGCTCTATTAGCATTTGGCCTGGATTGGGTGTCGAGTACACCATTTCAGCCAGCATCTTACCTTCCTGCTCTACGTAGAACAGACTCTTTACTTTCCCTTCCCTGTGTTGGATTAGCATCTTTGAAAATATTAGCCATAAAGATAAATCATTGACGGTTATATAGTAGCAAAGGGCCGCCATACGGGCATTCTGGTGTATTAACATTTTATTGCATGCAGCCCGGTTTGGATTTTTTTTGGCAAAATGGAATTGCTACTGCATATTTGCAATATGGTACTGAACAAACAAAATAATCAGTGGTGGTGGCATACAAACTCTAACCGGGGCTTGTAACGCTGCTATTGTTGTTTATGACACTATATTCAGAGGCCCCGATGTTTAATCGGGGCTTTTTGTTTTTAATATTTATCAATAATTAATTCTTTCCGAGGGACCAGGCATGAAAAAAATAGCCATTCAGACGAACTGTAAAAAGATGCTGGCCGATGTATTTACACCAGTAGGTATTTACCTGCGTGTGCGCGATCGCTTCCGCGATACGGTACTGCTGGAAAGCACCGACCACCATGCGGCCGAGAACAGCTATTCCTTTATTTGTATCAATGCCATTGCAGGTATGGAGATATCCTCCACCCGCAGCATCGAGTTCAAATGGCCCGGAGAAACACCTGAAAGAATTGACGTAAAAGATGTGCAGCAGGTACCGCAGCTACTGTGGAACTTCATGCAGCGCTTCGAAGTCACCGGCAACGGTTCCAAAGAAAGCCGCTTTGCGCAGGGGCTCTATGGCTACACTACTTTCGATGCCGTACAGTTCTTCGATACGATACAGTTGAAGTCGGGAACTACAACACCCGATATTCCCCTCATGCGCTATCGCCTCTACCAGTATGTTATCGTGATCAATCACTACAAAGACGAGCTGTTCATTTGCGAGAATGTGATCAAGGGATTGGAAAGCGATATGTCGGTAGTGGAATCGCTCATTCGCAGCAAAGACGTACCAGTATATCCTTTCAAAGCAGAAGGCGAGGAAATATCCAATATGACGGACGAGGCCTACCGCGATATGGTCACCAAAGGCATCCAGAGCTGTTTCCGCGGAGATGTATTCCAGATCGTACTGAGCCGCCGCTTCCAGCAATCCTTCCGCGGCGATGAGTTCAACGTATACCGCGCCCTCCGCAGCATCAACCCTTCCCCTTATCTCTTCTTCTTCGATTACGGTGATTATAAATTACTGGGTTCTTCCCCCGAATCACAAATACTCATTCAACAAGGAAAAGCGATCGTGCATCCGATTGCCGGTACTTTTAAACGTACAGGCGATGATGATATCGACAAGCAAGAGGCAGACCGCTTACTGAAAGATGCCAAAGAAAATGCAGAGCACGTGATGCTGGTAGACCTTGCCCGCAACGACCTGAGCAGGGTATGTGATGAAGTGACTGTACAGCATTACCGGCAAGTCCAATTCTATAGCCACGTGATACACCTGGTGAGTGAAGTAACCGGCAAAGTACGTCCCGATAGCAATCCCTTTGAACTAATGGCCAAAACATTCCCGGCCGGCACATTGAGTGGTGCTCCCAAGTTCAGGGCGATGGAACTGATAGATGGCTATGAACCTACAACCCGTAGCTACTATGGCGGTGCCATTGGTTTTATGGGATTCGACGGCACCTGCGTACATGCCATCATGATCCGCACCTTCCTGAGCAGGCAAAACACTTTATACTATCAGGCAGGAGCTGGAGTAGTAGCCGCCAGCAAACCCGAAAGCGAGTTGCAGGAAGTAAACAACAAGCTCGGCGCTTTGAAGAAAGCCATTGTTTTCGCAGAAGAAGTATCTAAATAACAGCTCTAAAAACATATACATTGACCCGGATATTAGTTTTTGACAATTACGATTCATTCACGTACAACCTGGTACACCTCGTAGAGAAGATACTGCACCAGAAAGTAGAAGTATTTCGTAACGACCAGCTGCCGCTGGAGAAAGTAAAGGACTATGATAAGATCATCCTGTCGCCCGGTCCGGGCATTCCGGAAGAAGCAGGCCTGTTGCTGCCGTTGATCAAAGAATACGCCGCTACCAAATCCATCCTGGGTGTATGCCTTGGCCACCAGGCCATCGGAGAAGCATTTGGTGGCAAGCTTACCAACCTCAGCACGGTGTACCACGGCGTAGCCACTCCCTGTCAGGTGATCAATGCCAAAGCGCCCCTCTTTGCAGGCTTGCCGGCAGAGATCGAAGTAGGTCGATACCACAGCTGGGTAATAAGTGAAGAAGGGTTCCCCAAAGACCTCGAGATCACAGCCCGCGAAGCCAACAATTACATCATGGCATTGCAACATAAAAAGTACGACGTACAAGGCGTACAGTTTCACCCCGAAAGTGTGCTGACACCCATGGGCGAACAGATATTACGTAACTGGTTGAAAAACTAATTATGAAAAAGATTTTACAACTGTTATTCGAACACAAAACCCTTAGCAGGGCCACTGCCAAAGAAGTCCTGGTCAACATTGGCAAAGGTGTATACAACGAACATGAAGTAACAGCCTTCATGACAGTATACCTGATGCGCAGTATTACCATCGAAGAGCTGCAAGGCTTCCAGGATGCTTTGCTGGAATTGTGTGTGCGCATAGACCTCAATGGGCATGCTACGATCGATATTGTAGGAACCGGCGGCGATGGTAAGAACACCTTCAACATTTCTACCCTGTCTTGCTTTGTAGTAGCGGGCACCGGACAAAAAGTGGCCAAGCATGGTAACTACGGAGCTTCCTCTATCAGCGGAGCCTCCAACGTAATGGAACAGCTGGGCTATAAGTTCAAGAACACTTCCGGCCAATTGAAGAAAGAAGTAGAAGAAGCGAATATCTGCTTCCTGCATGCACCCTTGTTTCACCCTGCTTTAAAAACAGTAGGGCCTATCAGGAAGAATCTGGGCGTACGTACCTTCTTCAATATGCTGGGGCCAATGGTGAATCCCGCCAATCCCGCTTTCCAGCTGGTAGGCGTGTACAACCTTGAAATGGCACGTATTTACAACTATCTTTTGCAGCAATCAGGCAAAGCATTTACCATCATACATGGCCTGGATGGCTACGACGAAATATCGCTCACCAATGATACCAAAGTGATCACCAACACCGGCGAGCGGGTGATGACGCCCGAGCAACTGGGCAAACGCATGGTGATGCCAATGGATATCTTTGGAGGCAATACGGTAGATGAGGCAGCCAAAATATTTATGAAGATATTGAATCGCGAAGGCACATGGTCGCAGAACGCCGTGGTACTGGCAAACGCGGCAATGGCCCTGCATTGCACGGGCAATTATAAAAAATACGACGATGCATATGCCGCAGCAGTCGACAGCCTCGAAAGCGGAAAAGCAAAAGCAGCGCTGGATAAGCTGGTAGCATTGCAGTAGGTTTACAAGTTGATTGATTGAAAGTTGATAAGCGAATACATAAAAACACAATGAACATTCTCGATAAAATAATAGAACACAAAAAGGTTGAAGTAGCAGCGCGCAAAGCCGTAACAAGCCTCGCTGAGCTGGAAAAGAGCCCGGCCTTTACCCGTTCCGTATTTTCCCTGAAACAGTCACTCCTCGATGATAGCAAAACAGGCATCATTGCCGAGTTTAAAAGAAAGTCGCCCTCGAAAGGAATTATCAATGGCGACGCGGATGTGGTGGCGGTAACAACAGCTTATGCCCAACATGGTGCGTCAGGCTTGTCTGTACTCACCGACACCGATTTCTTTGGCGGCAGCACAGAAGACCTGGTAAAAGCCCGGGTAAACCCAATACCGGTTCTGCGAAAGGAATTTATTATAGACGAATACCAGATTGTAGAAGCAAAAGCAATGGGCGCTGACGTAATTTTGCTGATCGCAGCCTGCCTGACACCGGCTGAAGTGAAGCGACTGGCTACCTTTGCCCAAAGCCTGCAGCTGGAAGTGCTGCTGGAGCTGCACGACGAAGAAGAGCTGGAGCATGTTTGCGATGAAACCGTATTGGTCGGGATCAATAACCGCAACCTGAAGACCTTTGCGGTAGATATCGAGCGCAGCCTGGCAATGGCACAGCGCATCCCGGCCGGTAAAGTGAAGATCGCAGAAAGCGGTATCTCTGCAGTAGAGAATATTCGCCTGTTCAGGGATAATGGATTCCGTGGTTTCCTCATCGGGGAAAATTTCATGAAAGAACCCAATCCCGGCCTTGCCTTTGAAAAGTTCGTTAAAGCCCTTTCCTGAAAAGGACCGGCGATTGATTTGCCAGATAATGACTAACACTTAAAATCTGACAGTACATGAGAGTAAAAGTATGCGGCATGACACAACCCGAGCAGGTAGATGCATTGGCTGGAATGGGGGCGACGTTTGCCGGCTTTATATTTTATCCGAAAAGCCCGCGGTATGTGTTCAAACACATGAATATTACACAGATCCGCAAAGTCAATAATATAAACAAGGTAGGTGTGTTTGTAAACACCTCTATCGAAGAAGTACTGCACCTGGTAGACGAATGCCGCCTGCACATGGTACAGCTCCATGGCGATGAGCCACCGAAGTATTGCGAAAAGATTGCCGACTATGTTTCCGTAGTAAAAGCATTCCGGCTCAGTGACAATGACAGCGTAGAATGGATGATCAAACCCTATATGGATGTGTGCGATATGTTTATGTTCGATACGATGGGCGTAGGATACGGAGGCACAGGTAAAAAGTTCGATTGGAGTGTGTTGAAGAATAGTACAATTGGCAAACCTTTCTTTCTCAGTGGTGGCATCGAGCCTGGAGATGAAGAAGAGCTGAAAGCATTTGAGAAAGAGCCTGTAGCAAAAGCACTGTTTGCCATCGACATCAACAGCAAGTTTGAACTGACCCCAGGTGTGAAAGATATGGAGAAGGTAAAGACATTTGTCGATAAGTTGAAAAGCTAACCACATGATTACAGTACGACCGGCGGAAGAAAAAGACCTTCCTGAAATATTGGTGATCTACAATGATATCATTGTAAACACCACGGCAGTATATGATTATGAACCCCACACTGCCCCTATGCGTAAGCAGTGGTGGGATACTAAAAAAGAACAAGGGTTTCCGGTATTTGTGGCAGAAGAAGAGAGACGGATAATAGGCTTTAGCTCTATCGGTCCCTTCCGTGCCTGGGCAGCGTACAAGTATTCAGTAGAAAATTCAATATACGTAGCAACAGATGTACGCGGCAAAGGAGTGGGCAAGCTACTGATGCGGCCACTGATAGATGCGGCAAGAAAACTGGAGATGCACACCATCCTGGCCGGCATCGATGCCAGCAATGAAGCAAGCATCCGGCTGCACGAGTGGTTTGGATTTAAAGAAGTGGCCCATTTCAAAGAAGTAGGATACAAGTTCGACCGCTGGCTCGACCTGAAGTTCCTGCAGTTGGTGCTGGACACACCGGCTGCGCCACAAGAGTAGTGAATAAATAACGAACATTGTCACCCTGAGCCTGTCGAAGGGCTATCGAAGCCTGTGTCACCCTGAGCTTGTCGAAGGGTCGAAGAACGAAGGATTTCGACGGGCTCAACCTGACAAAGAAGTTTTATAAAAATATTAGACCAATGATCAATCAAACAAACCCATTGGGACAGCACAGAGGAACCTACAAGCAGCCGAATATCTTTGGATATTATGGCAACTTCGGAGGAGCCTATATCCCTGAGATGCTGCATCGCAATGTGGAAGAGCTGAAGTCGAAGTACCTGCAGATCATGTATGACGAAGCCTTTCAAAAAGAGTTCAACGCATTGCTTACCGATTATGTAGGACGACCAACACCACTGTACCTCGCAGAGCGCCTGAGCAAGCAATACAATACCAAAATATACTTAAAGCGCGAAGACCTCAACCACACCGGCGCCCACAAGATCAACAATACGATCGGGCAGATCCTGCTGGCCCAAAAGCTGGGTAAGCAGCGGATCATTGCCGAAACAGGCGCCGGCCAACACGGCGTGGCAACAGCTACGGTGTGCGCTCTGAAAGGTATCCAGTGCATTGTCTACATGGGCGAGAAAGATATCAAACGCCAGGCGCCCAACGTGGCCCGCATGAAGATGCTGGGCGCTACGGTGATACCAGCTACGAGCGGTAGCAAAACATTGAAAGATGCTACCAACGAAGCCATCCGCGACTGGATCAATAACCCGGAAGATACCCATTACATCATTGGTAGTGTGGTAGGCCCCCATCCATACCCCGATATGGTGGCCCGCTTTCAAAGCGTCATCAGCGAAGAAGCGCGCAAGCAGCTGAAAGAAAAAACAGGCAGCGAATTGCCGACCCATGTAATAGCCTGTGTAGGCGGAGGCAGCAATGCCGCAGGTATGTTCTACCATTTCCTTGACGAAGCATCCGTACAGCTGGTAGCAGTGGAAGCTGCAGGCCATGGCGTCAACAGTGGTTTGAGCGCCGCTACTACCCAGCTGGGTAAACCGGGTGTGTTGCACGGCAGCAAAAGCCTGGTGATGCAAACAGCAGATGGGCAGGTGGTAGAACCACATAGTATTTCTGCCGGGCTTGATTATCCCGGTATCGGCCCATTACATGCCCATTTGTATGAAACAGGCCGCGGTAAATTCTTGAGTGCAACAGATGCCGAAGCACTGGAAGCCGCTTTCGAACTGGCGAAACTGGAAGGTATCATACCAGCCCTCGAATCAGCACACGCACTGGCAGCATTGAAACAATTGAAATTAAAGTCGACAGATACGATTATTGTTTCCTTATCAGGTAGAGGCGATAAAGACCTGGCTACGTACATGAAAGCAATGGACGAAAAAAAGTAGATACTATGAGCAGGATACAGGAGCTATTCAAAAAGAAAAAAGACCATGTACTCAATATTTATTGCACGGCAGGTTATCCGCAGTTGGACAGCACCCTGCCGGTAATGCAGGCCCTGCAGGACAATGGCGCCGACCTCATCGAACTGGGCATGCCCTACAGCGATCCCCTGGCCGATGGACCGGTGATACAAGCCAGCAGCGCTGTTGCCCTGGCCAATGGCATGACGATCAAAACCCTCTTTGAACAGTTGAAAGATATGCGGCGGGAGAGTGGTAATGGCGGACCACGGGGAGGACGTATACAGGTACCGGTCATCCTGATGGGTTATATGAACCCTGTGTTGCAATACGGCTTTGAGAATTTTTGTAAAGACGCGGCCGCTGCAGGCGTTGACGGATTGATATTGCCCGACCTGCCTGAATACGAGTTTCAGACAGAGTATGGCGCCATCATCAAAAAGTATGGCCTCGATTTCATTTTTCTGGTTACGCCCGAAACATCGGAAGAGCGCATCAAGCGCCTCGATGCCCTGAGCACTGGTTTCCTGTACGCAGTATCATCATCTTCCACTACGGGAAAAGATAAAGACATGAGCGGCGTCAGCAGCTACCTGCAGCGCCTGAAAGAAATGAAATTGAACAATCCCGTACTGGTAGGGTTTGGTATAAAAGACAAAGCCAGCTTTGAAGCAGCGAGCCAATATGCGCAAGGCGCTATCATCGGTACTGCCTTCATCAGGGCACTGGAAAACCAGACCGACGTACCAAAGGCAGTAAAACAATTTCTGAATACGGTTTTACAATAAATAGCAAAGGGTGGGTCGCCCTCAAAGGGCGGCTCACCCTTTGTCACCCTTGTCACACTTGTCACCCTGAGCTTGTCGAAGGGTGGTCGAAGGGTTTCGACAAGCTCAACCTGACAACAAAATTATTATGAGCTTAGTGATCGTTAAATACAATGCCGGCAACATACAGTCAGTATTGTATGCATTGGAAAGAATAGGCGTAGAAGCCACTGTGACCGATGACCATGAGCAGATACGCAAAGCAGACAAAGTGATCTTTCCGGGCGTAGGAGAGGCGAGCAGCGCGATGCGCTACCTGAAAGAAAGAGGACTGGACGAAGTGCTGAAAAACCTGCAGCAGCCTGTGCTGGGCATTTGTCTCGGTATGCAGCTGATGTGCGCTTACAGCGAAGAAAATGACACACCCTGCCTTGGCATCTTTCCCGAGCAGGTAAAACAGTTTACACCACCAGCCGGCAGCACACTGAAAGTGCCACAGATCGGTTGGAACGCGATCTACAACCTGAAGACAGACCTGTTTAAGAACACCCCCGAAAAAAGCTATTGCTACTTTGTACACGGCTACTATGCCGCGTTGGGCGAACACACGATCGCTACAGCCGATTATGTACAGCCCTATAGCGCAGGCCTGCACAGAGATAACTTCTATGGCTTGCAGTTCCACCCCGAAAAGAGCGCACAGGTGGGAGAGCAATTGTTGAAAAACTTTTTGAGCATATAGATGGAGATCAAAAAAGTACCATTACCCGATGTATGGAGGATGCGGCAGACAGTGATGTATCCGCAGGAGACACTCGACTTTGTGAAGCTCGAAGAAGATGATATAGGCTTGCACTGGGGCGTATATGTAAAGGGAGAAGTGATATCTGTCATCTCCGTGTTTGAAGAAAGAGGAAGCGTACAATTCAGGAAGTTTGCCACAAAGATCGGTCAGCAGGGTAAAGGATACGGTACAGCACTCCTGCAATACGTAATGGATTGGGCAAAACGCCACAACAAACAATCCATCTGGTGCAATGCCCGGTTGTCGGCCACAGCCATCTATAAGAAATTTGGTATGCAGGCTACCGGTGCCACCTGGCGCAAATATGGCATTGAATTCATTAAAATGGAAAAACAGTTACAAAAGAAAATGCAGATCATTCCCGCTATAGATATCATCGACGGAAAATGCGTGCGCCTCACGCAGGGCGACTACGAACAAAAGAAAATATACAACGAACACCCGTTGGAGGTAGCCCTCGAATTTGAAGATGCTGGTTTGGAGCGTCTGCACCTGGTAGACCTCGACGGCGCCAAAGCCGGTGCCGTAAAGAACTGGAAAGTGTTGGAGACACTGGCATCGAAAACCAAAATGGTGATCGACTTTGGTGGCGGCATCAAAACTGATAAAGACGTAGAGATCGTCTTCAACTCTGGCGCAGCGTTGGCTACAGTGGGCAGTATCGCTGTGAAGAATGAACAGGAGTTTGTAAAGTGGTTGCTGACCTATGGAGCCAATAAGTTCCTGTTGGGCGCCGATGTAAAAGAAGAGAAGATTGCCGTAAGCGGATGGCTGGAAACAACCGATATATGGATCTATGACTTTATAGAAAAGTACATCGCACATGGTGTGCAGCAGATATTCTGTACCGATGTAAGTAAGGACGGATTGTTGCAAGGACCTTCAATAGCATTGTACCAAAACATCATTAAGAAGTTCCCACAACTACATTTGATTGGCAGCGGTGGCGTAAGCAATATGGATGATGTGCTACAGTTGCAGGAAATAGGTTGCAGCGGAGCCATTATTGGCAAAGCGATCTATGAAGGCCGCATTGCAGTCAATGACCTGGTGAAAATATAAGCCCTAAAAAAATAATTACACGTGTTAACAAAACGAATCATACCCTGTCTGGATATTAAAGACGGACGCACGGTGAAAGGGACCAACTTCGTGAACCTGCGCGATGCAGGCGATCCTGTTGAGCTGGGCGCCCTCTATGCACAGCAGGGAGCCGATGAACTGGTGTTCCTCGATATTACGGCCACCAATGAGAAGAGGAAAACATTGAGCGAGTTGGTCAACCGCATTGCCCACCACATCAATATCCCCTTCACAGTAGGCGGTGGCATCAGCAGCGTGGAAGATGTGCAGGTGTTGCTGCAAAATGGGGCAGATAAAATATCAGTCAATACAGCCGCCTTTAAGCGGCCTGCAGTCATCAACGAGCTGGCCAAAGAATTTGGCAGCCAGTGCGTGGTGCTGGCCATCGATACCCGCCAGGAAGCCGACGGAGAGTGGTACGTATATCTCAATGGCGGCAGGGTAAAAACAGAAGCCAAATGCTTCGACTGGGCCAAACAAGGCGTGGACCTCGGCGCCGGAGAGATCCTGCTCACCTCCATGAACCACGATGGCACCAAACAAGGCTTTGCCCTCGATATTACCCGCCGGCTGGCAGAAGCATTGCCGGTGCCGGTGATTGCCAGCGGTGGCGGCGGTAGTATGCAACATTTTGTAGATGTGTTCGAAGCCGGAAAAGCCGATGCCGCATTGGCAGCCAGCATCTTCCATTTTAAAGAGATCAGTATTCCCGAATTAAAGGGATATTTGCAGGACAAAAAAATAGCGATAAGACCTGTATGATCCTTAAGGTAGTCATTTTCCTCGCCTTTATAATCGGCATCATGCTGGTGTTCTTTAATTACTTAAGGAATAAGCAAATAGAGCGCGAAGCAGATCGCAGGGAAAGATTACAGGAAAAACAGGAACAGCTCATGGAAAGCCTGCGGGCCAGGAAAGTCAAAGAAGAAAATACAGAAGATTAGGAGGTAGCTGTTCTTCCAATTCGTGTTTTAAATTCGTGTAATAAGTGTAATAAATGAAAGTAGATTATTCAAAATACACCGATGGCCTTGTGCCTGCCGTAGTGCAGGATTTCAAAACCCATAAAGTGTTGATGCTGGGGTTTATGAATGAAGAAGCGGTGAAGAAAACGATGTCCGAAGGCAAGGTCACCTTTTACAGCCGCAGCAAAAAGCGTCTGTGGACGAAAGGAGAGGAGAGCGGTAATCACCTGATGGTAAAAGAGATATTATCCGATTGCGACAACGATACCTTGCTGATCAAAGCCCAGCCCCTGGGGCCTACCTGCCACACCGGCGCCGATACCTGCTGGAGCGAACGCAACCATCACGACGATTTTCTCTACTATCTGGAAGATATCATTGAGCTGCGAAAAAAGAGCAGCGATGAAAAATCCTATGTGCGTCAGCTCTTTGGAAAAGGCATCAATAAAATGGCACAAAAAGTGGGGGAGGAAGCAGTAGAGCTGGTGATCGAGGCCAAGGACTCCAACGACGACCTGTTCCTGAACGAGGCCGCCGATCTCCTTTTCCATTATTTAATTTTACTTAACGCAAAAGGGCATAATTTACAGTCCGTCGTAAACGTTTTACAACAGCGACATTCTAAATAAAAGGTTCTCTATGAAACAGTTATTGGTTGGCATATTATTTTCCCCCCTGGGGTTACTGGCTCAAACAGGATTTGTGATCAAGGGCAATGTGACAGGACTGCCAGAGGCTTCCAAAGTTACCCTCACAGATGTAAACAATGCCACCGATACACTCGCACGCGGCACCATTACAAACGGTGCCTTTGAGCTGAAAGGCAATGTGAAAGAAGCCAACCTCTACCAGTTGAACTTTGATGGCGCCAGCAAAAAGACAGTGCTGTTCATGGGCAACGATCAGTTTACTGTACAAGGCAACGTGGAGAACCTGCAACAGCTGGCTGTTAAAGGATCACCTGTTCACGACGACTTTGTAGCCTTCCAAACTACTTTCAATCCCTTGTTCAGGACCCTCTCGGAAATGAACCAGAAATTATACGCCACACCCAATGTGCAGCCCGGCGATTCCGTCATGGTGGCCTATATGAACCACCTCGATAAGACCAAAGCTGCCATCGAGAAGTTTACTATCGAAAAAAAGAACTCACCTGTAGCACCCTTTGTGTTGGTAGTAACAAGCGAACTGGAGCAGGACATAAGCGTGCTGGAAAAAAATTACAACCTCCTTGCTGCAACCGGTCAGCAGAACTTTTACGGAAAGATATTAAAGCAACGCATCGACGATAGCAAGATAGGTGCTATCGGCAGCCAGGCCATCGAGTTCACACAAAACGATACCACTGGCAAGCCTGTAACACTCGCCTCCTTCCGTGGCAAATATGTACTGGTAGATTTCTGGGCAAGCTGGTGCAGACCCTGCCGCATGGAAAACCCCAACGTAGTAAATGCCTTCAACAAGTTCAAGGATAAGAACTTCACGGTGCTGGGAGTATCACTCGACAGGGACAAACAACCCTGGTTGGAAGCCATCAAAGACGACAACCTCACCTGGACACAGGTAAGCGACCTCAAATATTGGGGCAATGAGGTAGCACGCCTCTATAAAGTGGAGGGCATACCACAGAATTTCCTCATCGATCCGACGGGCAAGATCATTGGTAAGAACCTGCGTGGGCAGGGTCTCCAAACAAAGCTGTGCGAACTGCTCGGATGTAATTAGTTCACATCCTTGCCTTCCTGCAACAACTTGATCATGCGTTCCACATTATCCTTATTCACTTTGTCCTGAGCCTGAGGCAAGGCCTTCTGTGCATATTCCAACGCCTTCTTATAATTACTCATGGCCGAGTAGCCACGCATCATACCCACATTGGTGGTGAAAGTATTGGGGTTCTTATCATAGTTCAGTTTGAAAGCATCAAAAGCCGCCTGGCCTTTCTTCTGTTGCAACAACTGCCGTGCATAATTATGAACCTGGTTGGCGCTGCCCAGTGGCAATGCTTCTTTCATAACGGCATCCGATTCTGCCTGCCGGTTGAGTCTGCTTAGTATCTGTGCCTTGGTAGAAAGCGTATTGAAATTCTTTTGCCCAACGAATTGATCACTGATAGCATGATCCGACCAGGTCAACGCCTCTTCGAGATTTACATTATTGAGCACACAATAAATAGCCGCCTGGTTCCAGGTTTGCCAGCCTACATTGAAGCTCTTTTCACTGCGCAGCTCATTACGGAAAGAAGCCAGTTGCAGATTCACATGATCAGTTTCAAGACGGATAGGAATGCTGAGCTTTTCCCATTCCAGCACCACAGTAGCAGAAGAATCCGTTTCATTCAGGAATTCATACTTGAGCCATTCAACACTCTTGTCAAGCGGCACAGGCTTCACCGTTACACGCACGGCATCCTCCTTGTCATCATAAAAGAAGCTGCCCCACGATGTGTGATTTTTAGAAAGGATAACGATAGAAGCATCGGGATCATAAGCAACGAACAGACCATACTTGCCGGCAGGGACAGACTTGCCCTCTACCATAACAGGTGTAGTAAACTCTATCACGGTGTTCTCATTAGCGCCTGCACGCCAGGGAGCATTCTTGCTGGTGCCAAAGCCTAAGTCGGCAAATCCCTTATGAATAAGACCACCCCATATCTTTCCCTCGCGGCCTTTAACGCCGGGACGACTGTATTCAATAGTAACATTGGTGATACCGATATTCTCACTAACCATGGCTTTGCGGTTGCCTCCTTCAGGAGCCGTGGTGAGTTGGGCACTGGCGTGCGCAACAAGGAGCAGCAGAGATGCTGCAAGAAGCAGTTTGTTTTTCATGTTAGCTATGTTTTAAAGTAACTAAAGCTAAAAAAGATTGATACAACACGAAAGCGATTTTGGACTTGCTGGCAAAAGAACAGGATGAACTGACGGTTTTTATGACCTAAGGTAAACGATCTCCAAAACACTGTCAGTTTTGTACATACGTAGCTGAAAATCAATGCAGGCGGTCGTTTGGGAGGAGAAAGCCGCAGTTCGTATGCCCGCATACATCCTTTGCATTTTATACAACAAATCCTACTGTTCATTAAGTTTTTCCTGCACCTCGCTAAATGCAACAATTACACATGCGAGGAGCGCAGTTACTTTGCCTCCGGAATGATGATAACTAATTTCAAACGGTGGCTGAGTACAGCTATGATCATGATGACTGCATGCTATATGCAGGCGCAAAAACCTTTGAACATGATTGGAGAGTATTATTTAGACGGAGTGATGGAAGTAGCCTCCGGTTTTAAACTGAATGCAGATGCAACCTTCCGGTTCTTTTTCTCCTACGGAGCACTCGACCGCTATGGCGCGGGCGATTGGCAGCTGAAAGATGGTAAGCTGATCCTCAACAGCAGGCCCCAGCCTGAGCGGGACTTTGCGCTGGTAACCAGCAAAGCCATGCCCGGTAAGCAAACAACCATTCGAATCATTGAAAACAATACAGTACTGCTGCCTTATGTACATGCGAAGATTAGTCCCGGCGATACCATGCTCACGGCAGACAATAAAGGAATGATCCACCTGCCACAGCAGCAAATCGACTCAATTACACTGCTGTTCGAGTTTTGCCCCGAACGGCATTCTACGTTTTCTATTGCGGATACTACGCATAATTACTTTGAGTTCCGGTTTGAGCCCTGGCTTATGGAGGTGTTTTTCAGCAACTTCAGCTTAAGCGTCGACAAAGAAGGACTGTTTGGAAAGCACCCCCTGATGGATGGCGCGCAATTCCGGTATAATAAATGATTCATTATCAACGTTAGGAACAACAGACTGTTTACTAACCCCTCTTAATTCATTATTTTATGTGGCTGTCATTTTTACTGTATCTCATTGTAGCAGGAGCCTTGCTCGTATTCCAGCTTAGAAGAAAAGGAGCGTAGTGAACGGATCACTGAAGCAAAAGAACTGACTAATACCTCAACACAAAGGGCCGTTGCGTAAGCAAACGGCCCTTTGTGTTGATGCTGTATATTGTTATTGATTACCCTTCTCCTTGTCACCCTTCTTCTTTCCACCAAAGATGCGCCTGAAAAGACCATCCTTTTTCTTCTTCTCTTCAGGCTTCACTTCCTCCTTGGTATCCTTCTTTTCAGGTACCTGGTTCTTTATTTTGTTGGCTTCTTCCAATACCTTTTGCTCTTCAAGAGCCTGTTTGGAATCAGTAGGAATATTTTGTGTATCGGGCTTTTGCAGATAATCGTCGGCAGAACCATTACCTACATTCTCACCCTCAGCACCAGGATCAGGAGAAGTGTCAGCTAAAGGAATATCATAAGAATTGCGCAGGTTCTCCGGTTGAACAAACTTGGCATTTTTATCCAGTCCGAGCGTTTTATCACCCAGCGCTTTCTGGAAAAAATATTCCCAGATAGGACGGGCAGCCCGTCCACCTTCACCAAGGCCGCCGTCGAGACGGATAAAGCGGTCATCGCAACCGATCCACACACCAGCCATCAGTTGAGGCGTAAAGCCAAAGAACCACGCGTCGGAGTTGTCGTTCGTGGTACCCGTCTTGCCGCCCATTTCAGCAATGCCCAGGCGGCCACGTAAGCCCGCAGCGGTACCGTAATCTACGGGACCCTGCATCATGCGCGACATGGTATAAGCCGTTTGCTGGCTGATCACCTCCTTGCGCTCAGTATCGAACCGCGCCAGCACATTACCATTCTTGTCCTCGATGCGTGTAATATACAGCGGCTTGGTGCTGAAACCACCGGAAGGGAACATCGTATAACCCCACATCATCTCATACAGCGAAAGATCGCAGGTACCAAGACTGATAGAAGGGAAAGGATCAACCTTTGTAGGTATATTGATCTGCTTCAGGAAGTCGGCAAAACGTTGAGGCGTAGTTTGCTTGATGATATAAGCAGCTACCTCGTTTACTGACCATGCCAGCCCGCTGGCCATGGTGCGCGTACCCGTACGGCCCCTGTTCTTCGCAGGCACATAACCCGAGCCGGGGAAATACTGTTGCGTATTCTCACACTGCGTTTCCGGTGTGAAACCATATTCCTCGATAGCCAGCGCATACAGAAAAGGCTTGATAGAAGAACCTACCTGACGCTTGGTCTTCAGGTTTACGTGGTCATACTTGTAATTCTTGAAATCGATACCGCCTACCCAGGCTTTCACCTGACCACTTAATGGGTCCATCACCATGAAAGAAGCCTGCATCATTTCACGGTTATACTTGATGGAATCCATCGGCGTCATTACAGTATCCTTTTCGCGTTTGGGATTCCAGGCAAACACCTTCATCGGCACCTTCTGATAGAAAGTTTTTTTGATCTCAGCATCACTCAATCCATCCTCTTTGAGATCTTTCCAGCGCTGGCTGCTCTTCATATAACCCTCGAGGATCTTTTCATGACCCTTCCACACAGCATCAGTTTTCAGATCCCGTTGAGCAGCTAAAGCACGTTGCAACACAGGCAGGTGCTTGATTACCGACTCCTCTGCATATAACTGCATACGGGGGTTGATGGTAGTATATATCTTTAAACCATCAGCATACAGATCATACTCTTCGTCGTTGGCCTTCTTATGATCTTTCGCCCATTTCTTCAGTTCCTCACGGATCACATCGAGGAAGTAAGGAGCGATACCGTTATTCTCATCCATCTTTTTGTAGTTAAGACGGATAGGTTCCTTCTTCAATCGCGCAGCCTCCGCTGCGGGGATGGCATTGTTCCTTGCCATCAACTCCAGCACAGTATTACGGCGATCAAAAGCAGCCTTATAATTTGTTCTCGGATTGTAAGTGCCGGTGGCCTTTTGCATGCCGATCAATACGGCAGCTTCCTCTACCGTAAGACGATCAGGCTCTTTGGAAAAGAAAGTACGGGAAGCATTGCGGATGCCATACACGTTGTCACTGAAAGAAACAGTATTAAGATAAAGCGCAATGATCTCCTGCTTGGTAAAATTGCGTTCCAGTTTGATGGCAATGAGGTTCTCCTTGATCTTTTGCAGAAGCCTTGCCACCTTGCCTTTGGCACGCTCATCGAACATGTTCAAAGCCAGCTGCTGAGTAATAGTACTGGCGCCACCATCACTTCCGAAGGTCACAAACGCCTTAGCCAGCCGGATGCCATCGATACCGGAGTGATCATAGAAGCGCTTGTCTTCGGTAGACACCAGCGCATCGATCACATGTTTGGAAATATCGTTATACTTCACGTAGCTGCGGTTGCCGCGCTCACGGTAATATTTTCCCATGGGAGTGCCATCATCACCGTATACTTCAGAAGCAAGTGTAATGGAGGGATTTTCCAGCTCACCGATAGAAGGCATATCGCCAAACACACCCCAGTTGATGAGCAGGACAAACAATACCACAGCCAGGAAGCCGTATATAAATATTCGCCAAAAGATCTTAACAGGACGGGTCATATTGAAATAAACTTTTAGTAGGGTTGAAGAACAACTGCAAAAATCATACTTGAAACCAGATAATATTTCAAAGATACCATAATCGATTGTCTATCAATGACCGAATAGTACTTTTATAACCATTAGAAAACTGTTAAAACTGCCAGATTGCCTCTTTTCCCCGCAAAGCTGTATGCTTCTGGATTCTGTATACTGTATTCTGAATTCTGTATTCTTGCCTTCTTTAAAATTTCCCGGGGAACATTTGCTGCAGGAACAACTTATACGTATCTACATCCTTCGTATTCAGCAGAATGCCGAGATTGGCATCCGTAACGATCACAAAAGTATACTTCGCTGCCGGTAGCCAGGGAATAAGCTCACCGGGAGCAGCTTTCCGCGCTTTCTCCAGGTAGTCGATCGCTGCATTGGCATTCTCGAAGCTGCTGATGGTCATCACGCGCAGCGTATCCGATATCGCCACATTACCCATCTGGAAAGTCTTGTTGTAATACTTTTCCTTGTTATAGCGGTTGAAGGCATTGCGCGCCTCGGTAATGTACACGGGATCTACCTTGTTGAGCACCAGCGCCACCATATGCGTAGCGTTGGGATCGTACAGGAAAGCCGGTTTGCCGGGTGCCACGATCACTTCACGCGCCCTTACAACAGCACTGTCTTTCTTTACAGGCGCCACAGGTTGGCGTTGTGCGGTATCTACAGGTTGTTGCGGTATGGGTGTAGTATTCACTACCAGCGGATCACGCTTCAGTTTGTCCGTACTGATGCCGGGACGCTGAGCTTTCTGAGTACTGTCGCTCTTAACCGCGCTTGATTTGGTGATCGTTTCCTTGATACGCGCCTGCTCTTCTTCCTTTACCACAGGAACCGCTACAGCCGTATCAGGCTTGGCCACCACCACAGGCTGGTCATCAACGACCGTAGTGATGCTGTCGTCCTTCGGACGCTCGATCTGCAGTTTGGTAAGATATTCCTCGATCTGTGCCCTTCTGCCCAATACATCGATCAGGGTCTTCGCTTTTTCAGCCATAGGCGTATTGGCATACATGGACACGATGTTTTGCAGCGACAGCCTGGCCGAATCATCCATACGTTGACGGATGAAGTACACAGACTGGATATATAACAACTGGGGAGTCCAGTAATTGGTGCCATACAAGCTATCGGCAATCTTCTTTTGGTTCTGCGCTTCCTGCCAGCTGCCCTCAATAAAGAGATTATAAACATGCTCATATTGCCTGGTCATGGCAACCTTGGCAGCATTCTCTTCCGGCGTACCCTTGGGGTTCGATACCATTCTCTCGAATGCAGTACCGGCATATTTTTCTTTCAGTTCAGCAGCCACACGTTGAGCGCTGGCAGTGAGACCCATTTTATTGTAGCAATAATACAGCAGGGACAAAGCTTCAGGGCGCAGGCTGCTGTAGCCAAACCTCTCAAGAAAACCTTCCAGCACAGTAATAGCAGAAGTATATTCTTCCAACCCCTCCATATAAGCCTTGCCGAGTTGCACCTGTGCATTTTCGATAGAGTCGTTCGATACGGCCATTTGCCTGTCGGTAAGCGGCAGGTTCTTCAATAAGCCCTCGTAGCTGAGGTCGTTGGCCGAACCATCTGAGCCCACAACACCGGTCATCGGGTTGCCCGTATTGGGATCTGCAACAATAGATTGGTTGGCAGCAGCAGCCTGCCTCACGGCAGCAATGCGACGCCAGTTATCTACATTCTTACGCGCTCCCCATCTATTCTTGAACTCGTTAAAACCTTTCGATTTGAGACCGGAGTTATAAAAATACCAGTCACCCTTGGCATTGTCACCAAAGAGATCAGGAGGAGGCGCATTATTGTTATTCTGAGTAAGATTACTGTTATCGGGCGCACCGGAAGGATCTTCCTCCTTCATACCCTGTTGCTTGCGCAATTGTTTGGCAAGCTTACGTACAAACGCTTCCCGCGCAGCTTCAGGCATATTGGCAATCCGTTGCAGGCTGTCCTGCCGTTCGATGATTTCCAGTTGCTGCACGATACGCGATAAAGCACCCTTGCGGTTCTCATACACCTGCTGGCTGAGAATAGAAGAGTCGACCACGGTTACACTATCATAAAAACGCTTGGCTTCGGCATAACTCTTCTCATCGTAAGACAAGCCGCCAAGCATCAGGAAAGCCCTTGATTTATTAAGATTATCACCGGTAGGGTTAGGGTAGCGGGTAGCTTTTAACAACAGCGCTTTGGCGCCGGCAACATTGTTACGCTCCATTTCCATTTGCGCAGCAGCGAAATAAATGATGTCGCGGTAGTTGGTATACTTATCACGGCGGGCCATCTTCACCAGGTCATCGATGTTTTCCTGGATAGCCTTTTCATCACCCTTGTTTTGACGTATGCTGTTCAGGCGGCCATACACCTCCATAACGGGGTCCAATGTGTGCTTGATAGAGCGGTCGTAGAACTCCTGCGCCTGCTGATGATTATTGGCACGTTCCCACAACTGGGCGATCAGGTATTCCCAGCGCGCCCGCTCAGTACCGGCAGATGCATTGGGAAGCGCCTGCTCAAGATACACGGCAGCACTATCATACAACTGCTGCTTATAAAAATACAGCGCCTGCACCTCCTTCAGATCAGTTTGCAACCTGTCGGGGAAGTTGGGATCATGCTTCAGCGTTTCGATCAGGCCGGCAGCCTCGGGCATTTCATCCTGCGCAAGGAAAGTCTTGATCTGCCAGATGAAAGATTCATTACGGCTCGGCGGCGAACTCCACACCCTATGCAGGATGTCGGTCTTTTCCTTGGTAGAAATGGAAAAAGCATTACCACCCTCAACAGCGTTACTGCCGATAGGAATATCGTAACCATCCTTTTCGCGGGGCGAAAAGATGTAATTGATATATTGGAAAGTGAGATAAGCAGTATCCAGAATGTTCTTATAATAATAAGCCCGGCCCATCAACATATACATGTTGTCGATCCAGGTATTACGCAGATCGTGCAGGAGAATGCCCGCATTAGCCTTATAAATAACAGAATCAAGTTCCCGGTCCGTCGATGTTTGTTGCAGGCTGAAATTATAAAAAGGGAGGAGCTGCGTAAAATCGTCTTTGAAACCATATTTAGCGCGGGCGATGATCTCTTCGAGTTTCGCATTAGCGTTGAAATGCCAGTTGAACTTGGTAACACCATTTTGCGTAAAGCGGCGCACCACGGTCCACTTCTTATCACCGGTCTTTTCAGAACGGAGTTTCTTTTCTTCGTATTTCTTGGGCTTACCCTTAAGGTCAAAAGAAAGCAATGGCTGCTGAGCGGAGACTTCCGGCAACCAAACGTAACAGAGAAGAAGTATTAAAATTGTCCGAATCACGACCGTCATTGCTGCGCAAACTAACCCCAATAACTCATTTTCAGGAAAAATATTTTAACGTCAACCCTTTATTTTTTTGTTTCCACACCACTGGCCTTTTCGGGGTATCTTGCTACCTTTAAAGAGCTGAAATCCGATGTATGGCCAAATTCGATGCCAATTCCACGTTAAAACGCTTACAAAACCGCTACCGCCTGGTAGTGATGAACGACGACACCTATGAAGAAGTAGTTACGTTTAAACTATCAAGACTCAGTGTCTACATACTTCTTTGCACAATATTTGTATTGGTTACGGGCCTCACGGTTGCCCTTATCGTATTTACACCCCTGCGGATGTACATACCAGGATACGGAGATGTGAATGCTACCCGGGAGCTGCGGGAACTGAAGATCAGGACCGATTCCCTGGAGCAGGTGATGTACCAGCGCAGCCAATACCTCGATAATGTGAAGAACGTACTACAGGGCAACCTGAACGTGAAGCTGGACACCACCGCGCTGGATATACCCAAGCCGGAGGCCATTGACGAGTAAGACCACGAAGCATTAATCCACAGAGGCAACAAGAAAGGCAATACTGCCGTTAATCCAATTGTAAGTACCGTGCTGAATTACCGTATTATATCCTAACTTATTTAAAACCAGTTCATATGTTCAACCAAAAGTCCAAATCTGAAACCTTCCAGGAAACTCCCACACCTGGCGGTGCCAGCATCATCGCTTCCGGCACTACACTCAAAGGCGACATCAGCAGCAGCGGCGACATTCGCATCGACGGCATCCTGCAAGGCAATATCCATTGCACAGCCAAGGTAGTCATAGGCTCCAATGGCGTGGTAAATGGAGACATTGCAGGCCAGCAGGCCGACATCATGGGCAAGGTCACCGGAACCATCAAAGTAAAAGAGCTGTTACAGCTCAAAGGTGGCAGCCAGGTAAATGGTAACATCCATGCAGGCAAGCTTCAAATCGAACCAAGTGCCAACTTCAACGGACAGTGCCACATGACAGAAGGCAGCACCCCTGTGCAGGCAGCCGCTTCATCCAATGGCCAGGCCGACAAACGCACAGAGAAAGCCGTTCTCGCCGGCGCTTAACAGCCCAGGCATTACAATTTTTCACCTCCCGTAATTGTCAAATAATTAGCGGACAGGGCATCTATTGCCATCTGCCGCAGACCTGTGGCCCCAACCCAGACTGTCTTCGTGTCGCCCCGGTTCGTGTCCCCACGAACCGGACAGAACGCTCCTGTATTTCTTCTGAATGCTGTCTCCTGAATTCTGTATTCTTCTTCCGTACCTTTGCGCCATGGAAAATAAAACGGCTGTCAAAGCATTTCTGCCCATTACTATTATCTTTCTGGTTACCAATGCATTCTTCATTATCGGTCGCTCCCTGCTGGAAAAATGGGACGTGGACTCCAATGTGCTGATTGTTGGCAACCTCCTCCTGATCCTGCTCACCGTTTTTTCCTTTTACCAGCATGCCCGGGCATTGAAAAATAAGAACCTGCATGCATTCTTACGGATGATCAAAAGCAGCATGCTCATCAAAATGGGTATCTGTGCAGTTGTAGCATTTATATATATTACCACCGTTGGCAGCAAAGGCATAAACACCGGAGCCGTGCTCGGATTTATGCTCCTTTACTTTGTATATTCCATTACAGAAGCCGCCATCGTAATGAAACTGAGCAAGCAAAACAAGAATGCCTAAACAGGAAGCCCCGTTGGATTACCTGCGCCGGTTTATACCCGAATCGGCAGTGATGAAAGTACTGGAATACCTGAACCAGTACAAAGTACACCTAACCATTACACGGGAACGTAAAACAGTCCTGGGCGATTACCGCCACGCCACCCAATACCAGGCCCACCGCATCAGCGTCAACGGCACCCTCAACCCCTATGCCTTCCTCATTACCCTTGTACATGAGTTAGCCCACCTGGTCACCTTTACCCAATACGGCAACCGCGTACAGTCCCACGGCAAAGAGTGGAAAACACTCTATGCAGTATTGCTGTCCGAGTTCCTGAAAGAGAAGATTTTCCCGGCCGATATCCAGCAGGCAATCCTGAAGTCCTTACACGACCTGCCCGCCAGCAGCTGTGCCGATGAAGGGCTGATGCGCGTATTACGCAAATACGATCGGAACAATGAAGGGATGGTATTGGTAGAAGACCTGCCCGAAGGACAACTATTTGACATAGGAGAGGGACGTATCTTCAAAAAAGGCAAAAAGCTCCGCAAGCGCTACCAGTGCCTCGAGATCAAAACCGGTAAAATGTATCTCTTCAGCCCTATCTACGAAGTAAAAATTAGCGCCTGATCTGTATTCGCTCGCTGCTCGTAGCTCGCCGCTCAGAGCTTCTTAAGCATCCATATATCACATCCAAAATGCCCGGTATTCCCCATAGGGCCATCAAGATAACCGAAGCCAAACTTTTCGTACACACTGACAGCCTTACGCAGCTCAGGCATGGTTTCAAGATAAACCTGCTGATAACCCGTAGCACGTGCAAAATCCAGTGATTTTTCAATCAGTAATTTACCAAGCCCCAGTCCACGGGCTTCAGGAAGGAGGTACATCTTTACCAGTTCGCAGGTGCCGGTTGGCAAACCATCGGAGGGGAAAATACCAGCGCCACCCAGGAGCTTACCATTGAGCTCGGCTACAAAATAAGTACTGCCGGGAGTCTGGAACAGGTCGTACAAAGCATCAGTGCTGCTGTCGTAATAAACGGTGCCGGGATGATTGGCGCCAAATTCGGCAAGAGTATGACGGATAATAATAGCCAGGGCCGGGTTGTCGGCCGGTTCAATGGACCTGATATGAACGGATTGCATGCCCGCGAAGATAAAGAATGTCAGAGTTTATCCCGTTTTGCGGGACTGAGCTTGTCGAAGCCTTTCCTTCCTGCACCAGGAAGTGTCTGGGGACAAGGCTGTTAGGCTCGCCGTTCGAAGCTCATAGCTCGTGGCTAACCAATGAGCGCCATAATACCATACATCAGTACATAGCTGATAAAAAGAACACCAAAAAAGATCTTGACAGGGTTTTTCATGTTGTGTCGAACGTTTTAAGTTAAGCAATGAAACATAGCGTATCGATCCTAACGAAAAACGATGCCAGTTTATTTTTGCCCCATTTTGATTTTTGCAAGGCTTTAAACATTTCGGTTTTGGGGCAGTTGCACCACCAAAACCCCGCAGCACCGATCGGACATAATATTGTGCAATTTCGACAACTCCCTTTTTGTATGTTGCGCACCGGAACAAAATGATGGCACAGGCACAAATTCATACCCTTATATAGTACCGTACGACAGCTATTGAAGCGATCCTATGTAACAGGCATTCAATATAGAACGCCTGGCACATTATCGATTGAACCATAACCATTAAACCAGCTTATAAACAATTGCTATTGCATGAAGGGTTTTGTACTAACAGAAGCAGACATCGAACGCGTTAAGGAAGTGGCATGGATAATGCAACAATCTTTAAAATCGCATTACACCATAGCACAGTGGGCAGACAAAGTAAAGCTACCCGAAAAACGACTCAAAAGAGCCTTTAAAGAAGTACATGGCGCAGGCCTGTACACCTACCTGCGCAACCTCCGCATGGAAAAAGCCAAAGAGATGCTCCGGGAAGATAAGCCCATCAAAGTGATCATATTATACGTAGGGTATAAGAACGAAGGCAACTTCAGCAAAGCCTTCCGTAAAGTAACCGGACAAACACCCAGATCATGGAAAGCTGAGGCCAATTAACTTATCGGGATCGGAATTCAAACTTGCATAGATCAATAAATTTTCTAACTTGTATGATATGCGCTACTGCTATATCATACTACTTTTGATCTGTACCCGGGCCACTGCCCAGTTGCCGCGCAATGACATCGATCAATACGAATACACCGGGGAAATACACCTCAATATGCCCGACTCCCTGCTGATGCAGCGGGCCAAAAGCTTCTTCCGCCAGCCATTTATTGTACACTGGGATTCAGTAGCATTTGTAGACGGTACCCACACCGGCAAAGGATACATTTCAGTACGCATTAACCACCGGCTCTCCGGCTTCAATATACCAGTAGACCTGAAACTGGAAATAGATGTAAAAGCAAACGGATACCGGTATTCCATCCGGCACCTCGAAGCCAATAAAAAGAACACGAAATACGTTTTTCCATTGGAGCAAAAACCCCAGAATGTGGAAACTGCCATCTACGAAAAACTGCAGGAAAAGAGCCACCGCTACATCGGCTCCGTCATCAGCATGCTCAAACGCTTCATGCAGGGCGATTTCTAAAAAACAGTAAAAACTATAGAGCTACTATAGAGGAATTATAGAGGTACTATAGAGGGTTTAATCCATAGATACTCCGTAGATACCATATAGCCAATAGTAGGGTACTGTATACACCAGGTATCCCTGCTCCGCATTCCAATTAATTCCTCCCAATCCAACCAATCCAATAAATCATGGTTCAGACAATAAAAAAGGTCGCTGGAAACCAGCGACCAATAATCTATAATAAATAATCAATAATCAAACTACGCTACCGCCTTACCTACCAGTGCAGCAGCTTCACTCAGCAGAATAGCACTTTGCACTTTCAAACCACTCTCTTCGATGAGCTTCTTGGCCTCTTCAGCATTGGTACCTTGCAGGCGCACAATGATAGGCACTTCGATATTACCGATAGACTTGTAAGCATCGATAACACCCTGTGCCACACGGTCGCAACGAACGATACCACCGAAGATGTTGATGAGGATAGCCTTTACCTTAGGATCCTTCAGGATAATGCGGAAACCAGCTTCTACAGTCGTAGCATTGGCAGTACCACCTACGTCCAGGAAGTTGGCAGGCTCACCGCCACTCAGCTTGATCATGTCCATAGTGGCCATGGCCAGTCCGGCGCCGTTTACCATACAACCCACGTTACCATCCAGCTTTACGAAGTTGAGGTTGAACTTGCCAGCCTCTACCTCAGTAGGGTCTTCCTCGCTGATATCGCGCATAGCTTCGAGGTCAGGGTGACGCATCAGAGAGTTGTCGTCGAGGTTCATTTTGCAATCCACTGCGATGATCTTCTCATCAGATGTTTTAAACAGCGGGTTGATCTCCAGCATGCTGCAATCCAGCCCTACGTACGCATTATATAAATTAGTAACAAACTTTACGCAGTTTTTGAAGGCCTCGCCCTTCAGACCAAGGTTGAAAGCGATCTTACGCGCCTGGAAACCTTGCAAGCCACCACCGGGGTGAACCCACTCTTTGAAGATCTTATCAGGAGTATTGTGTGCTACCTCTTCGATGTCCATACCACCCTCAGTACTGTACATGATCACGTTCTGACCACGGCCACGATCGAGGAGGATTGACAGGTAGAATTCTTTAACTTCATTGGGACCGGGATAGTAAACATCCTGAGCCACCAGCACTTTATTCACCACCTTACCGGCAGGACCAGTTTGGATAGTTACCAGCGTTCCGCCAAGAATATTGGAAGCGATCTGCTTGATGTCTTCGGCACTCTTACCCACGGCAACACCGCGCTGTTCCTTACCCTGGATCTTACCCTTACCGCGCCCACCGGCGTGGATCTGGGCCTTCACCACAGCGAAACTATTACCAAACTGTACTTTGAGGTTCTTGTACGCCTCTTCAGCGGCATCAGCCCTGTCTACGGGGATACCTTCCTGAACCGGCACATTGTATTTCTTCAGTAGCTCTTTTGCCTGATATTCGTGGAGATTCATGCAGGAATAATTTTGGGCGAAATTAAGGAGTAAAGGCCATAATACAAGGGTGTGGAAATTAGAATACATTAATAAACAATAGGAAGGGCAGCAATTGAAACACAGGAAATTAGCAATATGAGTGTTAAAATGCATGTGAGCATCTTGTACAGCCATGGTGAGAAAGATTACTGGAATGGTATCCAAATACTGGTGGAATGGTAGGGGAATCCACAGAGGGTTCTCTGGGTATTGTCTAAGTATCCTCTGGGAATACGCTAAAGATACACATACACCGGGGGGGTTAGAGTATTCACTGACCATTCTCAGGCTATTCCAGGCAATACCCTGAGCATCCCCCACGCATGCAACCACAATAAGAGTAAGTCCCCGGAAGGAGTGGCAGCTATTCCCTGTATGCTGTATCTTCAGGGTAATGTTCCGCTTACTATTGATAACCATATTATTCGCTTCCTGCCGCAGCAAACAGTACATTACTATTCCGGCCCGCCCGGCGGATGGTCTTACCGGAACGGCCTTTTACAAAAAAATAATATCCCTCACCAGGGAAGAACGGGAAACAATTACCGTCAAAGAAGTCCTGTCCGGCAATATCCCGCCCTTTCTCAAATACTTTGTACGTATCCAGACAGAAGTGGCCGATTCCCTGGGCCAGTCCCACAAAGCCGTATACTACGTAGCCCCCGATTACCTGTCGGTAGGCAGCAATGCCGATTTTGCCCGCATACCCTTAACGCCGATGGCAGCCCAGAAAATTGCAGATGGGCTCAACTGCTTCCTGCCCACCCGCAAAATGGTCAACGACATATACCGGCAGTCTGTTGTAAAGCTGGAGCCCATACCCTTATTCCAGTACCGCGACAGCGCCCTCATTTTCTGGCATCAACACCTCATGATAGAAGGACAACGCCAGAAACGGGCCGGACTGATCGCAGGCATCAAAAAAGATGTAGTGATCTCCGGTAAAGTATCCCGCGACCCCAGGCCCCACCGTGTAGCCATCTATGGCTGGCATAAACCGGACGGACAGCCTATACAACCCCTCTATACCGGACACGTCGATTGGTATGTAGATTACAGCCACGGCATCCGGCTGGTATACCGCAAGATCAAAGTCGATGGCCGCTGGATGGATTACGAAGCAGTCCTGAAAAACCCCCTCCTTAAAGGGCTTCTTTGCGATGAGGAGTATTGCGACTTTTACCAATACGAGTATTAGGAAGCCTGTGCGCGAAGCCATTCTGCATACTGTATTCTGAATTCTGTATTCTTGCTTTTCCTCCTATCTTCGCGCACATTATGGCTGATATCATTCAACAGTTAGAGGAAACAACCACCTGGATCAAAAAGCAGTACCCCCATACCCCCTTCGTTGGAGTAGTGTTGGGCAGTGGACTGGGCAACTTTGCCGGAGAGATCAAAGTAGAAAAAGAAATACCCTATACCGATATTCCGAATTTCCCGGTATCGACGGTCGAAGGCCATTCAGGCAAGCTCATCTTTGGAGAGTTGTCGGGCCGCAAGATCGTAGCGATGGCAGGCCGTTTCCATTTTTATGAAGGCTATACCCCTGAGCAGGTCACCTTCCCCATCCGGCTCATGAAATACCTCGGCATCCAGATCCTGATACTTTCCAACGCAGCCGGTGGTGTGAACACAGCCTTTAAAGTAGGCGACCTGATGCTGATCAAAGACCACATCAGCCTGGCTATTGTAAATCCATTGTTAGGTAAGAACAATACTGAACTGGGACCCCGTTTTCCCGATATGAGCGAGCCCTACAGCAAGGAGCTCCAAAAGAAAGTAAAGAACATTGCTGCTTCCTTGCAGATACCCATGCAGGAAGGCGTTTACTTTGGCGTAACCGGTCCCACTTTCGAAACGAGGGCCGAATATAAAATGATACACATACTGGGAGGCGATGCAGTAGGCATGAGTACGGTGCAGGAAGTGATCGTGGCAGTGCACATGGGCTTACCGGTAGTGGCCATCAGCATTATTACCGACCTCGGTATCAGGGAAGAAGACAACGTCATCACCCACGAGGAAGTACTGGAAGCCGCCGCCGCCGCCGAACCCAGGCTGTCAGCAATATTTAAACAGCTGGTAGCGGAGTTGTAGAAAGAAGATGTCAGGCTGAGCTTGTCGAAGCCTCTTCAGTCGGTAGTCAGTCAAAACAAAAGCGAATTAACTTTTGTATAAACCGGCAGGCCGGTATTAATCAGTAATTTGTTCCCCAAATTTTCAGGATACGTGTTGAGGATCATTAATATACTTATTGTAACGGCAGTATTATCGGCAGGCTTGGCAACAACGGCATCCGCCCAGCGTGGAGCCATTGATCGTATCAGAGGTATGGGCGGCAACCTCGGCGGTGCAGCCGGCGGAGGCAAAGGCGACAGCATCGCCCACCGTACCGGACTGGAAGATTCTATTACCATCAATTTTCGTTTCCTCGATTCGAGTCGCCTGCGTGGATTTGATTCCACCATTTACGACTTCACCAGAAAAGTTCCCTTACCCTGGTACCACGTCAATCTGGGCAACATTGGCAATGCATCACGCAGCCTCTTGTTTACACCCCTCATGCAGGCAGGCTGGGATCATGGGTTCCACGCTTACGACAACTACAACTTCACGGTAGCTGAATCACGCTTCTATAACACCACACGTCCCTATACAGAAATGAACTACCTGCTGGGAGCACGGTCCGAGCAGATGATCAATATCATACACACGCAGAACGTACGGCCCAACTGGAACATGGGTCTGCAATACCGGCTCATCAATTCACCAGGCACCTTCCAGAATGCCAATGTCAACCACAATAATTACCGCTTCACCAGTTGGTACCAGTCACCAAATAAACGCTACCAGAACTTCGTGGTGCTGGTCGGCAATAAGCTGCAATCAGGAGAAAATGGCGGCATCAGGAATTATGGCTTCCTGGACAGTACAGGCTACGATGAAAGATTCAGCATTCCAACACAATTAGGAGAAACACAGGTCAACAGCCGCAACTTCTTTACCACCAATATTGGTACGGGTACTTTCTTTACCAATGCCACCTATCTGATGCGGCAACAGTATGATATAGGACAGAAAGATTCCATTGTTACTGATAGCACGGTGATCCCATTATTTTATCCACGCTTACGCCTGGAACACACGATTAGTTATAGCACATATAAATACCGTTTCCGCGATCAGCATGTAATAGATAGTGCATGGTACAAAAACAATTACGGCATCGATGTGCGGACACCGCGCGATACCTTCTTTATACAGGATCTTTGGAGAGACCTGACCAACGACTTCTCTATCTATCAGTTTCCCGATGCAAAAAATTCACAACAATTCGTTAAAGTAGGAGCAGCATTTCAGATGCTGACTGGTACGCTCGATTCCGGACGTGTCACTCCCAGGGAACACAACTTTTACCTGCATGGTGAGTACCGCAACAGAACACGCAACAAGAAATGGGATATCGAAGCCAACGGCCGCTTTTATGTAAATGGACTCAACGCGGGAGATTACAATGCCTATATTAGCCTGCAACGATACATCAGCCGCAAGATCGGTTACCTGCAGGCAGGCTTCCAGAACGTGAACCGCACACCCTCATACATATTCGACCAGGGCAGTGCCTTTTACCTGCCCAGTGCCACACCACTTACTTTCAGCAAAGAGAACATCACCAATATATTTGCCACCCTCGATCAGCCCTGGTACAAGTTGAAACTGTCGGGTAGCTATTATCTGGTGACGAACCTTACCTATTTCAGCTCACGCATACAACCCGGGCAGGCTTCAGGAGTATTCAACCTCCTGCGTATAACAGCAGAAAAACATTTTCCACTTGGAAAACGTGGCTGGAACTGGAAAACATGGATTATCCTGCAACAACGTGCCGGCGATGGTCCGGTAAATGTGCCATTGATCACAACCCGCAATACGATCGGGTATGATGGTAACCTCGGATTTAAGAACCTCAACATCAGCTTCGGCTTGGAAGGACGTTACTTCACATCCTATAAAGCACCGGCATACTCGCCACTACTGGGACAATACTATTTCCAGGATACCACTACCGTAAAATTGCGCATGCCCGATCTTAGTCTTTATATGCATTTCCGCATCAAGACCTTCAACGCATATATTCGTGGCGAAAACATCAACAGCTTCAACCCCGGACAGGGCGGCTTCACCAAAAACAACATACCCACCATCGACTATCCCTATCCGGGATTACAAATACGCGTAGGCGTTTTCTGGGCGTTCATCAACTAACCTAATGTTGTGCCATCTTCTTAACCGGAGGCCTGTGCACTTCAAAAGGCCGGTACCAATATTTATTTTCCAGTGTAGTTAAGGTTCCGTTGCGCCTTGCCTTCCTGGCACGAAACAACAAATAAGGGAGAATGAGCGAGAAGAAACCAGTAAGCCGGGTGTTCGAAAGATCGAGCAGAAGCGCCAGATGATCCAGCTTTCTCGGAATACCCTTCTTCGTATGGCCATCACTGGCAAGACCATAACCAATGGCGATGCATTTTTCAAACTCAACAGAACCGGGCACCAGCTTCACGTTAAAAGTGATAGTCTTATCGGTGGCATTGTAAAAGCGATGCAGCTGGTTGATGGCTGCCGTAGTATGTTGGCCGGGCTTTAAATGCAATTGCCTTTTCTTAAGGCCAATACTCAATACACCGTCGACAGCAGTAAACTCTTCACTAAAAGAAGTATGATAATGAAGACTGTTGCCACCACCTGCTTCCAGCTCAACCTGTAGCAGCGTGTAAGCACCATTGGTGTCGAGACTGCTTTCGAGCAGCGTTACTTTGTCCTTGATGTCAGGGTTTTCAAAAACTCTTTTTTCCATGGCATATAAATTGGAATATAAAAGTACAGGCCATACCAGGCCCGGTAAAGGCAAGGCTGTACCGTATGCCGGAAAAAGGTGATGAATTGTTATGATTGTCACGGTTTATCCCGCTATGCGGGCTAAGCCTGAAGCGCTTTTATCATCTTTAGTTGTCGAAGGATTGCCTTTCTTCCGGACTTTCGGACTCTCCGACTTCCGGACATGATTTTAGGTGCGTTATTTGCTTATAGATATATAATTTCATGTACGAAAAATAATAAATATGAAGAACAGAGAAATTCTACCCGTTACAGCCCTGATGTTAGGAATTCTATTAATAACAGCCTGTTCCTCCAGCAAGGTGGCAGCGCCCGATGGAAGCGGCAAAGTAAACCTCGCAGGAACCTGGACAGTATCGAATATTGATTTTGAAGGCATATCCAAAACCGGTTTTAAGGTCACCGTATTTGACGATGCGCCCTATAGCTGTTTTGTTGGTAGCCAATGGACATTGACAGGCAGTGGTAATGGCTCATACACCATCCCCGCCAGTGGCGACTGCGCTTCCGGTGAAAGAACGATCTTCTGGGGCCAGCAAACCGAGAATGGAGTGCCAACATTCTTATTCAAAAAATTGCCTCCCGGGTCCAAACCATCGAAGATCACCGATGGCTTTAAACTCACCGTTAAATCCGTGAACGCCAACTCCCTTGTCCTACAGGACGATATCTTTTTCGAAGGCAAAACCATCTACATCAATTACCACTTTACGCGGTAAAAGGTAAAACATAATACAATGATTTTTGCGCAAAGTCTCCCGACGGGAGACTTTGCGTTATTTATAGTACATTGCTAATCAGTAATTAACATTTCGAGCAGGTACTTTAACAGACAGGCCATTTTCAAATCTTCAAATCATCAGATTTTCAAATTATCTTTGTCCACGGAATGAAAAAAGTCATCATTGCCATATTAGCCATTTTGTATGTCACCGTTGCCAGTGGGGTAGTGGTGAATGTACACTACTGCATGGGGCGCATTGCCTCGGTAGAAGTGGGCTACGATGACCATGATGTCTGCGGCAAATGTGGCATGAGCAACAAAAAACAAAGCTGCTGCCACACCGAATACAAACTGGTAAAAGTACAGGATGAACACCAGCTGGCACAGATACAAGTGCCTTTCCTGGCCATCCCTGCCGAAGTGCCGGTACAACAATTCCTCATTCAGGTGCCGCTTTCCGGGGTGGACAAATACCTTTCACTCAAGTACCATTCACCGCCCGACACCCGCTCCAATACAGTTTATCTGCGTAATTGCGTTTTCAGGATTTGATACGTTAATTGTCAAATGTGAACCGTGAATCATTGCTTGATCAGGTTGACTCACTTTTCGTGAGATTACTGCAAAAGCAAGAGCTCACCTCAGCCGGTAATAGTTAGTCGACTCAAAGAAGTACGTTGTCCTATTGCCGGTTCACCACTGCCGATTGCCGGCCCACGTCTCTCATTTTAATAACAAATCAAATAAGTCTATCATGAAAACGCAACATATCGTTCTCTCATTCATATTCGTAATCGCATCAGCATTAACAGTATCTGCCCAAAAGAAAGATCCCACAGCAAAAAAGGAAACCTTTAAAGTATGGGGCGAATGCGGCATGTGCAAAAAGACGATCGAAAAAGCTGCCAAAGACTCCGGAGCCACTACCGCCAACTGGGATACCGACAGCAAACAGTTGACAATTACTTACAGCTCTGCTAAGACAAGCAACCAGAAGATACAACAGGCCATCGCCGCTGCCGGTTATGATACCCGCGACCTTACGGCCGACAACACAGCTTACGACAAGCTTCATGAGTGCTGCAAGTACGACCGCAAAGCTGCTGCTGCCAAAGCAGAAAAGAAAGAAGAAAATCAGGAACACTCCGGACATCATTAATCACCCTAAAGCCTACAACAATGAGAAAGATAATAACCATGTTGGTGGTGATGCTGGTGGGATTGACCCTCACTACCGATGCACAATTTAAGAAAGCCAGCTTGCAGGCTGCAGGACTTACCTGCGCTATGTGTACCAAGGCGATCAACAAAGCGTTGGAACAGGTGCCTTTTGTACAGGATGTAAAAGTGGACATCAAGACCTCTTCCTTCCTGGTCAACTTTAAAGAAGGACAAGCCGTTGACTTCGATGCCATGAAGAAAGCGGTGGAAGACGCCGGATTCTCAGTAGCCAAATTGAAAGTAACGGGCGACTTCAATAAAGTAGACATACAGAATGATACCCATGTGCAGATAGATGGCAAGACCTTCCATTTCCTCAATATCAGCAAGCAAACCCTCGAAGGCGAGAAAGTAATTACACTGGTAGATAAGGATTTTGTGAGCGCGAAAGAGTACAAGAAGTACAGCACCGCCTCCAGTAAAGCCTGTGTAAAAACCGGTAAGGCACAATCCTGCTGCACCAAAGAAGGAATCGCCGCCGATGCCCGCATCTATCACGTAACGATCTGATAATAGCTTAAATAACCAGTAGATCGAATTGCCCCGCCCTTTAGGGCGGGGTACTTAAATACACAAACAGAGCGGGGCTTTAGCCCAATTAAAGCAATCTCTTATAAAATTGATCTGATGAAACAAATTATATTCAGCAGCCTGCTGTTAATAGGTATAAGTGCAACCCTCCATGCACAACCTAAAAAAGGAGAAAAAGTGCCTGACATTGCCATTCCGGATGTCGAAGGCAAAACAGTAAAACTGTCCAGCCTGAAAGGCAAAGTAGTACTCATCGATTTCTGGGCATCCTGGTGCGGTCCCTGCCGCAAGGCCATGCCCGGATTGCGCAATGCCTACGCAGCTTATAAAAGCAAAGGCTTTGAGATCTATGGCATCAGCCTCGATGAGCGCAAGCCCGACTGGCATAAAGCCATCACAGCCGATAAGATCACCTGGATACAGGTGAACGAGCCGGGAGGGTGGGAGAGCCGCACAGCCAAAGCATGGAACATAGAACAATTACCTTCCTCCTTTTTGCTCGACAAAGAAGGAAAAGTAATTGCCATTGATCCAACAGAAAAAGAACTGACGGCCTTGTTACAAGCACAATTACCATAAAACCGGCGGCCATGAAACAAATATTAAACATGGTAGCAGTGTTGCTGGTATCGGTTGCCGGCTACACCCAGGAACTGTATGTATATACAGAACCCGCATCAAACATGCCGGCTAAGTCTATCAGCGCCAAGTGGAGCACCAAACTACTGAAAAGCATACACAACGACCGTGTAGAACAGCGTCACACACCCGAAGTAATGTTGGGCTTGAATAAGAACTGGATGGTACACGTAGCAGGCACATTCTCCGATATGTATTCATCCAACATCAGGTACGAGAGCATACGGTTATATGCCAAATACCGCTTCCTGTCGAATGATGAAGTACACCAGCATTTCAGGATGGCAGTTTTCGGCGAGGCCACCCACAGTGTGAATCCTGCTTATTACGAAGAGGTGTCACTTGATGGTGACCTCAGTGGAGTAATGGCGGGACTGATCGCCACACAGTTGTGGGATAAGCTCGCAGTATCAGGTACGGCCAGTCTGGCGCAGGTGACCACCAAACGACCGAAATATATAGAAGACGCCTACCCCTGGCAGGCATTCAACTATTCATTGTCGGCGGGTTATCTGGTATTGCCGGTGGAGTATACCAGCTACAAACAAACGAACCTCAACGTATACCTGGAACTGCTGGGCCAGCAAACACTGGATCGTAAACAACATTACCTCGACCTGGCTCCATCATTGCAACTCATTTTCAACAGCAACGCCAAATTGAATATGAGCCACCGCTTCCAGCTCAACAGCGACATGCACCGCATGGCCGAAAAAAGCTGGCAGGTTAGCTTTGAATACGTGTTCCTCAACGCCTTGAAGAGAAAGAAATAACAATCACTTGCTCGCTTCCCGCCTTATGGCGGAATGAGCTTCTTCCCTCGCTCGCCTCCGGCGAGTGAGGGTATTTCATAGCCTCCGGCTATTGCTTCACGCAAAGCCGGAGGCTTTTTTATATTTAAATAAAGCTAAAGGGCTGTTTCTCTGGGTTTTCCTGCTCGCAGCTCATAGCTCGTCGCTGGCAGCTATTTCCCAATTTTGCTTATTCTAATAATATTATTATATTTGACTAAACATAAATTTAGACAAGTCTAAAAATAAGTAAATATAAGCATGAAAAAATGGTTCTACACAATAGCAGGATGTTTACTGTTTTCAGGAGTAGTTGCACAGCAAACGATGATCACTGGCGTCGTGCGTGATAAAAACAACAGCGAGGCATTGGCCGGAGTTACAGTACAGGCTGCCACACAGAAAACAGTAACCGACAGAGAAGGACGTTTCAGGATCACCTGGAACGGCGCGGAACCAGTTTCCCTTATAGTAAGTATAGTAGGGTATAAGGCAGACACGATCAGCGTAACCGAACACAGTAAGCCCATTGTAATATTGATGGAGTCGGCTGCAGGCATAATGTCGGATGTGGTGATTACAGGCACCATGAAAGCAGTACACAAACTATCCAGCCCCGTACCGGTAGAAGTATATACACCAGCCTTCTTCCGGCGCAACCCCACACCTTCTATCTTCGATGCGCTGCAACAAGTCAATGGCGTACGGCCACAACTGAATTGCAACATCTGCAATACAGGCGATATACACATCAATGGACTGGAAGGACCTTATACCATGATATTGATAGATGGCATGCCTATCGTGAGCAGCCTCTCATCGGTATATGGACTGGCAGGCATCCCCAACTCATTAGTAGAACGAATTGAAGTAGTGAAAGGTCCGGCATCTTCCCTCTATGGCTCGGAAGCCATTGGCGGATTGATCAACGTGATCACGAAGAACCCCGCCAAAGCACCATTGGTTTCAGTAGATGTATCATCCACTACCTGGAATGAGCACAACATCGATGCAGCCATAAAGTTCCAGCCATCTAAGAAAGTCAGCGCCTTGCTGGGTGTCAACTATTTCAACTTCACCAGCCGCCACGATAAGAACGATGATAACTTCACTGATGTAACCCTGCAAAACAGGATATCACTCTTTAATAAATACAGCTTTCAGCGTAAAGACAACCGGTCGGCAAACATAGCAGTACGATATGTATACGAAGATCGCTGGGGTGGTGATATGCGCTGGACGAAAGCATTCCGGGGTGGAGACAGCCTCTACGCCGAAAGCATTTATACTTCCCGCCTCGAAACGATCGGCAACTACCAGTTGCCCATGAAAGAGAAACTCCTGTTCTCCTGGTCATTCAATTCCCACATCCAGCGCTCTGTATATGGGACTACCCGCTACAATGCCTCACAGCAGGTAGGCTTCGGACAACTGACCTGGGACAAAACCATCGGCGCCCATGATCTGCTGGCAGGTGTTGTATTCCGATACACCCATTATGATGATAACACACCAGCCACCAATGATTCCACCAACAACAAGAGCAAGCCGGAGCGTACACCTTTACCGGGTTTCCTGTTACAGGATGAAATTACACTCCAAAGCAAACATAAATTACTGTTGGGTGCACGATGGGACCATCACCCGGTCCACGGACATATCTTCACACCACGCGTTGCCTGGAAATATTCATTGACACCCAACGATGTCATTCGCCTGAACGCCGGTACTGGTTTCCGGGTAGTGAACCTCTTTACCGAAGATCATGCAGCATTGACAGGCGCCCGCACAGTGGTGATTAATGGAACATTAAAACCAGAGCGCAGCTATAATGTTAACCTCAATTATGTAAAGAAAATTTACTCCGCCGCATTTTGGGTAAATATCGACGCATCTATATGGTATACCCATTTCACCAACCGCATATTACCCGACTATACCAGCAATCCTAATGAAATACGCTATAGCAACCTTACAGGATATTCCATCTCACAAGGCGCAAGCGCCAATGTGGAATTTGGATTCACGTCTTCACTAAAGGGGCATATAGGAGCTACCAGGCAGGATGTAACCATTGTAGAAAAAAAATCTACAGGTGGTAAAACACGCAAGCAACAATTACTCACAGAAAAATGGAGCGGTAACTGGTCATTGTCATATACGTTACCCAAAGGCAAATGGGTAATTGATTACACAGGCAACATCTACGGTTCCATGCTGTTACCCCTGCTATCTGATCTTGATCCACGTAGTGAAAAGTCGCCAATATGGAGTATTCAGAACATACAACTCACCAAAAAAATAAACGGTGGGATAGAAATATATGGCGGAATTAAAAACCTGCTCAATTGGACACCGGCTAAGAATGCCCCTTTCCTGATTGCCCGCGCCAACGATCCCTTCGATAAACAGGTGGCCTACGACAACAATGGACAGGTGCTGCAAACGCCGGATAATCCCTACAGACTTACATTTGATCCCAACTACGTATATGCAGCCAACCAAGGCATGCGCGGCTTCCTCGGCGTCCGCTGGACGATGTCTGGAAGATAGTACACGCTGTCTGTCATTTGGAACGGAGCCCTCAGTAAGTCTAAATGCAGGAAGTCAACGCCGTAGTGAGAAATCTGCAATTGAAGCAAAGGCTTCGAAGTAAAAGAAATTGCCCGTTCCCTTTAGGGCCGCCGGGTTAAGATGATCGGGTACTTACTGGGCTTTAGCCCCCAAAAAAGCTATCAAAGTATTTCCAAATCAGCAAACGAAATAGGCTTCGTCAACACCTCATACGAAAAACTGGGACTATTCGGGAATGTAGGCGGGTAGCCACTCATAAGAAATAAACGAAGCGCAGGATTAACCTGTAGAAAGCTTTCTACTTTACTCCAACCTATACCATCAGGTAAGTTGTTGTCCAGGAACAGGATGTCTGGTGTAAATGCCTTCATTTGAGCGATTCCCTCCTGCAGGGTGGAAGCACTGACTACATCGTAGTTCTTTTTAAGGAAATACGACTTCAGCAATAAACATAGGTCCGGTTCATCATCTACGATCAATATCTTTTTCTTGTACGTCAAGCCTGGTGATTATTGTTTTAATTACTAACGTATTACAACGAAAAAAGTGCCGCAATCTTGTGTGGATTATTCTCCCCGGTTACGCCATTGCCAGCGGGCGGCATTCTTTTTACTAATACAAATATCATTCAATCATTTAAAAATATTTAAAATGACTACAACAACAAAAGTATTATTAGGAATCGTTGGCGCCGCTGCCGCAGGCGTAGTGATCGGAATGTTAGTTGCACCCGAGAAAGGAAGTGACCTCAGGAAGAAAATTAAGACCAATGCCAATGACTGGGCAAGCCAGTTGTCTGATCTGTTCCATGCAGGTAAAGAAAAAGCAGAAGACCTTGCATCAGAAGCAGGTAACAAATACAACAGGGTAAAAGAAAACCTTGGTTAAGAATAAAAA
>JAGIBF010000007.1:95547-107942 GCA_017744515.1 Niastella sp.
AGACCAGCTATGCGGCAAAAAACAGAAGACATCGAATATGCTGAAGTAAAGAAAGATGGTACTACCAGTGATAACCTCGCTGATAATGTAATGGATTTTGCAGAGACCTATTATAAGTTGACGCTCGTAAACATTACAGACAAAACATCAGGTGTGGCCTCATCGGTAGTAACCTTTATGGCAGTATTTATCATCGGCATCTTCGTCCTATTGTTTATCGGCCTTGCGTTAGGTACGTGGTTGGGACAATTGGTCAACAACACCATTGAAGGCTATTTCCTGGTAGCTGGTCTTTTTTTATTGATAATGTTGATGATCTGGGCATTTCGTAAGAAACTGATGTCAGGATTTAGAAACTTTATTATTCGCAAAGTGTATGAGTAAACCCATCATTAAATCGTACGATGACCTGCTCCTCGAAAAAGCCCGTTTGCAGGCACAGCTCAATGTGCAAAAAAACGAGCTTAATGAAAGAGTCAGAAATGTAAAAGAAAAACTGGCGCCTGTAGGAACCATCCTATCCGCTGTAGGCGGCATTACGGCCATGGGAGCTGGTAACCCCATGCTGAAAACGGGCGTTGGCATTGCTGTAGATATGTTGCTGAAGAAGAAACTGTTCAAAAAAAGTGGTTTGATAACGGGACTTGTAGGAAGTTTCCTCGTGCGCAATGTAGCTACAAAAGTAGTCGCAGGAACAGCAGGCGTACTGTTGGGCAAGCTGGCGAAAAAGTTAATGACCCGTAAAGCTGCCAAGCCACAAACAGCTACACAGGGATAGAAGCAGTATTGAACCAATAGCTCCTGATCTCTTGTATTACCTTCACTAAAGCATCGAAGCTTACCGGCTTCACAACGTAAGTGTTAGCGCCCAACTCATAACAGCGCTTTATTTCATGCTCATTCTTGGTAGTAGTGAAAATAATAACAGGTATCTTCTTTAGTTCAGGATGCTGTTTAATTTCCTTCAACACTTCACGCCCGTCTTTCTTGGGCATATTCAGGTCGAGCAGGATAAACCCGGGGAATTGGATATCCAGGGTCTTCTTATTCATAATACCAGATAGGTACTCGATAAGCTCAATTCCATTCTCTACAAACTCAAGCGTATCCGTAAAGCCGTTTTCCTCAAATGCCGTTTGTAATAAAAAACGATCATCTGCATCATCTTCTGCGATGAGGATAAAGAGTTTCTGCATAGCGGTGGTGACACATTTTACGCAAATGTAGAGAACTGCGCCTTAAACCCTCTAAAAATCAATAAATTCCTGATCAATTTTTTATAGGTGGGTTGCCCCTTTTCGGAAAATACGGTACTTGCCCTTTAACCAGTTCTTAATCTGCCCCAAAAAGCACCAATAGAAACCCGCTCAGCGGTAAAAGGGGAACAAATAACCTCAGCCTCCGGCCACCCTGGGGAATGTTTTCCCGGTGCCCGGCATTCGACAAGCGGTATGGTTTTTTAAGCTTATACAGTGACGATGGGAACACAAATGTTTAATCATTAAATACTTTTTATGAGCATACAAGATCCCAAAACAAAAGCCAAACAAGACAAAGCCGGTAATGGCAAGCAATCCGAACAGATCGATAAGAAGAAGCAGGCATTTGATCAGGGATTGCCGAACAATTCCAATACACAAACTGGAACTGCCCATAGCGGATACGACGAAAAGAATCCCAAACATCCTGGAGGTAAACAACAGCAACAGCCAAAAGTGACCAACCAGGAAAATGATATCACAAACAGTGAAGGACAGAACAAGTGGGCAGAAGAGCCGGTAGAAGAACGCTCAGGCGGGGTATACTCAGGTGGAGATAATTCCGATGGAAACTCAACAGAGCGAACCGACCCTGAGATCGATTCGCCAATTCCGGACACGGAAAAAACAGAAAAGAAAATACCACAAGGCTAATAAAAGACGCCCCGGTATAACGATTTTTCGCGGCGGACGTTGATTTGGTTGTTTTAACCCGGCAGTAGATCTGCCGGGTTTTTATTTTATTGGTCTGGCCGCTTCAGCGGTCTGACCCGGTTTGTTGAGGTCTATAAGCCATAAAAAAAGCGCAGTAGTTATACTGCGCTGCCCATTAATCATTCCATAGTTATAACGGATCGAAATCTTTGGCTTTAAATACTGGCTCCATAAACAACGGCAAATTCCTCGCTGGCTCTTTCGCTACCGGCTTAGTTTGAGAGACTGGCTGAATAACTGGCTTTATAATTCCCTGCTGTTTAGTAGCTGGCTCAAAGCTGGTCTTAATAAATTGTTTGATACGATGACTGGGCCGGGTCCTTGCAACATACTGTGTCCTCATGAGAATAGTGTTGAGATTGTCTTTTATCAAAAAACTAATGCCCGTTCATATTACCTCGCAAAGACCTTCTCCTGTGTACCCCATTCCACAAAAAGTGATGAAATGGGGAAAGTCGTTGTTAATCATTGGTTAGTAGCGACCTTAGTACCCCAACTGCTGGTGGATGCGGTTAGCCGCTTCTTCCAGTATCCAGATGGACACAGACTCACCATTTACCACGAAAGTTGCCTTGCCATGTTCGTCGGTAGTGATCTTCTCCTGGCGATTGCCGGTCACATCGACCAGCGTTTTGCCGGCGAAGCGGTCACCCAGTTCCATATCCTTATGCCCCTCATCACCATTACTCAATAGTACGGCACAACCGGAAAGCTCTTTTTCGTCAATACCCTTTCTTACCCAACCCACAGTATTAGAATGATCGAAATAGTCGTACTCATCACCATAAGCAAACCACTGACGCACCAGCAGCATATATTCCAAACCCGGCACCGGTACAATTTCAATCGGATACTTCTCTTCACCCTGTTCCAAATCATATTTGGCGCCATACAGGTGGGGGTAAAATACACAGGGAAACCCTTTAACCCTCAACAGGATAAGCGAGTAAGCAAGCGGCTGGAACCAGAAATCTACATACGACTCCAGCGATTGCCCGGGCTGACTATCGTGGTTATCAACGAAAGTGAAACTATTCTCAGGCAATTCCTTCAACACGGTATCGTCGAAAATACTGCGCATATCGAAGTCCCTTTTCTTGTGCCCTGCATCAAAAAAGTTGAAATGCAATGGCACATCGTACATAAGCGACTGCTTGCCCAGCGCATTACAATAACTGATGATCGCATCCTTTTTACTACTCCAGTATTCAGACACACAGAAGAAATCCTTTTTGAAATGCTCCTTCATATGATAAAGCCACTCCTGGAAGAAGCGGTAGTTGATATGCTTGACCGCATCCAGCCGGAAGCCATCGATGTTGGTGTTTTCAATATACCATTCCCCCCACTTCTTCATCTCATCCCGCACAAAAGGATTCCTGAAGTCGATATCGGCACCCATCAGATAATCGAAGTTACCCATCTCATCATCCAGCATCTGGTCCCAGTTATCACCCATATTATGCTGGATCAGAAAGATCCTTTCCCGGTTGTCCATCATCTCACTCACGCCGGTAAAAGACTCCTTATCCCATACATAATCAGAATACTTACCTTTTCTGCCAGGGAAGGTGAACCTGGTATGCGCTTCGATCTCTACCACTTCATCAGCCATCTCCTTGCGGTTCTCGGTATTCACCTCGCGGACACCCATCTTCTCTGTTTCATCACCGCCATGCTTGTGATTCAGCACGATGTCGGCAATTGCCTGAATATTATGCTGGTGCAGGCCATTGATACAATCGATGTATTGCTCTTTGGTACCGTGGCGTGTACGCACAGTGCCTTGCTGGTCAAATTCACCGAGGTCGAAGAGATCATACACCGCATAACCAGGCTCCCAGGTGCCCCGCGCTGATTTATAAGCAGGCGGCAGCCAGATATGAGAAATGCCCAGCTTTGATAAACGTTCAGCCTGTTCTTTGCAATGATTCCAAAGATTACCGTCATCAGGATAGTACCAGTGAAAAAACTGAAACATGGTGGGGTTGTTCATATAGAAAGCTTTAAATTTTTAATAATGCAATCGCTAATCACTAAAAGCTAACCGCTAACCGCCAATGCCTGTCCATCCGCCGGATACCTGATATTGGTTTGCTGACGTATCGCATCCAGCGTGGCCATCAGATCGAGACTGAACTGGTGACACAATTGATCACTATACAACTTGCCCTGACGCACACACCGCGCAACCTCTTCCGCTTCATATTGCAAACCGCGGCCCTCCCATGCACAGGGATGACGTTGGTCTGCTCCGTCATACGGCCGCACAATGATTTCCGGAGGCTTTTCATTCCATGGGTTACCGATGTGGATGCTGCCGGTTTCACCATAGATGGCAGCCCGCAGAGCAGTTTCAGTAACCAGGGAAGACTCAACGAAAGCATAACTGTTATTACCATAATTGAATAGCGCTGCACATGCCTCATCGATATACTTCTCCGATAGCCGGGCAGTTGCTTTAATAATAGCAGGCTTACCCAATAAAAGATGCGTAAGAAAAACGGGATAAATACCGAGATCGAGCAGAGACCCGCCACCCAGTTCCGGATTGAAATAACGGCCCTCAGGATCATTAGGCGCTTTGTAACTCATATCGGCCTTGATGGAAATGATCTTCCCGATCGCATTACCTTCAACCAGCGATAACACCTTTCCGATGCTGGGCAGAAAACGTATCCACATCCCTTCCATTAAAAAAGTATTGTGCTCGACAGACGCATCCACCATCTCCTGCACTTCCCGGCTGTTCATGGCCAGCGGCTTTTCACACAGCACGGGAATCTTATGCTGAAGACAACGCAGAGTTTCTTCATGGTGCAAAGGATGTGGTGTAGCGATGTACACGGCATCTACCCGGGCGTTCTCAACAAAGCTGTTGAGATCATCAAAATGTTGAGGAGCATCTTCCTTTTCAGCGAAAGCCGCTGCTTTTTCAAGATTATGCGATAAGACTGCACCCACACGATGTTGGGCGCTTTTAATAAGATGCAGGTCTTCGGCAAATTCAGTAGCAATATTACCAGGCCCGATAATCCCCCAGGTAAAAGTATCCATGCGAAAGAATGTTAATTAGTTGTACCACATAATGGGCAACACTTGTACCATTGGCGCTTGTGGATTTTGGTCTACACTCATTTCACCTTTCACTTTTCCATCTTACGTCAGGGTATGAGATTTTCAACCCTCTGTAAAAAAGCATCTATGCCAACAGCCACAGCAGCAAAACCTAAGAAGAAAGAAAGCCTTGATAAACATGAGATCATTGTGCGGCCAGGTTACCAGCCATCCAATAAACTCAAGGACAAGGTAGCCATCATTACAGGAGGAGACAGCGGTATCGGTCGTTCGATAGCTGTGTTGTATGCCAAAGAAGGAGCCGACGTGGCCATTGTATACCACGAAAGCGATGGCGATGCCCGCGAAACAAAAGCATTGGTGGAAAAGGAGGGAAGGACCTGCCGTTTATACAAAGGCGATATAGCCCGTGAGCTCTTCTGCCGTAAGGTGGTGAATGAAGTATACGATAAGTTTGGCAAACTATCGATTATGGTCAACAATGCAGGCACACATGAGCCGGATAGCGATTTCATGAAAGTGAGCAGCCGGCAGTTTCACGACACATTCGAAGTCAATATGTTCTCCTTCTACTATTTCACCCAGGAAGCCCTGAAGTACCTGGATAAAGACGGTTGCATCATCAATACAGCTTCAGTAGTTGCTTACCGGGGCAGCGAACACCTCATCGATTATTCCGCTACTAAAGGAGCAGTTGTGTCATTCACACGCTCGCTGGCGAAGAATCTCGCGCCGGAAGGCATACGCGTAAATGCAGTAGCCCCCGGCCCCATATGGACCCCCTTGATCTTTGCTTCATTCGATAAGAAACACATAGAACAATTTGGTAAGAAAACACCGATGAAGCGCGCAGGTTATCCCTACGAAGTGGCGCCCGCATATGTATTCCTCGCTTCCGCCGATGCTTCCTACATCACGGGTCAGGTGATCCATGTGAATGGAGGAGAAGTAGTTGGTGGCTGATTCCCCTCGGTAGTGTCACGCCTGAGCCTTTCGAAGCCTTACCCAGGTATCGGAAAATACAAATTGAAAACGGCCCCTTCACCGGCGGTACCGGTAGCCATTACATTGCCTCCGTGGTTGATCATGATCCGTTGCACCATGGGAAGGCCAATCCCTTTACTTTGATAAAAGCCCTGCTGCGATTCCAGCTTCTGGAACAGGTAAAACATTTTATCTACAAACTTATTATCGAAGCCCATCCCATTATCGGCCACACTTACCTTATAATACATGGTGCCTCCAAAAATGGAATTGATCTTCTTACTGATCTTGTTGCCGGTAATTTGCTCATTAGTAATAGTGATCACAGGCGGAACATCCTTGCGCGAAAACTTGATGGAGTTATCGATGAGCTGTTCAAACAGAATAGCCAGTTGCGAAGGAATCCCTTTAATAACGGGCAGCGTATTGGTGATGATGAGTTTGGCCTGTGTGAGCGTGAGCCTTTCATCCATGTTCTCCGCCACTTTCATCAGCACGTAATTGAGGTCAACCTGCATCAGCGTTTCCTGTGTATTGATAAGACTGGAGTACTTGACCATATCCCGCGTAAGACCATGCATATGTTTGGCCGACATGTCCATCTTCCCCAGCAGCATGGACACCTCTTCCGGCAGGTCTTTATACCGGCTGGTAACCTGGTTCGAGAAAGTCTGGATTTTCCGCAACGGCTCCTGTAAATGATGCGAAGCGATATTGGTCAGCTGCTCCAGTTCCTGGTTGGCCCTGTTGAGGCTGCCTACCTGCTGCTGCAATTGCTGCTGGAATTCCAGCCGCTTCGTCAATTCCCGGATAATGAAGAAAAAAGATACAATGAGACTGGCAGCAGCAAAAAAGAAAGTAGCATAGATGAAATTAGGCGTACTGCGCTGACCCACTTCCTTTTGAGAATCCCGCTCCTTTTTTGTTTGCGCTTCTATCGCTTGCATTCTTTCATACAGCTGCCGGTAGTCAGCCATAATCACCTTGCCTTCCAGCAACCGGCGCCTTATATTGTCCTCATCGATATTCATGGCAGCCCTGGAAATATTGGTGCGAACTTGCCGCAGCCGCTCTGTTACCAAATCCTTCAGCTTGTTCAGGTTTGTACGCTGGCTATTGATTATGTAAGGGGAATTAGCCATCTGTTGAAGAAGACCAGGGATATTGTCTGCATTATTCATGGCCGGCTGCAACATGGAACTGTCCCGGGTAAGCACAAAAGCCTGCTCACTTGCGATCGCATCCTTGAGATGAGAATCTACCTCGCTCAGCACGTACATGGTAGCATAATTGTGTTCTACCAGATTGGAGGCCTCGGTCGATTCCTTAAGCCGCTGATAGAAGACAACAGACAGGGCTGTCAGGATGCCGAAGGATAAAACAAACAAAGCATAAATGTATTGAAACCTGAATTTCATAGACGAATTTCCCCAAATTGTGTAAATTGTTCTACAGTTTTGTGAGGCGGTTTTGGGGTCAAAAGTGGGATAAAGCGGCCAGAAAGCAGTAAAATACAGCATTTACGCAGTTTTTAGGCAAAAATTATTTTTTGGAGTGTCGATTGTAGTATACACCCCACAATCTTTTCACATGATCCATCAACACCTTACACAGAAACAGCAGGTACGCATACTTCCTCAACAGATCCAACTGTTGAATTTGTTTCACCTGAATACACTGGAACTGGAACATCGTATTGAGCAGGAAATAGAGGAAAATCCACTATTGGAGGAAACCAAGAACGATGACGCCACATTGAAAGATGAGAAAGAGGCTGTGCAGGATTTTGCTGACTGGGAAGAGTTTGGTTACGATGACATTCCTGATTACAAAACGGAATACGCCAACTATTTCTCCGGCGAAGATGTTCCTGAGCGGCCCCTCATACAGGCCACCGATTTCAGGCAGCAGCTGAAGGAACAATGCCGGCTGCTTTTATTGAGTGAGCAGGACTTCACAAAAGCCTGCTACATTATTGACTCTTTGAACGAAAGCGGAATGCTGGAGCAAACCCTTTCCACCCTGGCAGAAGATATGTCATTCAAATATGGCGAGTGGCTCGAAGCTTCGGATTTGGAAGGAGTGTTAAAGACGATCCAAAGCCTTGACCCGCCCGGCGTAGGCGCCCGCGACATCCGGGAATGCTTATTGTTACAACTGGAGCGGATAAATACCGCACAGCCCGATGTAGCAGCTGCACTAAAACTGATACGCGACCATTATACCGATCTGAAGAACCGCCAGCTGGAAAAAGTGCGTGAATCCCTCCGGCTGGATGAAGACGAGTTCAGGATCATCCTTGAGCTGATCGCATCACTGCAACTGCAGCCCATCAATGTGCGACTGGAAGAGCCAGCCGCCAAAAATTATATTATTCCCGACTTCATCATCACTGTTGAAGGAGATAATATTGAAGTATCACTGGCCCGCCAACGTTCCGCTTCCCTGCATATCAATCATGCCTGGATGGAAACAGTAAAAAGCCAGTGCGCTAAGAAAGACAAAGCCGCAGAGCAATACATGAAGAGCAAGCTGCAGGCAGCCGAGTGGTTTGTATCAGCCATTCAGCAACGCGAAAGCACCATGCTGAAGATCATGAAGACGATAGTGAAATGGCAATATGAGTATTTCAAAGAAGGCGATCCACTGCTGCTGAAACCAATGATCCTAAAGAACATTGCATTGGAGATAGGAGTGGATATTTCCACAGTATCACGCATCACGAGCAACAAATATGCAGCTACACCATTTGGCAATATCCTCCTGAAAGACCTGTTCTCAGAAGGCATGCCGAATGTAGAAGGAGAAGTGATCAGCAACCGTATCATTCAGTTTGCGCTGGAAGAAGCCATTGCTGCAGAAGATAAGAAATCACCCTTCACCGATCACCAGCTGGTGGTGGTGTTGGCACGCAAAGGATATAAAATAGCCCGCCGCACAGTGGCGAAGTACAGAGAACTCTTACGTATCCCTACCGCACAAATGCGGGCATTATGGAGATAGTACCCTATTTAATCATTCAAAAACACACTTTTAATACCACCAAGTAAACCCATTTATATGCCTAAAATATTAGTGATTGATGATGACCGCGATATTTGCTTCCTGATGAACAAGTTTCTCACCAAGCATGGATTTGAAACGCATGAATCATACACCGCTAAAAAAGCATTGGAATTATTAGACGAAGTAACGGATTTTGACCTGGTGCTGTGCGATTACAGACTCGAAGGAGTAGATGGCAAAACCATGCTGCTGAAGATCAAGGAAAAATATCCTGCATTACCGGTGATCATCATTACGGGTTACAACGACCTGAAGACAGCCGTAGATGTCATGAAAATGGGTGCTTACGATTATGTGACCAAACCATTGTTCCCGGAAGAAATACTGAATACAATACAAGGTGCACTCAATTCTACACCAACGGCTGCTGCAAAGCCGGCACCACATGTCAATGGTTCAGCTACTCCACACCAGGTGGATGACCATGGTGATAAAAAGAAATCATTTTCCGCCAACGGAGAATATATTTTTGGTTCCAGCCCTGTGTTTCAGCAAATCGTAGATCAGATTGTGCTGGTAGGTCCTACCGATTACAGCGTCATCATCTATGGCGAAAGCGGTAGCGGTAAAGAAGCCATTGCGCAGGAGATACACAAACGCAGCAAACGCGCCAGCTATCCATTTGTGGCCATCGACTGCGGCGCCCTTAGTAAAGAATTGGCCGGCAGTGAACTGTTTGGGCATGAAAAAGGCGCCTTTACCGGTGCGATAAATCAGAAAGTGGGCAGTTTTGAACTCGCCAATGGTGGTACGATCTTCCTCGATGAGATCGCCAATCTCTCTTACGAAATTCAGGTATCCCTGCTGCGCGTGATCCAGGAAAGGAAAATGCGCCGCGTAGGAGGAACAAAAGATATTTCACTCGACGTGCGTATCATCATTGCCAGCAACGAACGCCTGTGGGATGCAGCACAAAAAGGTAAGTTCCGCGAAGACCTTTTCCACCGTTTCAACGAATTTACCATTGAAGTACCACCTTTACGCCAGCGGAAAGAAGACATCATGGTATTTGCCCGTCACTTCCTGCAAAAAGCCAACGAAGGGCTGCACAAGCGCATCAGAGGCTTCTCACCCGAAGTGGAAGAAATATTCAAAAACTATGTATGGCATGGTAACCTGCGTGAGTTGAAGAATGTGGTGAAGCGCGCAGCCTTGCTTACAGATGGTGATTTTGTGGAAGATCGCAGCCTGCCATTCGAGATCAGCAATTACCGCAAGCTGTTGTTTGAACACAATGGTGACAGTGTTTTGGAAGCCGCTCCCACAGCAGCAGTGCCCATCCATGAAACAATTGCTACAGCCCCGTTACGAAAACCATTCGGTGAGAACAGCCTGAAAGAAGCATCCATCGATCTTGAATACGAAATGATCCTGAAAGCGCTTAAAGAAACAAACTTCAACAAAAGTAAAGCAGCACGGTTGCTGAACATCGACAGGAAGACCCTGTACAATAAGATTAAGCTCTACCAGGAGTTGAATAATCGCTAAACCCATATCATGACCGTTGAAGAAACGACCCATATAAAGCTGAAAGAGCTGTTCAATGATGCCGAAGAATTGTTGCAGTTTGGTACCTGGCAATGGGATGTAGCTACCGACAATATAGCCTGGTCCGAAGGTATGTACCGGATCATGGGATATTCACCCGAATCGCCACCCCAATTATCCGATGATTTTTACCTGTCACATATACATCCTACCGATGCAGAAGAATTGAGACATATCCGTAGCAATGCCATTGCTACCAAAACACCCTTTGAATACACCTATCGCATTACCACCCATCAGAACGAGCAGCGCATCATCAACATCAAAATGAAGTTTGTGCTGAACAGTAAAGGGGAGGTGATCAAAGGAGTGGCCATCAACCGCGACGTGACGGAAAAAACGCAGATGTTGCACGACCTGATGCACTACAAGCGCATCGTAGGACAGAAAGAAGAGTTCCTGAATGTAGGCAACTGGGAGTTGGAGATAAGCAGCAATAAAATGACCTGGTCAGATGGCATGTACCAGCTATTAGGATATGCACCACACGAGAAGAAAGAAGAAATAGACCTGTTCGAGTTTTACCGCCTGCATTTGCAGCCGGAAGAAGTGAAAAAAGCCAACCAGGCAATACAGGAGATACTTGCCAATGGTGAAACATATGTACGCCAATCCATACTGATCACCCGCGATGGTGCTCCAAAGCCCGTAGAAGTGTTTGGCAAAGTGTTGAAAGACCAGCAGGGAGCTCCCGCCAAAGTATTGGGTACGGTGCGTGACGTAACACGTCTGAAACAATATGAGCAGGAACTGGAAGTAAAAGTGCAGGAGTTGAACCGCTCCAACCACGAGCTCGAAGAGTTTGCTTACGTAGCCTCCCATGACTTGCAGGAGCCGTTGCGCAAACTCACTACTTTTGGGGAAAGGTTAAAAAACAAATGCGCCGATCAGCTATCGGAAGAAGGTAACCTGTACGTGAACCGTATGATGGCATCGGCGGAGAACATGCGGATACTCATCGATAACCTGCTGGAGTTTTCACGCGTTACCCGTTCCCAGAATCCCTTCGAGCGAAAAAGCCTTGATGAGATCGTAAAAGATGTGCTGAATGATCAATACCTCGAAGTAGAAGAAGGGAAAGCAGATGTGCAAGTGTACGACCTGCCGTCGGTAGAGATGGTAACACCGCAGATACGCCAGCTGTTTAACAACCTGTTGAGCAACGCCATCAAATTCCGGCGCAAAGGAATAATACCTAAGATCACGATCAAAAGCGAAAAGCTTAGTAAAATAGAAAAAGAGAGACTCAAGCTGCGTAATGGTAATCTGTATTACAGGATCATGGTAATCGATAATGGGATTGGGTTTGAAGAAACCTATAGTGAAAAGATATTCCAGCTTTTTCAACGTCTGCATGGAAAAGCCGAATATCCCGGATCAGGAATGGGCTTGGCCATTTGCCGTAAGATCACCGATAACCACAAAGGGTTGATCATGGCAGACAGTACCCCCGGACAAGGATCTACTTTCTCTATCATATTGCCTGAAACACAAGCGCTATAAAATATTATTATGTTTATCTCTGCTCAACCATTGCGTATCCTGGTAATAGACGATGACGAAGACGATTACTATATCACCAATAGCCTTATTAAAGACATAGAGGGCGGTAACTTTATAGTAGACTGGTGTTATAACTATCAGGAAGCACTCGATCATATCTGCCATCAACGCTATGACATCTACTTCATAGATTATTTCCTCGGAGCCAAAACCGGGCTCGATCTGCTGCGCGAGGCCGTAGAG
>JAGIBF010000007.1:107952-116541 GCA_017744515.1 Niastella sp.
GCAGATTACCTCGTTAAATCAGAGCTTACCATCGAGAAGATGGAACGCTGCATCCGGTATTCAGTAGAAAAAGCCCGCTCCTTAAAAGCCCTGCGCGATAATGAGCTGAAGTACCGCAATATCTTCGAACGCTCGAAAGATGCGATCTTCCTCGCCGATGCGGACCTCCGTTTCTTTACTGTAAACATGGCTACCTGCAACCTGTTGGGATACTCGATATGAGCTTCTACGACCTGATACTCGAAGACAAGGATGCTGAAGGACTAAGGTTGTTGTTACAGACCGGCGAAGTAGATGATGTGGAAGTCGATATGGTCAATAAAGACCGCGAAGAGCGCATTTGTATCTTCTCAGCTACTATTATTGAAAGGCCCGATAACACTAAATACGTACAAGGAATTCTACACGATATTACCGGCCTGCGCAAAGCAGAAAAGTCTGTGCTGATGGCAGAGAAACTGGCTGCTACAGGCCGCCTGGCCCGTACACTGGCCCACGAGATCAGGAATCCACTTACCAATATTCACCTTTCACTCGATCACCTGCAAGCCAATGATATTACAGAGACCCAGGTAAATTATTATGGCATTATACACCGCAATGCAAAACGCATAGGCGCTATCATTTCCGAATTGCTCGACACTGCCAGGCCTTCCGAAATGATGCTGCAGAGAACCTCCTTGCAGGATATCCTCGATGAAAGCATTACGGCTGCGATGGACAGGATCACACTGAAGAATATTAAGCTACAGATACGTTATCCGGACGATATTTTGTACATCCCGGCAGATAAAGAAAAACTCAAGATCGCCTTCCTCAATATCATTATCAATGCAGTGGAAGCGATGGAAGAAGAAGTCGGTAGGCTGGAAGTCACAATGGGGGGACATCCCAGCGGTTGTCAGGTACACATTACAGACAATGGCTCTGGCATATCGGAAGATAACCTGCAACGGCTTTTCGAACCCTATTTCACCTCCAAGCGCAATGGCCTGGGACTTGGGCTGGCCGCTACCCTTAACATATTGCAAGCCCACCATGCAGAAGTGGACGTGCAATCCGAGATGGGAGAAGGAACAACCTTCGTGATCACTTTCAACGAATGCGCTAACTAAAGAGCATCGACACAACCAATGAGATCCCGCTTCTGATTATAATTACAATAAAAATGGCCCCGGCTTAAAACCGGGGCCATTTTTATTTTGCAGGATCCTCTTGGTCCATTAGAATCCTATGCCAATGTAAAAAGTGAAGGCGCTGTTCTTTGAGTTCTTTGTCGCTTCGCCGGCAATACCACCATCGCCTATTTCATTCAGGCCATAGTTGTAGCGGGCGCCGATAGTGAAGTTCTGAATGTCGAATCCAACACCACCCACGAGACCATAGTCAAAGCGTTTGAAGTTGTCAGTGTCCAGGTCGGCAATATCATCGACATCACCACTCTCGTTATCCAATCTCTTGATGTTGGCTGAAGTGAGCAGAGCTGCATAAGGACCGGCATGGATGTTGAAGTTCTTACCCAGGTTGAATACAGCCAATACAGGCAATTCTACGTAATTGAGATTGAAGCGGTATTCACCATCCCCGAAGATATTATTGTACCGGAGCTTGGAGCCCTTACTGCTGTACAATAACTCTGGCTGAATAGAAAAACCTCTGGTTACAGGAAGTTTGGCAAAAACACCAATGTTTACGCCAACTTTCATGTTTTCGTCTTCTACATCGTCAACATATAAGTTGCTAAGGTTAACACCCCCTTTGATCCCGAATTTGGGCTTAAGGGTACTTTCTGTGGTAGTTTGTTGTTCCTGGGCCATGGCTGCGGATAAGCAGCCTGTAAACGCTGCTACCAGGAATACTCGTTTTAAGCTACAGGTTGCATTTTTCATTTTGTTTCAATTTTTAAGTACAGTGATTTTCAAATCATGGTTTCGAGATACATGAGCGTCCTTCAGAGCCTGCATGATGCCAGGTAATATTCAATTAATGTTCCCTTAATGCAAATTGTGGAATCTGGGGATCGTCTTGAGGATGATAGGGTAGTTAAATCGATGAGCTGTGTAGCCTTGTCTACAGAAATGGGGCAACATATTTATATAACCATCTTTATTAAAACATTTATTATGCGTGCAATCTGGAGCGGTTCCATCGGCTTCGGGCTGGTGAACATACCCGTTAAACTATACAGCGCTATTCAGGAAAGCGATCTCGACCTCGATATGCTGGATAAGAAAGATCATGCAAACATTAAATTTCAACGCATCAACGAGCGAACAGGTAAAGTAGTTGCCTGGGCCAATATTGTAAAAGCATATAACCTGGACGGTAATTACGTAGTATTATCTGATGAGGACTTTCAAAAAGCAATGCCGGAAAAAACAAAGAGCATTGATATCATGGCCTTTGTAGAAGAAGCGGAAATCGATGCCATGTTGTACGATACGCCATATTATATAGAACCTGATAAGTCAGGCGCCCGTGCTTATGCCTTACTGTGGAGCGCCCTCAATAAAACGGGTAAAGCAGGCCTGGGAAGTTTTGTACTGCGCAGTAAGGAAAGTCTCTGTTTGATCAGGGCGGCAGAAGATGCACTGGTATTACAAAAGATCCGGTTCGACGAAGAAGTGAGAGCTGCCAGTGAACTGAATATACCAAAGCTCACCAGCAAACCCAATGAGTTGAAGATGGCACTTTCGCTGATTGAACAATTGACGGAGACCTTTGACATATCGGCTTATAAAGATACCTACGCAGATAAACTGATGAAACTCATCAAGGCGAAAGCGAAAGGTAAGAAAGTGGCAGTGCCTCATATGAAAGTGGTACATTCGAGAGGTAAGGACCTGATGTCACAGCTGAAAGCCAGCCTGGATACCAAGAAAAAGAAAGCCTCATAGATCATTCAATAAAGAAATGTTTATGGCTGTAAAAGAAAAGATAACGAAAGAAAGCAAGGAAAGCATGGTCACGATCAACCGCCGGTCGTTGAAGCTCACCAACCTTTCCAAGGTATATTTTCCCGATGAAGGAATATCCAAAGGAGATGTCATTGCCTATTACAATGCCATGGCCGATCATATTCTGCCATACCTGAAGAACCGGCCCTTATCGTTGAAGCGAAATCCCAACGGAATTACAGATAAAGGATTCTACCATAAAGATGCGGCGGAAGAAGGACCTTCCTGGATAAAATCATTCGACGAGTTTGCAGAGTCATCCCAGAAGGTCGTTAATTACATTGTGTGCAATGATAAAGCTACATTGATCTATCTGGCCAACCTGGGCTGCATCGAAATGAATCCCTGGAACTCTACTACCCGAACGCCGGATAAGCCTACCTACCTGATGATCGATATCGATCCCTCCGGTAAAAATACCTTTGACCAGGTAATATCGGTGGCACAGGCAGTACAGGAAGTACTGAATAGGGCAGGAGCTGTCAGCTATTGCAAAACTTCAGGAGCTACGGGGCTCCACGTGTATGTCCCCTTAAATGCAAAATATACCTACGAAATAGCGAGAGAGTTTGCCCATATCGTCGCCACGTTGGTACAGGAACAGTTGCCGGGTATCACATCACTCGAAAGATCATTGAAGAAAAGAGGAAATAAGATATACGTCGATTACCTGCAAAACTCCAAAGGACAAACATTGGCTTCGGCATATAGCCTCCGTCCGGTACCAGGCGCTTCTGTGTCCACCCCATTACTGTGGAAAGAAGTAAAGAGCGGCCTGCATCCTTCCCAATTCACGATCTACAATATCGAAAAGCGCGTTAAGAAACTCGGAGATATCTTTTACATGGTATTGAAAGAAGGCAATAACCTGAAAGGCTGTCTGAAGAATCTCGGTTATTAAAAGATACGCTCGTCCCTGTAATCCTATTACACTTTTGTACCCGCCGTTCTGCTGAAGTCAAACAGCCTGCTATTGGCATTCTTCTTCCCCGACAATACATCACTGATGATCTGCGCAGCAATAAGGCTGAATGTGATGCCGTTGCCGCCAAATCCCAACGCAAACCACGTATGAGGCCGTTCGGGAATGGTGCCGATATAAGGTAATCCGTCACGCGTACTGGCAAAAGTGCCAGCCCAGGCAAAGTCGGTGCGGAAAGGAATATGAGGAAACAGCCTGCCGAAAGATTGCTCCAGCAATTTCATCTTCCTGGGCAGGTTGGCATCGCGCCTGGCAGGATTGTAAAAAGGGTCATCTTTACCCCCTACTACAATACGATGATCGGCGGATGCACGCATGTACAAATAAGGATTGGCAGTTTCCCATATCAATGCATTCTGGTGCCAGAACTCATTAATGAACAGCGGCTCGCTGATGATGGAATAAGTGGAGTGCAGCTTCTCTATTTTTTTAGGCAGGTAGGTTTGTGATTCATAGCCACAGGCAATTACCAGCTCCTTTGCCTCGATCTTGTATCCCCAATCAGTTTGTAGTGTCACACCCTTAGTGTCATAGCCGATGCTGGTCACCTCGGTATTGTCATACACCAGCATGGCCTTATCCTGTCCATGTTTCAGTAATGCATGCGTAAGCTGGTAGGCGTCTACCAATCCTCCATCGGCAGAAAGGAGACCGGCTGGCTTTTTAAAGCCAAACAACCTGGAAATATCATCAACCGATAACAGCTGGAGATTGAAGCCTGCCCTTTTACGCAACAGGTATTCCCGTTCCATCTTACGCACATCGTTGTTGTAAGAAGCAAACTGGAAACTGGGATGCAGGTTGAAAAAGGGCTTGGAAGGTATTTGCTTACATATCTCATGCAGGTCATAGATAGCCTGGCGGCAAAGCAGGTAACTGAGCACCGCATTCTTTTCTCCTACCAGCTTAATAAGCTCATTTAGTGGAGTATCGATCTCATATTGCAGCAACGAAGTACTGGCAGCTGTACTGCCCATGCCTGCATGCCGCCGGTCGATCACTACTGCCTGAATACCTTTCTGCAGGAGATGCCAGCCCACAAGAGCGCCCGTAATACCTGCACCAATAATAACTACCTCGGCCTTGAGGTCTTTTCGAAGAGACGGATATACATGGCCAAGCCCATGCCGCAACAACGAGTATGGTTTGTCTGACCGGAGATGCATAATATCTTATATTTTACGTATCGAGGTACGAAGGGGGGATCTCTTTAGCCTCGTGCTTTACTACAAATACGGCAGTATCCTTCGGGCGGATTCCACTGCCGGCTTCAACCGCATAACATTTGGTGAACTCTGCTCCAAAATACAGGATCACCGAAGAATAAAATACCCATAACAGGATGATGACAATGGTAGCCGCTGCGCCATAAGTAATACCCACATTGGATCTACTGATGTAAAAACTGATCAGGAATTTGCCACCCATGAAAAGTACAGCAGTAAAAAGCGACCCTTTGATCACATCACGCCAACGAATAATAGCATCGGGCAATACTTTGAATATGATGGCAAAAAGGAGCGTGATCACTGCCAGTACGATAAAAATGTTGAGAATATAAAAAAAGATAACGACGTCTTCAGAAAATAACCTGGCCAGTTGGCTGTTGAGCGCGTCCAAAGCTGTGCTCACAAGCAGAGAGACGAGCATGATAAATCCAAGGCCCACGACGAGCGAAAAAGACAACAACCGGTTGGTAATGAACTTTAGCCATCCCTTTTTAGGTTTAGCCTTTACAGACCATATCCTGTTGACGGAGTCTTGTATTTCAGTGAATACACCGCTGGCCCCAAACAGGAGCATCACCACTCCGATAATGAAACCGGTGGTCTTGAATTGCGAGTATTCAATATTCTTGATGATCTCCTGCAATTGAGCCGCGGCATCACTACCGATAAATCCTTTTACCTGGCCATAAACCTTGCCCTGCACAGCCTCACGGCCATAAAAAATGCCTACTAAGGAAATGACTATAATAATGATAGGACCAATGGAGAAAACGGTGTAATAAGATAGCGATGCGCTTAGTTTAAGCGCATTGTCCTCGATGAACGCAACAGCTGCTTTCTTAAGTATCCTGAAAAATGAACGAATTGAAGACATGCACTGGTGGGAGAAATAAGCGTGCCGTATGACAGGTAACGTATATGCAGGCAGAATTATCCTAACAGAGCCACTACGTGTAGAGAAGCGTCTACAAATTCAAGCTATGCTACACCTAAGGAGAGGAGGCGTGAGATTTTTATTACTATAGTAAAATACACAACATGAGAAGCATATTATATCTTATCGCCGTGATATTGGTTATCGGATGGATATTGGGATTCTTCGTGTACAGCGCCTCGGGCCTGATACATGTATTGATTGTCCTGGCCGTTGTTTCCCTGCTGCTTGGATTGATCAGAAGAACCTGATCAAGGAAGCAGGTAACACCATGAATATCATTTGTAAGAGGTTAGTTTCATCCAAAAGATGAAAGCTAACCTCTTTTTTATGTAATTATTTTTATGCTGAATCCGGAAGTTGAACTTGCCTGTAAAATTGGAATCCGTATCGCCACAGCCTACAACAATAAAAAAAGGCCGGTAGAAACCAGCCCTGTAAAGTCCAATGTGCCTTATGAAAAACTATGTTAGAATTATTTGTTGGCAACCTGCATATCGCGGTGACGCTTAATGAGGTCGTGTGATTCTTTTAGTGAGCTCTTTTGCTTGGTGATAACCTGGCGGATATCTATATCCATTGTCTCTTCAGACTCCAGCGCTTCCTTGTAAGCCTTCTGAGCGGCATCTTCTCCAAACTCGCAGGCTGCAAGGATCGATTTCCTGTCCTTACCAGAGAACGTAGCCTTTACACTCATCCATGCGCGGTATATTTTACCCGAATTGGTAGTACTGTTCACATCAGCGCCACCACCTCTTTTTTGTACTTCCTGGATCAGCTCCGCTTTAGCTTGCCTGCTTTGGTCGGCCATACGGCGAAACAAGGTTTGCAGATCAGCGTCTATATCTTTAGTTTCAGAAATTGCTTTTTCATACCCCTCAATACGGTCATTGTTGATGCGGATAAGGTCGTTCAGTACTTCTATCAGCTCTTCATTGTTTTGCATAACAATCATTTTAATAGTTTACAGATACTTGTCAGCGTTAAAAAATAATACCAGTCCAGATACCGGATACTGAGCACCTTATTTGTAGAAGGAGCTCCTCGATACCCCTGTTTCTGGTGTGGATGTGGGCAATAACTCAACATTTTATGCCCCACTCATGGCACAATAATTTTACAAGTATAGGTACACTTAAACACGATTGCCGGTATGAAAGCAACTACTATTTACCACACAGGAGATCATGCAGTTGTACGCACTTTTTGCGGAAGCTTTTCAGATATGGACCATCTGCAGGAAGAGTTGCATGCTGAACCACCCCACACAAAACCAGCCATTAACATTGCGGAAACAAATTCAACATATATGTTGGAACTGGCTTTGCCAGGATATAAGCGAGAAGACTTGCATATAATGATCGAGGATGATGTGCTGATAATCCGCGGCACTGCATCCTGTGTTCCTGAACATTACGAAGAAGTAAAGCGATTCTATAAGAAAGAATTCTGTGTTGAAACGTTTAACCGCACTTTTTTGCTGCCGGAGGATGTCGATGCTGCTTCAGCCACTTTAAAAGAAGGTATACTTTTTATTCACTTGACCAAAGGGGCCACCCAGGTTTGGCCGGTAAATGGTCCCTGCAATACCGTAATAGTACCTATCAATTAAAATACAGATTATGGCCAGGTATTCTAAAGGAGCGCAGAAATCGGTAAAAAGCGCTATGCACCGGAAAAAGAAAGGAACCCTCAAATCGGGAAAAGGAGGAAAGGGAGGAACCGTGAAGAGCAGGGCACAAGCTATTGCGATCGGTTTATCGGAGGCGCGCGAAAAAGGCGCCAAAGTACCGTCCAAAAAGAGCAGTAGAAAAAAGAGCGCCCTGAAGAAGGCAGGCAGAAAAAAGGCGGCAAAAAAGAGAGCGCCCGCAAAGAAAACCGCCAGAAAGAAGACAGCGAAAAAGAGAATGATGCGAAATAGATAAAGGCTTTAAATCACTATGAACATTTTTTTATATGGAGCATACCATCCAACTACATGTTGACGGCAAAACCGAGTCGATAATCCTGAGTGAAATGGTGCACCCTATTCATTGTATGTTTCATGCAACGTTTGAAGATGGGTACGAGAATATCTTCTTTGCAGACGTAGAAAGCGGTGAATGGGTAGAGCAGGATGTAGGGTTTACCCTGCTGGCCGCTATGATCGGAAAAAAGGTAGAGAATCTCTATTATTTCGATTGGGAAAAAAAAGAGATCACTTGGTTCGACGAAGAAGAAAATGGGAAACACATCCATTTTGGTTACCATGCCGATAACACGGCTGGCTACAGGGTGTATGAGATCTTTGCGCCCAACCGGCGGTACATGTTTACCCTGGTTAAACTCCAAAATCACGTTTGGCAGCTGTTTAAAATACCAGGCAGTGGGTGGGATTATAACGAGATATATATACAAAAGATACCCTTTATCCTTGATGAGATCGTCACTTAAACCCTTACAATCAAATTATATGAGAGCCTTTCTTTGGATAACAATGATGACAGC
>JAGIBF010000080.1 GCA_017744515.1 Niastella sp.
CCACTAACCCTTTAAACTGTATTTGTATGAAAAAGTTATTTGTGTTTTTGTCTGGCGTGGTGCTTATGTTGTTACAGTCTTCCTGTGTGGGCAGTTTGCATTCGCTGGCTACTTATAAAACGATCATTACTGACAAGCGATTGATTGGCACCTGGAGTGATGGCAAAGATGTATTCACCATCCAGCCGCTTATTGAAAGTGAACTTGCCAGGGAAAAAGATGGCAGCAAAACGAAGCTTGGCCTGGGTGACTCGCCTCAAGAGATTACCTTTTATTCCAATGCTTATCTTATTACTATCAAGCAAAAGGGTATAGAGTATCTTATGCTTGGCGCACTAAGTAAGGTTAATGACCAACTTTTTGTAGACGTTATGTCTTTTACGCTGAAGGACCCTAAAAAGCAGGAGGATAAGGGCAGTGGTTTTGAATTTTCTGTTGATTACCTGCCTACCTCAAGTATTGCCCAGATCCAGTTTCTTGATAACAACAGGCTTTCTATTAAGTATCTTAATGGTGATTTTATCAAAGAGCAGGTGACTAAGGGCAATCTGCGGCTGAAGCATGAGCAGGACAACTTGTTTGGCTCATTTGTGATCACTGCTTCTTCTTTTGAATTAAGACAGTTTTTGGAAAAGTATGGTCATGATGAACGGTTGTATTATAGTAAAGATTCAACCATTTTAACCAGAAAAGGATAAGGTATGGTATCAAACAAACGTCGCTGGTTGTATCATCCCTTGTTCCGGTTTTTGCAGCACCTGGTTTTCTGGGTGCTGTCTTTCGTGGTGTTTGTGCAGCTTTTTAAAACGGGTGTACGTGCGGAAAGGATCGACTATATATATGCTGCGCTGTTTCATGCAACGATTGTTCCGGCTGTATATGTGAACCTGGGGTGGCTGCTTCCCCGGTTTGCCAATTACCGTTACTGGTGGTTGTATGTGCCTGCTGTGGCGGGGTTGATCGTTTTGTTTTCCTGGCTGAATTATTCTTTTTTTCAGGATTGGTCGAAATATGTTTTACCCAATTATTTTTTTATTTCCTATTTCACGGTGTGGGAAGTGGGGCTTTTTTTCGTGGTGTATCTTGTTGTTACTTCTTTGCTGAAGTTGTCCAGGTCGTGGTTTGTGGTGAATGACCTGCAGCGACAGTTGTTGCAGATGGAGACGGAGAAGGTTCAGATAGAGCTGAAGGCTTTAAAGGCGCAGGTAAATCCTCATTTCTTTTTCAATACGCTGAATGGTATTTATTCCATGACGCTGGATAAGGACGAGCGTTTGCCGCAGACGATCTTACAGCTTTCGCACCTGATGCGGTATTTTTTGTATGAATCCGGGGAGGACCTGGTTCCACTGGAAAAAGAGTGGCAGATACTGGAGGATTATATTGCTTTGCAGCGTATCCGATCTAATGAGCAGCTGCAGCTGGTGAAGTCTGTGGAAGGGGAGTTCCAGGACCAGCGTATTGCGCCATTGTTGCTCATCACTTTCCTGGAGAATGCGTTCAAACATGGCGCCAAGGGGAATACCGGTCCTGTAAATATACATCTGTTGTTACAGGTGTTGCCTCGACTGCTACGCTTCCGGGTACAGAATACGCGCGGGGAGGTTGATGAGGTTGTGTTTTCCAACTATAAAGGGGTGGGGCTTGAGAATGTGCGCCGGCGATTGGAACTGTTGTATCCGGGCAAGCATTCTCTTTCGATAGTGGAAACGGCGGATGATTTTATTGTAACGCTTGAATTGCAACTATGAGTACACTATATCGCTGCCTCGTGGTGGAAGACGAACCGCTGGCGCAGAATGTGCTGAAAAAGTTTATTGCCGAGCATCCGTTATTGGAACTGGCTGCTGTTTGTGCGGATGCTATTGAAGCGCAGCAATGGCTGGCGCGGGAGCAGGCTGATATTGTTTTTTTGGATATCAACTTACCTAGGTTATCGGGTATCAGCTTTTTGAAAAGCCTTTCCCGTCCTCCGCTGGTGATCTTTACAACGGCTTAGCCTGAGTTCGCAGTAGAAGGTTTTGAGCTGGATGCGATAGATTACCTGGTGAAGCCTTTTTCTTTCGAGCGGTTTCTGAGGGCCATTAATAAGGTTTTGGAAAAGCTGGAACGGAAGGCGCCGGGTGGCGCTACAGTTGCGCCTGTTTCTATTTTTATTAAGGCCGATAAGAAGGTGTACAAGATCAACCTTGCTGATATCTTGTATATCGAGGCGTTGGATGATTATGTGAAGGTGGTAACCACACAGTCTAACTACCTGGTGCATGATACGCTGAAGAGTTTGCAAGAGGAGTTGCCGGCAGACTTGTTTATGCGGGTGCATAAGAGTTATATCATCGCCGGGAGCAAGATTGTGTTTATCGAGGGTAATTATGTGAAGATCGGGGACAGGGATATTCCGATCGGCGCTTCGTATAGGGACGACGTGTTTGCGCGATTGAAGATTTAGTCCGGAAGACCGAAAGTCGGGAAGTCCGATAGAAATGCAGTCTTTTCTAACTTTCCTGCAGACTTTCGGACTTTGCTGACTTTCCGACTTTTTTGAGTTTCTTTGCTGCTTATTTTTAGCGTATGTCTTTTGATCCTGGAAATAAAATACTGATCATCACTGCTCCATCGGGCGCCGGCAAGACGTCGATCACGCGGCACCTGTTGCAACTAATGCCTCAGCTGGCTTTTTCGGTATCTGCGGCTACGCGCAATGCGCGGGGTAACGAGCGGAATGGGGTGGATTATTATTTTATGAGTGTTGAGGATTTCCAGCAAAAGATCCGCGACCAGCAGTTTGTGGAATGGGAAATGGTGTATGAGGGCAAATATTACGGTACGCTCAAATCTGAACTGGAGCGTATTTGGGGCAATGGCCAGGTGCCGGTACTGGATATCGATGTGAAAGGGGCCATCCACGTTCAACAGCAATATCCTAATTCTACGTTGTCTATATTTATTGAACCACCTTCTGTAGATGAACTAAAACGCCGCCTGGAGTCGCGGGGCACTGAAACGGTAGAAAGTTTGCAGGCCCGGGTGAACAAGGCTTCTTATGAGATATCTTTCAAGCATCATTTTCACCGTATTGTGATCAATGCGCAACTGGATAAGGCCCGGGAAGAAGCGATGGGGATCGTGAAGGACTTTCTGGCGATTTGATTATCTGGCAACCGGTAGCCGAAAATCGGCAATGCGTTTGACCTGAAAGGGGAGTGAACCGGGCAAAACCTCCACAATTTTTCACAAAACCGTCAAACTACAGCCTTAAATAGCAATCTTCCTCAATAAGTTATGTAATCCATCGTTCTTTTTATAAATTCGTATCCCAAGTATGAGTTTAGTAGTCATAATACTTATTGGTTTAGCGATTTTTTTCATCGCTTATTTTTCGGGTATAGAGGTAGCGTTTACTACGGCTAACCGCCTGAATATCGAGTTGAAGAAAAAGCAGGGGTCTACCAGCAGTCAGCTGTTGAGCAGCCTTTTTGAGAATCCTTCCCGTTTTATCGGTGTCAATATCGTTGGTTTCAATTTCTTCCTGGTGACGGCTGTCCTTTTGGGTAGTGCGAGCTGGAATATGGTGATCAACTTCGAAAAGATGGATAGTACGCTATTGTCCTATGTGGTGCCGGCAAGGCTGGTGATGGAAATTATTCTTTCCTGGCTGGTGATCATCATTTTCGGAGAGTTTATTCCCAGGGCCATTTTCAGGGCTAAAGCCGATAGTTTACTGTCTGCCTCTGCCCGTACGGGTTTGTTGGGTCTTGCTGATCAGCTGTTCAACTGGGTAAGTAACACGGCTGTGAAGATTTCCGTTTTCGTATTGAACATCATTTTCGATATGCGGATCGACCGGAAGAAGCCGGCTTTTTCCCGTGCCGACCTGGACCAGTTCGTTAGTCAGAATAACGAGCACCATAACCAAAGTCAGGACCTGAAGGCTGAGTTGTTTGAGAATGCGCTTTCGCTGCCCAAGATCAAGATACGGGAGTGCCTGGTGCCGAGGAAAGAGATCGAGGCGGTGGATATCAAGCTGAGTGTTGAAGAGGTGCGTTTGCGCTTTGTAAATACCAAGTTGAGTAAGCTGGTAGTATATGATGGCGATATAGACCATATTTTAGGTTATGTACATCAGCTGGGGCTTTTCAAGCAGCCTGCCACGTTGAAGGAAATGTTGCTGCCCATTCCGGCTATTCCGGAGAGTATGAGTGCTACTGATCTGATCAGCAAGTTCAGCAAGGAGCGCAAGAGTATTGCCTGGGTGGTGGACGAGTTTGGCGGTACGGCTGGTATCGTTACCATGGAAGACCTGCTGGAAGAGATCTTTGGTGAGATCAAGGATGAGTTTGATGTGGAGGAGTTTGAAGACAAGCGTATTTCGGATAATGAATTTATTTTGAGTGGCCGGCTGGAGTTGGACTATTTAAAGGAGAAGTATGGCCTGGAGTTCCCGGAAAACGATTCGGAGACTTTGTCGGGCTTTATCATTCAACAGCATGAAACCATCCCTAAAGTACGGGAGCGTATCATTATTGGTGATTATGAGTTTGACGTGATGAATGTGAGTGATACCCGTATAGAGACGGTTCGCCTTAAGTTGTTGAATTAGCAGTCTATAAGGGGCAATCTTTTCAATCACTTCATATTAACATGCTTTCCTGGTTCACCCAACGTGAATAACCCGTACATTTGCCACGCTTTTACCAAGTTATACCTGTATTAGTCAATGGCGTTATCGTTTTTTAACAAAAGGAAGGCTGACAATCCGGAAATGTCTTTTATAGACCACCTGGAAGAATTGCGCTGGCATATTATGCGCTCTGTGCTGGCAATTCTCGTTGGGGCGATTGTGGTTTTCATTTATATTGACTGGGTTTTCGATACGATCATAGCTGGTCCTTTGCAGGCCAATTTTTATACTTATACGGCTTTGTGCAAGTTTAGCCAGTGGGTAGGTGCAGGCGATACTTTGTGCCTTCCTCCGCCCAAAGTGGCTGAATTGCAGACTACTACTTTAGGCTCTCAGTTCATGAGTAGCATTACCATGGCTTTTGTGGGTGGTTTTATTTTTGCCTTCCCCTACATTTTCTGGGAGTTTTGGCGGTTTGTAAAACCGGCGCTGAGTCCCAAGGAGTTAAAGAGTACCCGTGGCGCTATTTTCTTCGTTTCTATTTTCTTTTTCCTCGGGGTGGCTTTTGGTTATTTTCTGCTCGCTCCTTTTACTTTCAGCTTTTTAGCTAATTATACCATCGGCACCAAGCATATCCTCGTAGCCCGGCCTACACTGGCTGACTATATGGAGAACCTGATAGATATTATTATTGGTTCTGCGCTGGCGTTCCAATTGCCAGTAGTGTCTTATGTATTAACACGGATAGGGCTTATTACGCCTAATTTCCTGAAAACTTACCGCAAGTATGCGTATGTGGCCATCCTGGTGATCGCTGCGATCATCACTCCTTCTCCCGACTGGATGAGCCAGATGATCGTCTTCCTGCCGCTGGCTTTCCTGTATGAGTTCAGCATTGTCATCTCTAAGCGCGTATTTAAGAAGGAAGAAGAGAAGGCGAGAGATTTCTAATGTCAGTAGTGAGTGGTGAGTTGTGAGTACGTTTGTTTCGCAGGCGTAAAGAGGTTTATTGGGTGGATGGCTTTATCCCTGTGTTTCTTACTTCTCTTACTGCTGGTTTTTTGTACTTTCGCGCTCTATTTTTCAATCTATTCATTAAAGTATGTCTTCGTTTGATCTTTCTAAACCGATTGCTATCGGCAGCGACCATGCCGGTTTTGATTATAAGGTAGCTTTGGTAAAATGGCTTATTGAAAAGGGTTACCAGGTTAGTGATATGGGTGTGTATGAAAACAAGTCGGTAGATTATCCTGATTATGCTCACCCTGTAGCGGATGCGGTGGAAAAGGGTGAGGTTGCTTTTGGTATCCTGTTGTGTGGCAGCGCCAATGGCGTGTGTATTACTGCCAATAAACACCAGAGTATCCGTGCCGGGCTTGCCTTCCAGACGGATGTAGCGCAACTGATACGCCAACACAATGATGCGAATGTGATCTGTATTCCTGCGCGCTTTGTGTCTGTGGAATATGCCAGGCAAATGGTAGAGATTTTTATCAATACGCCTTTTGAGGGCGGCCGTCACCAGACAAGGGTGAATAAGATCGCCTGTAGCTAATATGGTTAATTCCGCAGAGCGGGACAAGTTTCGATAATGAAAAATGCCTCAGGTTGCTATTGCATCCTGAGGCATTTTGCTTTTAATATTCTTTATTACCAGCCCAGCAGCCAGGCAAAGATGAGTGGCGCTACGATGGTTGCATCGCTTTCTACAATAAACTTAGGGGTATTGATGTCCAGTTTGCCCCAGGTGATCTTTTCGTTGGGCACTGCTCCGGAATAGGAGCCATAGGAAGTCGTGGAGTCAGAGATCTGGCAGAAGTAGCTCCAAAAGGGTACATCATGCCATTCCAGATCCTGGTACATCATTGGCACCACGCAGATGGGGAAGTCTCCGGCTATACCGCCACCGATCTGGAAGAATCCTACGCCCTTGCCTTCACTGTTCTTTCTGTACCAGTCGGCCAGCCAAACCATGTATTCGATACCATTTTTTACTGTGGTAGCTTGCAGCTGTCCTTTGATCACGTAGCTGGCGAAGATGTTGCCAGTGGTGCTGTCTTCCCAGCCTGGTACCACGATGGGGATGTTCTTTTCTGCAGCGGCAACGATCCAGCTGTCTTTGGGATCTATTTCATAGTATTGTTTCAGTACTCCGCTGAGCACTACTTTATACAGGAATTCATGGGGGAAGTAGCGTTCGCCTTTTGCTTCAGCGTCTTTCCATGCATCTTCGAGGTGTTTTTGCAGGCGGCGGAAAGCTTCTTCTTCAGGCATGCAGGTATCAGTAACGCGGTTGTAGTGATTTTCGAGCAGGTCCCATTCGTCCTGGGGTGTGAGGTCGCGGTAGTTGGGTACGCGCTTGTAGCTGTTGTGGGCTACGAGGTTCATTACGTCTTCTTCGAGGTTGGCGCCGGTACAGGAGATGATGTGAATCTTATCCTGGCGTATCATTTCGGCCAGGGAAATGCCGAGTTCTGCTGTACTCATGGCCCCAGCCAGGGTAACCATCATTTTACCTCCTTCGAGGAGGTGTGTTTCATATCCTTTGGCTGCATCTATCAATGCTGCAGCGTTGAAGTGTCTGTAGTGATGTTGGATAAACTGTGAAACAGGTCCTTTAGCCATGACGATTCAGAATTTTTGTGGCGGCAAAGTTAACATAAATGGGGTATACCCATCATTAATAAATAAGGTGAGCCGTTGTAACGACTCACCTTTCTCTTTTCCAACTAAAACCAACTAAAAAAACCGTTTTATTGTACTGCTTTCTTTTCTTTCCTGAATGTTTCCCAGCCTGTTGAAGCGCTTGCCTTTAGAATTACCTGTTGATCACCGTTTTGCAGTGTTACATAATAACTTGTGTTGTTGTTGGCTGCCATTTCAAAGAGGTCGGTGATCCAGTAGGCGCCGTAGGTTTTCCTGAGGTCTGCCTGCAGGTTGATGGGCAGTTGTGATGACAGGATGTTACGGGTTGCGGCTACCAGTTCTCCTTCTTTGGAGTAATAAGCGAACATTACCTGGTCGTTGAGTTTGAAAGTGACCTTGGCGAATTCTTTACCGCTTTCCCAGCTTATTTCCTGTGCTCCGGCGAAGTCTTTCTTAAATGCGTTGACTACTTGTTGGCTAACTGTTTCTGTGTAGCGGGCAAAAGAGGAACTTATTCCTACTGTTAACATTAATGCCCAAACTAAGATTGTCTTTTTCATGCTATACTATTTTATATGAGTTATGTTAATTTCTTTTTTTGCTGCTACACTCTCCAATTGCCCTTCACTATTATCAGACGCAGGTTTTTTTCAAATGTTACAGCTTAGTGGCTAAATTCTTTTTTTCTTTTTTAAATACGTACAGGTTACCGCTGTTATATGCCTGTATTACGGTGCGTACTTTTTCGTTCTCCAGTGTAATAACATAGCTGGTTTCACCTGACTTGGTGTACTCGATAGCATCTTTCATTTCGAGTTCAGGATACTTGTTGTTAATGCTTTTAACAATGGATAAGGGCAATGTGGCGGGTGCAATGAAGCGACCAATTGCCAGGAGGTTGCCGTCTTGTTCAAAGAATGCATTTACCTGTTCGTTGTTGTAAATGAATTTTGCATGGTAGATGTCGTGTTCTTTGATCGACTGCCATACTGTGTACTGTGCTCCTGCAAATTCTTTTTCCAGCGCTACTTGTAAATGACGGGCTACTTTTTCTCCATCGATTGGTGTTCCTGCATAGCTGATCGCACTGATCAACATCATAAGGGCAATGAATAACTTTTTCATGACTTTACTTTTTTTGTTTTTAATGACTATGGTCTATTTGTTTTTTAAGACGCCACAAAATTAGCAGAGGTTACAATGGCTATCCAAGTGAATAGTGACTAATGGCGGCCTTTGTTAATTCAGGTTAATCTGCGTTAGGTAACGTTACTTTGACTGTTGTTCTAAAATCCTCTGAAAGTATTGCTGGTGAAGGGTTTGAAGAGAAAGTGTTATTTATTCTTAAAGAAAAGTTAAGTGGTCATTGATCAAGGCATGGGTTACCTCGTGTATCACATGCATCACCAAAAGCGGGGATGGCATATCACATAAGGATGTGATGAAAATGATCCTTTTTCAATGTGATAGATCGTCTTACCATTCATCACAAAATTTTAACGCTTTTAACAAGTTTTATGAACTGCAAGGGATGTTAAAATCCTGTAAATTGTAATATAATCGCTTCAATATTTACGTGTTGTGAATTATCTGGCCCATGCATACCTTTCTTTTAATATTCCTGCCGTACTGGTGGGCAATCTTATCAGCGACTATGTAAAGGGCAAAAAGCAGTTTGATTACCCGGCTGATATTCGCAAGGGCATCGTTTTGCACCGGGCTATCGATAGCTTTACGGACGAACATGAAGCTACGGCTGTAGCCAAAGAGATCTTCCGTCCCTCTTACCGCCTGTACAGCGGAGCTTTTGTAGATGTTGTATATGATCACTTCCTGGCAAGGGATACACAACAGTTTACCGGCAACAGGTTGTATGCTTTTTCTCAGGAGGTGTACGCAACGCTGGACCAGTATACTTCCATTTTTCCACAACCATTCAGCCAGCTTTACCCGTATATGAAGAAGCACAACTGGCTAAATAATTATGGCAACCGGGAGAGTATCGATCATAGTTTCCAAGGGCTGGTGCGGAGGGCGATGTATCTTTCTGATAGCAGCGAGGCTTTCCGGTTGTTTGAAAAACATTATGATGCTTTACAGGAATGCTATGATGTTTTCTTCCCGGCTGTAAAAAGGTTTGCATGGTCGGCACTGGAAGGCCTCGATAGTGAAAATTAGTTTAATCTGTTTTTAATTGAGGGAAACAGGAGCATGCGCAGGTCAGGGAGTCTTATTTATGTATTTTTTCCTGCAACGACCTTGATTATAGTATGTTTCACCGATCCTGTAAAAGCCATTGAGTTCTGTAGTAATCTGTTATTTTTGCCGCTTAAATGATGATGGTTATGAAGCAAGTGAAGTCCCTGTTGTTCCTGTTAACTTTTTATGCCTCGGCTTCTTTGGCTCAATATAAGCCGCCGGCCATCGATAAGTCGCCCATGGACATGGCTTATTATCCGGTGAATTACCCGGTGTTGAAGATCCAGAACAAGGCGAATGAGCCGCTGCTGGCCCGGATCATTTACAGCCGGCCGCTGAAAAATGGCCGTTCTGTTTTCGGGGAGTTGGTGGAGTATGGGCAGATATGGCGGCTTGGGGCTAATGAGGCTACGGAGATCGAGCTGTACAAGGATGCGAAGTGCGGTTCGGACGTTAAGGTAAAGAAAGGGCGCTATACTTTATATGCTATTCCTTTCCCGGATAAATGGACCATTATTTTCAATAAGGAAACTGATATCTGGGGGGCGTTTCAATATGATGAGAAAAAGGATGTGTTGCGGGTAGATGTGCCGGCTCAGAAAATACCGGAAGCGGCTGAAGCTTTTACCATGCAGTTTGAAAAGGACAGCACTGGTATTAACCTGGCCATTTCGTGGGACAATGTAAGGGCGTTGGTTCCGTTTAATTTTCAGTCTAACTGATCTATACCGTTATTTATTCATTTATGTGCAACACCAGTAAATTCAAAGGCTTTTTATTCCTGATCGGCTTTTCCGGCATGTTATGGTCTTGTAAGGACAAACCTGTCAATGGCAGCAACCAGGTAACCATTAATCCAGCCGTAGGAACCCCTACTGATAAACAGCTGCCTTTAGGGGTTGATAAATCGCCCATGGACATGGCGTACTACCCGGTTGATTATCCCAAGTTGAAGATGTCCAGGAATGTGCAGGAGCCACTGGTGGCACGGGTAATCTATAGTCGCCCTCAAAAAAGCGGCCGTACTATTTTTGGCGATGTGCTGAAATATGGTAATCCCTGGAGGCTGGGCGCCAATGAAGCTACTGAGATTGAATTTTTCAAGGATGTAACGGTGGAAGGCAAGAAGGTGGGGAAGGGTCGTTATGTGTTGTACTGTATTCCTTTTGAAAAGGAATGGACTCTTGTGTTGAACAGCGACCTGTTTACCTGGGGACTAAAGATCGACTCTGCCAAAGACGCTTATAAGTTTACTATTCCTATCAACAGGACGAATTATCCATTTGAGGTTTTTACCATGGAGTTTGAAAAGGCCGGTACAGGGGCTGAGCTCGTCATGGAATGGGATAGCGTTCGCGCTAAGTTGCCTTTTACTTTCTAAGTGTTGTATCTTGAGCCACTATGTGTGGTATTGCCGGCATCATTGCTATGAATCCCGCGTTGGCATCGGTAGAGCGTATTATCAGTATGACTGATGCGCTTGCTCACCGTGGGCCCGACGGAACTGCTCACTGGACTTCTCCGGGAGGAGATGTTATATTAGGGCATCGCCGGCTATCCATCATTGATCTTAGCCCGCTGGGCGCTCAGCCCATGCACTATGGCGATCGTTATTCCATTGTATATAATGGGGAGATATATAACTACAGGGAGATAAAAGATACCCTGGAGCAACAAGGTTACCGTTTCCGGTCGCAATCGGATACGGAAGTGATCCTGGCGGCTTATGATGCCTGGGGTACTGATTGTTTGCTGCAGTTTGACGGCATGTTTGCCTTCGCTATCTGGGATGAGCAAAAGCGGCAGTTATTTGCTGCGCGCGACCGTTTTGGGGAGAAGCCATTCTTTTATTATGTGAACAGGGAGCAGTTTTTTTTCGCCAGTGAAATGAAGGCTTTGTGGGCTCTTGGCATAGGAAAGGAGATGAATGAACAGATGCTGTTCAATTATCTCACACTGGGATATGTACAGAATCCCAAGGATGCAGGTGAGACTTTCTATAAGAATATCAGGAAGCTACCGGCCCGGCATTTTTTATTGTACGAAGCCCGGAAGGAGGCTATGACACTGCAATCCTATTGGGATATTGATCTTGATAATACTGTTGCTATCGACGACAAGGCTGCTGCAGAGCAATTGAGGGAACTGTTGTCTTTGTCTGTCAACCGCCGGTTGCGCAGTGATGTGCCAGTAGGTACTTCGCTCAGTGGCGGGCTTGATAGTGCTTCTGTATTGGCCTGTATACATCAGGCTGCTGAGCGGCCGGCTTCTTTACAGTCTTTTTCGGCGGTTTTCCCCGGCTTTGTCCGCGATGAGTCGGCTCAGATCGGGTTAACGGCCAACCAGTTTGGCGTAGCCAATCACCAGGTGCAACCTGGTGTTGATCACCTTCTCCAAGACTTTGAACGTGTTTGTTATCACCAGGAAGAGCCTTTCCAATCGGCCAGCATTGCTGCGCAATTCGGGGTGTTTGCCCTGGCCAAGGAGCATGGGGTAACCGTGTTGCTGGATGGTCAGGGGGCTGATGAGATTCTGGGTGGATATTCTAAATATTATCCCTGGTATTGGCGTGAGCTGTACCGGCAAAACAAGCCGCTGCTTCGCAATGAGCTGCAACAAGTGGCTGAGGCCGGTCATGGAAATCTGTGGGGCTGGCAGCACAAGCTGGCGGCCCGGTTGCCTCACTTTGCCGAGACCTATCTGGTGCGTCAGCGTGAGCGGCAACAACGGAGACATGCCGACCTGAACAGCGGGTTTGTGGATGCTTATGGCATTTCTTATTATGATATGCCTCATGTGCCTACGCTGAACGGAGCACTATATTATAATGCCTTCCTGAATGGATTGGAAGAGCTGCTTCGTTACGCCGACCGCAATTCCATGGCCCATGGCCGGGAAGTAAGGTTGCCTTTTCTGTTTCATGAACTGGTGGCTTTTGTTTTCTCCCTGCCTGCCGGTTATAAAATACGCGATGGGTATACCAAGTGGGTATTACGAAAAAGTATGGAGCAGGCATTGCCTCCATCCATCGTGTGGCGAAAAGACAAGGTTGGGTTTGAACCTCCCCAGCAACTCTGGATGCAGGACAAGCGGCTGGCCGGTTATATCCGTGAAGCGCAAAGCGTGCTGGTCAAAAAAGGGATATTGAAGCCTGGGGTATTGGATAAAAAAATACAGCCGCAGGAAACCCATGCGGCTGATAATTTTGATTGGAGATACCTGGTGGCCGGAACGTTACTACATTAGACTGAAGAAATGGCTGAAACCCGCCCGGCCTCCCGGCTAACCTTTCTTGTATTTCTCAAATACCATTGAATTTCCTGACTCGTCTACTTTGAGGGTGAACCAATGTTTACCGTCTTCCATTTTCACATAATAGGTTACATCGTTTCCTGATGTAACTTCTGTTACGCCAAACAGGTTCTTTTTCTGGTGTTCTTTCTTCAATTTATTGAAAATATTCAGCGGAAGCAGTTGAGGAGAGTAATAACGAATAGAACTCAACATATTTCCTTCTTTATCATAATTGACTTTAGAGCGGATGCCTGCACTTACAAAGCTAACGGTGAAGTAGTCGTCAGTTTCGTCCCACTTTACCTCTTCAGCTTGTGTAAATGTTTCGCGGAATGACTTTAATACTTTTTCGTTTGGATCGGGGGCAGCGTAAGCGGCAGCTCCTAACAGAGCAGCGCAAATGATCATTAATACTTTTTTCATGGCTTTACTTTTTTAAAATTAGATGAACAAGTAACGAATGTTAACGACTCAAAAGTATGTCGGGTATAGATAAGTGGCAAGCCAATTGGTAAGGACGGAAGGTTCATGATAAGTAATACGAAGGTTTTCGCACATTGAAGGGCTTGGGTGGGCTGTGTAGGTTGCGTGAAACATAGTGCTGATCAGGGTTTCAGAAATGTTACAGCTTATTTCTGTTGTAAGGTTAAGCTTCTGTTAAACTGGAAATCCGGATTTTAAGTGGCGAATCAGGAGAAGTTTTTACGTTGGATGAACTGTTCCGGGCATGAGGTCTGTAACCGAATATTCCGCATCTTTGTAATCGTACTTTTACCAATTATTAAGTTATTATGAAGCCAGCTACCAAATTTATTCATGCAGGGGCCGAACCTGATCCTTCTACCGGTGCTATCATGACTCCTATTTATCAAACGTCCACGTATGTACAGGAGGCGCCAGGGAAAAATAAAGGGTATGAATATGCCCGTTCTCAAAATCCTACGCGCAAGGCTTTGGAAGATGCGCTGGCCATCATTGAAAATGGTAAGTATGGGCTGGCTTTTAGCAGCGGTGTTGCAGCTACTGATGCAGTGCTGAAGTTGCTGTCGCCCGGTGATGAGGTGGTTACGGGCAATGACCTGTATGGTGGCACTTACCGCTTGTTTACAAAGGTGTTTGAGAAGTTTGGTATCCGCTTTCGTTATGTGGATATGACTGATATAGGGGCTATTGCTGCTGCGATTACGCCCAACACAAAGCTTATCTGGACCGAGACGCCCACCAACCCGTTGATGAATATCACAGACATTGCGGCGGTAACGGCGCTTGCGAAAAAGCAAAACATACTGGTGTGTGTCGATAATACGTTCGCTTCTCCTTATCTGCAAAACCCGCTGGACGCCGGTGCTGATATCGTGATGCATTCTTCTACCAAGTACCTTGGTGGACATAGCGATGTGATCCAGGGCGCCCTGATCATGAATGATGCTGCATTGCGGGAACAACTCTATTTTATTCAAAAGAGCTGTGGTGCTGTGCCCGGCCCTATGGACTGTTTCCTGGTATTGCGTGGTATCAAAACTTTGCATGTGCGTATGCAGCGTCATTGCGAGAATGGTGAAAAGATCGCTCACTTCCTCCGGCAGCATCCCAAAGTGGGTAAGGTATATTGGTGTGGTTTCGAAGATCATCCTGGTTATACGGTGGCTAAACAACAAATGCGCGGCTTTGGCGGCATGATGAGTTTTACGCTGAAAGACGATAGCGTGGAGAAGGCTATGAAGCTATTGTCTTCTACCAAAGTATTTTCGCTTGCTGAGAGCCTGGGCGGTGTAGAGTCGCTGATCAATCATCCGGCTTCTATGACGCATGCTTCTATTCCGCGTGAAGAAAGGATCAGGAACGGCCTGAGTGATTCGCTGATCCGGTTGAGTGTGGGCATCGAGGATGTAGATGACCTGATAGCAGACCTGGAGCAGGCTATTGGTTAAAACTCCAACTGTCAGGCTGAGCTTGTCGAAGCCCTTCGACAGGCTCAGGGTGACAATAAACTTTATACTATGATACCATTGAATGAGTTGTTGATGTTTGCATTGGCGGCTTTGGTACTGGTGATCAGTCCCGGACCCAATATGATCTATCTTATCTCCCGTTCTATTACGCAGGGCCGTACTGCCGGTCTCATTTCGCTGGCGGGTGTGATCTGTGGTTTCCTGTTTCACATCATCATGGTTTCTTTTGGACTTACGGCTATCCTGTTTGCCGTTCCTTTTGCCTATACCGTTTTGAAGACACTGGGTGTACTATACTTGTTGTACCTGGCCTGGCAAGCTGTGAAGCCGGGCAGTAAGGGCATTTTTGAAGCTAAGAAAGACCTGCCAGTGGATGGCCCCACCAAATTGTTCCGCATGGGTTTCCTCACGAACGTGCTCAATCCTAAAGTAGCTATATTCTACCTCTCATTCTTTCCTCAATTTATCAGACCTTCTTATGGCAGTGTGCTTACGCAGAGTCTTATGCTGGGCGTAACACAAATGCTGGTAAGTTTTACGGTCAATTTTATCATCGTGCTTTCTGCCGCGCGCGTGGCAGTATGGTTTGCCCACAAACCGCAGTGGGTAAGAATACAAAAGTGGTTTATGGCCAGCGTGCTGACGGCGCTTGCCGCGAAAATGGCCCTGGATAAAGGAAAGTAATAAATGCACAGTCAATAACGGATATTTGCAGCATGAGCGGTAAGCCCAAAGACCTGTCTGAGTTTTTTAACAGGAAAGTCAGTGAATACAACCAGCCCGATTTTATCAAGGCAGACCCTGTCTGTGTTCCGCATCTTTTTACTAAAAAGCAAGATATAGAGATTGCCGGGCTGTTTGCCGCCATTTTTGCCTGGGGCAATCGTACTATTATTATCAAGAAGGCGAAGGAGTTGTTGCAGCTCATGGACAATGCGCCGCATGATTTTGTATTGAACCATACTGATAATGATCTGCGCAGGCTGGAGGGCTTCAAGCATCGTACTTTCAACGCTACCGACCTGTTGTATTTCGTCAGCTTCCTGCAAGCGCATTATTCCAAACATGTTTCGCTGGAAACTGCTTTTTCTCAATGGATGAATGCCGGCGATGAAACGATAGAGCAGGCATTGATCGGTTTTTATCATTATTTCTTCTCGCTGGAACATGTTCCTAACCGTACCCGCAAGCATATTGCCTCTCCCGAAAAGAATTCTTCCTGTAAGCGGCTGAATATGTATCTCCGCTGGATGGTGCGTAAGGATAACTGTGGTGTTGACTTTGGCATTTGGAATCAGATCTCCGCTTCGCAACTCGTATGCCCTATCGATCTTCATGTGGCCCGCGTAGCCAAGCGATTCAACTTGCTGAACCGTGCGCCGGTAGACTGGCTGGCGGCACTGGAACTTACCAGCTATTTAAGGAAGCTGGATAGGAATGATCCGGCTAAATATGATTTCGCTTTGTTTGGTTTGGGTGTAATGGAAAAGTTTTGAAGCAATAAAAAAACAAGGGGTCGATCAAATGATCAACCCCTTTATTGCAGGGACAGGAGAAAGGCAGGTATCAGAAGATGAACAATCCATTTCTACCGAAATTCCTTTGGCCGCCAGCTGGTGCTCCAAAGCTGCGGATGTTGTAAGTGAAGGTGAGCAGGAAGTAACGGCGCAGGATGGTTGTTTGATTATCCTGTATATAGTTTTCACGGGTTACGCGGCTAACGCTGATATTCTGGTTGAGCAGATCGTATACGGATAACTTAAGTTGTCCTTTGTCATCTTTCAGGAACATATAATTGAGACCTGCATTCCAGCGTACATTGCTTTTGCGAACGCCCGGCGCTGTTTGTGGATTATATATGTAGTCAATGGAGCTTTCCCATACGAAATGTTTAGGTAGTCGTACGATCACTTCAGAGGTAGAAGTGTGCGTGATCACTTCGAGATCGGGATATACGTCGCTTTCATACACGCTCCTGTTCCAGCCGATGGAGTGACGCTGCGTCAACTCCAATTTATCTTTCATGTTGAAGGAGCCGCTGATAGTAGGTGTCGAGCGCCAGTTCTTCACTTCGCTGCGGTTGTTGTTTACGATCACCAGGCTGCGGTTAAATTCTGTATAAACACTTCCCCGTATGGAAAGCTGCCAGTTACTTTTGAACTTGAATTGCTTACTTACATTGACGTTGCCCGAAAACCGCCAGATGCCATCTGCATTGATAGGACGGGTTATTTGAACGCCTTTGTCATCTACACTCCGTTCCCTGATCACAGCATCCTTGTCGATGCTGCCATTGAGGTAAACGAAGAGGCTTACGTTGTTTTTTGTATTGAATTTGTTGTAGTTGAGGTTGATGTTGTGTGATTGTGTAGGCACCAGTGAGGGGTTACCCAACTGTTGGTACAGTGTATTGGTATTGTCAACTACCGGCTGGAGGTCGGTAGCCTGTGGCTCCCGCACATTTACACTGTAGTTGAAAAACCATTCTTTAACAGATACGGTTAGGGCCGGCATTACGTAGTTGAAGTTCTGGTTGATAGTAGGGTTTTTGGCGAATTCATTGTCAATATCCAATGTCTGAAAAGTAACGCCGGGTCTGATAGTCCATTTTTTAATGATCCAGTTTAGTGCGCTGGTAAATGATCCGCGTGAACCACTACGTTTTACACCATTTGACAGAGAAGGGTTTATAATCGTATAATCTTCGCCCGAAATGTCTTTGTTATAAGTATTCAATTCATCGTTGTCCTTGAAATACTCTCCATTGGCCGAAAGCCGTAGTCCCAATGTTTTGGTCAATGGCTCATTGTAATTGGCTGAAAGGCTGACCCGGAAGTTATCGGCATCACGGTCGCGCAGCTGGTTCAATACACGCTTTGAAGCGGGGGCTTTGTAAAAGGTGTCGGTGATATCGTTGAACTGATCGTTGCTGGCATTGTAGATGTTGAACCCATGGTTGATATTCAGCGTTCTTTCCTTTTTACGGAAGGTGCGGTTGTAGAATATGTTGTGTGAGTAGCCAATATCGTTGCCCTGTACATGCTGTCTGTTATTGCTTTCGTTGAGCAAGGCGGCATAATTACTACCGGAAGAGGAGGCTAATAACCGGTCGGATAAGTTTTTCTTAAGTGATAGCTGTGGTGTAAAACGCAAATTAGAAAAGGAGTCTAATTTCCACCGTAGAGCACCTCCAATGCGGTGGGTATATTCGTCTGATTCCTGCTGTGTGAGATTACGGGTGGTGAGTGAGGTATCCTGGAAAAACTGTTGTGTGTTGCTAAGTTGATCGAACCGGTTATTGTTCTGTCCATAAAAGTATTGCAGGTTGAGCGTTACTTTTTTACCGAATTCGTTATTGATATTGATGCCACCTCCGGTGCTGCGGGTAATGCCCTGCCCCATCCCACCAAATGATACACCATTGAGTGAGAAACCTCCATCAGAATTGATGGCTACAGAGTTTACCCCACTGCGCTGAAAGCCGCCGGTCGACATCACATCACCGAGACCAAACCCGGCCCTGTTGAGGTTGTTGCTGAAACCCAATACGCTTACCTGCAGGGTATCGCGGAACATATTAAGTATCGCTCCAGCTTCATACCGGTCATCTGTACCGCCACCGGCATAGGCTTTGCCAAACCATCCCTGCTTAATGCTTTTCTTTAGCTTCAGGTTGATCACTTGTCCCAGTTGCGCCCTGTTGATGTTGGGGTCCTGGTCGAGCTGTTCTTTATCATCTACCACTTGTACTTTATCGATAATATTGGCAGGCAGGTTGCGGGTGGCTACTTTGGGATCACCGCCAAAAAAGTCTTTGCCATCTACGAGGATACGGTTTACTGCACGGCCATTGACGGTGATGTTGCCGCTATTGTCTATATCCACTCCAGGCAGTTTTTTCAGCAGGTCTTCCACAAGGGCTGTAGGCAGCGTTTTAAAGGCTGTAGCGTTGAATTCTATGGTATCTTTTTTTACACTTATTGGTGGCCGTTCGGCTGTGACCAGTACTTCTTCCAGCGATTGGGCATCATGATACATTTTAAAAGTGCCCAGATCGAGCTGCGATTGGGCAGCTGTAAGTTCAAATTCCTTTCGGATGACCCGGTAACCGGAAAAAGAGATTACCACCCGACAGGGCACATCGAGGGGCAGGCCGGGCACCTTGAACTCCCCCTGTGGGTCGCTCAGGCGATAGGTAATAATAGCCGTGTCTTTGGCTTTGAAAACGGTAACGGTAGCCAGGGCCAGGTTTTGTTTGCCGGTGGAGTCTACCAGCTTTCCTTTGATGGATCCCTGGGCCATTGATGCCAGTGCTACGGTAAGGGAACAGAGTGTGAGTAAAATATATCTCATAAGGTGTTTGTTACGAAGTTTCCGTAATATTACGAAGTATTCGTAAATCATTCAAGGCTAATCTGTAAAAGAGGATTAAAAGTTTTGTTAAAGCGCCAAAATGAAGGATAAGCGGCCAGACAGATATAGGTCATCCCTGCTCCATCCTTGCAGGTTAAAGCGCACTTTATGCATGGTTGGTGCAAGGATCAGGCGGAGGTGGGAGGCCGTTTTACCTGGCAAACCGCTTTAGGTTATAAATAAAGCTCAGGAGGAAATATTGCTGCAGCACCTGTACCTGGGTGTCTTCAATATAGGTAGGCGTAATGGAGCGGTAGATGCTGGTATTCTGTTTCAAAACGTCGTAGACCGAGAGGCGCAGGAGCGACTGCCTGTTCTTGAACAGCTGGTAGTTGACGGCCATGTTCCACATAGTAACGCCTTTGGGAAAGCCGGGGGCTGTGCGGCTATTATAATTGTATTGCAGGTTGTTTTCCAGGATCAGCCGTTTGGGCCAGTTGAAAAACACATTCATCGTAAGGTTTTTGGTAATGTTTTCTGTTTGCTGTGTTTGTCGAATGGAATACCGGCTGTCGTTATATCTTATTACAAATGTGGGCATGAGGGTGATCAGCTCTTTAAATGTATAGCTAAGGCCGATGCGTTGAGACAGGCTATAGGTTTTGGTAATGTTCTCTATTTTATTGGAGAAGGAAACATTCCTGTTGAAATAGCCATTGTTGCCGAACGTAAGGCGCAATGACCAGTCTTTTTTCTTCCAGCTACGGCTGAAGTTGAGGTTGTAAGAAACGTTGTAATTACCATTCGAATTGATCGGCCTGCTTATTTGTACGCTATCGAACCAGGTTTCATATACGATCTGGTTGCTTATTATGCCAAAGCCCAGGCCTGCATTCCAGTATGTTTTGCTATCGTATTGCTGCAGGTTAATGTTCACGTTGTGGAAGAAGGAAGGCTTCAGGTCGGGGTTGCCCAGCCTGATGTATAGTGTATTGCTGTTGTCGGGAACAGGTTGCAGTTGGTCAATGGACGGCTGTTGGCTGCGTCCATTGTAATTGAGGTTGATATTGCCCGTTTTGCTGAACCGGTATCCTACATTGGCTGAAGGGAAGATGTTGGTGTAGTGTTGCGCCAGGTTGTTCTTTTGTTGTGCCGAAACGTTTTCCTGTTCCAGCCATTGTATGCCGGCGCCAATATTGGCATTGATTTTTTCAGTGCTATACATGACCGATAGGTTGGGCGCATGTGCCAGGTGCCGGTTACGGAAGTCATTGCTGAAAGTGCTGTCGAAAAGATCGTATTGCCCCGTAAGCGGGCTATACTGGTTGGTGATCTTATCTGTGTTGCCCTTGCCACTGGTATAGCTATACCGGAATATCATGCTTAGTGGCTTGGAGATTGGTTCAGTCCAGGAGGCTGAAAGCGTGATCAGGTAGTTGTTGCCCGTTGTATTGCTCTGTTGATCGAGGCTGTCTTCTGTATTGCTGCCGTCGGGCTTGAAAAAAACGGTGTTGCCTTTATTGGTGTCGAAGGCCTTGCGGTTGGTGGTATTATAGTTCATGTTCAGGGTAAAGCCCCTGCCTTGCTTGTTCATACGACGGCCGAAGAATGCTTCAATGCCGGTGTTGTTATCTTTTGAATTACCGGTAAACAGGTTGGTGGCGGTATTAATAGGAATGCCTTTGGTGCTGGTCGAGGTAGCGTCGTTGCCGGTAGCTGATGTTGACAAAGATGAGTTGAGAAAAGCATTTACATACACATCGGTCATGCTGTCGGGCTTATAATCAATATTGAGGTGTACGCGGTGGGCGTTGTTTTCATTGGCGGTGCGGGTGGCAGAGTTGTAGAAAAAGGTAGTATCGGGCAATATATTCTGCCTGCGTGCAGTGGTGGAGTTGATCATATAACTGTTGTTATAGAAATAACTGCCATTCATCCGTAGCTTTTTGGTGAACTCATTGCTGAAGTTGAGGCCGGCTGCTTTGGTTTCGGTGATGCCGCTGCCGCCCCCACCAAGGCTGCTGGTGGGCTTGCCCATGGAAAAGTCGCCGCCGGAAAAACTCTGGCGGTTGGTATTGTTGGCATAACCAATAAAATTCAGTTGCAGCGGGCCATTGAAGTAATTGAGGCTGGCGCCTGACTCATATCGCTTGTCGGTTCCGTACCCGGCGCTGGCGCGGCCAAACACTCCTTTCTTCTTATCTTTCTTTAGTGTAAGGTTAATGGCTTTGTCTTCATTGCCGGTAGTGGTTTTATTGAACTGGGCTTCGCGGGTTTTGTAGTCGACCACCTGTATCTTATCAATAATGTCCCGCGGCAGGTTTTTGGAGGTGATCTTAAAGTCGCTGCCGAAAAAGTCCTTTCCGTCTACTGTGATCTTGGATACCTTTTTGCCGTTGATGGTAATATTGCCTTCGGCATCCACTTCTACGCCGGGCAGTTGCTTCAGGAGGTCTTCTACTACACCGTTGACCGGTGTTTTAAAGGAGCCTGCATTGAATTCAACGGTATCTTTTTTGATCATAACGGGCGGCCGCTGCGCCGATACCACTACCTCTTCCATTTCGGAAAAGGTTTTCCGCAACTCGACCGTATTGATGATCAGTTCTTTGGTTTCGGGCGAAATGATGAATTCCTGGACAAAGCTGCTGAGACCACTGTAGGAAACCATTACGCGACAGGGTTTTGCCTGGGGTATTTCTTTTACCAGGAACTCTCCTTTTTTGTTGGTAATAGCATAGGTGATAAGTGAAGAATCGGCGGCGAGAAAGACCGAAACGGTGGCTGCTTCTACTGGCTGGCGGCTGGCAGAATCAATGACCGTACCTTTGAGCGTGGCATAACGGGTACGTTGTGCCTGAACATCGGCAAATAGGAATAAGGTTAACAAAATAAGTCCTGCAATAGAACGCATAATTCTATCGGATAAGATTGGTTCTTTTGCAATTGAGGACCTACCCTAAAAGTACTCATTTTGGCAGAACAGGACAACATAATCCTGGTACAACAGGAGTTATCGGCGGAATTTAACATTCGGCTGATTCCCAGCTATGCAAGCTGGATGGCGGAGCTGGCGGCGGCCGTTAACCGGCTTATACAAACGGATTTTACGGGACTGGTGAATATCCTGTACCGGTTGGATGTGAGCGAAGCCCGTTTGAAGCAGGTCCTGGCGGAGCAGCCGGGGGCCAATGCGGGTGAACTGATTGCCACCCTGATGGTAGAGCGCCACCTGGAAAAGATAAGGACGCGGGCCCTGTTCAGGAAGCAGGATGATATCCCCGATGACGAAAAATGGTGAATAATTTCTTAAGTTCGCCCAATGAACGTGATTGAGGTTAGCAACACTCGTACAGCACGCCAATTCATTGATTTTCCTAAAAAGCTTTATAAAGACGATCCCAACTGGATCAGTCCACTGGACAATGATGTAGAGGCTGTTTTTGATCCTTTGCACAATGTTTTTTTCGAACATGGCATTTGTACGCGCTGGTTATTGACAAATGATAGTGGCGGGATCATTGGCCGTATTGCTGCTTTCATCAACTACGAGAAGGCCAACAAGCACCCCCAACCCACGGGTGGTGTTGGTTTTTTTGATTGCATCAATGATATAAAAGCAGCTTATTTATTATTCGATACCGCCAAAGCCTGGCTACAGGCTCACGGAATGCGGGCAATGGAAGGTCCCATTAACTTTGGGGAGAACGATAAGTTCTGGGGGTTGCTGGTGGATGGCTTCAAACCACCCAGCCTGGGTATGAACTACAATCCTCCGTATTACCAGGCATTCTTTGAATCATACGGATTTGAAAAGTCGTACGACCAGCTTACGAACTTCCTGGATATTACGGTTCCTTTTACAGAGCGGTTTACCAAGATAGCCGACTGGGTGATGAAGAAGCCCGGGTACTCATTCCGTTATTTCGATAAAAAGGACTTTGTTAAGTATGCTGAAGATTTCCGGGAGATCTACAACGATGCCTGGAGCACTTTCGACAACTTTACGCCTATAGAAATGGGTGTTATCAAAGAGTCATTTCGCCAGATGAAGGCGATCATGGACGAAAGGATCATATGGTTTGCTTACTATAAAGACGAACCTATCGGTTTTGTATTGTGCCTGCCCGATATCAACCAGGTGCTGAAGCATGTAAATGGAAAATTAAATCTCTGGGGTAAGTTGAAGTTCCTATGGTACAAAAAGACCACCACCATCGACCGGCTGCGTATTATTATTATGGGTTGTAAAAAGAAATACCAAAACCACGGCATAGAGTCTGCGCTTGTGCGTACCCTGCAATTGGAAGTGGTGCCGCGTGGAACGGTGAAGGGTGTAGAGTTGGCCTGGGTGGGTGATTTCAATGACAAAATGCTGGCCATACATGCTGCTACCGGCGCCAAACTGGACAAGCTGCACAGGACTTATGTGAAAGTATTCTGATCACATCCTCTCTTCAAAAATATCTTCTGAGGCGTCTTTTCATGTGGGTTAGCGAGACGCCAGTAACTGATCTATGCGCACCATAGCGTAACCAGCTTTTTTAAGGTATTGGATCAGCTCTTCAAGGCGGTTGTACAACTTGTCGGTGCGTTGAGCGCCCGTGCCAATGTGCAGCAGGAGAATAAAGCCGTTAAAAGCGGAAGGGGACTGCTGCCCATAGGAGTAAATGGACTGTAATATGTTATCGGAGCTGCGGTAATTTTTTAGGTCGGGCGTAGTATAATCTGCATGGCTGATGGTGCCCGGCGTATAATTAATCAGCTGAATGCCTTGCTGCCTTGTCCATGAAACGATGGAATCGTTGTACCATTCATAAGGTGGAAGAAAAAAAGGAGCGTCTGTTGCAGCGATGCCAAAGGCGTTCATAGCGGTATAGTTGTTGCGAAGATCGGTATCGAATTGCTGCCGGGTTATCAATAGGCTGTCGCGCCGTTTCCAATCACAATACAACAGGTGCTGGTCGCTATGTGCACCCAGATAATGACCGTCCTGCTTAAGCTGCCTGATGGTGGCAGCGAAGGCTGGCTCCCGGTAAAAACGACCGGTGAAGAAGAATGAGGCTCTAATGCCTTCCTGTTGCAGCGTGCGCGCAATAGTATTGCCTCCATCACCAAATTCATCGCCTGTAAAAACAAGCGCCAACTGTTTATTGGTCGTGTCTCCACGGGTAATAGCCCGGTTTTGCGGTTTGGTATTTCGCAGCAATGGCGTAAGCTGTCCTGTAGTCTTATTGGGAACGGAGTAGCCTTTCGGCTTTACTTTTTTTTTACCGGATTTGTTGTTCCCGGCAGGGGTGGAGATACGATTCTGTTCTTTGGCTGCCAGCAGGTAGATAAGAGAAGCTGTGCCATCCATGGTAGGTTCATTGGTGCTGTAATCGCCGTAATCGTCGTGGTATACTACCAGATTGCTTTGGAAGGCTGCATATTCATCCGGCTGATAGAGCGTAATGCCGATGAGGTTCTTATAAATGTTTCCGTATACGGGCCCATCCACCAGTCCACCGTCTATGGGATATTGCTTCAGGTGAGTAAATGCTGAGTGGGGATCGGATGGGGTGTCACCTTTTGCAGGAAGCCCGTACACCATGCTGGTGCCCCAGGGATTGCAGCCGAAGAGCCAGTCGAAATTGGCTTGTTCCAAATCAAGGTATTTTTCGTCGCCGGTGAGTGCGCGGTACCAATAACATTGAATGGTAAAAGAAGTAGTCAGGTTGTTGCTGCACCAGATAAAAGGAACGCCCCTGTAAAAGGCATTGCTTTTCGCTTTCTGCCACACTTTTTCGATGCCTTGCTGGTAATACTCAATGATCTCCCGTTTGGCTCTTCCTTCCAGTTGTTTGGCCAGTTCATAATGGCCAAGGTTGATGAAAGGATACCATTGATAATGGCGGGCTGTATCTCCGCCCAGCCAGGGTGTGATCTTTTCCACCCTGGCATATTGAGTAGCATCTTTCAGAATAGTTGGGTCAGGCGTTCCACCCATTGCCTGCTGCATGTTACTGAGACTGACCGCGGCAAGTTCCATATCATCCGTCCAGTTATCTTCTTCATAGAAGTAAGGTGAACGGCCCGGCGCTGTTTGGCATACGCCTGGCTTTTGAAGGCCAAGCCGGTAGGCCGACTGTGCCCGTTGAAGCAAGATGGTCTTGTAGGTAGTATCTACCTGCGTAATGGTTTGAAATCCCAATGCAAAAGCACTGGCGAATTTGCCCGCCGTAGAAGCTACACCGGTAGCGCGGTTCTTATATTTCAATAAGCCTTGTGGCTGACCGGTAGCAAAATAAACCGGCCGCTCATAACCTTTGCCATAAAAGCTATCTTCTTTGGGAATGCGCATGCCGGCATGGTCACGATCGTCGCCCAGTTGGTTGAACATCCAGTCTTCCCGGGGATGCATCTTCAACAGCCAATCCAGTCCCCATTTGGCTTCATCCAATATATCGGCCCGGTTGTTTTTTCCGATCAGTCCATTGGCCTGGTGCTCATCGCCAAACACTTCAGGAAAGTCGCGATAGGCTGCCAGCAAATGCCAGGTGGCATTGGCGGAGGTGGTAACGTATTGCAGGTAATCCGAGGCGTCGTGCCAGCCGCCTGATACATCGATGTGTGTACTATCGGGCATGGGGCCATACATTGTATAGCCATCATGCGTGTGACAGGAGTCTTTCAAAAACGGGTTGAAGCCGCTTCGCTGCTGACGCATATAGCGCAGACAAAAATCCGCAGCACCTTTGTATACATCTTCTCCAATGTTGAACTCGGGTGAAATGGCATCTCCTGCCTTTATGAAATAGCGTCCTGGCTTTTTAAGGCGTGAGAAGTTGATGCGATAGGTTTGTTCAAAAGGACCATAGCCACCCATGGCAGGACCGGTATTCCCTTTCAGCACCGTGACACCCGTTGAAACCTCTATTACATAAAAAGAGGCGATGATCTGATCGCGCTTGCTACACCAGATGGCCGTTTTATGTCCATCGGGCAAATAACCCAGCAGGTTGATGCGTATCCAGGCATCTGTTTCCCGGGGTGGTGGTGAAAAAGCCGTAAGCCCGCTGCTGATGACCAGCAGCAAGACAATACAAAAGGTTTTCAGGCAAGGCTTATGCATGAGGTTGGTGCTTTATTGGTCCTGATAATTGAGCCGGAACTTTGTCAGATCGGGCTGGTATTTCCGTGGGCGCGACAACTCGTACTGGTAAATGATGTTACCCGATTCTTTAAAGAAGGGGTAGCCTATCTGTTCGTATTCGTACTTATTATCGTTCAATATGCCATCACTGTTCACATAGATCACGCCGCTGAGCATGAACTCCACTTTGTGTTCGAAATCTACAATATAAGTTACATCTGTCAGGAACCCATACGACCAGCCGGTTTTATTAAAAGCCCGGATATACGATGGTATGTGTCCGTGGCCTGCTTTAAAGAAAAAGAACTTGGTATAGCTCTCGAAAAACTCTGTGGTATCGTATTGGGGATGTTTGCTTTCGTAAGGCAGCTTCGACATATAGCGGTATAGGAACGCATAATCATCCTCCGTTAATTTGAACCGCTGTCGCGGTTTGACGGATTCAGGGAAAAGAACCGACTGGGCAATCTGTTGAAGATCTTCCAGTGGCGCATTGTTGTGTGTGGTAAAATCCATGGGCGCATCGATCAGGCTATCGTCGCGGTTGAAATGGCCTTTGCCAACCAGTATTTTCTTGCTGAAATCGAAGGGTACAGTACTATTAGCTGGTGGTTGTTCATAGATGATCTGACTATCCTTCAAAAAGCGGATAGCATTGGTGTGACGGTTCTGGTCTTCATTCATGGTTACGAAACGGCGGGTAATACGGGTGTCTTTATAGCCTTTCTGCCATAGCCTTTCATTGAGCGTTTGTTGTCCTACAAATTCATACAGGCGATTATAAGCGTCATTATCGCTAACCAGAAATATCTTCCGGATGTACTGTGCTACAGAAGGCAGGCCATTGGCTGCCGAAGAATCTTTCCATACCCTTGTTTGCCGCTCATAGCTGCTGTCGGTAAGCATGGGGGTGTATTTATTCACGCCTGATTTATTCAATTCATTCAACTTTTCCAATGCGCTGAAGGCTACCGGCATTTTTACCATGGAAGCCGGGTTGAAATAACGGTTCCTCTCAACGTTGAGGTAGTAATGTTTGAATTTCGGACGGTTGTTTTTATCGCGGTTGATCTGTGTATAGATCAATTGGTACTGGAAACTGTCTGGCTTGTTCAATACATTCAGCAGGAGTGGAGAGGCTTGTTTGCGGAGCAGTTGATCCAGCCAGGGATCGGTTTTTTGCTGGCTCACAGCAAAAAAGCAGATCAATAAGCAGTAGCTGGTTGCAAGAAAACGTTTCATGAGAGTAAGATACGAAACGCTGGTGTTTTTATTTTTTGTATCTTTAGATAAATGTCAGGCATACGAAAACATATAAACACTTTGTACTGCAGGCAGCCATTGCTTGAAGCGCAAACTCATTGTACCTGCCTGCTCTTCAACTTCGGAAAGAAGTCCAATTACTATCCAACCTGTAAGGACTTTCATACTTAGTCCCCGGCCTCATCATACTACCCGGGCTGGGGTTACACGCAATTTTATTTACTGAGTATTCCACTTCTCTCGTAGTGGAAGTATTAACACTATTGGTAAATAGGGGAAGGCAAACCTGTTGTAGGTTCGGTCGAGGGCCCTCTTTTGCCAATTCAAAAAGCAGATCATGGCAAATCAACGAAAGTCAAACATGATCAATGAGCAGTTGGTGTTACCACTGGCATTGATCAACGGTATCGTCATCAGGAACGGCTACCTGGTAAATAGCAAGTGGTGCTGGATGTTGTTCATCACCCTGCCATTGTTGCTGTGGCCGGTTGCTCATCATTTCATTACGATCAAAATAACAAATCATGCAAAAGATAAATAACCAGCTTGTACTAAGACTGGATGATTATAAGCTATTGACAGCTTACTTTAATAACTGGCAAGGAAATACTGTAGTAGAAAAAAAGAGTACAAGGGTATTGAAGGAAGAACTGAAGCGTGCCCGGCTGGTAGAGAAAGAAGATTTTCCTGCTGATGCTGTCCGGCTTAATTCACGTGTGAAGATAAAAGCTGAAGGCAGAGAAGATGTGATGGAACTGGTATTGGTAATGCCCGATAAGGCAGATATGAAAGCGAAGAAGGTGTCTGTTACGGCGCCGGTTGGTGCTGCCCTGATTGGCTTTCGCCAGGGTCAGCAGGTAAGCTGGCAGGTGCCGGCGGGTAATAAGACGTTTACGATATTGGAGGTGGTGAATGAATAGATTGATTGAATATAATAAAGGGGCGTTACCGCCCCTTCCCTAAAACCTCTTCACAAAATGATGTGAGCCTAAAACAAATCCTTTGCTTAAATACAGGCGGTGCGCCGTATTACGGTGATAGCCAGAATCAAGATGAACAGTAGCCTTGCCAGTGTCTTTGGCCAGTTGAAATATATAATCCAGTAACTGACTGCCATAACCTTGACCACGGTGATCAGACAATGTACCCAAGTCATCAATATAGATCATCTTTCCGGTATGCAGCATGTGCATGTTGCGGAAGCCGGCAAAAGACACTGCTTTTTTATCTTCTCCTGCTTTAACAGACACATATAATAGCTGATACCCATCCTGCATCATCTCTTTTACCTGCTCCAGGTATTGTTGTGGGCTAACGAGGTACGGACGTAATTCCTTCACCACTTCCCAGCAATCCAGTATCTCCTGATCACTTTGTGCAAAGCGTATTTCCATGGCTAAAACTTTATTGGTTGTATGTTTTGATGATACAAACTTATAATTCCTTTGGACTACCTTTATAGTCCAGATTAAACAAGGCTGGTAGTCCAGTATGTTGCCATTCCAATCCCTCATCAGCATCGATAAAAACAGCATTATCCCGGTATATCAGCAAATAGCCAACCGGCTGGTAAGTCTTATCCGGGAAGGTATTATCAGGCCCGGCAGTGCTTTGCCTGGAAGTCGGGAGATGGCAGAATTGCTGCAGCTGCATCGTAAAACAGTTGTCGCTGCTTATGAAGAGTTGAATGCGCAGGACTGGATCGAGAGTGTGCCCCGTAAAGGAGTTTTTGTGGCCCAAAACCTGCCGGAAGTAAAGCCACGAAAGTTTACGGAGGGAGTGAGCGTGTCGGCATATGCGGGTAATACTGGTTTCAGTTTCAACCGGCAGCTTATTGTTCCTGCTCCTTCCTCCGGTGTGCAGAAACAAAGATTGGTGATCAATGATGGTTTTCCCGACTTGCGGCTGGCGCCTATGGAAGCGCTGATGCGGGAATACAGAAGCCTGACCAAAAATAAGACCATACACGCCATGATCGAACGATCGGATCCTGCTGGTGTTTATTCCCTGCGGGAAGCGATGGTACCTTATTTGTCCTCCACCAGGGGATTGAGCATACAGACAAACAATGTGATGATAACAAGAGGTGCTCAAATGGCCATTTACCTTGCGGCACGCCTGCTCATACAGCCGGGTGACTATGTGGCGGTGGGTGATCCTAATTATCACCTTGCCAACATCGTTTTTGAAGAAGCAGGAGCAAAGCTTGTACGGATTCCTGTCGATGAGCAGGGGATGGATATAGACGCATTGGCCACCGCTTGCAAGAAAAAGAAAATACGGATTGTATATGTGATCCCGCATCACCACCATCCTACTACCACCACGCTCAGTGCCGATCGCAGGATGCAGCTGTTGCAACTGGTACGGCAATATAAATTGGCTGTGATAGAAGACGACTACGATTTCAGCTTTCATTACGATTCCGCACCCATCCTGCCCCTGGCCAGTACCCACCACGATGGGTGCGTGATTTATATAGGGTCTGTCACCAAAGTATTGACACCTTCCCTGCGCATCGGTTTTATGGTAGCGCCGGAGAACTTTATCAAACAGGCCGCCAACCTGCGAAGGCTGATTGACCTGCGCGGTGACAACCTGATGGAAACAGCGATAGCCACCCTCATCCGGAATGGCGATATAGGCCGGCACACCAAAAAGAGTAACAAGGTATACCACCAGCGGCGGGATATGTTTTGCTCACTGCTCGATGAACACCTGTCCGGCATTGTCAATTATCAAAAACCAGCCGGTGGCATGGCCATTTGGGCCAGGTTTCATCGCCAATACCCGCTGCCTGCCGTGGCAGCCCGCGCTTTGGAATTGGGCCTGTTCATGAACAATGGCGCCGCCTATGTTACCGGCAAAGCCAATTACAACGCCCTTCGTGTGGGATTCGCCTCCCTCAACGAAAAAGAAATGCAGGAAGTGGTGGGTGTTCTGGCGAGGGCGGTCAAAAAGTAGCTGTTATTTTGGCAGGGATGCGGTAGGAAAAAAGTCCGGGTAATTTTATATTCTCTTTACCGTTATAATCCTGTAGGAAAACTCTAATTTGTATCCCTATTTTAACCCCAGCATCATGAGATCGTTATTACGGGCTTTGTTGATCATCAGCCTTTTGCCCGCAACCCTGTCATTTGCCCAAAGCAATAAGCCCCGCGTGGAAAAAGAGCCCGCTTGGGTCACCATTCATACACCTGACTATAACGATACAAAACTCGATCAGGAAGCAGAAGGTGGTTATGTCGATCTGATCCTGGATAAACAGGTATCTGTTGGAACACAGTCTACCTATTACAAACGAGCCTACCGGATCATTTCAGAATCGGGCGTTCAAAATGCTTCGGAAGTTAGTGTGGGTTTTGACCCTTCCTACAGCCAGCTCACCTTTCATTCCATCAACATTATTCGCGGCAGTGAAAAGATCAATAAGCTGCAACTGTCGAAGATCAAGACGATACAACAGGAAAGTGAGCTGAACAGGTATTTGTACAATGGAGCGCTCTCATCTGTTATCTTTCTCGAAGATGTGCGCAAAGGAGATATCGTGGAGTATAGTTACACTGTCAAGGGTTCCAATCCTGTGTTCAAGGGAAAATATACAGATATGCTCACTACCAGTTTCGGTGTACCGATGTATTACCTGTATTACCGGATCATCCTACCCAAAGGGCGTGACATCACTATTAAGAATAGCCTTACCGATATAAAATACACAAAATCGGAAACAGCTAAAGAAACAACTTATGACTGGAAACAGGAAAAAATACCAGCCCTGCACCTGCAGGATCGTATTCCTGGCTGGTATGATCCCTACGCCATGGTGATGGTGAGCGAATACAAGGATTGGAAAGAAGTAAACGATTGGGCGCTCCAGCTTTTCCCGTTCAGCAATAAGCTTTCGCCTGCATTGCAAAAAAAGATAGACGAGATTACAAAAGCCGATACATCGATAGAAAAAAGAATATTGGCTGCCCTGCGTTTTGTGCAGGATGATGTGCGCTACCTCGGCATAGAAATGGGGGACCGCTCTCACAAGCCACACCATCCTGATAAAGTATTTACACAGCGGTTTGGCGATTGCAAAGATAAGAGCTACCTGCTTTGTACCATGTTGCAAGCATTGGGTGTGGAAGCAAAGCCAGTGCTGATCAGCTCTACTTACAGAAAGACGATCAATGACTGGTTGCCGGCGCCGACGGTATTTGATCATACCACCGTTTGCGTGCGGTATGAAGGCCGCACTTATTGGTTCGATCCTACCATCTCTTACCAGCGGGGCAAACTCAAGGATATTTCTTATCCCGATTATCAATATGGTCTTATTATTGAAGACAGCACCCGTGCTCTGACAGCCATTGCGCCACAAAACAATAAAGGGCTGATCGATATCAAAGAAGAGTTTAGCATCCCCGATATGTTTGGCACAGCAAGGCTGGTTGTAAGAACAACATATAGCGGGGCATTTGCCGATGATATCCGGGATGACTTCAGCAGCAGTAGCTTGTTTGAAATGCGTAAAACCTTTCAAACGTTTTATACAGGGTATTTTGAGAAGATCAACATCGATAGTCTCACTTATACAGATGATGACCAAACCGGCAAATTCACTACCTGGGAATATTATACCATCAAAGACTTTTGGGAGAAAGAAGGGTCACAAAAGAAATGCTGGTTTTCGCCTTTCGTTATCAGCGGCGTATTGAAAAAGCCGAAAGATGCCAACCGTACCATGCCATTCTATATTACACATCCGGCCAGGTACCATGAAGAAGTGATCGTGAACCTGCCTGAAGACTGGAACTTCTCCGATATGATGGAGGAGATGAAATGTCCGGCTTTCACCATGCGTGCGCATGCGGCGTATGCAGGCAGAAAGCTGAAATTGAAATATGAGTTCGAAAGCCTGAAAGACCATGTGCTGCCCACCGAGGCAACAGCATTTTTTAAAGAGTATAAGACCTTTGAAGAAAATGTAAGCTACATGCTTAGCAAAGGCGATGGCGAGGAAGTGATCAAAGAAACGCCTAAGAAAAAAGAGAAAGAAGGGGTCAATACCGGATTTATCATAATAGCCGTATTGCTTATCAGCGGTGGCATATTATGGTGGACACAAAGACGTTGACTTAAAAAGGGCCAACGTCTTTAGTTACGGATAGTTTGCTACAGAACCAGAATGAGAATAAGAATAATGATCAGGATGCCGGTCAAAGAAATATAAACACCGCCACGGCCTATAGCTTTAGCTTCTTTATTCAGGTCTCTTACTTCACGACGTAATTCCCTGCGCTCGGCCCTGCTCAGGGTTGATCTGTCCATATCCCGTATCTCTTCTACACGGCTCTTGATCTCTTCAACCCGTGCTTTCTTTTCCGCTTCCGACATACGGGCAATCTTCTCTTTATCAAAGCCATTGGAGGTGCTGGTTGCATGAAGGGTGCTGGTAGTGATCAATAATGCTATTGATAACAAAAGAACTCTGTATCTCATGGTAGTAGTTTTAAAACTTCATTAGCAAATCAATAGCCTGCTCACCCATTCATGAAATGCCATACATACAATATTCCTGAGTATCATGAGGTTGTTACAAAGCGTGCTTTTTACGACAGCTCTATTGTGTAGCATTATTTCTACAAAGCATTTAACAGAAGATCGATCACTTTCGACAGGCCATATTTTCTGGCATCATTTTTACTTCTTATTAAGTCTACTTATGCTGTGGTGAAAGTAAAGGCCTGTTCTCAGATCCTTTACTTTCACCTTTTTTTATTGCCATTTTAAAACCTACGCGTTTAAGAATTACCTCTTTGGAGTATTGTTATGGGTATTGCACCGCAGTAGCTTTGTGGCCTGAAATCACAACTTTACATCATCTAAAACTGCGTGTATGTTAAAGAATGCTTGCTTGTCTGGCGCTTTATTGATCGCCTCATTGGGTGTCGTTGCCCAGGATTGGGTAGCCCGTCATGGATTGTCTGCCACTGCTTACCAATCGGAAGTAGATAAATGGATCGCCAAAGGATACCGGATTGCAGAAGTAAGTGGCTATGGCAATAATGGCCAGGACAACTATGCAGCTATTTTCGAAAAAGTATCCAATTCACCTGCGTGGGTGGCGCGTCACGGATTGAACGGAACACAATACCAACAGGAAGTAGATAAATGGGTAGGGCAGGGCTATCGGCCTGTGCAGGTAAGTGGCTATGTGGCCGGCGGTAATACCAAATATGCCGCCATCTTTGAAAAGTCGGTCAATGCCCCCGGCTGGGTAGCAAGGCATGGATTGAATGCTACTCAATACCAGCAGGAAGTAAATAAATGGGTAGGACAGGGATATTATCTCACTGATGTGAGCGGTTATACCGTGAACAACCAGGATTATTACACCGCAGTATTTGAAAAGCCTGCTAATATACCCGCCTGGGTTGCTCGCCATGGGCTCACATCTGATCAATACCAGACTGAGTTCAACAAATGGAAAGGGCAAGGCTATCGTCTTAAGAAAGTAAGCGGGTATTCATTGAACGGACAGGCAAGGTTTGCAGCCATCTTCGAAAAATCTGGATCAGGCGCCTGGGCCGCCCGTCATAATATGACTGCGCAACAATACCAGGATGAGTTTGATCGCTTCTACTATATGGGTTATCGTCCTGTGTGGGTAAATGGCTATACAGTCAATAATAAAGATTATTACGCAGCCATCTGGGAAAGCAAGAGTGGATTTGATATGAATGAGCTCAACGACGTTGATGCGTTGGTAAAGAAGTTCATGCAGGATTATAAAGTGCCGGGCGCTTCACTGGCCATTGCTAAAGAAGATCGGTTGGTATTGGCTAAAACTTATGGCTATGCCGATAAAGAAAGTAATGAACTCATGGCGCCACGTCATCGCCTGCGCATCGCCAGTTTGAGTAAGCCAATTACCGCTACGGCTATTATGAAGTTGGTAGAACAGGGAAAGCTAAAGCTAAGTGATAAGGTATTTGGCGCTGGCGCCATATTGGGCACTACCTACGGTACACAGCCTTATAAGAAGTGGATAACAGATATTACCGTACAACATTTGCTGGAACACCTCGGAGGTGGTTGGACCAATGATGGCAACGATCCCATGTTCAAGAACGTGACCATGAACCATTCCGAACTGATCACCTGGACATTGGACAATCAGGCGCTTAAAACAGAGCCCGGTACCAGCTATGCCTACAGCAACTTCGGGTATTGCATATTGGGCAGGATCATAGAGAAGAAAACAGGCCAGTCTTATGATACCTGGGTAAAGAACAACGTGCTGGATGATTGTGGCGTCAACAATATGGAAATAGGAGGTAATACCCTCGCACAGCAGAAAGCCAATGAAGTAAAATACTACGATACGGAAGACCCTTACGCCAGCTATATGAACGTGAAACGGATGGATTCACATGGCGGATGGATCGCTACCCCAATCGACCTGGTGCGCTTCCTCGTGCGGGTGAATAAGTTTACTCCTAAAGCAGATATCCTCAAAGAGGCAACGCTTACCACCATGTACACGGCACCGGCGGTAAGCACCGGATATGCCAAAGGTTGGTCAGTGAATAAATGGGACAACTATTGGCATGGTGGTAGTCTGCCGGGAGAGCAATCCATTATGGTGCGTACGAGCGGAGGATATTGCTGGGCATTGATCGTAAATACCCGTACCAATAATATTGGCGGAGCTATGGATAAACTAATGTGGGACATTAATGGAGCTATTAAAAAATGGCCTTCATTCGATCTGTTCTGAGCAGCTAAGCTCATGTTTATAAGGGGCCTCCCGGCAGAGGAGGCCCCTTTTTTAATGCGCCAATGTCAAATAATAAGTAATTTCATTGGCGATAACTATGAACCACGAACGACTAACCGATGCTTTACTGCGTGTGCGCCATTATTACGATAGTGGTGTAACCAGGTCATTCAGGTTCAGGAAAGAACAGCTGCAACACCTGAAACGCGCATTGCACAAGTACGAACAGGCTATTCATGATGCCCTGTATGTCGATCTTAAAAAGAATGCCGAAGAAAGCTGGGTTACAGAAACGGGTTTTATACTGAGCGAGATCAATGTAGCCCTGAAAGGGTTGCGCAATTGGATGGAGCCGGAGCGTGTGAGCACCAACCTGGTAAATCTGCCTTCCTCCAGTTACATCCTGCGTGAGCCACTGGGCGTGGTATTGATCGTGGCCCCATGGAACTATCCATTCCAGTTATTGTTTGCCCCCTTGATTGGAGCGATAGCGGCCGGCAATTGCGTCGTGCTTAAAGCAAGCGAGTTTGCTCCGGCCACAGCTGCTATCATGAAACAATTGATAGAAGAAACATTCCCCAAAGAATATATTCTGTACACAGAAGGTGATGGAGCGGAAGTCGTTCCCGCCATGATGCAGTCGTTCCGGTTCGACCATGTCTTTTATACCGGCAGCACCAATACCGGCAGGATCATTTACCGGATGGCTGCAGAGCAGCTTATACCCGTGACATTGGAACTGGGCGGCAAGAGTCCCTGTATAGTGGAAAGCGATGCTAATATTAAGGTGGCTGTCCGCCGCATTGCCGTGACAAAATTCTCCAATGCCGGGCAAATGTGTGTTGCGCCGGATTATGTGTTGGTACATACATCTGTATACGATGCATTCATGGAAGCCATGAAACAAACCATACAGCAGTTCTTCTCCGAAAACCCGGCAGAGAGCTATAGCTATGGAAAGATCATCAACCGCAAACAGTTTGATAGATTAACCCGGTTATTGAACAGCGGGCACATAGCCTATGGCGGACAGCAGAATGCTGATAAGCTGTACATCGGGCCCACATTATTGGTGCAGGTAACAGGCGATGCGTCCATTATGCAGGAGGAAATTTTCGGGCCTATATTACCCGTCATTCCTTTTGAAACGCGGGAAGAAGCCAAAGAAATTATTGGCCGTCATCCCGATCCCTTAGCTTTTTACGTATACGCATCCAACAATAGAATTCAACAAGCCTGGATAGAACAAATACCCGCAGGCGGTGTTTGTATCAACAACAGCAGCTGGCATTTTACCAATCACCACCTGCCATTCGGTGGGCGTGGCGCCAGTGGCACGGGAGCTTATCATGGCCGCAATAGCTTTGAAGTGTTTAGCCACCGCAAAGCGGTGATGAAAACGCCCACCTGGTTCGATCCGGCAGTTAAATATCCGCCCTACAAGGGCAAGTTGAAACTTTTTAAGTGGATTATTCGATAGCGGATGCCTCAAATGAAAAGATACAGGTGGGTTAAAAGAAGCTTGATCGTCTTACTTATATTGGTAAGTACCTTTACTGGTTACGTAGCATATGTAAATAGAAATTCAAAGAACATGACCATTAAACAAAAGATATCAAAAGCGATATATCCGGCCCTCATGAGTCTAACGAAATTGCTTGGAAAAAATAGTAAAGTCATGAATAACGAAAAAGGCGTAGCAGCGCCGCAATCAGTGTACGATTTGCAAGTGCCTTTAAACAATGGCAATATCCTGGACCTCTCGTCGCTGAGGGGTAAGAAAGTATTGTTTGTCAACACCGCCAGTGAATGTGGCTATACCAATCAATATGCCGACCTGCAAAAGCTGCATGAGCAGTACAAGGAAAAGCTGGTGATCATCGGCTTTCCTGCCAATGATTTCCATGAGCAGGAAAAAGGCAATGATGAAGAGATCGCTCAGTTCTGCCAGATCAACTTCGGAGTTACCTTCCCATTGGCCAGGAAAAGTATAGTAGTCAAATCCTCAGAACAGAACCCCATATTTGCCTGGCTCACCCATAAAACACAAAATGGCTGGAACGAGCAGGCGCCCTCATGGAACTTTTCCAAGT
>JAGIBF010000081.1 GCA_017744515.1 Niastella sp.
CAATATCATTATATAACAATAAGCACCTCCTGGTCAGCACGAACAATGGCGTGTTCCTCGCATCCGGCGATCTGATATTTACGCATCCTGAATGGTATGGCCGTTCCACAGCCAGTTTTGCCTTGCATGATACCATCTATGTGGGCGCGTTAAATGGATTATACAGGGCAGATAGTACACCACATGGGCAGTATCTGGGCAACCGCTTTCCATTGTTAAGCAGCAGGATTGCCGCCATCAATGCTTCAGCCGACGGCACTTTGTGGATAGCCACCAATGGCAATGGGCTTATTGGCTTTAAGAATAACCAGGTAACGCATATAGTGAAACAAAAGGATGGCCTGACCAGTGATATTTGCCGGACACTTTTTATATCAGGTAATGATATCTGGGTGGGAACAGACAAAGGGCTTAACCGCGTGAAGATCTCCTCTGGCCAGCTCCATATCACCAATTATACAAATGAAGATGGATTGATCGGTGACCTGATCAATACAGTTTTCGTCGAAGGCACCCGCGTATATGCAGGTACTGCAGCCGGATTGACCAGCTTTGATGCTGATAAAATATCGCTTAACTCCTGGTGTAAACTACGCATCACCAATATACAGGCGGCAGGTAAAAAGCTGGCAGCAGACTCGGGTAACTTGACATTATCAGCCGCCAATAACGCCATCCGTTTCGAATATGTGGGTATTTCTTACCGGTCGGCCGGAGACATTACTTATCGTTATCGTCTTGCGGGCCTCGATGATCATTGGCAATCTACCCGGGAAACTTTTCTCAGCTATCCATCACTGCCTGCAGGCAACTACGAACTGCAGTTGGTGGCCACCAATAAATTTGGCGTAGAAAGCGAGACGATACGGATCCCTTTCCAGGTGGATAAACAAGTATGGGAAAAAACGTGGTTCAGGATATTGGGGTTGCTCATTGCCTGGGCATTGATCTGGCTTTTCCTTAACGCCCGCATTAAACGGATACGCCGGTTGAATGAAGTCCAAATGCAGATCAACAACCGCATGGCCGAGTTGGAACAGATGGCGCTCAAAGCGCAGATGAACCCCCACTTCATTTTTAACAGCCTTAATTCAGTACAGCAGTATGTGATCGACAAAGACCTCATAGGCGCCAATAAATTCATCACGGAATTTTCGCGGCTTATCCGGTTAACGCTGGACTTGTCTTCCAAAGCAAGGATCAGTATACAGGAAGAGATAAATTACCTGACTACCTATCTCGAACTGGAGAAGACGAAGTTTGAGGATAAATTCTCCTACACCGTCACGATAGCTCCAGGCCTCGATGCGGCTGCCTGGTTCATTCCACCCATGCTCCTGCAGCCATATGTAGAGAACAGCATCAGACACGGATTAAAATATCGCAATGATAAGAAGGGGCTTATTAAAATAGGAGTCACGCTGAATGGTCAATACCTCGTATGCCAGGTGGAAGACAATGGAGTAGGACGCCAGCAAGCTGGTGAATATAAAAGCGAAATACCGATCGAATACCAGTCGAAAGGAATGTCACTCACAGCCAGGCGGATCGAAATGCTGAACAAAACCCAAACAGCCCGTATATTGATAGATATTGAAGACCTCGAATTCAATAATAAGCCAGCTGGCACACGCGTCATCTTGCGGTTCCCGCTGCAAAATACAAGAAGCAGTATTTAATTGTTATCGTACCAGCATTACTACACCTTTTGTCGTCACCTCGCCACACAATGTTCTTGCGCGTATCACGTAGACATATCCACCTGAGTCTTGCGGCTTACCGTTGAAGGTACCATCCCAGCATTGGTTGGGATTATTGGCTTGAAACACTTTCTGCCCCCACCGGTTGTATACCGTAAACTCCTGCACAATAGCATTGCCCCAACGCTGAATGCCGAAGCAATCATTTTTCCTGTCGCCATTAGGCGTAAAGGCATTGGGCACCACAAAGCGTGGGATACCGTCTTTAGTAGCTTTTACCTGTATATAGGCGTTGGACGAACAACCAAACTGGTTGATACCGGTTACACTATATTCAGTGGTCGTATCGATGGCTGCTACAGGGTTGGCTTTGGTGGGATTATCCAAACCGGTTGCCGGGCTCCAGGTATAGCGCATAGCGCCCGTAACGTTTAGTTGAGCAGTAGGCGTATTACAATTCACGTCATTGGCTTTATTTACCGTGAGCACGGGAATCGGGTTCACTGTAAGCAGCATATTGATCGTTGTATCGAAACCACAGGTATTTTCCCGTATGTAAACACTGAAAAGTGTGGTTGCCTCCGGCGTTACTACCGGAGAAGGAGCTGCTGGATTATCGAACCAGCGGGCTGGCGACCATTCATATGTATCTCCGCCACTTGCCTGCATCACCTGGCTGGAACCTGCACAGATGGCCAGGTTGCCGGTAGCACGGAACACAGGATATGGTCGTACCGATATTTCTACAGAATCAAAGCTTACACAGGAATGATTATCGGTAATTGCCACCTGGTAGGTGACAGGTGACGTGCCCACACTGACGATGGGTCGATCGCTATTGGGCCCGCTCAATTGGCCGGCCGAAGTCCACGCATAAGATACGCCGCCTGTAATAAAGAGCGGGAAGCTGCTATTACGGCATACCAGCGTGTCGGATGTCTTGGCAATGGAGGGCTTCGCAAATGCACTCACCAGTACTGTGTCTTTGGCAACACAACCATTAGCCGTTGTACCGGTAACGATATATTGTGTGGGAGTTGCTGCAGGTGTTGCTATTGGATTGGCAACGGCAGGGTTGGATAATCCGGCAGCCGGCGACCAGGTATAGGTAGCAGCTCCTGTGGCAAACAACGGTACTTGTTTGTCACTACACACTGTAGTATCGTTATTGGTTTTAACTATAGGTCTGTCTACTTTGATCACTACACTGTCACGCTTAATAAATACCGGAGCAAAAGAGATATCATCCAGGGCAAAGTCATTGCCGAGCGGATTGGTGTTTTGATTTACGATTGCGATTTCGGCAATGGTAGCATTGCCGGAATTCCATACTTCATAAAACTGCTGCCATTGGCAGGTGGTGGCACTGGCTGAAAAAATATTCCCTAATAACTTGCCATTGATAAAGAACTGCAACTTTGCCGGGTTAGTAGCGTGGATAGACTGTATCCAGCTGGAAAATGCAAAATTGGTATTGGGCGTGATCGGTACAGTGGTATACCACACTTTCTGACCGGGAATATTAGCGCCATCAAACATGATCATATTGCCATTGCCACTGGTATGATCAGCGCAGGGGGCTGCCCAGCTATTCCAGGCCGAAGGATTGCTGTTGATGGCATATACACCGACCACTGTACTATTGGCCGTTGTATAGGTATAGTCAGAACCAAAGCCCGTATTACCGGCAGAAAAGTCACCGTTGGCAATCAGGTTATTACCTGTCACTTCTGTGTTGAGGTAGTAGGTGATGTCTTGTGGTGTATTGGTGATCGGATTTTGAGCGGCAGGATTATCCAGGTAAGTAGTGGGAAACCAGCAATAGCTCAAGGCTTGTACAGCACGCAATTGTTTGGTGGTTCCTGCACAGATAACAGTATCAGGCGTAAGGACAATGTTATCTTTCAATGTGTTGATTGCGATAAGTTTGGTGATGGTATCTGTACATATTCCGTCTGTAACACTGTATCGTACGCTATAAGCGTTTTCGGAAGCGTACAAATGAGAGACCTGAGTAATACCAGTTGCCGTAGTATTATCTCCTAAATCCCAATAAGCATTGGTAGTAGTGCTTCCCAGTCCGGTAAACTGTACGGCAAGCGGTGAACAAACGTCGACCTTGTACCCGAAGTCAAAATCAAGTTTCGGAAAGACATTTACCAATACGGTGTCTTTGGCAGCACAACCGTTAGCCGTTGTACCGGTAACAATATAGGAAGTAACACCGCTGGCAACAGGCGTAGCAATAGGGTTGCTAATGGCAGGATTGGATAACCCTACAGTTGGCGACCAGGTATAAGTGGCGGCACCGGTAGCTATCAATGGTACAGGCTTATTATAACAAACAGTGGTATCGTTATTAGCGATCACTATCGGCTTGTCCACTTTGATCACTACGCTGTCTCGTTTAACAAGGACCTGGGCAAAAGAGATATCATCAAGCGCAAAGTCATTACCCATGATGATGGTATTTTTATTGACGATCGATATGCGTGCAGTTGTGCTGTTGCCCGAGTTCCAGGTAGTGTAAAATTGTTGCCAGTTGCAGGAAGGAATGGAAGCAGTAATAGCACCTCCCAGGTCGTTTCCATTGATCGAAAACTGTAATTGAGCAGGGTTTACATTATATATCGATTGTATCCAGGTAGAAAATGCATAATTGGTGTTAGGAATTACATTGATCGTTTGCGTCCATACCGTTTGATCAGCAATAGGGTTTCCGTTTACCAGCATCATATTGCCATTACCTGTGTGATCAGGACAACTACTGGTCGAAGCGTTCCATAGCTGTGGATTAGGCCCCACGAAATATTCACCTTCCGTAGTGTTGGTAGTTGCATAAATATATTGAGAAGTGAATCCGGTATTACCAGCAGAAAAATCTCCATTAACGATCAGGTTATTGCCCGTATACTCGGAATGCAGGTAATAAGTAATATCCTGTGGCGTGCTGGTTACAGGATTTTGGGCAGCAGGATTATCCAGGTAAGTAGTGGGAAACCAGCAATAGCTCAAGGCTTGTACCGCACGCAATTGTTTGGTAGTTCCCGCACAGATAGTTGTATCAGCCGTAAGAACAATATTTTCTCTCAATATATTGATCGGAATAAGCTTGGTAATGGTATCTGTACAAGCACCGTCTGTTACACTATACCGCACTTTGTAAGTATTTTCAGCAGCATAACTATGCGATACCTGTGTTGCCCCGATAGCCGTGGCATTGTCACCAAACTCCCAATAAGCATTGGTGGTAGTAGAACCCAGTCCGGTAAACTGTACTTCAAGAGGAGAGCAGACATCGATTTGGTAAGCGAAGTCGAAATCGAGGATACCATCAAACCGGAAAGGCATACTGATACTATCCTTACAGCCATTCGCATCTGTAACGACCAATTTGACGGTGTAATTACCAGGGGTTTGATATATGTGCGTAGCGTTTTGCGTGGTAGCTGTTGCACCATCACCGAAAGACCATAGCCAGCTACTGATAGGACGAGTGTTTGTCCAGGCCAGTCCCTCAAAGGAAGGTGGCGTACAGGCTACAATATTCGCTTTTATCTTGACAGAATCGATATTCGCTTTAAAAGGCGCGGAAGCAACAGGTAGCTGAAGAGAAAAAGCCGTTTGCCCCTGCCCACCATTCTGTGCACCTCCGTCATTTCCTGTTGCTATAAACACTCCCCTGATACCTCCGGCAGTAGTGTGCGTAATACCAGCAGGTAGTGATGCCGTTTTTGTCCACAGCATACCACCACCACCACCGCCGCCGGTACCATTATAGCCAGCTCCGGTATTGGGGTTGGTAAGACTGGCTCCATTGCCACCCGAAGTATTGATGGTGGTGTTACCAATAACATTATCTACCGACAACAATACTGTACCACCTGCACCACCACCACTTTGTCCTTCCCAGCAATCGCCACCAGAACAATCTGCAGGCGTTTGTCCCCTGCTAAGGATAGCATTGCTATTGGTATAAAGAACAGGAGCCATCACAATGACGATCCCTCCGCCGTTGCCACCCGGTGCAGCAATACCTGTTACGCCATTTACATCACCAGCGCCACCGCCGCCACCCATGAATATTTTGTTTTGTGCGTTGCCATAGGGCAATGGAGTTCCTCCAACACCTCCATTATTGAGCTGCGCACAACCAGCCACCAATGTCTCTCTGCCTCCCACACCGCCCGCACCGGCATTACTGCCACCACCGCCGCCTGCATTGTGGTTATTACCACCACCACCACCATTGACGACTTTTCCTCTACCCCTGATCATATTGCTGCCCACCTGCGCTATGCCTTCACCTTTCAGGGCAGCTTTATTGGATGTTTGGTCGTAGAAGTAGCCTGTTTCTGCACAGTCGGAAGGTTTTATTTCCGCTGCACCTCCGCGGAAGCCTTTTTGGCTGACATCTATATTGGCATTCAGGTTGATGGTGTTCCGGGCGTTCAATACCACTATACCTCCCTTGCCGCCATCCCAGGGCAAGCAGGTGAGGGTAGACGTAATGACGGCATCTTCATAATAAGGTACCCGTACCAATTGCACTTTCCCATTGGGAACATCAAATGATTTCGTGATGATATTCAGCAATTCGATCGTGTTGCCCGTCTTACTTTTTACATAATTGAATTCATAATTACCCGCAGACTGATAATTCAATACATTACCGAAAGCTGCCGTATTAGTTACATCCATTACAGCGCCCTTCATTTGGATCAGCAATACCGTATCACCCACATTATACGCAGTGGCGTCACCCACTACCAGGGAGTTTTTACAGGGATCAAGCGCCAGTACTTCTGTATAATCGTTAATGATGTTGCTGATATTACTACATGCCGCAGCCCGGATGATGAAAGTGTCGGTGGCTTTACAACCAAAACGATCAATGTCTACCCAATAGGTCCCGGGCGCACTTACGTCGATCGAATCCGTAGTGGCGCCGGTATTCCATAAATAAGTAGCAGAGCGGGTGGCAGTGCCTATGCGTTGCGTAACGCCTGAACACACAGCTATCCGCTGCGTGGGCGCCGATGCAGGGGCTGCCATCACCACTACCTGTTTACAATAAGCACTTTGTGTAGGCAGTCCGTCGTCTATCGTAAGGTTGATATTGTAGGTCCCGGGCGTATTATAAGTAATGGGCGGCGGAGTTTCTGCAGTTGAATTAGCGATACTGGCATTTGTACAGCCGGGAAAGCGGAACCGGGTAAGCGTATTATTACCGGCATTGGTCACAAAACCAAAAATATCTTCATTCACCCGGAACAAACGGGAAATGGAATGAGCAAAATTAAGGCTGCCTACATTGCCCAGTGAGGCTGGTGTGGGTATGGAAGTAGGATTATTATTAAAGTCAAGCCGCACGATTTCTCCAAAGCCTGCCGTGCCGTTGACAACAAAAGCAATGAACTGTCCGCAGGAACGCATAACGGTAATATCCCTCGGTGTCGACAAGATATTGCCAGGATTGCCAAGATTAACTCCTGTCGGTGTATTCAAGAGAGAAGAGCCAAAATCAAGCCTTGTTAAAGAGACGGCAGAGCCTGAATTAACAATGAAAACCCTGAAATTACCATTATCGTTGATCGTATAGATTCCCGTCGGATATGACAAACCACCGATGTTACCGAGGTTCACAGCAGTGGGCGTATTATCGAAGCTGTTGGTAAAATTGAAACGCGTGAATGTATTGTTCAGCGCATTCACAGCAAAGCCATACCAGTTGCCTCCTTCCTGGAAAAGGTCAAAATCGATAGGCTGCTCCATATTACCTAAATTTCCCCAGTTGGTGACAACAGGCGTTGGGTTGGTAATATTAGTGCCGAAATCGAATTTCAGGATCCTTGGCGTATACCCCGCCGAGGTAGCGCCTCCTACAACAATGGCATACCATTTTCCATTATTCTGCACTACACGAATACCTTCAGCCCCCCATTGTGCAGGAATGTTACCGCCAAAATTACCCAGGTTCACAGAAGTGGGTGTGTTCAACAGGCTATTGCCGAAGTCGAGCCTGACCAGTCCGCCGGGAGCATGATTTATCAAAAAGCCATAATAATTGCCATTGACGTAAACATAGTCCATGAATACCGGCATGGATAAGTTGTTACTGATATTGCCAAGATTGGTTCCCTGCGGTGTAGTAGTGATATCTGCCACGCAGAAGTTCCAGAAATAACTGCTGGCGCCGATGGAAGTATTCGTAAGGGTAACAGGATTATTGATACAAATCGTATCGGGAGCAGTAAAAGAAGCGATCACTGTACAATTGCTGGCGGTAACAACAACGGTATCGGCAACGGTGCAGCCAAACCTGTCAATGTTTACCCAGTATTTGCCCGGGGCAGTAACATCGATCGAATCAGTGGTAGCGCCGGTATTCCAGGTATACCGGGCTTGTTTGGTACCTGTGCCAATCCTTATACTGTTGTTGCCGCTACATAATCTTACCTGCTGCGTTGGTGCTTGCACAGGAGCTGCCACTACCGTCACCTGCTTACAAAAAGCAGATTGTGTAGGCAACCCATCGTCTACTGTCAGGTTGATGTTATAAGTACCGGGTGTATTATAAGTAATTGGTGGCGGCGTTTGTAAAGTAGAGCTGGCTATGCTGGCATTGGCACATCCCTGAAAACGAAACCGGGTAATGGTATTATTGGCCGCATTGGTCACAAAACCATAAATGTCTTCATTCACCCGGAATAGTTTCGAAATAGAGTGCGGAAAATTCAGGTTACCAACATTGCCCAACGAACTACCTGTAGGAATGGAAGAAAGGTCATTATTGAAATTCAATTTTACAATATCGTTCGATCCAAAAGCGCCATTCACAGCAAAAGCAATGATCTGGTCGCAGGACCGCATAATGGTAAGGTCTCTCGAATGCCGCAATACACCGCCAGGATTACCCAGGTTAACACCAGTAGGCATATTCAGCAATGAATTGCCAAAGTCGAGCCGGGAGAGGGACCAGTTCGGATGTGTGTTTCTTGAATTATCTCCGCCATTGGTAATAAAGACACGGTAGTTGCCATTGTCGTTCATGACAAAAATACCGGTAGGATAGGAGAGGCTACCAATATTACCAAGGTTTACCGCCGTGGGTGTATTGTTGAAGCTGTTGGTAAAATTGAACCGGGTGATCGTATTGTTTTCTGAGTTTACGGTAAAACCATACCAGTTGGTACCATCTTTAAAAAGGTGCAGGTCGATAGGCTGCAGCATATTGCCCAGGTTGCCCCAGTCGGTAGCCACCGGAGACGGGTTAGCGATATTGGTTCCCAGTTCAATTTTCAATACCCTGGGCGTAACGCCTCCCGGCACAGCCGGATTACCCCCCACCATGATCACATACCATTTGCCTTCATTCTCTACTATCTGCAGGCCCTCTGCACTATTATTGGGTGGAATAATCCCCCCAAAGTTACCCAGGTTAACCGCAGTAGGCGTATTGAGCAGACTGTTGCCAAAGTCGAGCCTCACCAGTCCTCCAGGTGCAAAATTTGTAGAGAATCCATAATAATTACCATTGGCAAACGCATAATCTATGAATACGGGTGTCTGAAGAGCGCCACCCGGATTGCCAATGTTGGTGCCGATGGGCGTTTTATCGATATCGGCCACACAAAAGTTCCAGAAATAGCTGGTAGCCCCGGTAGAAGTATTGGTAATGTTGACCGGGTTATTGATACAAACGGTATCCGGCGCCGTAAAACTGGCGATGGCATTGACAGAAGTCACCACCTGCTCACAAGAATCTACAACCGACATGCAGTTGGCATTGGTCTGGTTGATGAGCGCGCCGCCCAGCAAGCTGCCATTCCAGGCAGCATTGCCCTGCTTATTTAGTAAGTCATTGAATACATAATATGCCTGAAGTCCAGGCTGGGTAGTGGGAGCAGGTAGCGATATGTTCATGTAACCTTGTATCTCCGCCTGCGTTCTGGCCCTGTTCCATATCCTTACCTCATTGATAAATCCATTCATGTGCTCCGCAATCGTATAAGGACCTGTTGCATAAGCATTCTCACCAATGGTAGTAATCCAATTGTTCTGAATGAGGTTGCCTGTAGCCGCCACCTGGCTCATGAGGTACCCATTCCTGTAAAACTTCAGGGAACTGCCATCATATACCATGGCTACATGGTATGTTTTATTAAGTTGAAAATCGCAAACTTGTGGCGTACTGAAAAAACCATTAGAAGTACTGATCTCCGCATGTCTGGGGCGCAGCAGGTAATTACAATCAGTAGGTTCTTTGTGTTTTGAAACTATGTTGCCGGCATACAAATAACCGCTTGAATAAGGAGCCACTCTATTGAAGGTGGCTTCAACGGTCAGTTGGTTACCCGCTATATCCAGGTCGCCTATTTTAACGGCATCAAGCTGATTGGTTGTTTTTAACCAGTCGTTACAGGACAGGCTGACCTGCGAAAAGCAGAAGGCAGGGACAATAAGGACGAGTAAAAAGCTTAATAATAAGCGTATCATTTTGGTCATCAGGGCATAGGGGTATTCTTTACCAATATATAAATTAAATTCGTTATTGCACCGGCAAACCGATAAGTGCGTCGATTCAGGCAATAACTGTGCAGTTTTAGAACGTAACCGTGCAGCTCATATTATTTTTTTCGCGCAAATCTTTTCCTGACCACCTCAATAAACTGAGGCAGATCGGGCGTAAGCCGAAGATAAAAAACGCCGGTAAAAAATAAAGTGGAGAAGAGTGAGGAGCGCAGCAAAATGCCGGTAAAGCCATGTATATTTCTCAGCAGATACCAGGTCAGGAAATAACAACCTGTCACCAGCAGCACCGCATATACTGTTTTAAGGCTGAATGGCCACATGTTGAAGCGGTACTTGATAAAGATCAACCGGATTATGTTGTACAGAACGAGCGTACCGGCAGTAGCCAACGCCACTCCATCCATCCCCTTGTATCTGGCCATATAGATATTGAGGGGAATAGACAGCGCCAACAGGATAACGCCGGAAAAGAATTCGAAACGCCAGGCTGGTGATGTACCTATCAATACCGAATTGGAACCAGTTCCCAGTTCAAACACATTGTACAGCCCTAATAACAGAAACACCGTTTTACCTGCCGCAAACCTCGCATCGGTACGTAATACCTGCAATCCGTCATCATAATTGATCCAGATATTGACAAAAAGAAAACAGCCTATGAGCAGCAGGTTGATAGATGACCGTTGATAAATACGGGAAATCTCTGTCAGATTCTTATTTTTCCAATGCTCCGCAATCAATGGAGCAGCAATAGCTGTCAACCCGCGATAAGGCACCTGCAGGATCGCTGCCGCAAACTGGTTAAGCGAATAGATACCCGTAACACTGAGATTTTGAGCGCCAGCCAGCGAGATCGTGTCTATTTGCCGGGCGATATTGGCAATAGCAGAACCGGCATACACGTACCCGACATAAATAGCAGCACTTCGTTTAATACGCTTTGTTACCCTGCTGAAGCGGGTAGCAATTAAGAGTTGTTTGGAAAAAAAGAGATAGCTGATCAGTATGACCACAATAAGCAGGTAGATACAGCAAAACAATATAACGAAGAGACTAAAGGGGATAACCTGAAAAACATACAAAGCGATCAGGATCGACACGCATATACGGTAAACAGTTTCCTTCATGAAGTTTGGCAGTACCGTTTTCTTCAGCGCGCCCATATAACTTTCAAGGATTGAAAAGCACATGAAAAAGAAAGAAAACAGAAGCGACCAGTAATAAAACTCTACGAGCAGCGCCGATTTCGTCTTAAACTTTTTAATGACCAATGGCTCAAAAACAAAACAACCTGTAAACACCAATGCAGCCCCGATAATGCCGACAACGATAGCAACAGTGAGCATGTCATTTTTCCGGTTGGAAAGATGGCCAAAATAGTACGGGAAAAACTTGTTGATGAAGGCCGTCATACCTAATGCAGCGAGCGGCGCCAATACCTGGGATAAACTAATGATGGCCTGCGTAAGTCCATATTGTTCAGGCGTAAACATGCCTTCACGGGTGAAAAAGTAAGTATTGATGGCCCCAATCCCGAACCCTACATACGAAAGAAAAGAAGATTGAATAACTTGTTTGCGTATCTGCCCCATGATTATGATTGCCTGAGCTTGTTTTGCCTACAGTTTAGCGGTAAAAATACTGCATTGCGATTATTATGCAGAAATTGGTTTTCAATAAATTAAATGGCATAGCAAGACATTAATAGGGGAAATAATTTTAATTTTGCGCAACTTTTTACCTATTATGAAAGTAGCCGGTTTAGCAACAATTCCTAAGGACTTTAACCCTTCCCTTACTAATCCTTCGTACTTATTACGAAACCGGCTATTGAAACATATCCTTAAGTATACACCTTCTTTTTCGGGGTCCCTGATGGATTTTGGTTGTGGATCAAAGCCTTACCGGGATTTATTCAAAGTAGATGAATATATGGGAGTTGACTTCCATGGAGAGGGACATTCGCATGAAAATGAATCAATTGATGTGTTTTATGATGGACTGACCCTGCCTTTTGAAGCCGATCGTTTTGATGGTATTTTTTCCACCGAGGTCTTTGAACATGTTTTTAACCTTGAACATATGGTCAGGGAATTACATCGCGTGTTGAAACCCAAAGGGAAAATGCTGATAACCTGCCCTTTCGCAATTTGCGAACATGAAGTTCCCAATGACTTTGCCCGCTACTCATCATATGGCATAAAAGACTTGTTGGAAAGAAACGGATTCAGAGTCATCGCTTTTGAAAAATCCGGCACAGCCATCGAAACCATCGGCCAGATATTCATTGCCTATTATCACATACATATAGTAAGAAGATTTTTCGGTAAAATTCCAGTTATCAGAACCATATTGGATAGCGGAGGCGTTTTTTTCCTGAATGTTATCAGTTTGTTCTTTAATGCGATATTACCCAAAGGCCCCGATCTGTATATGAACAATGTCTTACTTGTAGAAAAGAAATAATGGTTCAAAACAGTGATAAAATTGTTCCTGTTACGGTCGTTCATCTGATATGGATGCCGTATGGAACAGTATTATTCGAAAAATTTATCACCTCCTATTGTGAACGCAAGGCAGGCTATGCACACCAGATAGTACTGCTGTTCAACGGTGTACAGAATGAGCAGGATCTGGCCCCCTATCTGGCCATTGCCAACGCTAATAAAATAACCTATAGCACCCTCATCCATTATGGCGCCTGCCAGGACATAGATGCCTATTTCTGGGCAGCCAGACAACTAAACACCGATTATATTCTTTTTCTAAACAGCTATTCCGAATTGCAGGCAGATAACTGGCTTGCATTGTATGCAGAAAAAATGCAGGCAGAAAAAGCAGGTATTATTGGCGCTACAGGCTCCTGGCAAAGCTATAGTTCTTCCGTTTTTATTAATAACTCATGGAAGTGGGAACGAAATAAACCCTTTCAGGAGAATTTCAGCAAATTCAAATTGCTGCTGAAAGCCTTATTCTACTGGAGTTTTTTATTTCCTTCTTTTCCCAATCCTCATATACGCACCAATGCTTTCATGTTGAAAAAAGCCCTGTTATTATCATGCAAAAAAGGTAATCTGAAGAATAAATTCAACGCATACCTTTTTGAAAGTGGCAGGAATAGTCTTACCCGTCAGGTCAACAAGAAAGGATTGAAAGTACTTTTAATCGATAAAATGGGAAATTGTTATGAAAAGGAAGAATGGATAAACAGTTCAACCTTCTGGATGCATTCACAACAGAACCTCTTGGTAGCAGACAATCAAACGAGACTCTATTCAGATGGCAGTGATGCCCAAAAAAAGAAATTGACTTATCTTGCCTGGGGCAAATAAAAGCTATAAACATGTCTGTAATAAGCGATTATCTGATAACTGGATTATCCTACATATCCCGTCCTGCAAAGCAGACGTTGATTCGTTATAGCTATCAGCTTCGCGGAAAAAAAGGACTGGAGATCGGAGGCCCAAGCGCGCAATTTTCTTTGATGGGCGGAGCACCGGTTTACTTGTTTGCGGAACAGGTAGATGGCGTGAATTTCAGTAATGAAACGGTTTGGGAGGGCTCCATAAGAGAAGGTCAGACATATCGCTACCATAACAAAACAGGCTATCAGTTCATCAAAGAGGCCGCAGACCTGACAGGTATTGCGAATGATAGTTATGACTTTATATTATCCTGCCATAGCCTGGAACATGTGGCAAATCCATTGAAAGCTATCAAAGAATGGATGCGCGTTTTAAAAACCGGGGGCCTGTTGATTTTAATATTACCCGATAAACGATTCACCTTTGATATTTCGAGACCTTATACTACCATGGAGCACTTGTTGAATGACCTCAGGTCTGGTGTTCAGGAAGATGATACTACCCATTTTGAAGAAATACTGAAACTGAATGAACCGGGTTTTGAAACCAGCTCAGCTTCACCAGAAGAGCGGGAACTGATATTGCGTAATAATCATCAAAACCGCCGCGCCCATCATCATGTTTTCAGCCTGGAACTTGTACGGGAAATGTTAGAGTATAGCTCCTGCAATGTATTGTACCAAAAAGCCCAAAAACCTTTTCACCTCATTACTGTAGCACGGAAGATGTAGTAAGCGCCCTCTTAAGCCGGGCGTTTGAACACAAACAGCGCAGATGATCATTGCTTTAAAGCCACAAACATAGTACGATTGTAGTGTTGCGTATAATTGTCCGGGAAAATATCACCCGTATAGTTAAATTGTTCAAATACGTGATTGAATCCTGCATCGTGCAATGCCTGCGTCAGGTCTTTTTTGCACAACCAGAACGACCGGTTGTTATTGTAGGATGCCCAAAGAGATTTTTCAATCTTTGCCCTATCCTGATTAGGGCTCCATTCCTTAAACCACCTTCCGCGAAAGCCTTCATTTTTCGTTAAAGCAGAAAGCCGGTAATTTTTCTGATATTCCAGGAAATGGGTTCTTTTTTGAATGGGACCAATAACATATTTGTTGAGAAAACCCAATCGGTACCTGATGTCCCGTTCAGGAGCAAAATGCGTATTGAGCAGTAACAGTTTATTGGTATTGTCGCCAATCCTTTTCAGGAAATCAACAGGATCATTCAAATGATATAACAACCCGTAACAAAGAGTAACATCAAACTTGCCGTAGTTGGCCACATTTCTTACATCATCCTGTGCAAAATGTAAATTGGGCAAATTCAGGTTTTCCTTTACATAATTACATTTTGCGATGTTGTCTTCACGCGCTTCTATACCCAGACTGTCAAAGCCTAATTTAGCCAGTTCCGCAGTATAGGCCCCCTCCAGGCATCCAAGATCTACAGATCTCAGCTTATTCCTTTCTTCCCGAGAACCTGGCAGAAACAGATCAATGGTACTTTTAATAGATGTCCAGACAGCACTGTCACTAAAAAGGATATGGTCATCGCCCAGTGTCTTCTTCCCATTATTTAGCAATATGTTATGGGCTGTAAACTGCATGGTATGAATAGGTTAATGTTGGAAAGGGCGCAAAATACGTAAATAATCCTATCAAATACCTGCTAAATATTTTACCTACTTTTGCAAGCGCCATACCAATGGCCTACAACTGTTATATGACATTTCCCGTTCTCATATCGATATGTATCCCGGCCTATAAAAATGTTGACTACCTCACAAGAATCCTGGACTCTGTTAAAGCACAAACGTTCCGGGATTTTGAAGTGGTAATAACGGATGATAGTCCCGACGATAAGGTACAAGCCTTATGCGATACTTATAAAACCTCTTTCTCACTGCATTATTCAAAGAATGCCCATGCACTGGGCACACCGGAAAACTGGAATGAAGGTTTACGGCGCGCCACGGGTCAATGGATCAAGATAATGCATGATGATGACTGGTTCAGGGAAACCACCAGCTTACAGCAGTTTGCAGATGCTATTGCCAACCATACGGGCGATCTCATTTTTTGTGCATACTATAACATCTACCTGCACACAGGGAAGGAAGAGCCCATTGTTATTGCCGATAGCAGGGTAAAAGCATTGATGAAGGAGCCGGCGATCTTATTTGCCCGGAATATCATTGGCCCACCCAGCGTAATATTGCACCGGAACAACCAGCAGTTCTTTTATGATCCCAAAACCAAGTGGGTGGTAGATATCGACTTCTATATACGTCGCCTATCCACAGAAAAGATCGGCTATATCAACCAGCCTTTGATCAATGTGGGCATGAGTGATCAGCAGGTAACCATGGATTGTGTAGGCAACCGGAAAGTACAAATACCAGAAAACTTTTACCTGCTAAACAAGATCGGCATACATTGCCTGCGAAACATACTTGTCTATGATGCCTGGTGGCGGCTCATGCGCAACCTGGAGGTTCGCTATGAAAAAGAGATCAGGGAAGCTGGTTACCAGGGACCTGTTCACCAGGTCATACTGTCAATGATACATTGGCAATCCAAAATCCCACGTCGCTTATTGACGACAGGCGTTTTCTCCAAGTTTAGTATGTTCATTCATTATCTGACACACCGACATAAATTAAGCCAGTGATCTCTATCGTTATTGTCAATTATAAAACACCCCAATTACTCGACAATTGCCTGAAGACGGTCTTTGAGCCGACCCCGCAGGTCGACCTGGAAGTGATTGTGGTAGATAACGCATCCGGCGATAATAGTCAGGCTTTGATCACCCGCCATTATCCTGCCGTTAAGTGGATCCAGATGGATTACAATGCAGGCTTTGCCCGGGCCAATAATGAGGGGATACGACACGCCAAGGGTGATGCGGTCCTGCTGTTGAATTCAGATACCCTGGTGGAAGACAGGGCAATAGAAAAGTGCTATGTACAGTTTATGCAATCCGCTTATGTCGCTTGTGGCGTACAATTACTGAATGAAGACCGAACCCCACAGATTTCCGGCAGTTATTTTACGGCGGGCAGCCTTAACAACCTGTTGCCCCTTCCATACATCGGGCAGTTCCTTAAGTGGCTGGGCAATGTTATGAAGGTCAAAAAACCACACGTGCCAGACACCAGGGAGGAAACCACCGTAGACTGGATCAATGGCGCCTACTTGATGGTTAAGCAGGCTGCCATTGATAAAGCAGGGTTGATGGATGAAGATTTTTTTCTTTATGCAGAAGAGGTGGAATGGTGTAGCCGCCTAAAACGTATCGGGGAAATGTGCATTTACGGTCAATTCAATGTGGTACACCTGCAAGGCGCTACAGCCAATGAAACATTCGGATCATCGGGCAAAGGATATTACAACCTCTATGATAAGAAAGGACTTCAAATAATGCTGTCCAATTTTTTACGTATCAGGAAACACCTTGGGACTGGTTGGTTCCTTTTTCACCTGATCACCTATACAATAGCCGTTCCCGTTTTTTTCCTGTGTAGTTTCTTCGAAAGATTATTTACCCTGCGGAATCCATTGGCAGATTGGGGCCGTGCCTCCCGGTTGGCAGGCAATGTTGCCACCCTGTGGCGTTTTGCACCCCGAATCGTCAGCAAGAAACCCTACTTCTACAAAGTTTTATAATAACAGTTGTAACCTGCTTCGCTTACAAAAGAGAAGGGACCGCGTGAGGCAGTCACTTCTGATAATTTATCTTACAAGTATATTATTTCTTAACCGCCAGCTCATTTTTGTTTTGCTTCCACAAATACCATGCACCTCCCAACAATAACAGGATGGAAATGATACCTGATATCAGCGATATCCGGTCACCCAGTATATAGTCTTCCGGCTCAAAGCGGAACTCGATAGCATGCTTGCCTGACGGTACCGGTAATCCCCTCAATGCATAATTAACTTTTACAATAGCTGTTTCTTTACCATCGATAAAAGCTTTCCATCCGGCAGGGTAATAGATCTCACTGAACACAGCAAACTGGTTAGTAGCACCATTGAACTCGTAATTGATCTTATCGTTTTCATTCTTTATAAGCCTGATGGTGGCGGTGGAATCAAACTGAGGAGCAAACGCTACTTTCGGCTGCTCCCGCTTATCGATGATCACGGTGTCTTTAGGATCAAAATTATCCAGTGCCGCCATTTCCGCATCCGCATTATCTACATACTTAATGGTTTTCACCAGCCAGGCAGCTCCCAATGCGTCAGGATTCTGTTGAGCGATCGATTGACCATCCTGCGGATTCTGTACAATAAAGTATTTCGTATTCAGCATACTGTACACCTTCATATTCCCTTTCGAAAGCTGGCGCTGGATCAGGTCATCATACAAAGCCAGCCTTGCAGGGTGCTGACCACCTACTGAATTATGGAAATAGGAAGCCCTTGAATCGAGGAACGGATTGCCACCGGTTTGATCGAGCACCCGGTAATAACCTGTATCCTGTTTTATTTGCAAGTCGGCACGATTAGCCACCAATTCACCACCTTCATCAGCCGCATGCCAATGCTTATGATTGAGGTAACGCAAATCCACACCAAGCAGGTCAATGGCTGTAAGCGCGACCAGCGCCAACGAGACCACAGTGGCGGAAACAGCCTTCTTTCTGACATAAAAGAACAACAACCCGGCAGCCAATGCTATAAAAATGATGGTACGCGTCAGATCACCAGCAAATAGAGAGCGGCGATCATTCCTTAATCCGTTGACTACTGAACGGCCAAAATCAGTGGCCTGCTGTTGCATCTCCGGCGTGGGTTGTCCACCCTGCGCCATTTGTCGCGCCATGCCAGCTGAAAGATTTTCAGCAATCGCATTATCATTCTCGCCTTTATAGTCGAACGAAAAATACATACCAGCTACTACTACCAGCACAGCACCTGTAATGACAAGAGATAGCCTGAGCTTTTTCCAGAGCGTAGCAAGATCGTATTTATCAGAGAGCACTTCATTAAGCCCCAGCACAGCCAGTAAAGGAACTGTCAACTGGGGAATGACAAGTGCTATAGAAGGGGCCCTGAATTTGTTGTAATAGGGGAGGTGGTCGAATAGCCAAAAGTTCAGGGCTTTAAAATTACTGCCCCACGCCAGCAAAATCCCAAATACCGTTGCAGCAATAATCCAACTAAGGTGCCACTGCCTGTAAAACACCAGCCCTACGATAAACAGGAAACAAATGACTGCACCAAAGTATACTGGCCCTGAAGTACTGGGCTGTGTGCCCCAGTAGGGAGAGTATTGCTTGGCAAACTCATTTGCCTGATCTTCTCCCATACCTGTCTTTTCGGCTATTGCTTGCGCAGTTTGAGAGTTGTCGCCAATTTCATTCACATATTGATTATCCAATACACTGATTGAACTGCCGCCATAAAGACGCGGCACCAGGAAGGTAAAAGTCTCATTGACTCCATAACTCCAGTTAAAAGCATAATCTTTATCCAGTCCGCCTTGCGATTTATTTTCCTTATCGATGGGCGTCAATTCAGAACGGCCACCACGCATGGTTTCTTTAACATAATCCCGGGTAGGCATCAGCATAACGGCAAAAGAAGCTGCACTCAATCCTACAGCAACGGCGGCCAGGCAAACAATGAGCACAAACGGTTTAATAGCCTTTTCCCGTATTGCCTGGATCAGATAAGCTATGCCCAGGAAGCCGGCAATCAGAAAAGTATAATATGCCACCTGCAGGTGATTCTGGTAAAAAAGACAAGTGGTAAAGATCAGGGTAGCCATAAAGCCCAATACGTATTTCCGCTGCGCAAGCAGTATTAAACCTGCCAGCACGGCGGGAGCATACCCCATTGATGCGAATTTACTGATATGCCCTACAGCAACAATAATGGCACTATAAGAAGCAAATGCATAAGCCAATCCACCCAAAACGGCTATCCAGTTTTTCACCCGCAATACCAGACATAAAATGTAGAACCCCAAACAAGAAAGAAAAAACAGGCCCGCAGGAGCAGGCAGGAATAAGGTCAGCAATAAATGCAGGTACGAAATAGTGATATTATATTGAGATTCCAAAGCGATCTGGTAAGCTGGCATGCCACTGAGCATACTGTTGGTCCACAGCGGAAAATGGCCATGCTTCTCTTTATATTCAAACGATTGGTGAGACATGGCCTTCCAGCCAATAGAATCGTGTCCACCCAATACCTCTCCCTTAAAGACAGGCAGGCAATAAATACAGGATATTGCAAAAAAGATGGCTATCGCTATTACGTGAGGCTGAAGTCGTTGCCAGAGCGTCTTGTTCATGTTGTTATTATTGACAGAAGGGCAAAATAATGCAATTTTATAGCAAATCGGGGCATTAATTTATACAATGTTGGGGATAGCTATTGTATAAACCGGGCCGCCTTTTGCGCAATATTGCCCCAATAAAAATGTTGAAAGTAAGCAGGCGATTGATCAGCTTCGTACCGGGCAGCCTCCACTACAGCCTGTGCAAATCCTGTCAGCGCATCGTCGGTGATCACCAGCTTGCCATTACAAATAGCCGGATCAACCCCAATAGCGCCATTTTGCGAAGACACCGCATTCATATTATGTCCCAGCGCTTCCACCAGTTTGGTTTTGATACCACCGCCTTCCACCACGGGATTCAGGAACACATCACACCCTTTAAAATACAGATCGATATCCGGCACAAAACCGGCAAAGACGATATTGGGGTGGGGCTGGCTGGTCAGTTCAGCAGGAATATCCTTTCCACAGATCAGGATGGTATAGTTAAAATCATGAATAGCCTGCAGTTCGGGGTTAACCTGGTTGATGATACGACGCAAAGCGTTGAGATTGGGCAAATAATTAAAAGCCCCGTTGAACAGTAACAGGCGGTGATGGGCAGGTATACCATGTTGCCTGAGCAGCGCTTCCCGTGCAGCTGCTTTTTCCGCCTTTGAAGGGCAGGCATTCCATTCAATACCATAAGTAACCACCATACACTGCTCAGGTGAAAGCCCCAAATGCCGGATGGCATATTGCCTGTCATCTTCCTGTTTGAAGAAATTATAGTCAGCCCGCCCGTGAACCCACTTTTCGTACAGCCATAACAATTTCCACCAGGGCTTACCCAATGTTTTGAAACGCGTACCCTCGATATTGTGAGAATGCACGATCAGTTTAACACCGGCAAACCATTTGAGCAGCACAGCCATCCAGCCATAATAAGGATGTTCAAGCTCTACATGCGTCACCTGGTGTTGCCGGATGAGCCGGCGCAGTTTAAAAAAGTAAAAAGGATTGATATAACGTCCAATGCCGTCCGACAGGATGTTCAACATTTCATAACCTTCAGCAAAAGCAGGATCATTTTTCCGGGTAGACACTGCCAGAAAAGGAACTTCACGACTAAAATATTTGTAGAATAAAGCAATGCCTTTTTGCCCTCCCATTTTAGCAGGAAATATGGGATACGATACCAGGCCCAACACTTTCATCAAAACATGTCTATTTTTAACAGATGGGCAAAATAATGCAATTTTACACCAACTCGACCTATGCAGAAGTTATTATTTTTCTCCCGGGTAGCCTTTATTTGCAACATTTGCTTCCTGCTCACCTGGCTTATGCGGTACCTGCCACCGATGCAGCAAGGCCATATCGCCTCCACGGTGGTCATATTGGGTATAGGACTATCCGTGATATTGAATGTGATCGTTAATTTTTTTATTATTGTATTCCTATTGCAAAGAAAGCCAGTGTGGCAGTTTATTCCACGGTGGGTGGCAATAGCCAATGCACTGTTTCTGATCGCTCAATTAATCCTGTTGCTTAAATGATCCATAATATAATCAAAGACAAGCCAACCCGCCTGTTCATCATACTGGGAGGCTTTTTTATTGCCAATGCCATCGTGGCCGAAGTAACCGGCGTAAAAGTATTCTCCCTCGAAGATACCCTTGGCTTTCCCAAAGCCAGTATCGACCTGCTGGGCGAAAAAGGACTATCCTTTAGTCTTACCGTGGGCGTTATTCCCTGGCCGGTGATCTTCGTCATGACAGATATCATCAATGAATATTATGGCGTGCGCGGCGTACGTTTTCTGTCGATTCTTACAGTGGTGCTGATCGCCTTCGCCTTCCTGGTCTTTTACCTTGGCATTCATACGGTGCCCGACAGTGGCTGGCGCTACCGTGGATTGGAACCTGGGGTCTCCGACCAACAAGGAGCCTATGTACAGGTGTTGGGGCAGGGCATGAACATCATTATCGGTTCCATTGCCGCCTTTATCATCGGGCAATTGCTCGACGCCTTTATATTCCGGAAGATCAAAAAAGTAACAGGAGAGAAAGCCATCTGGATGCGGGCCACCATCAGTACACTGGCTTCCCAATTCATCGATAGCATTGTAGTGACCTTCGTGGCATTTTACCTGTTCAAAGACTTTAGTCTGGCTACAGTAACCGCCTGGGCACTCACCGCCTATATGTATAAATTCCTGGTAGCTGTATTGATGACACCAGTCATCTACCTGGTACATGGCATTATCGAGCGCTACCTTGGACACGACCTGGCGGCCAACATGAAAGAAGCAGCAATGAGAGATAGGTAACTACAGGCTTTTTTCCATTACATAGTCATTCATGTAATAGTCATGACCAATATCGATGTCCTCCTCTTTGGTCACGATGAAACCCAGCTTTTCGTAGAACTGGCGTGCTTTGTTGTGCCGGTTCACATTGAGACGTAGCGTTGTTGCTTCCGGAGTAGGGAGTTGGTCGATAATGAAATCTATCAGATTCTTGCCGATACCTTTCCCCTGGGTTTTAGGATGAACGTATAGTTTGTGCAGTTTGTATACACCAGCTTCACGGAGCGGGGAGTAGGAGGCAAAACCTATCGGCTCTTCATTCAACTCCGCCAGCAGGAACACATGCTTATGCCTTACCATTTGCTGCTGCAGGGAATCGGGACTGTAAATAAGGTCCATCATGTATTGCAGTTGTTCCGGCGACAGGATGGAGCTATAAGTGCCGGGCCATATTTGTTGTGCGAGATATCCTATAGTGGCAAGATCGTCAATACCCGCTGTCCGGATAACTAATTCATCATTCATATATCAAAACTAAAGCATATCCCCGGGGTTATCAAAAACCTGTTTGGAAAGCGCCTCATGCTGGCGTATGGAACGCAGGGAAAGCCGGATGGCAAACCAATAAGACACCAGGGCGCCCGCCACCAGTAAACCTTCAGACACATAGCGCGTAACATTGGGATTATTCTGGAGGAACAGGAAAAAGTCGTAACTGCCATGAAAGAACACGGCCAACAATACCCCTTTCCATAAATGGACAGGCGCCTTGACCGGGTCAAATTTGGCAAGGCCGGTATGATACCCCATCAACACACCAAAGCAGGCATGGGCCGGTACAGACAGGAACATGCGCAATATCCCGGTAGTAAAACCATGTTGAAATACATACAGCACATTTTCGAGGGTGGCAAACCCCATGCTCACCATTACTGAATATACGATGCCATCGAAAGGCTCATTAAAAGCCTTCTGCCGGTAGGAATACAACCGCAGGGCGAGGTATTTACACCCCTCTTCACTAAATGCCACCAATATAAACGCCCAAAGGAAATAATAAGTGATGGAGTAGGGAGATACAAAACGATCCAGTTCCGGCTGCAACCCACGCTGAATAAGAGATGCCGGTACGGTGCATACTACCCCCAGCAGAAAAGAGATAAAGAGATTCTCAAAAGGTTCACGGTCATATTTATCCTTCGAATAAATATAGAAAATGATAGCGATACCCGGAGCAAGAGATAATGCTAATAAAGACAGCATACCCAAAAATACGGAACCACCCGTTTGCTGTGAAAAAAAGAGTTAATTTCCCTCCCCATAACCAAATAAGGTTGTTACCCTTGTCACCCTGAATTGATGTCACCCGCTGTCACACTGAGCCTGTCGAAGTGTTGTCGAAGGGTGTCTTTGAAAGGGCTTCGACAGGCTCAGCCTGACAGCGTTTTATAACCCAATACTGCTAATTAACTGCCCATGGTTAAATATTGCTTATTGACATTTGCACTGCTGATCTATGGATTGCTGCCTGCCCAGCAATTTGGCGGTCATCCCACCCGCACAAAATGGAAACAGATCAATACTGATACGGTACGCGTAGTTTTTCCTGCCGGCTACCAGCGCCAGGCAGCCGATATTGCCGGCATTGTGCACAGGCTGGCCCAGCAAAGCATTTACACACTCGGCACCGACCTGCGTAAGATCAGTATTGTGCTGCAACCCAAAACTACTATCTCCAATGGATATGTGGGATTAGGCCCCTGGCGCAGTGAGTTCTACCTGACATCGCCACAAAACAGTTTCGACCTCGGCAGCCTTTCCTGGCACCGCACCCTGGCCCTCCATGAATACCGGCATATACAGCAATACAACAACTTCCGCAAAGGCATTTCCAAAGCATTCTATGTGCTGTTTGGCCAGCAGGGCCTGGAGTTGGTCAACAGCGCCGCTGTGCCCAACTATTTTTGGGAAGGCGATGCCGTATACCAGGAAACATCACTCAGTGAACAGGGAAGAGGCAGACTGCCTTCCTTCTTTGATGGTTACCGCTCTTTATGGAGCGCCCGTAAAAACTATTCCTGGATGAAACTGCGCAACGGCTCCCTGCGCGATTTTGTGCCCGATCACTATAAACTGGGATATATGATGGTGGCCTATGGCCGCGAAAAATATGGCTCCGACATCTGGGGCAAAATAACTGATGATGCGGTGCGCTATAAAGGCCTGTTCTATCCCTGGCAAAAAGCAGTGAAGAAATATACCGGCAAAGACTATAAAACCTTCCGCAAGGAAGCATTCGAATACTTCAAGACCTCATTAGCCACTACACCGCAGGATTCAACGATAGACAACTGGGCACAACAACAACGCCATTTTGCAGCCGATGAAGAATATCCGCAATGGATGGATGACCAGACACTCATTTTTGTAAGCAGCAGCTATATGAAGATACCCGCCTTTTATACACGTAATGTATTGGGAGGTGCGGATGAGAAATTACGCCTGAAAGATATTTCGCTCGACAACTACTTTTCCTACCGCAACGGCCAGGTAGTATACGCAGCCTATGAGCCAGATGTTCGCTGGCGGTGGAAAGACTACAGCGTACTCAAATGGCTGGATGTAAAAACCCGCAAGCAACGCACACTCACCAGCAAGTCCCATTATTTTTCTCCTGATATTACTGAAGACGGCAACCAGATCGTGGCCGTACAGGTAGTGCCCGGCACTCCTGCAGAACTGCACCTGCTGAATAGCAACGATGGCGCCGTTATCAAAAAACTACCCAATCCCGATCAGCTATATTACACCTTTCCCAAGTTCTATGGCAATGGCCAGATAGTATCGGCAGTACGTAACCCCAAAGGAGCGATGTCACTCGCGCTGATCAATACCAGCGATGGCAGCGCAGAGTACCTGCTGCCTTTTTCGATGAACGTAATTGGCTTCCCCACCATACACAAAGACACGATCAGCTTTTCGGCTGCCTATAAAGGTCAGGACAGGCTGTTCATGCTGGTCAATAAAAAGCTGTTACTGTTTACACCGCCGGTATCCACTGCCTCCACCAGCCATTACCAGTTGCAAGTGGCCTACGGACGCTTTACCTGGAGCGCTTTCACGGCAGCAGGCCAGCGCCTTGAACAGGGCCCCCTCGCAGCCAGTCAACTTACGCCTGTAGCAACAGGAGATTTTGCTGCAACCCCCGCAAACTTCAATGTTGCAGAACTGGAACCGGGTAAGTATATACCGCAGGACGCCGTACCAGCCGACACCTTGCTGCCCGTAACCAGTTACGCCAAAGCGCACAACCTGTTCAACTTTCACAGCTGGCGCCCCATCGTGGAAGATCCGGATTACACCTTCTCTATTATTGGAGAGAACGTATTGAATACCCTTCAGTCTGAACTGTATTTCAACTACAACAGGGATTTCCGGTACAAACAAGTAGGAGGACGCTTTACTTATGCAGGCTTGTATCCCTGGATAAGAGTTGGCTCGGTATATACCATTGACATTCCCGGCACCACTTCATTGGCATCACTGGCAGGCAAGACCCTCTATTACAATACCTGGGATAACAGTGTTGGACTGCAAGTGCCGCTCAACCTCACCAGCGGGCGATATAACCGGTCGCTGACCTTTGGCAGCGATCTGGTATATACCAAGCGATATTTTCCTGGCACCTACAAAGACAGTCTCGATTCCCGCGCCTTCGGTTATCTCAGCAACTATATATCTTTCAGCAACCAGTTGCAACAGGCACGCCGGCATGTTTATCCGCATTTTGCACAAAGCATTTACCTCAACTATAGCCGGGCTGTCATCAACCGGGAAGGCAACCAGTTTGTGGCCAGCGCCAATTGGTATTTCCCGGGCTTTAGCAGAGACCATAGTATCATCATCAATACTGCCTTTCATGGCCGCGATACCTCGTCCAATATCAACCTTCCTACAGCCTTTCCATTTGCCAGGGGATACGTAGGACTTAACCTGCACCGAATGTTGAAATTCGGCGCCAATTACCATATGGGCCTACTATATCCGGATTGGGGATTTGCCAATATCATTTACTTTACCCGCGTGCGCACCAATCTGTTCTATGATTTTGTGCGGGTACAGGATTATAACCAGGGTCGTAAAGTGGAAGCAGATTTTCGTTCCTATGGTACGGAAGTTTATTTCGACACCAAATGGTGGAACCAGCACAACGTAACCTTTGGTTTCCGGTATAGCCGTCTGCAAGACCTGTCACGTCTTAACCCTTCGGCCAACCACTGGGAGTTTATTGTGCCAATCAATCTATTGGGAAGAGATTAAGTCTGAACCAGGATTTGTTGGATTGGGAAGATTAAGCGGAAAAGAGCTTTATACAACGGACCATAAAAAGCGAGTGGCGAGTAAGGTTTCCCTATTCGCCACTCGCTTTTATACTTTGTTTATTGGTTATAAATGCGAAAGGCTCTCCTCTATGATCCTGATCTTCGCTTCAGCATCCGACTTCTTCTTGCGCTCCACATCCACTATTTCAGCCTTTGCATTTTGCACAAAACGCTCATTACTCAGCTTCTTGTTTACAGATTCAAGGAAGCCTTTGAGGTATTCCAGTTCTTTGTTAAGCGTTTCTTTTTGCTGCGTAGTGTCCACTTCCTGCTCGGAAGTGATGTAAAACTTATCCTTACCGATAACAGAAGCAATGCTGTTAGACACCGGCTCCTGTACATAAGTGATGGATTCAGCATTCACTTGTTTGGCAAGGATCGGCTCAATGGCTTTGTACAGCCCATTATCAGCAGTATGAATACACAGCTTGATAGCCTCTTTAGGCTTCAATTGATTCTTGTTACGGGAGTCGCGCAAACCTGAGATCACATCTTTCAACAGCTGGCCTTCCCGCAGCAAAGTGGCATCAGCTACACCTACAGCAGCAAACTGCTTCACACAAAGCTCATCTGTACGCTCTGCCAGCAGGTGATAGATCTCTTCTGTAACAAAAGGCATGAACGGATGTAATAACTGCATCAGTTGAGAGAAGAAATCAACCGTCTTCTCATATACCGCTTTAGAGATCGGCTGCTCAGGTGCAGGCTTTACCCACTCCAGGTACCAGCTACAGAAATCGTCCCATATCAGCGAGTAAATAGTCTTCAAGGCCTCACTCAGCTTAAAATCGGCAAAGCTCTTTTCTATATCCGCTCTCGCTTCATTGAGCCTGCTCTGAAACCAGTCGATGGCAAAGTTGGCAGCATCTCCGCTCGCAGCTCGTTGCTCATCGCTCGTAGCTTGCCTTTGCTCCCACATCTTCACCAGCTTCAGCGCATTCCACATCTTGTTATTGAAGTTTCGGCCCTGCTCGGGAGAAGAATCATCAAACAACAGGTCATTACCGGCAGGAGAAGAGATCATGATGCCAAAACGTACAGCGTCGGCGCCTGAATGATCGATCATCTCCAGCAAGTCGGGTGAGTTACCCAGACTCTTACTCATCTTGCGTCCCTGCTTATCACGCACCATGCCGGTAAAGTACACATCACTGAATGGTTTTACGTTCATGTATTCCATACCCGCCATGATCATACGCGCTACCCAGAAGAAGATAATATCCTGACCGGTTACCAGTACAGAAGTGGGGTAGTAGTAGTTGATATCAGGATTACCCGGATGCGTAATACCTTTGAACACTTCAATAGGCCACAGCCAGGAAGAAAACCAGGTATCGAGACAGTCTTCATCCTGCACAAGATCATTGGCAGTGAAGGATGCGCCTTGTTGCTTAAATGCTTCGATAGCCGCGTCCTTATTTTCGGCCACTACAAAAGTGCCATCGGGTGCATAGAAAGCCGGGATCTGCTGTCCCCACCACAACTGGCGGCTGATACACCAATCCTTCACATTCTCCAGCCAGTATTTATAAGTAGCGAGAAATTTATCACCGGGATGTATGCGCACCTCACCACTCGTTACAGCCAACAGCGCTTTATCGGCCAGCGTACGCATGGCCACAAACCACTGCGTAGAGATACGAGGCTCTACAACAGCATTGGTACGTTGAGAGAAACCGAGGCGGGTAGTATACTCTTCATCCTTTACCAGCAGCCCTTCCGCTTTCAACAGCTTTACCACTTCCTTACGCGCCTCGAAACGGTCCATACCTACACAAACCTGTGCAGCAGCACTCAACTTGCCATCTTCCGTTAACGTATCGATGATCTCGAGATTATGCTTCAATCCGAGATTATAGTCATTGATATCATGTGCAGGAGTAACCTTCAACGCACCAGTACCAAACTCTTTATCTACATATTCGTCGAAGATCACCGGTACAGCACGGTTTACCAGTGGCACGATCACCTTCTTGCCCTTTAGGTGAGCATAGCGCTCATCGGTGGGGTTTACACACACACCCGTATCGCCCATGATAGTTTCCGGACGTTGTGTGGCAATGATGATGCTTTTATCGCCGGCAGGCGTACCATCCGCATTCACTACTTTATACTCTACATAGTACAGTTTACCCTGTACTTCCTTGTATTCTACTTCTTCATCACTGAGGGCCGTCTTTGCAGAAGGGTCCCAGTTGATCATACGCGCACCACGATAGATCAGCTTCTTATTATACAGGTCAACAAAAACCTTGATGACCGCTTTATAATAATCCGCGTCCATGGTAAACGATACCCTGTCCCAATCCACACTGCAGCCCAGCTTTTCGATCTGGTGATAGATGATACCACCATACTTATCCTTCCACTCGTAAGCGTGCTCCAGGAACTTCTCACGCGTCAGGTCGCTTTTCTTGATCCCCTTCTCCTTTTCCAGCATCTGCACCACCTTGGCCTCTGTAGCAATAGAAGCGTGGTCGCTGCCAGGCACCCAGCAGGCGTTGAAGCCGCTCATACGTGCCTTGCGCACCAGGATATCCTGCACCGTTTCATTGAGCGTATGACCCATGTGCAGCACACCCGTTACGTTGGGCGGCGGTATCACTACCGTGAAAGCCTTGCGGCCATCAGGCTTACTATTGAAATAGCGTTTCTCTTTCCAGATCCTGGACCATTTTTCCTCTATTCCGGAGGGCGTATAATTTTTACTTAATTCCATCTGTATGATCATCTTAAAGGACGGCAAAGGTACGAAAAAGAGGCGAGTGATGAGTAGAGAACAATAAGAAGAAGAGAAGGGCCAAAGGTGGGTCTCCCTGCAGCGCCGATATGCCGGACGGCAGGGGAGGCTCACCTTTTAAAAGCGCTTACTAATTGCCCAAAAAACATAGCGCCCCATTTGCATGGAGCGCCTTGAGAAAAAGAGGTTAACTATCCGGCAAACCTATTGCCAGTAGTCTTTTTGTGGTCAGGTTTTGAAGCTATTTACAACTTATGCAAACCAGTACAGGTAAGACAAAGTCATGATAAATGCCAGGAAACCGATTGCCAGTAATACAACTTTAGTTGTTTCACTTACGTGGAATAAGGAAGTCTTCTTCATACGACTACGTGTTTTGTGTGTTAAGAAATTGTACGTGCACGATCAATGTACAATCGGTCTTCAGAGGGATGTGATTCTCAGTAGCGGTCCATCAATAAGATACGTAGTACGGTCAGGGGGTAGTAAAAAACACTTTGTTAAAAGATCACGACCTTATAATCATCTTAGGAATAGTTCCGGGGTCTGAGAACAAAATTAATACAAGGATTTGGAAAGTGCAAGCCCAAATTGTGAAATACCCGCAGGGAAGTCGGCTCCTGCGGGTAAAAACCTATCCTCGTTGATTATCAGGCAATCAACTTTGGGTGAACCAGTAAGAAAACAGAATTAATGCGGTAAAATAGAGTACTGTAGCAGTTGCCAACGCAGCGTTTTCACCTGCTTTTTGTAAGTCGATCTTTTGCATAGATATGGATTTTGAGGTTTAAAGACATACTCAAAGTCCTCATAGGGGATGCATAGCGGATAAGAAACTGATGCCTCAGCCTCTTTTTAATGCGGTACGGTGGATAAAAACCGGTGTGTCTGTTCTACTCAATTGCTGGCGCTTATCCCTAACTTTACAACCTCATCACATGTACGCCATTGTCGACATAGAAACCACGGGCGGTTATGCTGCTAATAACGACATAACGGAGGTGGCTATTGTGTTGCACGACGGAGAAAAGGTAGTAGATAGATTCGAAAGCCTGATCAGGCCAGTTCGTCCCATTCCCTATCATATTCAAGCACTTACAGGCATCACACCAGCCATGGTGGAAGATGCGCCTCCCTTTGCAGAGCTGGCAGCTACTATCTACAACATGCTGGAAGGCGCTACCTTCATCGCCCACAATGTCAACTTTGATTACTCATTCCTGAAGCACCATTTGTCCCTCGCAGGATACGAGCTTACGGCCAATAAACTCTGTACAGTACGCCTTTCCAAAAAGGTATTTCCGGGCTTCAAGTCGTATAGCCTGGGCCGCCTGTGCGAGAGCCTCGGCCTGCCTTTGCAAAACAGGCACCGGGCCGGGGGTGATGCGGATGCTACCGTACGTCTTTTTGAGCACCTGCTGCTGCACGATGCCATCACCCACATCAACCAGTTTGTTAAAAAAGGAGCCAAAGAGCAATCCCTGCCGCCTCACCTGCCCAAAGAAGCAGTGGAAAGCCTGCCCTATACACCCGGCGTCTATTACTTCCACGACCAGAAAGGAAAGGTTCTGTACGTAGGTAAGGCCAAAAACCTGAAATACCGTGTTCGCAGCCATTTTACCCATAATGGAGCGGGCCGCCAGCGACAGGAGTTCCTGCGCAATATCTATAGCATCACCTTTCAGCCCTGCGCCACGGAGCTAATGGCCTTCATCCTCGAAAGCGTAGAGATCAAACGCCTGTGGCCGCCCTACAACAGCAGCCAGAAACGTTTTACCCCTTCCTTCGGACTATACCTGTATGAAGACAGAAGCGGCTACCAACGCCTCGCCATCGATAAGATCAAAAAGAACCTGACACCCATTTATACCTTCAACCTGTTGCTGGAAGGTCACCGGCTGATCAGGCGGCTGATCACGGAGTTTGAACTATGCCCCAAACTCTGCCACATGCAAACAGATGCCACAGCCCCCTGTACCGGCGTGGATGAAGCAACCTGCCACGGCGCCTGCGAGCACCGGGAAACAGCTGAGGCATACAATGAAAGAGTACAACAGGCAGTGGACTACCTCGATCAAAACCTGCCCACCTTTGCGGTAGTAGACGAAGGCAACCAGTCGATAGAACAAAGCTGTATCCTCATTGAAAAAGGCCGCTTCTATGGCATGGGCTACCTGCCATCCGATTGTTCCATTCATGATATGGACTCACTCAAAGGCTATCTTACCCGCTATCCCGAAAATGACTACATCCGTGGCCTGGTATACCAGCACATTGAAAAATATCCACACAAAAAAGTGACCTGGAAAGCGAATTAAGCTGTCACCCTGAATTGCTGTCATCCTGAGCCTGTCGAAGGATTGTCGAAGGGTTTTCAAAAAAGGAAAATACACTGCCAATATTATCGCTTCATTTCCCAATATTGACAACTGCGTAAGCCACGCGTTGTTTTCGCGTCAAAGCGGTATAAATTGGAAGGATGAAGCACTTAATTTCTACCAGTATATTGTGCAGTCTTATGTACAGCGCTTCGGCTCAGACTGCCGCACCACAACAACTCACCAACAATCTCTTCACCCTAAAAACCGATCGCTATGGTATCGGAGAACTGTCCAGGACCAACGATGTACACAGCACCAACTACATCAGGCGGGGCAGGGTATTCGGTGAAGTAATTGCCCGTTATTACCACGCCAGAAAGCTGGACACGATCATGGCTTCAACCAATAGCGAAACCACCATTTCACAAAATGGTACTACAGTAAGCACCTGGGCGCCTGAAACCAAACAAAACAAAGCCCTGCAGATAACGCAGTCTTTTGCATTGGACAACAATGCCATCACCTGGCAGATCAACCTGAAAAATACGACGGCCAATATTATCCGGATAGAAGACCTCGTAGTGCCGCTTACCTATAATAGTGGTGGAGGTGAAAACCCCATCGAGATATTTGAGCAGCGTGTAGTAAAGCACCACTTCATTTCAGGCAACAACTCTTTCATTTTCTGGGAGCGCCCAACAGGCCTTGGCCCTTACCTGGTGATGGTGCCATTGCCAGGTACTTCGCTGGAGTACTTTAATACGGCTCAGCGCGACCGTGGCACATTCATGGCCTATATCCATTCTTCCCTCACAGGCAACCAGGAACTGCGCGGCAACTGGCGTCAGCCACACACCGCTGGCTTTATTGAAGGCAACGCAAGCAAAAGTTACTCCTTCCGGTTACGTTGGGCCAATAATTACAACGAGATACGCGATATACTGGTAGAAGAAGGATTGATCGACGTACAGATAATGCCTGGCATGTCTATTCCCACAGACCTCGATGCGACGATTGCTTTGCGCACAAAGCAAAAGATAACAGCCGTACTGCCGGAATTTAGCGCCAACACCAAGGTTACTTACATAGGAGAAAAACAAAAAGGAACACATCTTTATAAGATCAGGTTCTCACGCCTTGGCGAAAACAAGCTCACAGTAACCTATGGCGACAACTACAAAACCTACCTGGAGTTTTTTGTCACAGAACCATTGGAAACACTGTATAAAAAACGGGCTTCATTTATTGTAAACAGGCAACAACACACCGATCCATCCAAATGGTACAATGGCCTCTTTGGTGTATACGATATGAAGAATGCAGCTTTGCGCGGGCCTGACAATGGCGACTTCTTCGACACCAGCCGCTTAAGCTATGTACTCACCTGCGATGATCCGGGTTTGTGTAAAGCACCTTTTATTGCAGCCGTCAACGTAGCCTATCCCGATCAAAAACAAATAGACGCACTCGAATACTACCTGAAGAACTTCGTATGGGGAGGTTTACAAAGAACCGATAAGGAAACCCCTTATCCGTATGGCGTGTACGGAACACCCAGTTGGAAAGTGAACCGCGACAATGAAAAAAGGCAACCCAACATCTACGATACAAGCAAATTCAAGATGCACGTGTGGAGGTCATACGATTACCCCCACATCTTCATGCTGTATTACCACATGTACCAGATTGCGACGATGTATCCCCACATGACACATTACCTCGACAAGAAAGGATACCTCGAAAGAGCCCGGCAAACAGCCCTCGCATACTTCAAATATCCATACGAGATATTACCTTGGTATGAGATCTATAAATGGGGCTGCTACAATGAACTGTTGCTGCCCGAACTGATCGAAGAACTGAAAAAAGAAGGCTTTAAAGAAGATGCAGAATTTCTTACCCGTGAATGGGAAAAGAAAGTGAAGTACTTTATTTACGACGACAAGTACCCCTTCCGCTCAGAATATGCCATCGATGCCACGGCATTCGAATCAAGCCATGCATTGGCAAAATATGCCGTACAAAACGAAATGAAACCCGACAGTAACCTGTGGCTGGATAAGAAAACAAAACAATGGTATTCGCATCCCAAAATTCGCAAAGAAGACGGCGTACAGTTCATGGACCGGCAAACACAGGCCAACATGGCATTGCGCGGCGTTATAGAGCCGGCCTATTATTTCCTGGGCAGCGACTTCAGAGGTAGGAGTGATGGCTACACGTTGAGCTATATGTCTCAAATGGGTGGCTGGTCGATCCTCGATTATGGACTCAACTTCAGTAAAGACCCGGCAGACTACATCAGGTTAGGCTATCAGTCTTACCTGAGCTCCTTTGCACTCATCAACTCCGGCACACCGGAAAGCAATTATGGCTTCTGGTATCCTGGTAAAGAGAATGATGGCGCTACGGGCTGGGCCTTCGAACCGCAAAAATCTGCCACTTCCTGGATACAGAAACCACAAGGCCGCGGCCCCTGGTTCTATGATGGAGAAATAGATCTCGGCTTTGGTGGTGCAGTAAGAACAGCAGCCACGGTGGTCACCAACGATCCCATTTTTGGTCTGGTAGCTTATGGCGGCGATCTGGTGCAGAAGAACAAGCTGCTCGAAGTAGTACTGAAGGATGGCTTACGCAAGAAGATCTACTACCGCAATGGCAACCAGCAAATGGATATCGAACTCATACGTGACGGCTTTAAAGCCGGCGCTCCTGTGGTGATCGATCCGGCTGGCAACAGCATTCGTTTCACCCTTGAGAACCGTACCAGCAATGCACATGAGCTGCCGGTTTTCCTAAAAGGGCTTTCCGGAACATATACTGTGCAGGCAGGGCAGGAGCCCGCTAAAAAGGTTACACTGCAGAAGGAAGGAACAACCGTTACGGTGGCTGTGCCGGCAGGTAGCAGTACAGGTATTAGCCTGACGAAAAGTAGTAACTAATTAATCGAATAAAGAACCGTTCACGCTAATGCAGGCTGGGCTTGTTTTTCAGCGTGAACGGTTATTACTTAATGCGTTAGGTAGAAACTTTTTTTGAAAAAAACAGCAGAAAAAAGAAGAAAAAATTTTGCAGTAATCAACCAACCCTTATCTTTGCACTCCCAAAACGATACCACGGTATCGAAAAAGGAAAAAAAAGGGAGTTTAGCTCAGTTGGTTCAGAGCATCTGCCTTACAAGCAGAGGGTCGGCGGTTCGAGCCCGTCAACTCCCACAAACAAAGAGGCCGTCTCAAAAGTACTTGAGGCGGCCTCTTCGTTTTATGAGTTTACAGTTATGCACAATTCTGTATAAAAAGACGTGATATAACTGAAGCATTAGTATTGTTTTTGTGGTCATAGCTGGCATGGCCAGAGGTAAAACACTCAAAGTAGTTTTCAAGCAAAACTTCCAGAATCAGGGGATGTTACTTCCTCCTGATCTGAACGATTTAATTGCACAAAACCATCCTGTGCGGGTTGTTCATGCAGTACTTGAGCAAGTGGATATCAGCTTGTTAGTACAGCAATACAAGCCAGGCGGGACGAGCAGCTATCATCCGCGGATGCTGCTTAAAGTGCTGGTCTACGCCTATATCAATAACATCTACAGCAGCCGTAAAATAGAAGAAGCCGTTAGCCAGAACATCCACTTCATGTGGCTGGCCGGTATGAGCAAACCTGATCACAATACCATCAACCGCTTCCGTGGCCAGCGTCTGCAAAAGACCTTGCAACCGATCTTTACCCAGGTAGTGCTACTCTTGTGTGAAGAAGGGCTGCTGAGTATCAAAGACCTTTATACAGACGGCACTAAAATAGAAGCCAATGCCAACCGGTACACTTTTGTGTGGGGTAACTCCATCAAAGCCAACCGGGAGAAGATCAAACAGCAACTCAACGATCTGTGGCAATATGCTCAAAAGCTGGCAGCCGCAGAACTGGATGATGACAATGACCCTTCAGGCTTTGACAAGATATCTGCAGAGAAAGTAGATCAGGCAGTTGATAATATCAATGCGGCTTTAAGGGATAAAGAGGTAGATAAAGGGATCCAGCAAAAGTTAAAGTATGCAAAGAAGCACTGGCCGGCCAATTTAAAGAAATACGAACAACAGGAGCAGGTACTGGGAGAAAGCAGAAGCAGCTACAGCAAGACAGATACTGACGCCACCTTTATGCGGATGAAGGAAGATCATAACTTGTCCCGGCTCTGTCGGGATGAAGAATGGCCAGTTAAAGCCTGGCTACAATGTACAGATCAGTACCAATAGCCAATACATTGCTTCTTACAGTGTTCACCAGAGCTCCACCGATACCAATACATTGATTGATCATGTCAGCGGGCATATAAAGCAGTTCAGACAAAAGCCTAACAATATCACTGCGGATGTCGGCTATGGCAGTGAACAGAACTACCAGTGGCTGGAGAAAAAAAGAATAACAGCCTATATCAAGTACAACCAGTTCGACCGGATGCAAAATGAGACACTCCGCAATAAAAGTTCTTCTACTGTTGAGCAGTTGGAATATGATGCTGAAAAGCATCAGTATTTATGTCCCATTGGTGAGCCCATGAAACATAAAGGCTGGCGGGTACAGCCAACCAAAGCCGGTTACCCGCAGATCATTGATAGCTTCCAGGCTAAGGATTGTAAAAGTTGTCTGCTAAATGGTGCTTGCAACACGCAAAAGGGCGACCGGATAATAGAAGTCTCTCTGAACAATGTGCGACTTAAAAAGGCGGCAGAGAAACGGCTGAAGACCAAACGGGGCATACAAAAGAGAAAGCAGCGTTGCTTTGACACCGAACCAGTGTTTGCCAACATCAAGCACAACCACCACTTCAAGCGATTTATGCTGCGGGGGATCGAAAAAGTAACAGTTGAAACCGGTCTGCTGGCTTTGGCGCACAACCTGAGAAAGAAAGCGGCCTGAAAAAAAGCAATCCCTTCAACGCTTCTCAAAAACTTCCATAAACCACGGCCTAAAATCTGGGATACTAATAAAAATGGAAAAAGGGCGCCTCTTTCTTTTGAGACGCCCTCTTTTACTTTTATGCCATTCCAGCGCTACATTTTATATTCTACCAAACTTGACCGCTATTACATTAAATCAAGAGGGAATGATATGCAAGAAAGCTTCACGATTGTGAAGCTTCTTCTCTTAATTATACTCTTGGGTTAAGTACTATTTCTTTTAGTAGTCAGGTTGAAAAATGAAAATCAGCCCGTCTTTTTGCAAGAATAGTGCTTGTCATCAGCAAGCG
>JAGIBF010000082.1 GCA_017744515.1 Niastella sp.
AGGATCACTACCGTACAAAAGCACTGCAGGCTTCAGCTACGGGATAATAAATCAAATCAACCAAATCATTGTAAATACAAAAACTATGAACCCTCTAATAGCATTACTCTTGATCATAAGCGGTACGATAGCCGCACAGAACAAACAAGCTGTTACCAGACTGGACGGCAGCAAAATTTCCACGGAGGAAATTGATAAAACAGTTGAGCACCTCATGGACAAAATGAAGGTGCAGGGACTGAACCTCGCAATCATAAACAATCAGAAAACCGCATTCATTAAATCCTATGGTTTCAGCAACAAGCCCGCCAACACCCTGTTAGACACCTCTACCATTGTTTATGGAGCATCCTTTAGCAAGGCCGTTTTTGGTTATCTCATCATGAAGCTGGTAGAAGAAAAAACAATCGATTTAGACAAGCCCTTATACCAATACCTGAAAAAGCCTATTCCCAACTACGAATACTTTGCCGACCTGAAGAATGATCCCCGCTGGAAACTCATTACAGCAAGAATGTGCCTTAGCCACACGACAGGGTTGCCCAATGTAAGATGGTTCAACCCCACAGAATGGGAGCCGGCATTCGATTCACTGGGTGTCATCAAACTGTACTTTACGCCAGGTGAGAAATATGCCTATTCCGGCGAAGGATTCAAACTGCTGCAACTGGTGATAGAAGAGATCACCCAAAAAAACACGGATGAACTGGCGAGTGAAAAAATATTCATCCCATTGGGAATGACGAGGACCGGCTTCATATGGCACGAATCGTTTGGCGATGACAACGTAGCAGTAGGGCACCTGAATGATGGAGGCATAGACAAAAAGAGAAAACGCACCGAACCCGTTTCCGGCGGCTCCCTGGTCACCACCATTGCCGATTACGCACGGTTCATCGAATGCGTGATGCAACGGAAAGGATTACGCAAGCAAACATTCCAGGAAATGATTGCTCCCCAAATCGCCATACATTCAAAAATACAATTCCCGCCCATAACGACTGAAACAACCACCGAAAATGACGGCATTCATTTATCCTACGCATTGGGGTGGGGGACGTTCCAATGCCAATACGGTAAAGCATTTTTTAAAGAAGGCAATGGAGGCTCCTGGAGAAACTATAACATCAACTTCATCGACAAAGGCATTTCCATCATTATTATGACCAACAGCGAAAACGGAGAAAAATTATTCAAAGCACTGTTAGATACACTCCTTGGAGATTCCTGCATTCCCTGGAAATGGCAGGGCTATTATCCATATGATAATAAGAAATAATTTGCACACAAGGCCTGGCGCGCGGAGCAATCCTGCGGCTTACTTCTTACTTCCGACTTCCGATTTGTTTATCTGCCTCGCAACCAATAATTTTGCGTCGCCCGATGAAACATTTGTGCAGTCGGAAAGCATAGAATAATTAAACCAAATAACCGGATGGCAAGATTAATAGCATTTCGTGAAGCGCTCCGCGAAGCAATGAGCGAAGAAATGAGAAGAGATCCTAATGTATTCCTGATGGGTGAAGAAGTAGCAGAATACAATGGCGCCTATAAAGTTAGCCAGGGTATGCTCGACGAATTTGGCCCTAAAAGAGTGATCGATACCCCCATCGCCGAGTTGGGTTTTACCGGTATCGCAGTAGGTGCTGCCCAGAACGGTCTGCGCCCCATTGTTGAGTTCATGACATGGAACTTTGCTGTACTGGCCTTAGATCAAATTTTAAATACAGCTTCTAAAATGCTGGCAATGAGCGGCGGACAAGTTAGCTGCCCCATCGTATTCCGCGGACCAAACGGTTCAGCAGGTCAGCTGGGGGCACAGCACTCTACCGCATTTGAAAGCTATTATGCCAATATCCCCGGTATCAAGGTGATTTCTCCCTCCAACCCATACGATGCCAAAGGATTGATGAAAGCGGCCATCCGCGACAACGATCCGGTGATGTTCATGGAAAGCGAGGTGATGTATGGCGACAAGGGCGAAGTACCAGAAGAAGAATACCTCATCCCCATCGGAAAAGCAGACGTTAAGAAACAAGGTCGCGACGTGACCATCGTTTCCTATAATAAAATGATGAAAGTAGCCCTGGGTGCTGCCGCAGAGTTGGAAAAAGAAGGCATCAGCGCCGAAGTGATCGACCTGCGTACCATCCGCCCCCTCGACTGGCCTACCATCGTGGAAAGCGTGAAAAAGACTAACCGTCTGGTGATCGTGGAAGAGCAGTGGCCTATGTGCTCTGTATCTTCTGAAATTGCTTACCGCATCCAGAAGGAAGCCTTCGATTACCTCGATGCGCCTATCCGCCGCATCACTGCTGCCGACGCACCATTACACTACGCACCCAACCTGGTTGCTGCTGCACTGCCAGATGTGCCCCGCACCATTAAGCTGGTGAAAGAGGTAATGTACCAGAAGAAATAACACCCGTTTGGATGTCATTTCGAACGAAGGCCCTCCTTCTTTGTCATTTCGAACGCAGCTCACCCTTTTTGTCATTTCGAACGCAGCGATAGCGGAGTGAGAAATCTGCTCTCGAAGCAAAAGTCACCAGGCAAAATATATTCGAATCCCGGAGCATCGACTCCGGGATTTTTTTGCACCATAGGGGACCAGTAAATCGATTGCGCAAATTGTCGCCCGCCTGTCTGATTAAAACCTATTATCAGTAACTTCCTGTCTCCAAAACAAAGCAAATGATCAGACTAACGATTGTATTCCTGTGTACAGCCCTCGCTTTTAGCAGCTTCAGCCAATCCGGCTATACGCCTTCCCCACAAAACCTCGAATCGCGCAAGTGGTTTGACAGCGCCCGCTTTGGCATGTTTATTCACTGGGGAGCCTCCAGCGTATTGGGCCATGGAGAGTGGGTGATGAACCAGCGCAACATCCAGGTAAAGGAATACCGTCGCCTCATAGACATTTTCAATCCCATCAGTTTCGATGCAAAAGCCTGGGTAAGCACGGCCAAAAACGCCGGCATGCAGTACATCACGCTGATCACCCGCCACCATGACGGGTTTAGCCTGTGGGATACCAAACAATCCGACTGGAACATCATGAATACGCCTTACAAAAAAGATATTGTAAAGCAGATTGCCGATGAATGCCACCGCCAGGGTATTAAGCTGTTCTTCTATTATTCCCTGCTCGACTGGTACCGCACCGATTACCAATACGAAACAGGCCGCACGGGCAAAGGCACGGGCCGTACCGAAAAAAGCAACTGGCCCAGCTATATCAACTTCATGAAAGCCCAGCTGACAGAGTTACTTACCAACTACGGAGAAGTAGCAGGCATCTGGTTCGATGGCCATTGGGATCAATTAGAGAATGATCACAACAAGGCTGCCGTTTCCAAGGTAGACTGGAAATACGAGGAGATCTACACCCTCATCCACCGGCTGCAGCCACAGTGCCTGATCAGCAATAACCACCACCTTACACCCATACCGGGAGAGGACTTCCAGGCTTTTGAAAAAGACCTGCCCGGCGCCAATACCAGTGGTTTTGGTGGTGCATCTGTATCCCAGCTGTCATTGGAAACCTGTGAGACCATCAACGATTCCTGGGGCTTCAACATCACCGACCGCAATTACAAATCCACGAAGAAACTGGTACAATACCTGGTAAAAGCAGCCGGCTACAATGCTAACTTCTTATTGAACATCGGGCCAATGCCCAATGGCGTTATACAACCCGAGTTTACAGAACGGCTGGGGCAAATGGGAGAGTGGTTGAAAACCTATGGCGAAACCATCTATGGTACAAAAGGAGGATTTACCACACCACAAAGCTGGGGAGCTGTAACAGAGAAAGGAAACAAAGTATACTTACACCTGTTGGATGCACCGGAAGAAAAGCTGTTCCTGAAGATCCCTTACAAGATCAAAACGATAAAGACCTTTACCGGCAAAACACCCGTCAAATATCAGGTACTGCCCGATAACTATGTAGTAATAGACATCAAAGCAGTTCCGAAAGAAGAATATGATACTATCCTGGAAATGGAAGTAAGCAGGTAATCTCCAACGTCAGTTTATATACAATGTAAAATGCCGGCATGTAAATGACCGGCATTTTGCTTGCTATACGGTCATCCGACCTATTCAATAATTTTGATTGCGGAAGAACAAAGCATTAAAAAAGCGTAAACGGCGGCTAAGAGAACACCTCCAACGAGGGTTAAACGCATGATAGTTTTGCTGACAGACGGATTCTGAACGCTGAGTTGAGCCTTCATAGGGACATTTTTAGATTAGTAAATAGTTTTTCCAAAGGATGATGCTGGTACTAAAGTAATAAGCAAGGTCAACTTTTGCAATAGGATTTTTACGTGTTATAACACCGTAAATAGTAACCCTTAATTTCCTTCATCAATGTCACCCTGAATCGCTGTCATCCTCTGTCACCCTGAGCCTGTCGAAGGGTTGTCGAAGGGTTGCCTACGAATCACCAACGCCGCAATTGCTGCTGGTTAAAAGTCCACTCCGGCGTCTCTATGATACGTTCATTCCCTGCTTTATACCACGGGCTCAACCCTTCATCCATAGGGTTTTTCAAGATATGTATACTTTGAGCAGGCATATAACTTTGCGCCAGCAAATAGAGCTTTTCGCCTGCCTTATTCATGGCCACATCCATCACGATCACCGCATGGCCCGGCGATCCCCCTTTTATTAATACATCACCAGGTTGTATATCTCCAAACAACGGAACTGGCTTCAGTTGCTTTTCCAGTGAAAGCGTGCCACACCAGGCATACACATGCTCCAGGTATTGCTCAAACTTGCTCTGATCGGCACCAGCCGGACATATGTATTTCTTTCCATTATTATCCGCAAACCAGATGCGGCTGTACAATCCACGACGGTAAAAGAACTCGGCCCGCAAACGCATCACCGCATCGGCACATTGCTGCAGGTCTTTCGTACCAATGGGTATATCCAGCACTGCATACTGCGCAGATTGATTACCCTTCAAACGTCCATTATATAAATACACTTTATTATCGGCCTTTAGCGGCAATCGTCGTAGCCACCTGGCAAAAGCCGTATCACTACCATCCACGCGGGTATAACCAGCCGGCAACGCAATGTCCGATACCTGTTTCAGCTCAGGAGTCGCCGTCTTTTCCGTAGCATGCCCGGTTGCAGGCATTCCCTCCCTGTCCGCAATTTCCTGACAACCACTTAAAAACGGCAGGATAATTGAAATAAGGAGAATAAGTAAATTTGACGCCCGGCGGTCAGTATAGATCATTACTTTTGGCTTTATTTTGCGTAAGATGAATGGGCTCTATTATTCCATAGAAAAAGACAGTTAAGCATATGTCAAACATATTAATAATCGACGACGAAAAGGCTATCCGCAAAACATTGAGTGAAATCCTTTCCTATGAAGGCTACAAGATCGACGAAGCAGGGGACGGGGAAGAAGGTCTAAAGAAATTCAAAGACAAAAGCTACGACGTAGTATTATGCGATATCAAGATGCCCAAGCTCGACGGCATCGAGTTCCTCGATAAAGCCCGGGAAGCCAATCCCGACGTTCCGGTGATCATGATCTCGGGCCACGGCACCATCGAGACAGCCGTAGAGGCCGTTAAAAAAGGCGCCTACGATTACATCTCCAAACCACCTGATCTGAACCGCCTGCTCATCACCATCCGCAACGCCATGGACAAAACCAACCTCGTAGCGGAAACCAAGGTGCTCAAACGCAAGGTGAGCAAGGTAGAAGAAATGATCGGCGAATCAGGCCCCATTGCCCGCATCAAGGAAACGATCGAAAAAGTGGCCCCCACCGACGCCCGGATTCTGGTAACAGGAGAAAATGGAGTGGGAAAGGAGCTGGTGGCCCGCTGGGTACATGAAAAAAGCAACCGTGTATCAGGCCCACTGGTAGAAGTGAATTGCGCCGCCATTCCCAGCGAGCTGATAGAAAGCGAATTGTTCGGTCACGAAAAAGGATCATTCACTTCCGCCGTAAAACAGCGTATCGGCAAGTTTGAACAAGCCCATGGAGGAACACTCTTCCTCGATGAAATAGGCGACATGAGCCTCAGCGCACAAGCCAAAGTACTGCGCGCCCTGCAGGAAGGAAAGATCACCCGGGTAGGGGGAGACAAAGACATCAGCGTTGATGTACGCGTTATTGCCGCCACCAACAAAGACCTATTGCAGGAAGTAGACGAAAAGAATTTCCGCCTCGACTTGTATCACCGCCTAAGCGTGATCATCATACACGTTCCATCGCTCAACGACCGCCGCGACGATATACCCTTACTGGTCGATAAATTCCTGGGGGATATCTGCGCCGATTATGGTATTGCCAAAAAAGGCATCGAGCCGGATGCACTCGAGGCATTGAAAGAACACAACTGGACCGGTAATATCCGCGAACTGCGCAACGTAGTAGAAAGACTGATCATTCTTTCTGGTAAAACCATCATTAAAGAGGACGTACAGACATACGTATTACCCAAAAAATAGTTTACACGAATTACACTAATTTATACGAATTGCACGAAGAAGCCCAATGGGATTAATTCGTGTAATTCGTCCTAATTCGTGTCCTCAAGGGTATTTCTTCAATATCTTCCTCGCCCTCGAATGAAAAGCAGCCGTTTCATGCGGCCAGCGTTCTGCAATGATCAGTTTCAACTCGGGAACAATTTCGGGGTAGTGCGCTGCCAGGTTTTCCAGGATGGTAAGAGAAAAAGCCTTAACGGCAGCAGGCTGTTGCGGAGCAGCAATAAACTCAAAACAGCAATTCATCACCTGCCCCTGGTAACGTTTGGGAATAGTAACATCCTGTAGCATCCGCACGATATTCCGCGTCACGGCATTATGTACATCGTTTCTTTCCAGTAACTTCAGCAGCTTACCAAGATGGGGGAGTATCAGCGAAGGATTGTCCTGGACACAATAACTCAGGGGCCAGCCAGCCCTTTGCAAAATAAGCTCGTCGCCCTCCAGGAACACTTTTACCAATTCATCAAACCGTTTCTTATCATGGCCCACATACTGCACAATCCGGTTGGTTTGCGCTTTGGAGTGTTTTTCTGCTATGGCCTTTTTAAGATCCACTTGTCTTTGCCAATTTCTTACGGGCAAGCCCAAACATATCTTTATAAAACTGTATCATGTAGTGGAACATATTCTTTACTTCCAGGTGAATATGTTTCTTCAGCATGGCCACCATCACAATGTACGATACGATGCAGAAGGCAACAGTAGCATACGCAGCACCCATACCATCAAAATAACGTAGTCCGAGGTAAGTAGCGCCGAGGTTAAAGATCATAAGACAGAGGTTGACATAAAAATTGGCTTGCGGCTTGCCAATCGCATCGAGCGTACTACCAAACTGGTAGCTTAATGGCCTCACCAGGCTGAACAGGATCGTGAGCTGCAAAATAGGAACAGCATCATAATACTTTGGCCCCGCCAGCACATAAATAATGAACTTGGGAAAGATAAAAATGAACAATGACAGCGGTACCACCAATGCCAGGATAGTACCCATCATACGCTCAAAGTAATACTTCACTTTGCCAAGACCATCCGTTTCCAGCGTTTGCACATTTTTGGGAAACAATACATCAGCCGCAGCCAGCGAAGGCACATCGATCATGTTGTTGATACGGGCAACCGTATTATAATTCGATACAAACTCTTTACCCTGTATCGGGCCAAGCACACTGGCCGTGATAAAGTGGTCGAAACTGCGGGCAACACTCGAAAACAGGTTGGTACCAAATATGTATTTACCGAAATGGAACATCCGGCGTATAATAGCCCCGTCATTGTGAAAACCCCGGAGACGATATGCGGAAGTTGCTTTGTACAGAATAATGACACCCGCCAGCAAAGCAACGATCTGCAGCAATACAAGATTAAGCAAAGTGAACCAGGCAGGAAAGAAGAAAAACATCACCAGCGTGCCGGTAAAGAATATACCCTGCCTTACGAAGTAGGCCCAGAATATCCGGTTAAACATATAATGCGCCTGTAGCAACACCTCATAGTGATTGTAGGGGATGAGCAATGCTACAAACAGCAGGCTCCACAATAGTAAAGGCGTCAGCTCTTCCGATTTCAACAAATGAGCGATCAGACCGCCCGCAAACGTAAAGATCAACATCGCCAGTATGGAGAACGTAATGTTCATGACCAACGCGGCAGACTGCACCTCTTTTTTCTTATCGGCATATTCAGACAATCCCAAGAACTTGATGGTAGGGTTGCGCAGCAACCCCTGCTTGATCATTTCAAACAGCGTCATGATCATGAGGTAGAGCGCCCATACAGCAAAGTTTTCTTTACTCAATCCGCGCACCAATACCATGTAAGAAACGGCCCCAAAAAAGAAGATGGAAAAACGTTGTAATAGGGTATAAAAGATGGAATGTAACCAAAAGGATGATTTCAACAGCTTCAAGTGAACGTGCTTTGGGCGTGAAATTAATATTTAAATTGATAGGTAGTTAGTGGAAAGTACGCAACTTACTCTCTATCGCCCCTATAAACCATTCATATCACCCCCATATTTCCCCCATATATGCTCAATATCTGAGCCATAGATGCCCCTTAGATAAAGCATCTTTATGCTAAAGCGTTACTAAACCAATGCTGGACTTATGCTAAACCAACGCTAAACCGCACCAGGTTTTTAAGGGACTTTTCGGGTGCTAAGAGCCGGCAACGGGAGGCCGGATAAGTAGGCAGGAAAGAAATTATATGATGTCGATTCCCAAACATGGAATAATAACAAATTAATAAAACAGTTTGAGCGGATTTGAGGCAGACAATCCAACTCATCAAAAGATACGAAAAAAGCCGGCCAAATAGCAATCAATGCGTAAAATCTAACAAGTGGTGAGCAGAAGTTATCAGCAAACAAAGTAACTTTCAACCTATGCCTTACAAGATAGAAAAGATTATAGGAGTTATACAATGTACCTCCTTATTGCTGCTGTTATTAATGAACCTGCTGGCATGCCAGTCGAAACCAGCTACCACGACTGCTAAACCTGCCGTGGTATTCCAAACCGACTTCGGTGTAAAGGACGGCGCCGTAAGCGCCATGAAAGGCGTAGCAACAGGAGTAGACCCTGACCTGAAGCTCTATGACCTGACCCACGAAATCCCCGCTTATAACATCTGGGAGGCGGCTTACCGGCTGCAGCAGACGGCCCCTTACTGGCCCGCAGGAACGGTGTTCGTATCCGTGGTAGACCCCGGCGTAGGCACCAGCCGTAAGTCGGTGGTGGCAAAAACACGCAACGGTCAGTACTTCGTAACGCCCGACAACGGAACACTTACATTGATAGCTGAATCAATTGGAATAGAATCAATAAGAGAGATCAATGAAGAATTAAATAGAAGAAAAAATAGCCGTAAATCCTATACTTTTCACGGTCGCGACGTGTACGCCTACACCGGTGCCCGCCTGGCAGCTGGTGTGATCACATTTGAGGAGGTAGGAAGCCTCCTGGGCGACTCAGTAGTTCGGATTCCTTATCAAAAACCGGTATTGAAGAACGATACGTTGATGGGCAATATCCCTGTTTTGGACATACAGTATGGAAATGTTTGGACGAATATTAACGATTCGATTTTCAATCAGTTAAAACTTTCACCTGATAAAAAAGTAAAAGCAATTATCACCTTCAGGGATCGGGAAATCTTCAACCGGGAGGTACCGGTGGTCAACACCTTTGGAGCCGTTCCGGAAGGGCAGCCGCTGTGCTATATGAACAGTCTTATGAACTTTTCCCTCGCCCTCAACATGCGTAATTTTGCAGACTCCTTTCACGTGAGCAGCGGGCCGGAATGGAAGGTGAAGATCGTCGCTGTTGCAAGTCACCAATAAGACACGAAGTCGGAGGCATGAAGTAAGAAAGACAGAACGTTCTAACGACATGAAAATCTCTGACTTCCGACCTCAGACCTCATACTTCTTACTTCCGTTTTCTTTCTCCACAAACGTGGAAAAGTGAGGTCAAAAAACACTGTATTTTAACGCGATATCCGCTTTAAATAGGGTAGATTTGCCACCCATCCTGTTCCGTCATTCCCGACGGGCCTAAAATGGATAAAATCAGCTAAATACAGCTATGGAAGAGAACCTCACACCATCAGAAACGAACGATCAGAACCGGATCGTTCCGGTGAACATTGAAGAGCAGATGAAAACCGCCTACATCGACTACTCCATGTCGGTGATCGTAGGTCGTGCATTACCCGATGTGCGGGATGGTCTTAAGCCGGTACACCGGCGCATCCTGTACGCTATGAACGAAATGGGTGTTACTCACAACAAGCCGTTTAAAAAGTCTGCCCGTATCGTAGGAGACGTGTTGGGTAAATACCACCCGCACGGCGATAGCTCCGTATACGACGCCATGGTGCGTATGGCACAGGAGTGGAGCATGCGCTACACCCTCGTCGACAGTCAGGGTAACTTCGGTAGCCAGGACGGTGACGGACCGGCGGCTATGCGTTATACCGAGGTGCGCCTCGAAAAGATCGCCGAGACGATGTTGGAAGATATCGACAAAGACACGGTAGATTTCCAGCTCAACTTCGACGACTCCCTCAAAGAACCAACAGTATTGCCTTCCCGCATTCCCAACCTGTTGCTCAACGGCTCCAGCGGTATCGCGGTAGGTATGGCCACCAACATCATGCCGCACAACCTCTCTGAGGTGATCGACGGCTGCGTGGCTTATATCGACAACCGCGAGATCACCGTAGAAGAAATGATGAGCTATGTGAAAGCGCCTGATTTCCCTACCGGTGGTATCATCTACGGGATGGAAGGCGTAAAAGCTGGCATGGCTACAGGACGTGGACGCGTAGTGTTGCGCGGACGCGTAATGCTCGACGCCAAGCCCAGCGGCCGTGAGCAGATCATCATCACCGAAGTACCTTACCAGGTAAACCGTGACGCCCTCTGCGATCGCATCGGTCAACTGGTCAACGACAAGACGATCGAAGGCATCGCACACGTCAACAACGAATCGAACGAAAAAGAAGGCACCCGCATCGTAGTAGACCTGAAAAGGGACGCTATCGCCAGCGTGGTGATCAACCAGCTGTATAAATTCACCGAATTACAAACCTCTTACGGTATCAACAACGTGGCCCTTGTAAAAGGCCGCCCACGCATCCTGAACATCCGGGACATGATCACCGAGTTCGTGGAATTCCGTCACGAGGTGGTGGTACGCCGTACAGAGTTTGAACTGAGAGAAGCAAAGAAGAAAGCACACATCCTGCAAGGCTACCTGATCGCATTGGATCACCTCGATGAGGTGATTGCCATGATCCGCGCTTCTTCAACGCCCGAGCAGGCGAAAGACAACCTCGTCAATGCTGGTTGGGGACTGGACGAGATACAGGCCAAGGCCATCCTCGAACTGCGTCTCCAAAGGTTGACAGGCATGGAGCGCGAGAAGATCAAGGAAGAATACGAAGAACTGATGAAGCTGATCGCCTACCTGCAGGAGTTGCTGGCCAACGAAGGCATGCGCTACGATGTCATCAAAAAGGAATTACTGGAGATCAAAGAAAAATACGGCGACACCCGCAAAAGCGAGATCACTTACCTCGACGACGAAGTAAGCATCAAGGACCTGATCAAGGAAGAAGACGTGGTGATCACGATCTCTCACCTCGGCTATATCAAGCGCACCTCAGCCAACGAATACCGCGCCCAAAAACGTGGTGGACGTGGCGTGATCGGCGGACGTACCCGCGACGAGGATTACATCGAGCACTTGTTTGTGGCCTCGACTCACCACACGATGCTGTTCTTTACAGAAAAAGGCCGCTGCTTCTGGCTCAACGTGTACCAGATCCCCGAAGGCGAAAAAACCGGTAAGGGAAGAGCTATCCAAAATATGATCCAGCTGCCGCCCGACGACAAGGTGCGCGCCATTATCGACGTCAGAGACCTCGAAGACAAAGACTTTGTCAAGAGCCATAATATTGTACTTTGCACCAAGAAAGGTATCCTGAAGAAAACCGAGCTGGAAGACTTCAGCAATCCCCGCAAAACCGGTGTGAATGCCATCAATATCCTTGAAGGAGATGAACTGCTGGAAGCAAGAATGACTGATGGCAATTGTGAGATCATGCTGGCTATAAAGAGCGGCCGCGCCATCCGTTTCCCCGAAGATAAAGTAAGAGCCACCGGCCGTGGCGCCACAGGCGTAACCGGCGTTGAATTGGATGACGCCACCGACGAGGTTATTGGCATGATATGTGTCAACAAGGACGACAAATCCCGTACAGTGCTGGTTGTGAGCGAAAAAGGATACGGTAAGCGTACCCAGATAGACGAGTACCGCATCACCAACCGCGGCGGAAAAGGCGTTAAAACCATCAGCGTTACCGACAAAACCGGCCCGCTGGTAGGTATCCTCGACGTAACGGAGAAAGAAGACCTGATGATCACCTGCAAGAGTGGCGTAACCATTCGCATGCCGATCAAGGGCGTAAGCGAGCAGGGACGCGCTACACAAGGTGTAAAACTCATCCGCCTCAACGATGGCGATGAGATTGCAGCCATCACCAAACTGGACGAGGACGACGAGGAAAACGCTGAAATTGTAGCCATTGCACCGGTTCCGGAAGAAAGCACAGAAGCTACAGAAGCCCCTGAAGAAGGATTAAATAGTGATGAACAGGCAACCGGGGATACAGAAACCGCATCTGAAGACAATGTTGACAACCCATAGTAAACCAACTATCACTTTAAAACTAATAAGCAAACAATGAAAAAGGTATTGCTGACCGTATTGCTGGCCGGTACTGGTTTTGGCCTGTATGCCCAGAAGATCGACAAAGCAAAAGATCTCTTCGGAAAAAAGAAGTATACTGAAGCAAAGACAGAGATCGATGCAGTAGTAGCTTCGGAGAAGTTCGCCAATAGCTCCGAGGCCTGGTACCAAAAAGCCAAGATCTATGGCGCCATTGCCAACGATTCCACCCTTAAGGCTTCTGTACCCGATGCACGCGAAACATCTTTCGAGGCCCTCAAGAAATACATAGAACTGGAAGGCAAAGAGAAAGATGAAAAGAAAAGGTACCTCTTGCTCACTTTTGATGGTAATCAGCCCCTGATCGATATCTATTCCGGTTATTCCAAGAATGGCGCATCTTTCTACAATGCCGGTAACTATAATGACGCCCTCGCCAACTTCAAAAAAACACTCGACGTATTCGATGTGCTGGTTGAAAGAGGCATCGTTCCCATGAAACTCGATACCACTACGACCTTGTATGCGGGTATCTCTGCAGAAAAAGCGAGCAAGCCTGATGAAGCAGCCATATACTATGCAAAGATCGCAGAAGCCAAAGCCAAGAGCGAAGGTTTCGTAGAGATCTACAAATGGCTGGCCGATCATTACCGCCAGAAAAATGATATCGCTACTGCACAAAAGTTCTCTGCACTGGGTAAAGAAGTTTATCCCCAGGATCAGTTCTGGACTGGTTTCGACCTCGAAATGCTGAGCGATAAAGGCACCAAGGCCGACCTGTTCAAGAAATACGAAGATGTGATCAAAGAAAATCCCGATAACCATATCTTCCTGTTCAACTATGCAGTGGAGCTGTACAAAGAAGGTTACCAGGAAGACGTGACCAAGCGTCCGGCCAACTCAAAAGAGCTGATCAACAAAGCTGGCGAAATGATGAAACGCACGCTGGAAAAGAAACCAGACTATGCCAATGCCAACATGGTAATGGGCCAGATCCTGTACAACCAGGGTGTGGATATCAATACCGAAAACAAAGCTATCCGTCCACAAGGTGGCGCCAAGCTGACGCCTGAGCAACTGAAGAAGAAAGAAGAGCTGCGCCAGGAAGTAGTAAAGAAATTCGACGAAGCCACTCCATATTTCGAGAAAGTAGACGAGCTGCTGGACAAGCAAGCAAAGTTGAAAATGGAGGACAAGGAAATCCTGAAGAATGCACTTGACCTGCTGATCACTATCAACGAAGAAAAAACCGCTCAGCTCGAAACCAAGAGAAATGCTGCTGAAACCGCTAAGAAAGTAGCAGAGGTTAAGCAGTATGAGGCAGACATCAAGAAGCTGCAGGACAAAACAACCGCCTACACGGAGAAATTCAACAACGTAGACCGTAAGCACTAAGCATAAGTTTAAAGCGCCTGAAACAGGGCTGCAAAGGCACTCGTTGTTAATAATAAATTAAAGAACCCTCGTTTTATACGAGGGTTTTTTATATTTTTAAGGAGATAGATTCCCAACCTTTAAATCAACGTGTCTTATGTCAGCCTATAACGATTTGCTGCTAATTGTATTTATTCTTGTCACAGTGCCATGCTTTACGTATTGGATGGGTTACCGCAGCGGCGAGAAATCGGGCGAATTAAGAGCCCTTAAAGGCTCACAGGATAACAAGAGCCGTATAGACCTCGAAGCCACGCCGTCCTTGTCAGATTCACCGGCCTGAGGCATTCCGTTACTCACCTGTAAAGTCCATTCAGGACTATTGATTTCACCCCGTATAGTTATTGTAGGTTGTAGGAGGGTAGTAGTCAGGAAATACTCTGGGAATACTCAGACAATGCTCAGGGAATACTCTAAACACCTCTTTTCATGTGAATACCCGGTACATCCCCTGAGTATGGTTAGACTATATTCAGCGTATCCGCCGTATATCCGTCCAGTATTCCGATACAATTCGCCGGCTATATAACCGGGTTTCAATTTCTATCAAAGTATAGTTGTCTATGTTTAGTTGTTATATTGAAAAGCAGGGGATTTCATCCCTTTTTAGAACTAAATGCTATTTAACATAACATTAATTATAAGAACAAAGCGCCGGCCAGTTTTAAAGCTCAAAACCGGCCGGCGCCTGCATTACAGACAAAAATCCAGACCAGATTGTTGGATGCATATGGCATTAAATTTTGCTCCAAAATATACACTGAGCTCACACCTGGTTTGCAGAAAACTTCTAAAAACGAAGGATACAAGACTTCCCTACTTCAGATTAATGTCGTCAAAATAAAAAAGCGCCGGCCTGGTTTAAACGGGGTAAAACCAGCCAGCGCTTAAGTTATGGATAAGAGAACAAGCCAGCATTGATGCAGTACGCCCTACAGCACGTAAAACACTTTCTTATTCCTTTCAGCCCCCCTATCAAATTCGTATTCCTGCATCTCCTGGTCGCGGAGCATTTGACGCAGGTCTCTTTCAATATTCCGGGCGATCGTCGTCATGGGCGTATCTGTAGGTTTGTTTTCAAACGGGTCCTGCAGATGAATAGCCATTTTCTCGATCAACAGGAACGACGCCGATACGGCCATTACCAGCGGTATTTCGAGAAACCCGAAATACTCGATCACGCCAAAAGGCAGCAAGCTGATGAACAACAAGAGTGAAAAATGTATGTACAAGCTGTACGTACTGGGAAACACGGTATTCTTGATACGCTCACACTTGCCCATGGCATCACAAAGCCTGGTAATGGTTCGGTCCAGCTCGACCTGCTGGTAGCGGTTGATCCAGCCGTTTTCCAGCGCCCTGCGCAGGTCGCGGCCATGCTGCTCCAGTAATGCGGTCGGTACATTGCTGTACTGGCTCACAGCATCCAGCTCGCGCTTCCCGATGTATTTATCCAATCCTTCCGTGGCTGAGGTACGGCGCAGGCTTTGCCCCAGGCTATAATTCCAGCCCATCTGCCGGCGGATAATACGCTCGCGGAAACGATGAACGTCATCACCTTCTTCGATCACATCTGTAAAAGTCAATATCTGCCGTGCGAGCGTACGTGATTCATTCACGATGGCGCCCCAGATATGGCGGGCTTCCCACCAGCGGTCATACGCCTGGTTGCTGCGGAAACCCAGCAACAGGGAGATCACCGTACCCAGCAAAGCCGGAATGGCCAGCGGAATGGATATAGGCAACACTTTGTCAAACTCATGCAAAAACGCAATGATCGTCGTATAGATCAATATGACCAATAGCTCATACTGTATTTTGCCTAATATGTACCGGAATGGGATGTTCTTCTTTAACAGCATAATGATTTTCTTTAGTAAGTAATGTTTCAACTACAGTTCTCTCGATTGCCTTAGGCTGTTGTACAGGCTCCCCGGCAACTTTCTTCTTAGACTTGAATTCCTTCATTAATGGAACGCCGCCTTTCTGGAACATGGGGATCGGATTCACACTGCCGGGATGCACGGCCTGGAATACATAGAAATCCGGGCATACGATGAGATCGATATCATTGGCATCTGCGAAATTCCTGAACACGGCTGCCGTGTTGCCATATTGATGCCTGATCACGATGCTGCGGATGGTTTTGGAATGCTGCAGTTTTACCCGCTTGCAACCATTGCGGAAAGCCTCGGTTACCAGATCAGCATAAGGCAGTTTACCACGGATGTCATACAGATCACTTTCAAAAGAAGGCATCTCGAATGCATGGAACAGGATAATGTTGATGGTCTCACCTTCCAGCGATTGAGCTGTTTTATCGGCCAGATCCAGTGAGGCTACTGAAAAGTCCGTTGGGATCAATACATTTCTCATTGGTTTCGAATTTTGTATCAATAATGTTTATGAGTACAAAATTGCAACGCGGCCATTAGTATGGCTTAAGGCTCGAATGAGAACATGATGAGAAGATGATTAGAATACGATAAAAGAAATTAGAACGGGATGAGAAACGGTTGACAGGTTGATGAGTTGATAGGTTGATAAGGCTATTGACTCCACAATTGGGAATTGCTACTTAACATAATTAATTAACCAGTTTAAGCTTGGGCAGGAATCATTAAGCTGGAACCTTGTTAACTTTTAAACATGTTAACCTATCAACTTTACCCAACCGCCGGGAACGTAACCACTACTGTAGTCCCCTTGCCCACCTGAGATTGGATCTTGATGTCGCCTTTATGGAGACGGATAATCGTATGGGTCAAAGGAAGCCCGATGCCATATCCTTCATAATGGTTCGTATTGGAGGCCCGGAAGAACGGGTCAAAAATATACTTGACCTCGTTGGCCGGAATGCCTATCCCCTCGTCTACCACGGCGATCACAATGTAGCCATCATATGTCACCAGCGACAACATTACTGATTTATTATCAGAGTACTTACAAGCATTTAATACAATATTGGTTAAAGCAAGATGAAGCAGGTGATCATTGCCACGCACCGATATCGCCCATTCGTCATCAGGCATTTGGAGGGAGATCTTGACCCGGTTGTTGGGTTCAATTTCATCGACCGTCCGCTTCACGTTCATGAGCAATTCATCCATCCGTTGCATCCCCCACTCCTGCTTCTGCCCGTCGAAACCGGCCTGGGCCAACTTCAGCAAGCTGGTGGTCAGGTGCTGCAGCCGGGCGGCTTCCTTCACGATCACCTGGAGGGTTTGCTTGTACTCCTGCTCGGTACGCGCTTTAGAAAGGGCAATATCTGCTTCGCCAATAATGGTGGTAAGCGGAGTGCGCAGTTCGTGGGAAGCATTGCTCACAAAGTTGTTCTGGGTCTCGAAGGAGGTTTCCAGCCTGTCGAGCATATTATTAAAGGTCTGGGCCAGCTCGGTTATTTCATCCTTACCACCACCCTCATGCAACCGCAGGTGCAGGTTATGGGCACTAATGTCTTTTACCCGGTGGGTAATATTCCTTACCGGTGCGAAGATCTTCCGGGAGAAGAAAACGCTTATTGTAAAAATGGCGATAACCGATAATACACAAGTGACTATCAATACTTCTCCAAGGTTTTTCATAACCTTTTCACCATACTCGTTAATGGCGGAACTGATCACCAGGTAATGGTCATTGTTCTTGGTTTTATACACGATGCCGGCATATTGATAATGCTTGACAGAAGTAAAGGCAGTAGCTCCGTTCTTCTCAACGATCGACTTGTAAAAGCGCTCCTGTAATTTGAGACCGCTATCGTTTTTAATCTTACCCGTTATAGTATCATAATGCAGTATGTAGACTTTTTCCTGTGGCAATGCAGAAAGGTATTCCCTGCGCAGTTCGCTGAAGGCAGAGGTAGTCTCATCTTCGCCAAAATGTATACGGGCAGCAATGCGGGCACGCAGCTCAAGCCGCTTAAGGAAGTCATTAAAGGTAAACCGGCTGGCAAAGTAATAAACACCCACACTTAAGAAAAGGATAAGACCGGCTGTGAGCACCGTAAATAGCAAAGCTGTTTTAACCTGGATTTTCATATGGCCTAAGGCTGCAATTAATCTTTAATGATGTAGCCCATACCAATAACAGTATGGATCAGTTTGCGGTCGTGGTCGTTGCCGAGCTTCTTGCGGAGGTAGTTTACATATACATCTACCACGTTGGTACCCATGTTGAAGTCGATACCCCACACGTTTTCCAACAGCTCTACGCGGGAGAGCACCCGGCCACGGTTGCGGACCATAAATTCGAGTAGGCGGTATTCGGTGGAAGTAAGGGTGATCTCCTGCCCGTTGCGGACAACATTGCGGGCGGCCGTATTAACAGTTATATCTCCAATCTGGATGAGGTCGGCGGGACTGGTGGAACCCATCTTGCGGCGGCCCAATGAACGGATACGGGCTTCCAGTTCGGCAAACTTGAAAGGCTTTACAAGGTAATCATCAGCACCTGTGTCGAGACCGGTTACAATGTTCTCGGTAGTTCCTAAAGCGGTGAGCATGAGAATGGGTGTGTCGATGCCTTCTTTACGAAGGCGTTTGCACAGTTCCAGGCCATTGATGCCGGGCAACATGATATCGAGGATCATGATGTCGAAGCTGTGCCCGGTACCCATATCGAGCCCGGCGTTACCGTCTGGAGCCACAGTGACGGTATAACCACTTTCGCTTAAGCCTTTTCTTATCATAGCGGCCACTGCTGCTTCATCTTCAATCAATAACACTTTCATGCAAGCCTTTTTAGGAGGCACAAAAATAGGTCCTATTTTACTGGTACCACATTAGAAACTGATAAGAAAATCGCCCCGTGGAAACGGGGCGGGCAATAAACAAAAATGCATGAACCGATTGAACCTCTCAACACACTTGTCAGAGTTTATCCCGCTCCGCGGGACTAAGTTTATCGAAGCCTTCTTTAACAACCCTTCGACAACACTTCGACAGGCTCAGTGTGACAGAGGGTGGCAGCGATTCAGGGTGACATTACAAGCTCAGGACGACAGGGTTGGTAGCGTTCGATAACCATCGCCATCTCGCGGCCAATGAGCGCCGGATCGCTGAGGTCTGTGCTTAGCTCGTCTTCACAGGCAAATGCTGTTACTATTATTTTCTGCTGTTCGTCTGATACAGCCAGGGGCAATTCGGCGCCGGCAGCAGGCACCGGTATATGTCCGGGATACGCCCCTTGTCTTTGCGTAGCCGCGGCAGCCCTTACCTCATTTTGTCGCACCATGATGGCGCCTGCGCCGGCAATAGCTTTGCGAAGCAGGCCCGTCCTGCTTACTTCACGAATGATCTTGTACCATGTATTTTCAATAGATACGTACCGGATGTTGTTGATGAGTGCGTCGATCGCTTGTGCAGCCTGGTGGGTAGCCCTCTTTCCCTGCGCATCCATCCACACCAGCAAGGCCTGCTGCTGGACATTTTCTTTGATGGCTTCGTGCAGGATGGCCATATCTGCGGCCACGACGGAACCTACTCCATATCCATTGTGCAGTGTTGTGCGCTTCTGCCGCTCAGCTTCTACCGCTATGGGTATCACCAGGAGTACGCCGATATAAAAAGGTATCTTGTTCATATACGTGAGCTATGAGATGAAAAAAAGCCCGGGTGACCGCAGACCTGTTAACCCTAACCTTTTGAATCAACGGACTTGATGGTCGTACCCGGGCCGGATGGTTCTTCTCTCTTCTTAAGAGCAAGTCCGAAAGACGGAAAGCCCGAAAGTCCGTAAGCAAATCCATTCTTGTATTACTGCCTTTCTTTCAGTCTTGCAGACTTTTCTGACTTCCGGTCTTAGCATTTAAAACTGTAACCGGTACAGGATATCCGGGAAAAAGCCTACCTGGTTTACAATGCCTACCTGTTTGAGTACACGGTTATAGCGCTGAACAAAAACATTTTCTCTATTGGTCACGTTCTGAATGTCTAAGTAAAAGGTGTGCGACAACTTGCGTTTCGGGCTGTTGAGCCGGATACCGAAGCGGGTGTCGAACCGCATGTAATTGGAAAACTGCTGATCGTTGTACCGGCTCTCGTCCAGTTGCTCATAGCCTGTGGCATTGGATGCCGCTACATCGACAGGCGTGTAATAGCGTCCGCCAGATTGGGTGAGCTTAATATCAATGGTAAAGGCATTACGTCCGTCACGGCCCATCTTCCATTCACGGCCAGCCAGTATGTTGAACACAGCCTTGTTGTTGAAGGTGGAGTTCCGCTCTATACCATCACTGCCCTTGTATTTCGCATCAAAGACCGACGCAGTAGTAAGCAGGTAGAAACCCCTGCTGAAAAACTTTTCCACCGTCAGCTCGATACCCGTATTCGTGCCTGTGCCACCATTCACCAGACCTGCCTTTTCGGGGAAAGTAAAGTCGGCGCCACTGTTTAATACAGAGAAGCCACTGGGCGTGCGCTCTACCGGTGCATTGGAAATGGACTGATGATACGCTTCTGCTTTCAGGCGCCAGTCGCGGGCAAAGGCCCAATCATAGCCCAGCACATAGTGGTTTGCCCGGGTGAAGTCCAGGTCTCTGTTTGATTGATCATAGGTACCATCCGGTTTTCTTTCCTGGTACAGGTATACCGGCAATGGTTGTTGCTGGTGGTGCATGCCATAACTGAATGTGAGGGTCTGATTGTTGGCCAGTGCATAGCTCAGGGAAGCGCGGGGCTCTACGGCAGATGTTTCATTCAAGCCATACCAGATGCCATGCAAGCCGGCGTTGAGCGACAGCTTTTCCGTGAAGCGGTATTTACCCTGTACATAGGGTTGTATCAGCCAGGCACTGCCATTGTAATCGCGGATGGTCTCCCAATCGGGTCTGTCTTCCCGCGTTTCTACTTTTGTATCCAGCCCGATCAATTCGGCCAGTATCCCTCCGCGCACATTGAAACGGGTATTTACCTTGGAATTGATGAAGGATGATAAACGTAAGCCTGTAGTAGAGGTAGCGTTGCTGGTATTGAACTGCCTGACAGGATTGCCTTCGTTGTATTTATATACTTCTCCATCGTTGCTGGTGTAGGAATAAGAAACCAGTGTACGCAGGTAACTGTTGCTACCGATATCAAGGGTGTGCTTCAATCCCACGACACCAATCCGGGATTTGTAATAAGTGTCTTCATCTTTGTTGCCAAAGAGATCAGTGGAGTCAAGATCGGCGCCGATCATGTCGATAGAACTGGTGCCACCCATACCGAAGAGACTGAACTTACCCAGTTTGGATTTGGCAAAGTTGAGGTGGAAGATCACATCCTGGTATTTAGGTATGGCTTCTGTTCCGATGTCGAAGCCGAGTGAGTTTCCGATCTGTGCAAACGAATAACGGTAACCTATGAGGAAGGAGGAGCCATTTTTCTTCTTACTTAAAGGACCTTCCAGCATCGCTTCCAGGCCGCTGAACATATTCAGCTGGATCGTCTTTTCAAACTGGTCCTTATTACCGGTACGCAGGCCGATATCGAACACGGCGCCGGTAGCATTGCCATATTCTGCCGGGAATGCGCCGGTATAGAAATCGGAGTTCTTCAGGGCGTTGGTGTTCAATGCACTCACCGGACCTCCTGTAGTACCCAATGTTGAAAAGTGATTGGGGTTGGGAATGGGGATGCCTTCCATCCGCCACAGAACGGCGGTGGGTGAATTACCGCGCACCACGATATCGTTGCGCGAGTCGTTGGTGTTGGCCACACCGGCAAAGTTGCTCGCCAGCTTAGCCGGGTCATTACGTCCACCGGCATACCGGGTCACATCATCCATGCTGAAGGAGCGGGAGCTACTGCCGGCAAACTCATTGGAAGCGGCTCCTTTTCTTGTTCTGCCGGCGGTGACGGTTACCGTATTCAGCGCAGCGATCTGCTGGTCGAGTGGAATATCCAGGATCACCTGTTTACCGGCAGTAACCAGTACTTCGGGAATGGTAACGGTTTTGTATCCAACATAGGTGAAGGATACCTGGTGACGGCCCAGTGGCACAGCTGCCAGCACGAAGCGTCCGAGCGAATCGGTAGTAGCGCCGATGCGGGTACCCACGATGCTGATGGATACATTGGGCAGCGGACGTTCTGATGCTTTGTCTATCACGGTACCGGTCACTGTTTGTGTGTTTTGTGCAAGGGTGTTCAAACTACTGATGATGCCTGCCAGCAACAGGAGGGTGACAAGTGAATATTTCATAATTAGGTTGTGTTACTGGTATAAAATTGCCGCGCAAGCCTTGCGTGTAAAAACGAAGTATACCAGTTTCAACAACTATGCGACGTAACTCGTGTATGTGTAGACAACGGGAATTTAAATAAGCTTCTGCGGATCGATGATGCGGAAGAGATCATCACGGTAGGAATCGCTGATGGGTATAATGTGCTGTTGTATGTAAATGCGGTTCTTACGAATAGAAGTTATCTTGTCGACGGAGATGATGTACGATTTGTGTATACGTATGAACCTGTTGACCGGCAGCTTTTCCGCCAATGCTTTCATGGGCAGGCGTGTGATTACCGGCCTGTCGGCGCCTTGCAGGTAAATCTTGATGTAGTCTTTCAATCCTTCGACGAGGTAGATATGGTTGACCTCGATCTTTACGAGGTTGTATTCCACATTCACAAAGAAGTAATCGGCCGTAGCAGGGATTGCTGATGACGTTGGCGCACTGTTCCTGAGTGCATGGTATTCGGCAGCTTTATTCACTGCTTTCAGAAACCGATCGAATGCTACCGGCTTTACGAGATAATCCAGCACATCCAGCTCAAAGCCATCCAGTGCATATTTCTTATAGGCCGTTACAAAGATCACCATTGGCCGGGACGCCATGCCAGAGAGGCTTTGCAGGAACTGGGTGCCGGTAATACCGCCCATTTGAATGTCGAGGAAAATAAGGTCCACCGGCTCACGCAGCATAATGTCCATAGCTTCATAGGCATTGTGACAGCGGCCCACCAACTGCAGGAAAGGAATGCGGCGGATATTATCTTCCAGCAATTCCAGCGACAGCATCTCATCATCTACAGCCAGGCACCTGATCATGCAAGTTTAGTTTAAGTGAAGCCTTGAAGTATGTACCATTTTTCATGGCGTTCAACGTATGCTTGTGTGGATACAGCAGTTTCAACCGCCGCTCCAGGTTCACCAGTCCGATACCGGAGGTCTTGTCTTTTGTTTCGGTGGTGGCATGGTTGTATTTGTTCTTTACAAATAGTTCCAGCGCTTCTTTGTCGACCTGCAGCTGAATGTCTATTTCAGGATCGTTGATCATGCCAATACCATGCTTAAAGGCATTTTCGATCAGCGGTATCAGCAGCATGGGCTCTATACACGGATCGTTGGGCAGTGGCTTATTGACCGTGAACATGATCTTCACGTTGTGACCAAAGCGCAGGGTTTGCAGGTCGATATAGCTCTGTATATAATCAATTTCTTTAGATAGGTTTACCTTCTCTTCGTCCGACTCATAGAGCATGTAGTGCATGAGGTTACTCAATTCAATGAGGGCAGGTTCCAGTTTGTCGCTTTTCTTACGGGCCAGGGCCACCATGCTGTTGAGCGTATTGAACATAAAGTGAGGGCTCACCTGCGAACGCAGAAAAGACAGCTCCATCGACATGCTTTCTTTTTGCCGGCTCTCGTGCTTCATCACTTCCAAAATAAACCGGTAGGCAGTGCCGGAACCCATCACAAATAGTACGATAAAGAACTTTGTGACCATATGAGCCCAGATAAATGGTGTGGGTGTATTGGAAAACAAATAGGTAGTCCAGCCGGAGACCAGAGCAATGAATATACAAATGCCGATCGTGAGCGACAGGTAAGTGACTATTTGCCTCCTGATCAAATACCGGTATAACCAATAAGCGCTGGTATAACAGGCAATGGTGGCCAGTCCCGTCATAATGAAGGTAGGGATATTGTAAAACGTGTGTTGGGTGTTGGGAATATGGGATTCTTTGAGGGGCATGAGAAAGGTGGGCACCAGTACTATCAATGTGGTAAAGAGTACGTGCAGCAAGATGTTCACCAACCGTTTGCGGGATATTTGCATAGCTTGTTACAAAAGTACCTTTTTCGGGATAGTAACAAGGGCCGGGGGATAATGTGGGGCATTGTTGCGACAACATGACCTTTTGTGCCGACGAAATGATGGGTAGCGGGGCAATTTTTTTCTTTATCGTAACAAACGAAGCGGTTCCGGGCTGTTGACAACCAACAGAAAGTAGGATATATTTGCCCTGCCCAGGCAATGAACGCATCGAACATATTATTAATATCAACTAATGAAGCTTAAGCACTATTACCTTATTCTTTTGGTTTGCACTACGGCCTGCAGCGCCGAATCGCCCGACGAACGTACTCCGCCCGCCGGTACCCACAAGATCAATATTATGCCGGGGCGTGATCTCTGGAATATCACTGCCCGGAAAAATCCTGAGTTGATATTTGACAACAGCATCGAGGAGCAAAGCCGGATGGACCAGGAACAATATATCGGTAATGACCTGGCAAAGCCCATGGTGTTCTTTATTTCCCTGGGCGATAGCTGCTATACTAAGCTGTCGCTCGATTATTATAATGGTTACGGAGATAGCAAATGGAAGGTAACTGCCTACGATAGCAACAGGGTTCAGAAAGGTGAATACAGCTTTGGCGGTGGCCATAAAACCTGGAGCCTTTTGCAGGAAGGGCTGAATGCCATGGCCTCCCCTATCCGCTTCCTCCGGTTCGAGACCAACGACCCATCTTCCGATGTGCGCGAGATACGTATTTATGGCAATGCCGTGGCGCGCTGCTCACCAATAGCGCCCAGGGTAGCGCCGGTACAACTTGCCGATCCCGGTATCACCTTCCAGGGTGGCTCAGCCATTGCCGGTAAGGATGTGAATTATATGAAGCTGAGCAATGGCCTTCCTTTGTATGGTTCATTCCGCTCTCCTTCCAATGTATTTTACTGGGCGCATGACCTGAAATCTTCTGTAGACAAGCAGGAGTTTGAGATCGACAAGTGGGGCGACTTCGATAAGAACACGTTGAGCTTTCATAAGAAGAATGGTACGCCGGTGATGTTGTACATCAATGGCGCCAATGTAAAAACGGTGAACAGCCTGAAGGCTACCGACGATTACAATACGTTTACACAAAGCAACGGCTTCAAGGATATTCCTCCCGGCTCCGACAGTACGGCTTATGATTCATGGACCAAGAGCCATGCGCGGATGTGGAAGATGGTGGCGCACCTTTGGGCCAGCAATCCCAACTCGAAATTGCCAGGTTACCGCGTGTATGGAAACACCCACCCAGACCTGACACCGGGCCAGGATAAGATCAAGGTATTTGAGATCGGTAATGAGGATGATAAAACATGGATGGGGCTTCCCGCCTATCATTCACCGTTGGTGCAATTTCAAAAGCTGAAAGCTGCCTGGGATTCCATCAAATCAGTAGACCCTAAAGCGAAAGTGTATCTTGGCGCCTGCCTCAGTCCCGACACCGTTCGCTGGAAAGCCATGTACTTTCTGAATTACTGGATGTATCCCGGTCAACCTTTCCCGGCTGATGGTTTTTGTTATAACCAGTATATCAATAACCTCTATGGTGGCCAAAGCCATCATACCAATGCCGATGCCGTGAGCCCTGAGCAATTCAAGGTCACTGAAAAAATAAAAGCATATAAATCTTTCCGGGATCACTATTTCCCTGGAAAGGGTTTACGCTGGACAGAGATTGGCTATGCTGTTGGCAATAGTGATTATAATGTACGTTCTGTTCCCGGCTTTGATGATACGGTAGTGAGCGCCAACTTCATGGTGCGCACACTGGAGCGGGCCGCCGCTGTACCCAATGGGCTGGAAGCTGTGTACAATTATTTTCATACTTCTGATGGTTCAGGTGTGTTCGCTTCCATGTTTATGGTGGTAGAGCAGTTTGAAGCCAAAACGTATGCTTACACCGGTTCACACAGGATGCCCATCTGGTGGTGGTATGCCACGCGCATGAACGTGCTGCACGATTACAAAGGCTGGTCGACCATGGTGAAGGATGGCGATAGTACCGGTGTAACGGTAACGAAGTATGATCATAAGAGCAATCCCAAACTGAAGGTATATTATGTAGTTCGTGGTACTTATAATGGTACTACTTCTGCCAACTACAAAGTGAATGTGGGTAAGGCTACGAAAGCTACACTTGTAACCATGACCATTGGTAAAGAAGAGGGAACACGGACAGAGTTGCCGGTAAAAAACGGCGAGGTAGTGGTGCCTGTTGTGAATGAGGGACCGCAGTATATAATTACATCTGAACTCCCGCTGTAGCGGGACAAGCTATGATTTGTTGGATTTAGTGGATTATGAGGATATAAAGAAAAGACCTGAGCAGTTGACACGGCTCAGGTCTTTTGGTTTAAGTATTTTAATGATTACTTTATCCAAGTCACTTTGTCTTGTATACTTCCTCTTTTGCCATCGGTGGAGGGCACTTTTATGTAGCCGAGGTAAAAGAAGCCCATGAACCTATCATCGGGGCCGAGGTTGAAGAGTGTCTTGACTTCTTCTATAAAGGTGATGCCGCCTGTGCTCCAGTAACCACCAACGCCATAGGCATTTGCTGTGAGGTACATGTTCTGCACTGCGCAGCCCACGGCGGCAATCTCTTCCATCTCCGGAATAACCTGGTGGCGCTTCATGCCAATGGCAATGATGTGTGAAACCAGCAAAGGCATGTTGAGCATTTGCTCGTACTTCGGTTGTTTGAACTTTGCACCTGCAAATTCTTTGTAGATGGCGGCCTGTTGTGTGGCCAGTGTTTTCAATCCTTCTCCGCTGAACACGGTAAAGCGCCAGGGCTCGGTGAGCTTGTGGGTGGGCGCCCAGTTGGCATTTTCCAGTATCTGCCAGACGATCTCATCGGGGATGACTTTGCCAGGCTCGAATTGCTGGGTAAATACACTGCGACGGGTACGGATCACCTGGTTGATCAGGGCCGGTGTGGATGTTATTGATTCGATCATTCGTATTTGTTTGGAAACACGAATTTAACACACGAATTACACGAATTGTTACGAATTAGGGAAAGAGAGCTTGGGGCTAAAGCCCAAAACTGTTGTGCCTTTTACCCTGGTCCTTTAGGGCCGGGCAATTCCAATTACTGCACAAAGTCTACATACATGTAACGGAAGTTGATGACCAATTCTTTGAACTGAGACATTACATCCTGTCCGAGATTACCATAATAGTAGCGGTCTTTGCTGTTGCTATTGGTTGTTTTTACGCCCAGGTCGGGAATGGAAAGGGACTGACCGCCGATGGCAAATACGGTGGTGGGCACCCGCCATGCTTTAGAAGTGGTGTACCCCCCTGCCCCACCCTGCTGCATATCATACATTGTCCCGGTGGCTTCTATCGTGGCTTTGTATTGATTATAGAATGGCTGGTTGAGGTCGGTGGATTGTGCGCCAGTGTCGAAGGTGAAAGCCAGCTTGTCTTTGTTTACATCGATCTGAATGACAGGTGTGAGCTCATCCATACCAAAGTTATGGAGTGGTTTATTGGTTGCTTCAGCCGGTATCGTGATAAAGCCTGTTTTATCGATGCGCACTTCCTGCAATTGCTCGATCACCGGAAAACCAATGATACCATTGATCTTGTAAGCGCCGCCTGCAAAGGTCAACACACTATCGGGGAATACAATGAATACTACGTTCTCTATTTCCACCTCACCTATACGCATGGATTTGGCAACGCCCAGTTTTGCATCCACATCAATGCCGGTAATCGCCTTTACTTTGAATACCACGTTCATCACATCCAGTCCGGCCTTCGCAGCATAGCTTTCCGTGATCACAGACAGGTTGGCTCCGGTGTCGAATACAAAGTCGAAGGTACTGTCCCTAAACTGTACCGGCACATTGATCAGTTTGGCCAGGTCGCGCTTCCAGGCAATGCGGCTGTCTTTGCGGATGCGGGTACGCTGGGCGGGTACTTTTTCCAGTCCCTTCCAGATGATATCTGAGTTGGTAACATCCTTCTTGTCCTCATCAGTGAGCGTATGTCCATATCTGGACAGGAGTAATTCGCTAGTAATATGTGCCTGCCGGTATTCGTAGAGTTTTACGTGGTTATCGATCTTTTTACCAATGAGCCTGCCCAGTTCTTTATCGGTCAGCTTATCGGAATATCTTTTCAGCAGCAGGTCTATGTCTTTATTGGAAGCGGCAAGTTCATGGAAGAAGTTATGGACAAATGCCTGGAAGTATAGCTTGCGGTGCTCGGGCATTGTTTTTTCCTGTGGGTTTGCCAGTGCTTCGCGCAATTCGAAGAAATGCCGCTGCTCCAGCAGGCTGTCAAGAGAAGTTTGGGGTGCTGCATGCAGGGTGAAGGTGACCAACAATACCACTGCTACTATGAATATTCTCATAAATAAAGGTTGAAGTTGCAAAGTAGTAGCAATCTTCCACCTTTTATTAGTTAAGAAAGTGTGAAATGCCGAAATGACGACATGAAATGTTATCCGCGATCTCCTCCGCCATCTCCACCTTCTTCACCGTTGTTGCGGTTGTTGCGCTTGAAGAGATTGAGGTCGGCTTTACCGAATTTGTAGGTAAAGGTGATGCGGAAGTTGCGCACGTTACGACGGCGGTAAGAATCCTGGTAGAAGTTCTCCGTGTCGTAAATGGTACCCCAGCGGTTGGTATTGAACACGTCGTTCACGCTGAAGGTAAGAGTGCCTTTGTTGCCTTTCAGGAAGTCTTTCCTCAGGGCAGCGTCTACACTGTATTGCGCTTTCCGCTTGCCCTGTGGCAATACCTGTGGTGATTCGTATTCACCAATGGTTTGCAGGCTGAGCTTGTCGAATATTTTGGATTTGCTGCTTACCCGGTAGTTAAGGATCAGCTTGCTTTCCCAGTTGAAGCCTTCATTGCTGAGGTCAACTTTGCCAAGTTCTGCATTCACTTTGGTGTACTGAAGGTTGAAAGTAGGCGTAAAGTCGAAATTCTTGCCTATCTTCTGTTGAAGGGTCAGTTCACTACCCCATACGTTTTCGGTATTGGCATTGATGAATGTATTGAGAATGGCATTAGGATCAACTGCCGCATTGTTCAGCTGCTCATATTGCTGCTGTGAAAGTGTGTCGCTAAACTGGGTGATCTGTCCTTGTGTGTTGCGATAGTATACCACACCGAGAAAACTGCCGGACCCGTACGATTTATTGTAATTGAATTCAAATGAGCTGGTGAACTGGGGTTTCAGTTCGGGGTTGCCCTGGCGCAGGTTCAAAGGATCGTTGATATCCACAAAGGGGTTCAGTTGCCAGAAGTTGGGACGTCGTATGCGGCGCGTATAGTTTACCTGGATATCTTCTCCTTCATTCAATGTTTTGGTAATGAAAATGCTTGGGAAGAGGGCATCGAATATATTATCGAGCTTTTCAGGATACTTGTATCCAAACTTTTTAGCGCTGTCAACCAGTTCTCCGTCAAACTGTGACTGTTCGGCCCGCAGACCGAGCTGGTATCCAATGTTACCCAATTTACTGCTATAGGTCACATAAGCAGCATTGACAATCTCGCGGTATTTATAGTTATTACTCAATGGCAGCTTGGTTTCTGCTCCATTGGCTACTGAAAATGCATTGAAGAGGCTACGGTAACTATTGATGTAACTACGCACTCCCGTTTCGAATTTGGTATGTTCACCACTGGGGTCTGTATAATCGACTTGTACAGTAACCTGATCGTTATCATTGTTACCATCGTTGCGCACTACATTGGGATTGGCGGCAGGCGTACCATCGGGATTGTAATAGGAGTTGATGATATTGGAACGGTCGTTACCACTCCCTCTGTTGTAATTGATATCAGCATTCAGCTCTTTACCTGCTTCAGCAAATTTATGTTTGTACAACAACTGCGTACTGCTTCTTTGGTTGTTACCACGGCTATTGGTAATGCGGTCACCGTATTGGGTTAAGTTATGGCCGAGGTCGCGGTATTGCTGATATTGTGTTTCGTCATTCGTGTTGTTACCGCTCACAAAGTTTTGAGAGATCGTAAAGGTGTTGCGGTTATCCATGAAGTAATCTACGCCAAAGCGAACGGAACCAAATTTGCGGAAACGGTCTGATGATGATTGCTGGTTGAAATAATCCTGCAGGGTACCACCGGCTTTGTTCTGCCGGAATGATTCGCTTTTGGCGATACCTCCTGACTGGTTATAGTTGCCACTGACAAAGAAGTTGAATTTATTCTGGCGCAGGTTGAGGGTCAGGTTGCCATTGAGGATATCGGGATAACCGGCGCCGATGGAAGCAAGTCCGTTGAGTCCCAGTTTTTTATTCTTCTTCAGGATCACATTGATCACACCGCCCGTGCTGGCTGCATCGAATTTGGCCGAGGGGTTGGTGATCAACTCTACTCTTTCTATGTTATCGGCGGGGATCTGGTCGAGGGTGAGGATGGTAGGACGACCATCTACAAATATCTGTGGTGTGCTGTTGCGCAGGGTAACGTTACCATCTACGTCTACCCCCACAGAGGGGATATTCTTCATCACATCTACTGCGGTACCACCAGAGGCTGTGAGGCTTTTATCTACATCGAAGAATTTGCGGTCGATGCCCATCTGCAGGGCCGGCTTCTGGCCAGTCACCGTCACCACATCGAGGGTGTTGGCATCCTGCTCCAGTTTGATATTGCCGAGGTCCTGCTCTGCCGCGCCTTCGCCTGTTTTGCGGAAGCTGACAGTTTGATCGACGGCTTTGAATCCAATGGCTGATATGCTGAGGCGGTAATTACCTTTGGTGGGTAAGTTTTCGATGCTGAAATCGCCGTTGGGCTTGGAGAGCATGCCGCCGGCGAGGCTGTCTTTATTTTCCCCGGTAATGTCTTTGATGATGATGTAGAGGCGCACTGAAGCTGCTTCCACGCCCTTATTGCTTTTACCATCCACGATCCTTCCGTATAAACGGCCAGTTGACTGACCTCTGTGCTCTCCTCCAGCTGCATTATTTTCCTGTGTATAAGCGTTCACAAACAAACATGCGATGGCTATCAGGCTCCCTATCTTTTTCATTACCAGGTAGAAATTATCTTCAATAATTGGTTGACAATGTTTAGCGTACAAATTAGACGCCCGACTGCCGGCATACTTGCGTACTTATTATTTTGGGAATGCTTTAACATTTGAAGAATATGTGAGAAGTCAAACGTGAGAAGTGAAAGGGTGAGCCGCCCTTTCTGAAACCCTTCGACAGGCTCAGGGTGACATTGGCATAAAAAGAAAATGCAGATTACTTGCTATTGCAAATAACCTGCATTTCTAAACACTGGTAAGCACTCATTCAGTAAGCGTCGCCGGGTTGAGGGACACTGAATGCAACATTGGCGGAAGCTCCTTATACTTCCTCTTTGGCAAGTCTATGGTAGTCGTCCTGTAGTTTTTTCTGTATTTCGCCTGGCACAGCGGCATAGTCTTCGAAACGCATGCTAAACCTGGCCCTGCCTTGAGCAATAGAACGCAGGGAGGATGAATAGTCGTGCATTTCGGCCAGCGGTACCTTGGCCATGATCCGCGTAAAATGTCCTTCCGTGTCCATTCCTTCGACGAGTCCACGGCGCGTTTGCAGATCGCCGATCACAGCGCCCGTCAGATCATCGGGGCACAGCACATCTACATGGTAAATGGGCTCCAGTATCTGTGGATCGGCTTGTGCAAAGGCCTGCTTAAAGGCCATGAGCCCGGCTATTTTGAAGGAGATGTCATTGGAGTCGACCGGGTGCATTTTCCCATCATAGACCGATACGCGCACATCGCGTACAAAGGAGCCTGTTTGTGGTCCTTCGTGCATTTTCTCCATTACGCCTTTCAGGATCGAAGGCAGGAAGCGGTTGTCGATAGCACCTCCTACAATACAGTTGTAGTAGACCAGTTTACCACCCCAATCGAGGACATGTTCTTCGCGTCCGCGCACGTTCAATCCTTTGGGATCGGGCATGCCTTCATACCAGGGCTCTATGCGCATGAATACTTCACCAAACTGGCCATTGCCGCCCGATTGTTTCTTGTGGCGATAGTTGGATTCGGCCATGCGGCGAATTGTTTCACGGTATGGTATGCGCGGCCGGGTGAATTTGACTTCTACACCATGGATGTGTTCTATGCGCCAGCGGATGACTGAAAGGTGCAGCTCGCCCATGCAATGGATGATCGTCTGCTTCAACTCCTGTGAAAACTCCACCCGTATGGTGGGATCTTCTTCCGGCAACTGGTGAAGGGCCTGGCTCAACTTCTCCTCCTCTCCTTTCTTCACCGATTCGATGGCCATGCTCATATTGGCGGCCGGGAATACGATGGGCTCTATTTCGATGTTCTTCCCTTTCTCATGCAGGGTGTTGTTGACGTGTGTATTTTTTAGTTTGAGGGTGGCGCCGATATCACCTGCCACCAACTCAGGTACGTTGACGCGTTTGTTGCCTTCGACCACAAACAGCTGGTTGAGCTTTTCCGAGACGCCCGTTGTTTCATTCACCAGCTCCATCCCGCTCTTAATGGTGCCTGAATAGACCTTGAAGAAGGAAAGCTCTCCCACGTGGGGCTCCGATACTGTTTTATAGACGAAGAGGCAAGCAGGGCCGGATGCCTCGCAGGGCAGGGTATTTTCAGCTTGTTGCGAGGCAACATGCCCCGCAGCGCCTGCAAGTCGTGCAGAACGCAACATTTCGTTGGCACTGGGGCAAACATTGTCGATGAATCCCATCAGGCGGCCGCTACCCATATTGCGTTCGGCAGAGAGGCAGAATAAAGGAAACAGCTCGTGCCTGATCATGGCTTTTTTCAGCCCTTCTTTCATTTCATCTTCATCGAGCTCTCCTTTCTCGAAATATTTTTCCATCAGCAATTCATCGTTCCCAGCCACTGCTTCTACCAACTCGCGGTGCAGCTCTTCTGCTTTTGCTTTTTCCTCATCGGGAATAGGCAGCTTTTCCGGTTTGCCTCCTGCATCGCGGAATTTGTACATGGTCATACGCAGCACATCGATGATGGCGTGAAAGCCTGCGCCTTGTTGTTGCGGGTATTGTACTACCACCACTTTATTGCCAAAATGACTTTTGGCTTCCTGCACGGTGTTGTCGAAATCGGCATTGTCGTCGTCCAGTTTATTAACGGCAAAGATCATGGGTGTTTTGAACTGCTCGGTATAGTCCCAGATGATATCTGTGCCTACTTCTACGCCCATCACGGCATTGAGCAACATAACGCCTGTGTCGGCCACCCGAAGGGCAGATACTACTTCTCCGACAAAGTCGTCGTACCCGGGTGTATCGATGATGTTGATCTTGTATCCGCGCCACCTGGTATGGAGTAAAGTAGAGAAGATGGAATTGCCTCTTTCCTGTTCCAGTTCATGGTAGTCAGAGACGGTATTGCGTTCCTGAACGGAACCGCGGCGGGTAATGAGTCCTGCTTCAAATAGCATGCATTCCGCCAATGTTGTCTTACCGGAACCGGCATGGCCCAGCAAGACTATGTTTTTTACGTGTGATGTATCGAACTCCGGCATAGCAAAGGTTTTTAATGTTTTTGTATCGTGCTGCGGAGGGTGCGGAGTGGAGAGTCTGGAGTCAAGAGTTCAGAGTCAGGAGTAACGAGTCGCGAGTAATGGATAAGCATTCCCTATCCAGACTTTGAACTCAGGACTCTTAACTTTGTGTATTATACTCTGAACTCAGAACTCTATACTCTGAACTGTTTTAACTATATGGGCAGCATCACGATCGGCTAACGAAATCGCGAAACTCCTGTTTTACTTCTTGTATGGTGTGTTCAAGATGCTGGTACTCGTCAAAGAGGTTTTCGTGGCTGGCAGCGGTATCTTCATTAAGTTGCCCCCGGGCAGTTTCCGCTTCGATCTTACGGGTGTGGGATTTGATGGCGTGCTTGAGGTCGTGGATGTTGATAAGCTGGATGTGGAGCTGGTTGTCGAGGTGATCCACTTCTACGAGGTCTTCTCTTGTTGTTTGGCGGGCAGCTACGTCTATGAGCCGTTGTTTCAATTGGCCAAACTCATCCCGCCAGGAACGCAATGTCTCCCTCCAGGCATTGCATTCTCTTGAGAGCTGTGCGACATCTGTAATAACCATGGGAGAAAAATTTAGGTGAAGAAATAAAAGAACTATTTGGAACGCGGTAGACTGGTTGCTTATGGTTCTACTTCTAAATTAGGAAGATTTGGGGAAAGCGCCGGGAGATTTACATTAAAATTATGCACGGGAAATGCAGATGGCGAAAGAATACAGAAGTCAGGATACAGCATACAGAATTTGGGGGATATAATTTACAGAAGCAGGCCCCGGATTCAGGACTCAGTCTACTGGCCCTTCTTTAGTATTCTATATTCTGTGTCCGATATTATTGTTTTTATGTAACTTTTGAAGGTCAAAAATGAATGCTTATTTTTGCACCCCTTCTCAAATTTCAAACAATTGTAAATCAGCTTGATAAGTCAACAGACCATACAACAGATCTTAAGCCGGGTAGACGTAGTGGAAGTAGTCGGCAGCTTTGTAAAGCTGAAGAAGCGGGGCGTGAACTATATCGGGCTGTGTCCTTTTCACAACGAGAAGTCGCCTTCTTTTTCGGTATCGCCTACAAAAGAGATCTATAAGTGTTTTGGCTGCGGTAAAAGCGGCAATTCGATCAGTTTCCTGATGGAGGCCGAGAAGTACTCTTATGTGGAGGCGCTTCGATGGCTGGCCAATAAGTACAATGTAGAGATCGAGGAAACAGAGATCAGTCCTGAGCTGAAACAGCAGTACCAGGTAGCTGACAGTTTGTATATCATCAACCAGTTTGCCCAACAATATTTTTCCGATAAGTTGTTCAACTCCGAGGAAGGCGAGGATATTGCCATGAGTTACCTCAAGGAGCGGGGTTTCCGGGAAGAGATCATCCGGAAGTTCCAGATCGGTTATTGCCTGCAGGAGAGAGATGCTTTTGCGAAAGCGGCTATTGCGGGACAGTACAACCAGGAATACCTGCAAAAGTCGGGGTTGATCGTGGTGCGGGATGACCGGCCTTATGACAACTATCGTGGGCGTATCATTTTCCCTATTCATAACCAGAGTGGCAAGGTGCTGGGATTTGGCGCGCGGGTGATCGGCAAGGTCGATCGTGCGCCCAAGTATATCAACACGCCGGAAAATGAGATCTACCATAAGAGTAAAATCCTTTACGGCTCTTATTTTGCCCGCCAGGCTATTGACAAGAACGATGAATGTTTGCTGGTGGAAGGTTATACCGATGTGGTATCGCTGCACCAGGCAGGTATCGAGAACGTAGTGGCTTCGGGCGGTACTTCGCTTACTCCCGATCAGCTGCGGCTGGTGAAGAAGTACACCAAGAACCTCACGATCATTTATGACGGTGATTCGGCCGGGGTAAAGGCTGCGTTGCGCGGGCTTGACCTGGCGATTGAAGAAGGGCTCAATGTAAAGCTTGTACTAATTCCCGATAATGAAGACCCGGACAGTTATGTGAATAAGATCGGGGCTGCGCAATTCCAGGATTTCGTAAAGGAGAATAAGAAGGATTTCATCTTATTCCAGGTGGAGATCCTGCTTAAGGATGCAGGTGATGATACCAATAAGAAGGCGGCGCTGGTGAACCAGATCGCCGAGACGATCGCCAAACTGAACAAGGCTGAAGATTTTACCAAACAGCAGGATTATATACGCCGGTGCTCAGCGTTATTGCGCATTGACGAGGTCGGCCTGAATACCCTGGTGAACAAGTTCATCCGGGATAAGGTGCAGAAGCAGGAAAGTAAAATGCCGGTGGATGACGGACAGTATTATGATGACCAGCCTCCTCCGGTCTTCATTCCTGAAGATGATGCGTCTACCTTATTCAACAAGGATGAGATGAATGAGCGCGGGATGGTGCGTTGCCTGCTGGATTATGGTCTGAAGGCCTGGGATGAGAACCGCCGGGTAGCGGATTTTATTTTTGAAGAGAGTGTGGACCAGAACATGATCGACAATAAGGAGCTGGTGCGCATCATGGAGACTTATAAGGCTTGGTATGATGAAGGGATCGAGCCCGGCCCCAAGAATTTCCTGTACCACGAAGACCAGCAACTGAGTGCTACCGTAGTATCTGTTATGGACTTTGCATACGAGCTGAGCCTGAAATGGAATGAACACTTTGATGGTAAACTTCCCACTACTGAGGATATATATCGCGCCGATGTGAAATCGGTCGTAACCTATCTAAAAATCCGAAAGATCCGCCGCCTGATGGACGAAAACCAGCAGGATATGCAGCGGCCTCATACTTCTGAGGAATTGATGGTATTGCTACAAACACATGTGCACCTGAAGCAAATGGAACAGGATATGATCAAGAGTAATGGTACAGTGATCTTCAAATAAACAGTGCGCCCTGCTGTTTTGGGCCAAAACTGCTGATTTCCTTTGCAATACTATTTTGATACTCTATGTATACACCATCTATACAGCATCTATACACCATCCATACTCTATCTACACTTCGTTGCTCCCTGTCTTGTACTGAAAAAACCTTACAGTTGGGTATTTTATTACTGATATTACTTT
>JAGIBF010000083.1 GCA_017744515.1 Niastella sp.
CGGTAATACCCTTGATCTGCTTTTCAATAGGTTGAGTAACCAGGTTCTCCATGTCTTTGGGAGAGTTACCAACATTGATCGTTTGAACATAGATCGTAGGGATCACAATGTCGGGATATTGTTCCTTGGGCAAAGTCACAAACTGGTAAACACCCGCCAGCGTCACAAACAACATCACCAGGTAGATCGATGTTTTGTTCTTGATACTCCAGGTCGTTGGACCAAAATGTTTGAACTTGTCCGTTATATTTTCCAGAACACTCATAAGATTTTTTTAAGAATGGTTGAATCTTCTTGGCTGCCCTCTGTCCGGCTTTGGGGACTTTCAGGCTTGCCGGCTTCCTGTCTATTTTACATCCGTAGTGATCGCCTGCCCGTCATACAACCCCTGGAATCCTTCAGTAATTAACTGCTCACCCGCAGCAAGGCCACTCTTCACTTCCAGCCTGTCTCCATACAATTCACCCACAGTAATGGCACGCTTACGGGCCACGAGTTTAGTACCCTCTTTTACCGCCACCAGCACAAACTTGCCCTTCTCATCACTTTGCAAAGTGGCGATGGGAATAGTAATAGCTTTGGGAGTTGCATAGTCCTGGATGCGTGCAATAGCCAGTTGATTGGGACGGAAATTTTTGTTGGAAGGAATTCTTGCTTCAACCTGGAAAGAGCGGGTGTCTGGATTGATCTGCCTGCCTGCAACATTCACCCTCGCCCGCAGCGTATCATTATTCATTTCAGGCAGTGTGATCAATAAATTACTGCCCACATCCACACGGCCCTGGTAACTCTCAGGCACGTCTACAACCACCTTCAGCTCACTGGAGTTTACAATAGTGATACCGCGGTGACCAGCACTGCTGCCGGCAGCAAAAGCTTCACCCACCTTAATAGAAACCTCATCAGCTACACCACTTATTTCTGCATGGACATTCGTCAATTCAGACTGCTCCTTCAATAAGTCGATCTGCTTTTGAAGATTATCAACATTCGCCTTGGCATTCAGCAGCTCGATCTCTGTACCGATCTTTTGGTCCCAGAGGTTTTTACGGCGGTCATAAGTTGTCTGCGCCAACGCCAGGTTGATCTTGGCTTGCTCGATCTGCTGTTGCGTCATGGGATCATCCAGCTTCATCAGCAATTGCCCCTTACGCACAGGATCACCTTGCTTCACATAGATGGCCTTTACAACACCGCCACCATTACGGGGAGTCACGTATACTAAATTTTGAGCGTCTATTCTTCCCTTCAGATCGATATAGTGCGTAAACTGGCTGGGAGTAATGGGAGAAACGGCAACCAGCTTGGTTTTTTCTTCCTTCACCATCGAAGTATCCAGCCTGGAAAGCACCGCTTCCAGCGAGTCGATCTTTACCGCCAGCGTCTTTTGTTCGCCTTTCAGCTTTTCCAGTTCAGCTTTCTTCTTCGCCAGGTCTTTATCACCCGATGATGCACCGCAGGCAGCGAGCACAACCACCAGGACCAGGGTACTTAATTTATACATCGTTTTCATGATTCGTGTTTTAATACTATTAATGAGGTTGTAATGGTTTAAAGTTTGCCAACAGCTTTCAGGTAATCGACCTTGGCAATAACGGCGTCATATAAAGAACTGTAATAATTTACCTGTGCTACCCGTAGCTCAGACTGCGCAGTAGTTACTTCCAGATTGGTGCCCAAACCTTGCTCGTACTTCTTCTTTGTCTGGTTGTAAACATTCTCCGCCAATACCATATTCTTCCGCTGATAATCCATCGTTACAACAGCACTGTTCAACGTAGTACGGGCAGTACCCACCTCATTGTCGATTGTTTGCTTCAGGTATTCGATATTGTTATCCGTTTGTTGAAGCGTCAGGCGCGCCTTACTGATGCGTGCATTCTTGGCCAGCCCCTCAAAAATGGGAACAGAAACCTTTAAACCTACCAGGGCGGTAGTGAACCAATCACCCTTCGAAAAAAAGTCGAACTTGTTACGTTGAGCATTCTTGCTGAAAGTACCTATTAAAGCCACAGTAGGCAGCTTGCTAAGCTGATAACGCTTTATATTGAATTCATTCAGCTTTCTCAGCCACTCGGCCTGCTCATATTCCTTGCGGTCAGTATAATTATAAGCAGTGTCGAGAATATCAGTCTTCAACTCCTGCTCGGAAACGGTATCAGTCAATGTCAGCGAGTGGCGTATGGGCATGCCCATCAGCAACTTTAAACCCAGCAAACCATTACTCAGCTGATTATCCAGCTTTATCTTTTCAGTGCGCAGGTTGGCCAGCGTCACATCAGCCCTGTCAACATCCAGTTTCTCGGCAAAGCCATTATCAAACAAAGCCTTGGTGTCGTGCTGTAGCTTCTCAAAACGCTCTATGTTGGCATCGATGGTGCCAATTTGCTTCCTGCCTACCACCAGCTGATAATATACCTTGTACACATTAGCCTTGATCTGCTCCTGCGTTACTTCGGCAGACTTAGTCACATATTGAATCGAGGCATCCCTGGCCTTTAAGCCAATAAACACCTGCCCGTCAAACAATAACTGAGAAAGACTTACGCCGGCAGAACTGGTCCACTTGGTACCAAACTGCGCTTGTATAAATCCGAAATCACTGGGCGAAACAATAGCATTACCGTTACCATCTTTCACACCCTCTTGCTCCAGCACACCATAAGTGGCCATCGCAATGAAGTTGGGAAAACTTTGCACGGGTACCTTTGGATAATGATTCACATCCACGTTACCGCTGATCTGAGGCAGGGCGGCCGATGTGATCTCTTTGTTGTCCTGTTGCTGCAGTTGAATAGCCAGCAATACATTCTTCACCTGAGCGCTGTTTTTCATGGCATAATCAACGCACTGCTTGGCCGACAGTGCGTGACGGGTGCTATCCTGCGCCAGCGAAGGGTAGATCGCCAGACAGGCCACCATCAACATCAGGGAGTTTTTACTTCGTCTTACCTGATAAGGTCTCATGTTTTGCTTGTTTTAAACGTTCTTCTTTATATTTTACGATCAGCTTATAACCTTTCAGAGAAGCCAGGCCATATACATAATGCTCGATGATCTCCTTCGAGACATCAGCCAGGCTATATTTGGTAGGGGGGAAAAGGTCAATATTGAAGGCGACCATCATAGAATCCAGCCGGAACTTGGAGATGATCTCTATATTAATATCATCCCGGTACAAACCTTCAGCCAGGCCCCGCTCCATGTTCTTGCGGATAACCTGCAACAAAAACTTATTCTTATGATCCATGAACTTTTGGTAACCCCGGAAGTGGAATTTTTCTAAATCATAGATCAACATGGGGTTCATATTACGGAACTGCTCCAGTAAACGGTCAATTGTAAAAAAGATCTCCTGCACCGCATCATGCGCATCCTTTACCAGCGCCAGACAATCATTTTGCATGCTGTTGATGTCAAACTCCACCACACTGTTCACCAACTCATCCTTGTCCACAAAATATTGGTAAATAGTCTTTTTACTCATGCCCAGCGCATTGGCGATATCATCCATACTCACACTTCGGATGCCATACTTCATAAACAATTCATCCGCCTTCTGCCTGATCCGTTCCTTCGTATTTGATTCAGCTGTCATAATTCGGGCCCAAAACTATGGAAACTTTTTTCGTTACGAAAGTTTCCAAGCATCTTTTTTTGGGAACCTTAACAGATAAAACAGACGAACAGCTGTTTGTGACTCACTTGCTAAAAAGGGTCGAATGCGACAATATCAGCCAGTAGCATATTATATAAATCCATGACACTTAAGAAAAACTAATCGAAATAAACTCAGGCAGGCTGGCCGCACAGATGTAATTTTGCGTAAACCATTGTTGAAACATGAAGACCAAACGGGTACTGAGAAAGATCTTCCAATATTTTTTACAAGGACTCATTATCCTGGCGCCCATAGCCCTCACCATCTACGCCGTAACCGTTTTATTCAACTTTGTTGATGGCATATTGCCAGGACTCGTACAAAAGATATTCCCCCATTTAATAGTTACCGACAGCGAAGGCAATGTCAGGATTCCCGGAGTGGGATTCATATTGGTAATACTCATCGTTATACTGGTAGGCTATATATCCTCTTCCTATATCATTAGCCGGCTGGTAGACCTGTTTGATAAAATACTGGAGCGAACACCCGGAATAAAACTGATCTACAGCACCATCAAGGATTTCTTCGAAGCCTTTGCCGGCGACAAACGGAAGTTCGATAAAGCAGTACTGGTGAGTGTGGAGTCATTAGACGTATGGCAGATTGGCTTTATTACACGGGAGGAGTTGAACGACTTTGGTTTGCACGAACATGTGGCAGTATACGTTCCACAAGCCTATGCCCTTACCGGCCGCCTGTACTTTGTGAAGAAGGACCGCGTACGCCTCCTTACCGATGTAACCTCTACCGAAGCCATGAAGTTTGCCATCTCCGGCGGCGTCACCCACCTCGACGACGAACACGAAGCGAAGAAATAAAAGAGCTTGACCAAGGTGGGTCGCCCTCAAAGGGGCTCACCTTGATAGTATAAACCAATATCACTTATGAAAAAAGCCACACTAATTGCTTTGCTGTTATTCTCATTTCACTACGCCTTCTGCTGGGGCTTCTACGCCCACAAAAAGATCAACTACCTCGCCGTATTCCTTCTGCCACCGGAAATGATGGTACTCTACAAAACCCACATCAACTTCCTCAGCGAACATGCTGTTGATCCCGACAAGCGCCGCTATGCACTGGACATAGAAGCCCCGCGTCATTACATCGACATAGACCACTATGGCAACTACCCCTATGATTCTTTGCCACGGCAGTGGAATGATGCCATAACGAAGTACACACAAGACAGCCTCATGAAATACGGCATAGTACCGTGGTGGATACAAACGATGCAACATCGCCTCACCGAAGCCTTCAAACAAAAAGACCAGGCAAGAATACTCAAGCTCTCAGCCGATATCGGCCATTATATCGGTGATGCACACGTACCCCTACATGTTTGCAGCAACCACAATGGCCAACATACAGGCCAGCAAGGCATACATGGATTTTGGGAATCGAGAATACCCGAACTGCTGGCCGAAAAAGAATGGGACTTTTACATAGGTAAAGCAGGATACATTAATGATCCTGGCAACTTTATCTGGAGCAGGGTATTGGAAAGTGCGGCAGCAGCCGATACGGTACTCACCTTTGAGCAAACCCTCAACCACGAATACCCTGCCGATCAGAAATTTGCTTTTGAACACCGGAATGGAATAATAACCCGGCAGTATGCACAAGCTTATTGCCGGCAGTACAACCGTCGGCTCAACAATATGGTAGAGCGGCGCATGCGGCAATCTATATTTGCAGTAGCCTCGTTTTGGTACACAGCCTGGGTAAATGCGGGACAACCCGATCTGAAACAATTGACCAATAAGCACTTCAGTGAAACAGACCACAAAGAATTCGAAACCCTTAACCAACAGTGGAAAGCTGGCCCCCAAACGAAGGGCCGCAACTGTGACTAATACTGTATATCAATAAAGTCTATTAATATAATGGAGAATCACTTTTCTGCAACTTGTATCCTTTAACCACTTTGTTACCCCGCAACCCGAAACTCCTGACCCGAAACCCGAAACAATCATTACCTTTGCCCTTCTTTTTTAATCAGAGAAATCATTAGAGCCGTGACATCAGCGATTTATAACTTCAATGCTGGCCCCAGCATATTGCCAAAAACCGTATTTGAACAAGCAGCACAAGCAGTCCTGAACTTCAACAATACAGGCCTATCCATCCTGGAATTAGGACACCGCACCGAAACATTCCAGGCAGTGATGAACGAAGCCATCTCCTTAGTAAAGGAATTGATGCAATTGGATGCAGACCATGAAGTGTTATTCCTGCATGGCGGCGCCTCCACACAATTCTTTCAGGTGCCCATGAACCTGTTGAACGATAACGAAATAGCAGCATATACCGATACCGATATCTGGGGTGCCAAAGCCATCAAGGAAGCACGCCTTTATGGACACGTAGAAGTAGTAGGCAGTTCAAAAGAAGCCAACTACACCTACCTGCCCAAAAACATGATCGTTCCCAAAACGGCCAAGTACCTGCACATTACTACCAACAATACGATATATGGTACACAGTGGCAGGATATGAACCCCTTCTACGAAACAGGCGTTCCGTTGGTAGCCGATATGAGCAGCGACATCCTCAGCCGCACACTCGATTTCAATAAATACGACCTCATCTATGCAGGCGCCCAAAAAAACGTGGGCGCAGCTGGAGTAAACCTGGTGGTGGCAAACAAGAACATATTGGGAAAGGTAGATCGCAAACTGCCGGTGATGATGGATTACCGCAACCACATCGAGAACGGCTCTATGCTCAACACACCACCGGTATTTGCAGTATACGTATGTATGCTTACCCTCCGCTGGCTGAAAGAACAGGGTGGAGTAGCAGCGATAGAAAAGATCAACAACGAAAAAGCAACCCTGCTGTACAGCACAATAGATAAGAATCCCATCTTCAAAGGAACAGCAGCAGTGGAAGACCGTAGTAAGATGAACGTCACCTTTGTGATGGACGATCAGGCACTCGAAAAAGAGTTCCTGGCCCTTTGCAAAGAGAACGGCATGGTAGGCGTAAAAGGATACCGCACGATAGGAGGTTTCCGCGCTTCCCTCTACAACGCAATGCCACTCGCAGGCGTACAGGCACTCACCAGCCTCATGAACGACTTTGCACAACGAAAAGGATAAACACAACAACAACCATTATGGCATCTATACAACCATTCAAAGCATTGCGGCCAAAACCTGAGTTAGCCGCCCAGGTAGCCTCCCGTCCATATGATGTATTGAACAGCAAAGAAGCCCGTGAAGAAGCAGCAGGAAACCCATACTCCTTCCTGCACATCACCAAATCCGAGATCAGCCTTCCCGAAAATATCGACATCCACACGCAGGAAGTATACGACAAGGCAAAAGAAAACCTCGCAGCCTTTTTACAACGAGGCATCCTGTTTCGCGAAGACAAGGCCTGCTACTATATCTACCAATTGGTAATGAATGGCCGTAGCCAGACAGGACTTGTTTGCGGTAGTTCAGTAGACGACTACGAGCAGGACATCATTAAGAAACACGAATTCACCCGTCCCGAAAAAGAGCAGGACCGTATCAACCACATCAAGACCTCCGGCGCACAAACCGGTAATGTGTTCCTCGCATATAAAAATGTAAAGGAGCTGGACAAATTGATCGACGACTGGAAAGCAGGCCATCATCCGGTATACAACTTCACAGCTGATGACAACATTAGCCACACGATATGGGTGGTGAACAACGACGAAGCGATCAAATCGATCACAGATATTTTCGCTACGATAGTACCAGCCACTTACATTGCTGATGGCCACCACCGTGCGGCATCAGCAGCCAAAGTGCGCAAAGCCCTCGGAGAGAAAGCTACACCGGAAGCAAACTATTTCCTTACCACACTGTTCCCTTCCAATCAGTTGTACATCATGGATTACAACCGCGTGGTAAAAGACCTCAACGGATTGACAGAAGCAGAACTGCTGCAAAAGCTGACAGCCGATTTCACTGTTGAAAAAATAGCAGCGCCGTTAGCACCGGAAAACCTGCACGAGTTTGGCATGTACCTCAAAGGACAGTGGTACAAACTCACATCCAAAGAAGGTACATACACAACGGACCCCATTGGAGTATTGGATGTATCGATCCTCTCCAACAACGTGCTTGACAAATGGCTGGGCATTAAAGACCAGCGTACTGATAAACGCATCGATTTCATTGGTGGCATCCGTGGATTGGGCGAACTGGAAAAAAGAGTCAACAGCGGAGAAATGGCAGTTGCCTTCAGCCTGCATCCGGTTACCATTCAGCAGCTGTTCGATATTGCCGACAGCGGCAATGTAATGCCACCCAAAAGCACCTGGTTCGAGCCCAAGCTCCGCGACGGGTTGCTCACACACCTGATAGCTTAAAACCCTGACATAACTTCACTTTAAAAAGGGTGGGTCGTCCCGTACTTTAGTCGGGACGGCTCACCCTTTGCAGTCTGTATTGTCTTCCCCTCGTTGCCTCAGTGCCTTTATGCCTTGCTGCCTTTTCAATTCGTGTAATTCGTCTTCAATTCGTGTTTCCCGACAAATTCGTGCTATATTACAGTAAACGATTACTGCTGCTATGAGCCGGACCAATCACTGCATTGCATTCATCATCAGCCTGGGAAGTATCCTTACCCTCATCACTGGTTGCCGGTCCGGTGGCCCGGAGCAGCCACCCCTCTTTGAAGCAATGGATAGCGACCGTACTGGCCTCGACTTCTCCAACACACTCACACAAAGCAACAGCATCAACATGCTAAAGTATATGTACTTCTACAATGGGGCAGGAGTAGGAGCAGGCGATTTCAACAACGATGGCAACATAGACCTTTTCTTCGCAGCCAATCAGCAACCCAATCGGTTGTATCTAAATACCGGCAACCTGCAGTTTAAGGACATCACCCGTGAAGCACGAATCCCACAGGATACGGGATGGAGTACGGGCGTTTCCATAGCAGATGTGAACAACGATGGCCTGCTCGACATTTACATCTGCCGCGTGGGCAACTACGAAACCCTCCAGAGCCACAACCAGCTATTGATCTGTGAACGCATTGAGAACGGCATACCCGTTTATAAAGAACAGGCAAAAGAATACGGATTGGACTTCTCCGGATTTAGCACACAGGCAGCCTTTTTCGACTACGACCTCGATGGCGATCTGGATATGTACCTGCTGAACCACTCCCTGCGCTACAACAGCACCTTTGCAGCCCGGACTACCTATGCAGGCACGTACGATTCCCTGTCAGGCCACCGCATGTTCAGGAACGATAATGGACACTTCACCAATGTCACCCGCGAATCAGGCATCAATAGTTCCATCATCGGATACGGATTAGGCATTGCAGTCTCCGACATCAACCTTGATGGCTGGCCCGACCTCTACATTGGCAACGACTTTCACGAAAACGATTACCTCTACATCAACCAGCACAATGGCACCTTTAAAGACGAACTGACCAACAGCATCATGCACACAAGCCAGTTTTCGATGGGCGTAGATGTAGCCGATATCAACAACGACGCCTACCCAGAGATCGTTTCCATGGACATGCTGCCCTCAGACCCATACATACTCAAAAGATCACTCGGCGAAGACGCATACGATATCTTTCACACGAAGATCAAACATGGATACAACTACCAGTATGCCCGCAATGCCCTCCAGCTCAACCGGCGCAACGGACAGTTTAGCGAGATAGGATTGTACGCAGGCATATATGCCACCGATTGGTCTTGGGCGCCCCTTTGGATGGACTTCGATAACGACGGCCTGAAAGACCTGTTTGTTTCCAACGGTATACCCAAGCGGCTCAATGACATCGATTACGTGAACTACATTTCCAACGACGAGATACAACGAAAGATAAGAGGAGGAGAGATGCAGGAAAAAGACATGGCATTGATCAACAAATTTCCGGAGATCAAACTACCCAATCGCTTTTTTCGCAACACCGGCAACGCCCGTTTTGAAGACGAAGGCAATAAGATTGGTAACGATAGGCCCACCTATTCCAATGGTGCCGTATATGCCGACTTCGACAACGATGGTGACCTTGACATTGTAGTCAACAACATTAATGAACCGGCTTTGCTTTACCGCAACACGACGAATGATAAGACAGGCAAACATTTTTTATCCATACAATTGAAAGGACCAGCCGGCAACACGAATGCTGTAGGTGCCAAGGCCATCGTATTTGCCGATGGCGGCATTCGCACCTATGAAAAATTTGCTGCCCGCGGATTCCAGTCCTCTATGGAGCTACCGCTGCACATTGGGTTAGACAATACCGAAGTAGATTCCATGTTCATCGTGTGGCCCGATAATACTTATCAACCAGTCCATTGGTCTGATACGAACCACATCACGATCAAATACACGCCCGGCAACCTGCCGAAATTCGATTATACACTGCTGACTGCAGCGTATAAGAGCAACTTACAATCTGTCAATGATATTACACAGGCCGTCAACCTTCACTACTTCCATCAGGAAAACCATTTCGTGGAATTTGACCGCGAACCCCTCATACCCCACATGGTATCCACCGAAGGTCCGGCGCTGGCAGTAGGGGATATGAATGGCGATGGACTGCAGGATGTATTTGTAGGCGCTTCTAAAGGGAAAAAGAATGCGTTGTTCCTGCAAACACGCTCCGGTAAATTTGAAAGATCAGTACAGTCAGCCCTGGACAATGATAGCACCTGCGAAGATGTAGACGCCTGTTGGGTAGATGTAAACAACGACAAATGGCCTGATCTGATAGTGGCCAGCGGAGGAAATGAATACTATGGTCGCGAAACATTCCTGTTGCCAAGAGTATACATCAATGATGGCAAAGGACGCCTGAATAAAATAACCGACGCCTTTAGCGATATATATATTACAGCAGCTTGCGTAGCCCCATATGATTTTAACGGCGATGGATTTGTAGACCTCTTCATCGGTGGCCGCGCTTTCCCCTATCAATATGGACATGTGCCCCGTTCTTATTTACTATTGAATGATAAGACTGGTAAATTCAAAGACGTTACAGCGCAGTATGCGCCAGATCTCGTGCAGCCGGGTTTTGTGACACAGGGGAAGTGGGTCGACATTGACAAAGATGGCGACCTGGATTTGCTGACCACGATGGAATGGGGAGGTATCGACGCATACATCAACAACAAAGGTAAATTCACACGACAGGCTATTACAGAAAAGAAAGGCTGGTGGAATTTCCTCCTGCCCTGCGATATCGACCAGGATGGAGACATTGATCTCATTGCAGGCAACCTCGGCCTCAACAGCCGGCTGACCGCTTCCGACAAAGAGCCCATCAAAATGTATTATGCCGACTTCGACGACAATGGCCGGAAAGAACAGGTACTCACTTATTTTCTGCAGGGCCGTGAAATACCCTTTGCCAATAAAGATGAGCTGCAACGTCAGATGCCGGTTTTGAAAAAGCGTTTCCTCTATGCAGGTGATTTTGCGAAAGCAACACTGGCGGAAATATTTACAGAAGAGAAACTAAAGAAAGCAGATGTATTCACGGCCAACTACTTGTCCAATGCAATCTTGATCAACCAGGGGAATATGAACTTCACAGTGCAGCCCATGCCCTGGCAGGCACAGCTTGCACCCTATCGCGATGCTATAGCCATCAACGCCAACAACGATTCCCTGCCCGATATCCTGTTGGGAGGCAATTTCTACGACAATAACATCCAGATGGGACGTTACGATGCCGACATGGGAACGATACTTGTCAACAAAGGCAAAGGAACACTAACAGCAGAAACGATCAACGGAACACCGATAAAAGGACAGGTGCGGCACATCGCACCAATACAAATAGGAAAACAACAGGCATATATATTGGCAAAGAACAACGACAGCCTGCAGATTATTAAACTGTAAGTTGTCATCCCGCTTTGCGGAGCTTGTCCCGTTCTACGGGAAAGCTTGTCGAAGGGCAAGCCTGTCGAAGGAACGTCGAAGGGTGGGTCGCCCTCAAAGGGCGGCTCACCCTGGTCTTTTGAAAAGCAACACTTCATCGCACCAGAGTTACAACACCCTTTTGCACCATGCCCCGGCCATTTAGCGTTTCCATTTCCAATAGATAAACATACGTGCCGGAAGGTTGCGGAATGCTCCTGAAAGTGCCATCCCATCCCCTGCGAATATCAGTCGAATAAAATACCTGTTCCCCATACCGGTTATAAATGCGCAGACTGATCAGCCGGTTCTTATTCAACAAAGGAATGCGGAAAACATCATTATTCCGGTCGCCATTGGGCGTAAAAATATTGGGCATCCTGATTTCAAATGCACAATCCTGGTACACAGCTATCGAATCAACCTTTGTTGCACAGGCATTCGACACACTTACCCAGTACTGCCCAGGCCTCTTCACCACATAGCTGGGGCTGTTACTCACTTCGCCCATCCAGTTATAAGATGCATAGCCCGGCGCTGTTTTCAACACGAGCGAGTCCTTGCCTTCCAGGCATTCGTCCCTGCCAAGGTCAACGGAGGGAGATTTCGGAAAACTTACAGGATAATACACAATACTATCACAACCCTTTGCCGAAGTATAAGTAATAGAGTAAGTGCCGGCAGCCGTTACTACATCATTATTGGGCAAAGTATAACTGCTGGCATTACACAACTCCCGCAGAGCTGCAGTATCCGTTTTGTCTTCACAACACGACTTGCGACATATAATGGATGCATCTATGCGATAATCGACCATCGACAACGCTATAATGCTATGCAGGTTGGCAGGTGAAATATCAACGTCGAGATTAAAAGGAACCTGCACAAAATAGGACGTGATATCCGTTGCCGACATGGTGTGCGGCCCTTCTACACAGGTAGCCGTTCCGGAAGGATCGGTCTTTACGAGCTTCAGGTCGGTGCTGCCACCATTGTGCGTGAAACTGAAAAAATAAAAACCGTTGGGCGTGGCGAATAAATCCTTTGTCTCCTGACTGCGTCCGGTAAGCGGATAAGACTTTTGCCATTGAATGGCGCCCGCTGCGTTGATGTACAACAGCGACGGAGCATCAGCATTATCCATAAGCAATACCTGATCACCTGCATTGCCCACCGGAACAGCGGCAGAAGCATAAACAGGAGGCTGATTACTTTGATATCCGAACGCCTGCTTTAAGTTCCCGATGTTGTCAGTGATCATATTGATAACACGCGTAGTCTTCCGGAAATAGATATAAGCGGTATCGGCCTGAGAAGCGATGATACTCAAGCCACCAAAAGGCAATTCGGTGATCTGAACTATAGGACCAAAAACACGTTCACGTGTAGGAGGAGGACCTTTCCAGGAATACAATCGCTCCCAGTTGATCAACCCCGATTCATCATCCATAGACACAGTATAATACCCTTCGTGCTCTGTCACAAAAGGTCTGCTCACATCAAACAACCGGATCATATTGCCCAGCACAATATCGCCATTTCTCAGTTGCGTCATTTGCATGCCCGAGTAGCCGGCGCCCCGCGCGTCGGCATACAGGCGCGTAGTCCATTTGATGACACCATCTTTAGTGATCCTTAAAACGATGTTGGCACTATTTACCGCAGCAGCATAATTAGTGGCAATAACGAAGTCCCCATCCTTCGTAGCGATGATAGAAGGAATATCGACTACCTTTTCCGCCACAAAAGTCTTCACGAAGATCCTCGACCAGATGATATTACCATGCTTATCCACCTTCATCACAAAACCCAGTTGAGTCAAAGTGGCGGGTGGCACTTTGGTGGTATCGACATTGCCGATGCTGCCGGTTGCGATATATCCACCATCACCGGAAGGGACAGCCTTCGAAAACCGGACATAATTATAAATAGGAGAGGTATAACGCCTGCTCCACAATACGGTGCCATGAATAGAAAGCAAAGAGAGCCACCCATCGAGCAGCACGGAGTTAGGGCGCATCACATCGCCGGCCAGCAGCAATTCATTATTGCTGGTCAGCACAACATGCTGCATGTTTTGAACAGTGGGAGTAGTATACCCGATGTGAAAGTAATCGCTGACGCATACCTGTGCAGTGGTTCCGGCAGGAAGGAAATACAGGAACACACAAAACAGTAAACCCCTCAAGGTAGTCCGGCAAGGCATGCATCGCTGATTAAGCCCGGGCGACACAAAACACAACCCTGCCCGGTTACTTCAATTTAAGCCTATTACCCCACAAAACCAAGACTCAGATGGTCCTATCGGAGCAAATGGAATTGCCTGGTCCTTTAGGGCTGGGTTAAAGAAGTCAACCTCCCCTTTGGGCTTTAGCCCAATGCGTATAACATCAAAATATTGGATAGTAGATCCGCGTAACCCACTTCGTGGTGTCGCTTTCCTGTTGCCGGTTGGTAACAAGCGATTCAAAAGGAATAGCAGGCGATTCATACTTATGTTCAACGAGATAATTCTCCAGCTGACGAAAAGCCTCACGCACCCGCGCAGGCCCACCCTGCACTTCGGCCACCAGCAGCTTGCCGGCAGGAAGTTCTCTATAAATGATAGAACCTTTTCCACTCAACGCTTTATTGATAGGCAGGGCTACCATCATTTCTATCTGGGAACTGTCGATGCGCCTTTTGTTGAGCATGGGAGCGTTGGTCACTTGTGCGCCCGAAGCAGACGCATATTGTTTCAACACGTCAACCTGTTGGTAGATATCCGCTATTGCAGGCTCATCCTTGAGAATAGTCTTAGTGGCAACCAGAAAAGAATCAGTAATGGTAGTACGGCTTATTGTAATACCATAAGTATTCAGGTCATCATTGAGAAAAGTAGCGAGTGCCTGGATGATACCCCCCACATCTTTCTTCAGCCTTTTAGCCTTATTGTATTGCTGAAACCTGGTGATAGGATTGAAGCTTGACTTTTCCTGGAACTCCCAAACCAGTTTGACGGTGTCCTTACTGATCGGTACAATAGTGATCAGGTTTTTGATACTGTCCAGGCTATGATCGGAAGTAAGCTCGATGCCCGACATAAACTGTTGGGAGAGGCGGAAAGCGTAACCATTATAATAAAAGTAGCGGGTGGCAGACAGGCCCCTGATCACTTTCGAGGGACTTCTTGGCCACCAACTGGGCCATTGATGATCATCCAGCAAATAACGCTGAGCAGATCTTTGCGTAGTACTGGAGGTAGTACTAATAGATTCATGAATGACGGAAGGAACCATGACATAAGGCAGCACAATCAAAATAAGAATAACTATTATTATGCCTGTCAGTACTCTTTTCATAGTTCCTTAGTGCAGTTTCATATTGAAATTTAATTCCGCCGCCCCAAACAGTCAGGCCGCTCAAGCGGCCAGATTAACCCACGGCTGAAAATAGGTCACTGGCTCATTACTGGCGCAAGTGTGCGGCGTACTTGTGCCACAGCTGCCTCCCAGGCAAGAACCTCACACAACCTCCTTCTGATGATCGATCACAAACTGAATGATCTCTTCCAGTGGCGTATCGATCCTTGATAAGGCATCCGTAATATCATCCCGGTTCACCTGCGCGGCAAAAGAAGGTGTCTTTAATTTCTTCATAATACTTTTCACATCCATACCCTCATAGCGTGTAGGGCGGATCAATGCCGCCGCATGAACAAACCCGGACAACTCATCAAACATATAGATCATCTTATCCATGGTATTATTAGGCTCTACACCAAAATACCGTGGACCATGCGAGGCAATACAGTGAATGACTTCCGGGTCGATATGGCGGCGTTCCAATTCTTCAATGATGATACGGCAATGATCGTTGGGATGTTTCTCCCAGTCGGCATCGTGAAGGAGGCCAGCCAGTTCCCATTTGAGCGCAGTGGTGGCATCGGCGCCTTCCCGTTCGATGGCCCAGGCTTTCATCACCGCCGCCACTTGCTTCATGTGCAGTCGCAGCCGTTCATTGGGTACCCATTCCTCCAACAATTGATGAGCCTCTTCGATAGACATGAGCTTACCCGCATCCGCCGGATCGCCAAACGTATTTCTGCCAAGTACATGAATAGACATACTGTAATATTAAGAAAGCCAAAACACCTTTCCAAAAGAAGAACGCATAGAGTTAATACCTTTCTTTAGCCAGGCAAACGAAAGAATTGCTTGGTTCTTTTAAGACCAGGAATAATTAGAGATAATGTTCGAAGTAAACGAAAAATTGCCCGGTCCCTTTAGGGCCGGGACCACAATGATAAAACCGTATCGGGCTTTAGCCCAATTAATGAAAGAGACTCTGCAATCAGCGATTTATTAGTAGTTAATCTTTCAGCTTATAGTCTTTTACTTATCGCCGTATTCCTCTCCCTCACGCAAGCCCCAACCCATCCATTTCCCACGCATCATCCTTTTTCTCCTCTTTCACCTTCTCCTCACCCGCAATCACTTTCACCAGTGCAAGCGCCCCGGTAAACGGGGTTATGCCATCTTTCCAGCGCTGACTTTTCAGTCGTATGCGTTTTCGCTGGCTCATATCTTCTTTTGGAATGTTCTCCAGCTGGGCATAAAACAAAATACCCAGGGTTAGAAACAAAGTGTACCCCGGCGGTATCTTCGCAGGATACGTGAAGCGCAAAGGGTCAATAGGTTCTTGATCGCGTACCAGGGCCTCAGTGCCCCAAAACTCATGAGCATAATGCTTTTCCTCGAAATTCACCACTGCCAGGCCGCTCAACAGTTTGAAATGCTCCACATAGGCAGGCGCAGTGATATGAGCTGCCGGAGTAAAGGAAGGTATATGGATAGATAGTGATTGGTTAGCCTCATCATGCTCAATAGAATAGTTGGCAAGTAAAGCCTCCTTCAGCGTTAGTTTGCGGTTGAATTCAAAACCTTCCAAAGTAGTGAGCGTGCTACAGCAAGGCGCTCGTTCTCCAAGTCCTTTGATCGGGTCCAGTTGCACTACCCTTACCATCTCCTGGTTCATGCGGCCGCTTAGCTTGCCATCCACGATAGGAAATAAAATATGATCTAAAGCCTTGCGCAAAAGCTGGGCGCTTCGAAAGCTGGTAGTAAACTCCGCAGCATTCAACATGGTCCGGGCGAAGTCTGGATCGGTCTTTACCCGCTTACCGGTAACGCTCGTTTTTCGCTTCACAAGGTGCCCGTCGTCCGGCGTCCAGTAAAAAGTAAGTTCATCGATGGTGCCCCTGATAGGGAAAACACCCACTTGCCTGGCCATAATAGATAAGTTTAAAGGTTAATTCAGACCACAAAAACAACATCCACCCGCATGTACGGGGATCAGCGGTGGCTGGTTTTTAAAGATACATAAAAAGAAATTAAAATGCCATATTGGCAGAAGGCGCCCTCGCCTCAGCTGGAAGTACAAAAGAAAATAGAGCTGGTTTGAATTGGCAATCGCAAAATTTCAGCAAAGCCATCCCCCGGGATAAGCCGCAGATACCTCATGGATGCGCCTGGAATGAAGAAGGCTACAAGTAGAGTGCAAGTAAACCGCAAGTAAACTGAAAGTAAACCGCAAGTAAGCGGACGCTATTTTAGGCCGTCCAAACGGCCGCCGGAGGCATCCCGGCAAAAGAAGTGATGGTATGAGCAGATTGTAAGACGCATATCTAAAAACAGGTTCTAAATAATACCTTAAATGTACTGATAAAATGGCAGTTTGGATTCAATCGAAGCAAACAAATTCTTTAATTAATACATGTCTTGCTGATCCTGCTTTTACCAGGCAACTCTGCTGAACAGGATAATCACCCTTCCCCTGTCATTTCGAACCCTGCCATACGCACTATTCTTTCAGCGATTCCCGCAGGGTGAGAAATCTGCCCGCGAAGCAGAGGGCCCCTCGTCATGCACCCCCTCCAGTTCGTGTAATTCGCTTTAATTCGTGTTTCAAACCCAGTATTTTCGCCCCTTTCACCCTTCCTCTAAAATCCGCAAGCAAAATTTTTATTGAAAATCAATACCTTGCGCAGGTACGATGAAAAATAAGCTTCCCAAATAATTGTTTATCGATTTACACTTCCCTACCTTTGCGTCCCATTTCAATTCACCGGGTTGGCGGTGACCCTCGCAAGAGGAGTAACATTTAAAAAGAACAAATTACAATGAGCAAATTACATTTCACTACAAAGCATGCGAATGCGGCTACCGTTAAACACAACTGGTATGTTGTGGATGGTACCAATCAAACCGTGGGACGCATGTGCGCTAAAATAGCTGCCGTTCTTCGTGGTAAGAACAAGGCCTATTACACGCCACATGTTGATTGCGGAGACTATGTTATCGTTATCAATGCCGACAAGGTAAAGTTTACCGGTAACAAAATTGAGGACAAAGAATACCTGACCTTCTCAGGTTATCCCGGTGGCCAAAAAGCCGAAACAGCTAAGGACCTGCTGAAACGCAGACCCGAATTAGTGGTTGAGCGCGCCGTTAAAGGCATGTTGCCTAAAAACCGCCTCGGTCGCAAAATGTTCAAGAAATTGTTTGTGTACGCTGGCGACAAGCACGAGCACGCTGCACAAAAACCTCAACCATTAACTTTCTAATTGTAAATATTACATGGAAAAGCAGAAAAACGCAGTAGGCCGTCGTAAAGAAGCTGTGACAAGGATTTTCCTTTCTAAAGGAACCGGTAAGATCACAGTAAACGACAAGAGCTACAAAGAATACTTTTCACTGGTATACCTGCAAAACCAGGTTGAGCTGCCTTTGAAAACAATTCAGTCCCTCGACAAATATGATGTACAGATCAACGCTGCAGGCGGTGGTATGAAAGGACAGGCAGAAGCTGCCAAGCTGGGTATCGCCCGTGCACTGGTTGAGCTCAACGCTGAATGGCGTCCGGCCCTCAAAGCAGCAGGCGTTCTGAAACGTGATCCCCGTTCTGTTGAACGTAAGAAATTCGGTCACAAGAAAGCCCGCAGAAGCTACCAGTTCTCTAAACGTTAATCGATACAAGCTATTAGCTATCGGCCGCTGGCTCTTAGCTAATGGTTTCTGTAAGAAACATTATCTAAAATTGCTAACAGCTACAAGCTAATAGCTAAAAGCTCAAAAATAAAATGGAAAACAACGTTTCATTGCAACAGCAGCTCCTGGATGCCGGTGTACACTTCGGACACCTCCGGAAGAAATGGAACCCCAAGATGTTGCCTTACATCTTCGCTGAGAAGAAAGGTATCCACATCATCGACCTCAATAAAACTACCGAACACCTGCAGGAAACTGCAGCCGCACTGAAGCAAATCGCTCGCAGCGGTAAAAAGATCATGTTCGTTGGTACTAAAAAACAAGCCAAGGAAATCGTTACCGAGTGCGCCAAGAGAGTAAACATGCCCTACGTAACCGAGCGTTGGTTAGGTGGTATGCTTACCAACTTCAACACCGTTCGTAAGAGCGTGAAGAAGATGCAAAGCATCGACAAAATGCTGGGCGACGGAAGCGCAGAGAGCCTCACCAAAAAAGAGAAGCTCACCCTCGGCCGCGACCGCGATAAAATGGATAAAGTACTGGGTGGTATCGCTCAACTGGGCCGTGTACCTGCCGCTCTGTTCATCATCGACATCGGCCACGAGCACATCGCACTGGCTGAAGCAAAACGCCTCGGCATCCTCACCTTCGGAATGGTTGATACCAATTGCGACCCCAACAAGGTTGACTTTGCGATCCCTTCCAACGATGATGCTACCAAATCAATCGCAATCATCACACAATACATCACTGCTGCTATCGCTGAAGGTCTGGCCGAACGTCAGGCTGCTAAAGACGAAGAAGTAGAAGAATCAGCAGATGATGAGAACGCAAAGAAAGCAGCACGTATCCAGGCTGAAGCAGAAGCAGAAGCTGGTCGTGGTGGCAGAGGTGGCGCTCCCCGTGGTCAGGGTGGTCCTGGCGGTGGCGGTGGTCACCAGGCAAAACGCCGCGTTCCAGGTGGCGGTGGCCGCAGAGGCGGTGGAAGATAAGTAGAACGTCAATTCAATATCGAATCCAGCATTCCGGGTCACAGCATTCTGAATGCTGGATTTCGACTTCTGAATACAGACCTTCACATATCGACTTAATAAATTCGTAACTGAAGATGCGCTCGCCGAAGAAGTATATTGAAGCAATTTGCACCAGCGCATTTTTCATAACTTGTCCCGCCCTGCGGGATTAAATCATATTTACAAATCTTCAAATTATTCTTATGTCAACTGTTGCTATTACAGCCGCTGATATTAATAAGTTGCGCCAGATGACCGGCGCCGGTATGATGGACTGTCGCAAAGCCTTAACAGAAACCAATGGCGATTTTGAGGCTGCTATCGACTGGCTCCGTAAAAAAGGCGCTAAAGTTGCCGCACTCCGTGGCGACCGTGAAGCGAAGGAAGGTGTGGTACTGGCTAAAACAACAGCCGATAACAAAACAGGTATCGCACTTTGCGTAAGCTGCGAAACCGACTTCGTATCTAAAAATGCTGATTTCGTTGCCTTCGCACAAAGCATCATCGATGCAGCTGTAGGCGCCAACGTAAAGAGCATCGACGAACTGAACACTGTTGCTATCAACGGTGCTAAGATCGCTGACCTGGTAAACGATAAACTCGCTTCAATCGGCGAAAAGATCGGTATCACCAAGTTCGAGCGCATCGACGCTGACTATGTAGCCTCCTACATCCACGGTGCAAACCGTATCGGTGTACTGGTTGGTTTCAGCAAAGCCGCTTCTGCCGAAGCTGGTAAAGACGTTGCCATGCAGATCGCCGCTATGAACCCCGTAGCTGTTGACGCTAACTCAGTACCTGCTGCTACAGTAGAAAGAGAAAGAGCCATCGTTACCGAGCAGATCAAGAACGATCCTAAAATGGCCGGTAAGCCCGATGAAATGATCAACAAGATCGCAGAAGGTAAACTCAACGCATTCTTCAAAGAAAGCACCCTCACCAGCCAGCCTTTCGTAAAAGACAGCGGTAAGAGCGTGGGCGACTACCTGAAGAGCATAGACGGCGACCTGAAAGTTACCGAATTCAAACGCGTAGCATTAGGTTAATAATACCCGCGAAGGTTTCATTACCAATAATATATACGGAAAAGGGCGCTCAGCGCCCTTTTTTATTGCCCTGCCGGCACCGTTCATCCTTAAATTTCTTTGCTAAATCGTTTTTCTATTAATATATTATTCCTAAATTTATCTGCTGCTCATGCCCCAAGACTGTTTAACCAAAACTTATTCAAAACTGCTGAATGAGCGATTATTGTTTGCCCCATATCATCAACGGCATCCGCAACAAAGACCGTGAACTATACTCCTGGATGTTCGACAGGTACTCCCATACCATGTACCTGATCGCACTGGATATTCTCAAAGACCACGAACTGGCCCGCGACATTGTCCAGGAAGCCTTTCTCAAACTCTGGGAAAAGGCAGACACCATCGATATCCAAAGCTCCATCAAAAGCTACCTCTTTCGTACAGCCGCCAACCTGGCCATCAACAAATACAAAAAAGAAAGCCGCGTAGTACGGCAGGAAGAACTACCGGCAACCCCCGAACACAATACCCGCGTCGAAAACAGAGCCGAAGAGAAAGAATTCGAACTATATATACATTACGCGATAGACTCCCTTCCCCCGCAATGCAAAAGAGTATTCACCCTCAGTCGATTCAATGACATGAGCCCCCCTGATATTGCACAACACCTTAATATCTCCATCAATACCGTGTATACCCATCTCACCATGGCAATTCGTATTATTAAAGAGCGTCTAAAAAAAGAAGAACTTTTTTTTAACAATCACTAATTGTCCCCCTTCCCTTATTTGTCTTATCTATACACAATGCACGAGCAGCACGAAAAACTGGAACAAATCCTGGCCTCACTCGAACAGCCAGACGATAAACTATTGCAACAACAGATTCAGGAGTGGGCCGCTGCCAGCGAAGAAAACAGGAAATACTATGAGGAAGTGAAACGTATTTGGTTTACCGGTAATGAACCAGGAGATATGGAATACGATATCGAATTGGAAAAAAAGCGATTCTGGGATCGTGTCGACGGTGAAGCACCGGTAACACCTGTTAGAAGAATGAACTGGTTTCCGAAGATTGCGGTAGCCGCCGTGCTGCTGATAACAGCAGGGATAGTAGTGTGGAAATTTGTACTGACAGACCGTAATACCTATAAAACCATCCAAACGGCCCGGTTGGAAAGAGACAGTGTAGAGCTGGCCGATGGCAGCAAAGTATACTTACATGGCAGTTCAAGCGTGCGGTACACCGCCGGCATGAATGGCGCCAGACGCGAAGTATGGCTCGAAAAAGGCGAAGCCTTCTTCGAGATCACCAAAGACCCTGCACATCCATTTATTGTACATATAGATAGCGCGGAAGTAGAAGTATTGGGAACCAGCTTTGATGTACGACGCGCCGACTCAGTATTGTCAGTGGCAGTAGCCACGGGCAAAGTACAATTCACAGCCGTGAAAAACCAGGCGCAGGCCTTACTAACACCCGGTCTTACCGGAGCATTTGTAAAAGCCGGCACCACGATAACAGTTACGAAAAACAGCAACCAGCTTGCCTGGCGCACAGGACAGGTGAAGTTTTACGACTCACCATTACAGGAAGTATTGGCCACGATGGAGCACGTGTATGAAGTGAATGTGAACATGGCGCCATCACTTACAAAAACGAGAGTAACAGCCACAATCAATAATCTTTCCTTTGAAAAAATAATAACACTGTTGGAAGCCAGCCTTGATATCAAGGTAACTGAACTCGACAGTATGACCTATAAAGCACGCCCGGTGCGGTAATACCATTGCCCGGGCAGCTACAGCCCTGGGTTTATTTCACTTTCTTATTAAAACTAACTGCTATGAAGAGAATTGTACACTTCGTACATGGCCTCCGCATGCCCGTACGTCAACGGGTCATTGTCTTAACCGTAACCTCATTTTTCCTCGGCCTGCTATCAGCCGGTGCCACGGGCAATCAGGACCTGCTCGAAAGACGCATCACATTACAGCTGAGCAAAGCACCACTCACAGATGCCATCAAACAAATTGAGTCGGCAGCCAACACCAGTTTCTATTTCGACCAGAAAATACTGGAAGGCAGAACAGACCTCGTAACACTCAATGCAAAAAACTCGACACTCAAAACAGTACTGGCACAGGTATTCCCACCTGCTAAGTACGACTTCTTCCAGCTGGAATCACAGATCGTGGTAAAGCTGCGGCCGGTAAAAAAAGTCACGCCTCCCGCGCCGGAAAAATCACTGGTGGAAATAACGATCACGGGCACGGTCAAAAGCGAAGCCCTCAACCAGGCAATGGCGGGCGTCACGGTTACCGCCTTACCAGCCAACAAATCAACGACTACCGATGTAAACGGCTTTTTTAGGATACAAGCCAATCAGGGCGACTCTATCGAGTTCACCTACGTCGGTTATCAACGCCAGGCGGTTATTATCCGCGACCGCATCGTACTCGATGTGGCCATGCAGGCCACCCAGGGCGGACTGAATGAAGTAGTGATAGTAGGCTTTGGCAAGCAGAAAAAAAGCAGCCTCGTAGGCGCTCAGAGTACGGTAGATGTGGATGAACTAAAACAACCTGTCGCCAACCTGAGCACCACACTCGCCGGCCGTATCGCCGGCGTAGTGGGGGTGCAGCGCTCCGGTGAGCCCGGAAGGAATGGCGCCGATATATGGATACGCGGTATCGCTACCTTCAACGCCTCCAACGATGCCCGTCCCTTGATCCTGATCGATGGCGTACCCCGTGATATCAATAGCCTCGATCCCGAAGACCTGCAATCCGTCACCATTCTGAAAGATGCTGCTGCTACCGCAGTATACGGCGTACAGGGCGCCAATGGCGTTATCCTCATCAAAACAAAAAGCGGTAAAGCCGGTAAAACCACCTTCAACGTAAACTACAACGAAGGCTTCATGACCTTCACCCGCATTCCGGAGCTCACAGATGGAGTTACCTACATGAACCTGACGAATGAGGCGATGAAAGCCAGCAATATCCAGCCCAAATATTCACAGGCATACATTGACAAAACCGCTTCAGGCGACGATCCCTATGTATATCCCAACGTAGATTGGATGAATGTCCTCTTCGATAAATGGTCCCACAACAGGCGCCTCAACGTGAGCGCACGCGGTGGTTCCGAAAGAGCCAACTACTATGTATCACTCGCATACTATGATGAAAAAGGCTTCCTGAAAACCGATGGCCTCGAAAGCTACAATACGGATACTCGTTTCAGAAGGTACAACTTTACGAGCAACCTCAACCTGCAGCTCACGGGCACTACCCGTTTCGAGCTGGGCATTCAGGGCTACATCACCAACGGCAACTATCCGGGAGTAAGCTCCTCCGATGCCTTCGCACAAGCCATGCAGATCACGCCGGTACTCTTCCCGGTTATGTACCCCGGCGATTTTGTGCCAGGTCAAAGCTCCAATGGCGACCAGCGTAACCCCTATGCGGATATCACCAAGCGTGGCTTCCAATCCACCTATGGCAACCAGCTGTACACGAATGGACGCCTCACACAAGACCTCGGCTTCTGGGTGCCCGGCCTGTCCGTTACAACCATGTATTCCTTTGATGCCTATAATTCTCAAACCCTCAGTCGTACCAAACGTGAAGACACCTACTATGTAGATCAGGTGAATCCCCGCAAAGCGGATGGTACCCTGAACCTGCTACAAACCTGGCAGGGCAACAACTCACTCTCCTTCGGGAATGCCACTTCGAGCAACCGTCGATTTTATACGGAGACCAGCGTTAACTATGATCGCACATTCGGCGAGCACCACGTTAGCGGTATGCTCCTCTACAACCAAAGCGATCTCACAAGCGGCACGGCAGGCGATCTGGTATCATCCATCCCTACAAGGTTCCGTGGCTTGGCAGGACGTACAACCTATTCCTATGCCGACCGCTACTTTGCAGAATTCAACTTTGGTTACAACGGTTCAGAAAACTTTGCACCCGATAGCCGCTTTGGTTTCTTCCCCTCCTTTGGAGTCGGCTGGATCGTTTCTTCCGAAAAATTCTTCAAGCCACTGCGCAATGCAGTACAGTACCTGAAATTCCGCTTCAGTGATGGTATTGTGGGAGCTGGTAGCGGAGGCCGTCGGTTCGGTTACCTCACCTTCGTGAATGGCGGTGCTTCCGGTTATACCTATGGCACCAACCGCGCCGGTCGCGCAGGAGTGGAAATATCCGATTACGGAACAGAGATCACCTGGTCCGAAGCACACAAGCAAGACCTTGGTATAGAATTCAAGACGCTCAACAGCAAGATATCCGTCATCATCGACTTCTTTAAAGAACGCAGAACAGGCGTATTCCTTCAGCGCGGTAGCCTGGCCAACTTCGTGGGCCTCACCAACCGTCCCTGGGGCAACCTCGGCGTGATGGACAACAAGGGTATCGATATGACGATAGAAACAGCCCCCATGTATGTGGGCAACCTATCAGTGTCACTGCGTGGCAACTTTACCTACAACAAGGATAAGGTAATCGAAAACGATAACCCCACACCCAAATATCCCTGGATGGAGCGTCGTGGTGTTAACTACCTCTCACGCTTTGGCCTCATCGCAGAAGGATTATTCCAGAGCGATGACGAGATCGCGAAGAGTCCCAAATCCTCTTACGGTCCGGTACGTAAAGGCGATATCAAATACAAAGACCTCAACGGAGACAACGTCATCGACTCCTATGACCAAACCCGTATTGGCCGTGGTGATGTACCCGCCATTGTATACGGCTTTGGCTTCAACCTCGAGTGGGACAGGAGAGTGTACCTGAGCGCATTCTTCCAGGGCGTATCACAAGCCGACAGGCTTATATCAGGAGATGGCATTGTGCCCTTCTCCAATAGCATTGGCGCCGATAGAAGCAACCTGTATTCCATTGCTACCGATCGCTGGACAGAAGAGAACCCCAATCCCAACGCTTTCTATCCACGCCTTGGTTACGGCAACGCTGTTAATGCCAACAATATTCAGGCAAGCACATGGTGGGTAAAAGATATCGACTTCCTGCGGTTGAAAACAGTAGAGCTGGGTTACAGGCTCGATGTACATAAGCTGCAAGGCATCGGCATTAAAACAGCCACACTCTTTGCCCAGGGTGTCAACCTGCTTACGTTCAGCAAATTCAAACTGTGGGATCCCGAGTTGAATACCTCCAACGGTACCTCCTATCCCAATGTGATCACGATTTCAGTTGGACTACAGGCCACTTTCTAACAAACAAACAAACTGCATTATGAAAAAGAATTACAGCATATATATACTCCTGCTCACTGTGCTGGTCATCACATCCTGTAAAAAAGGATTCCTCGACCAGGTACCAGATGACCGGCTTACCACCGATGATATCTTCGAAAGCCAGAACACGACACTCGATTTCCTGGCCAACGTATACAGCTATATACCCGACGAAGGCAACCAGCGCTTTGTTACAAGCGGAGGCTCCGGCCCCTGGACGGCTGCCTCTGATGAAGCCAAATACACCTGGGACTTTGTGGCCAGTAACAACATGAACCTCGGTTCCTGGAATGCCACCACGGGCTTCGTAGGCTCCTTCTGGCAACGCTACTACCGCGGCATCCGCAATGCCTCCTACTTTATGAACCATGTGGCAGAATGCGAAGAACTGGGACCCCTGCTGATCAGGCAACATGGAGCAGAAGCGAGAGCACTGCGTGCCATCTATTACTTCTACCTCATCCGCATCTACGGCCCTGTACCCATTACAGGTGAAGATCCTATCTCACCCGATGCATCATTCGATCAGGTACAATTGCCCCGCAACACCTTCGAAGAGTGCGTCAACTACATCATTACCGAACTGGACAAAGCATCCCCCGATCTGCAGGTAAAATCACTGGGCGATAACAAAGGACGTATCGATCAGGCCACCGCACATTACTTTAAAATACAGACACTATTATTGGCAGCCAGCCCATTATTCAATGGCAACCCGGACTATGCCAACCTGAAAAACCAGGACGGTAAAGCACTGATGCCGGCCCAATACAATGCCAACAAATGGAAACTGGCGTCCGACGCCGCCAAATCATTCATCGATAAATACGTACCCACTTACTTCAGTCTCTTCACCGACAAAGACGCTACGGGTAAAGTGAGTCCTTACCTTTCTTGCCGCAACGTAATGATCACCGACTGGAATGATGAATGGATCTTTGGCCGCCCATCAGCCTCCATCGGTACGATGCAATACGACAGAACACCCTACCACGCAGGATCTGCCAACGACGCCAAAGGCGGAGGTGGATTGGGTGCCACACAAAACATGGTCAATGCCTACTTCATGGCCAATGGCGAAAGCCCTTACAATGATGACGGCTCGATCAATCCCAATTCGGGTTACATCGCTACAGGCTTCAGCACCTTCAGAGCACCCTACGATGTACAGGCCCGTCAAACCCACAACATGTGGGTCAACCGCGAACCCCGCTTTTACGTAGCTGTTACGTACGACAACGTTTTATGGCTGAATACGAATACCGGCAACATCGTGACCACAGTACAATACTCCGGCAACTCCGGTGTAAAAAATACAGGTAGCGACCATAGCCCCACAGGCTACATCGTGCGCAAGAACGTTGCCCCCGGCAGCACGGGCAATGGCAACCGCGCACTCGTAATGGCCCGCCTCGCCAATGTATTCCTCGACTACGCAGAAGCACTCAATGAATCTGATCCCGGTAACACCCTTGCACTATACTATCTCAACCTCATCAGAGAACGTGCAGGAGTACCGCAATACGGCGTAGGCGTCGATCCGTTACCGGTTCCTTCAGGACAGGCTGCCGTACGAGCCGCTATCCGCAAAGAACGCCGCGTGGAACTGGCTTTCGAGAACGTACGCTATTTCGATACCCGTCGCTGGAAGATCGCCGAGCAAACAGATAAAGGCCCCATGTATGGCCTCAACATCAATGCCGATGGAACATCCTTTTACAATGTTGTTCCTTTTGAAACAAGAGTGTTTGAAAAGAAGCATTACCTGTTCCCCGTGCCACAGGGAGAAATTGATGTAGATAAGAAACTGGTACAAAATACCGGTTGGGAATAGTTGCTGTAACAGCAAAGATGAAAATACAATTTGAATGCATTAAACCCTCGAACATGAACAGCAGGATTATAAAGATGCTCGGCTTTGGAATATGGATGATGTTTTCCATTCAGGCATCTGCACAGGATATTATGGCCAATGGCGGCACCCTCACCGTTTCACAAGACAACCCCGGAGGCTCCGGTGCCGGTGAAGGATCGCTGAAACTGATCGATAACAACCCCAATTCGAAAATATATGTAGGCGGCGTAACCCTCCCCTGGTACATGCAATGGCAATGCAACACACCGGTCCGCGCTGCCCAGTATGTACTTACCTCAGGAGGAGATGCCCCCACGCGCGACCCAAAGAACTGGAAGCTGGAAGGCTCGGATGATGCAGCAGCATGGACTTTGCTCGACACACGCACGAATGAAGTATTCGCAGGCCGCAACGAAGCACGCACATTCGATATCCCCACACAAGGCATTTACAAATATTACCGCGTTACGATTTCTACCCTTAACGGTAGCACAGCTTTCCAGTTGTCCGAATGGAAACTACTGGAAGGATTGCCACCCGCAGCACCTACGGTATTGGCTGGCCTGGCTACCGCAGGCTCGGAAGTGCTGTTGAGCTGGCAGGATAACGCCTCCAACGAAAGCGGCTTCGAAGTAGAACGCTCTTCCAACGGCGTCGACTTTGTGAGAGTCGCATCCCTCACCTCCAACCGCGTTAGCTATGCAGCAACAGGTTTGCTGGTAAATACATCTTACCAGTTCAGGGTGCGGGCTATCAATACATATGGAAACTCCGCTTATTCCAACACGATCATACTCTCTACACTCAACCAGAGCGGTCAGTTGACAGATGTAACAGACGACGGAGGAGTGCTGGCAGTATCCAAAGACAATGACGGCGGCCCCAACGCCGGTGAAGGCTCTACGAAGCTGATTGATAACAACTATAGCTCCAAGTTCCTCATCTTCGGCGCTATGCCGGTAGATGGCTATTGGGCACGCTATCGGTCACAAACCCCGTGGGTAGTTACTAAATACACGATCACCACAGGCGGTGATGCCCCCGGCCGCGATCCCAAAACATGGAAGTTCCAGGCTACCAACGATACATTGACCGGCTGGACCGACCTGGATACACGTACAGGTGTCACCTTCGGTGGTCGCAATACAGGCTACACTTTTGCATTTCCGAACAACACAGCCTATTCCTACTTCAGACTGTTGGTAACCCAAAACAATGGCGATGGCGGCATCATGGGCCAGATCAGTGAATTGGAAATATGGGGCATGAGCCCCAATGCACCGAAAGTACCTGCAGATCTGGATGTAACAGCCGTTACGTTTACCACAGCCACATTGAAGTGGACGGATAACTCTTCCAACGAAACAGGCTTTGAAATAGAGAAGTCGGAAGACAGCGTAAACTTTGAAGCAGCAGGCACCGTTGCAGCCAACACATCTACTTATGAAGTGCCTAACCTGTTGGGAGGGTTCAAATATTATTTCCGCATACGCGCTGTAACTGCTGCCACCAAATCTATCTGGAGCAAGATCGTAGATACAGTTACCGATTATGATCCGAACCTGCCATTGACACCACGCAACCTGCAGGGCACCCCACTCTCCGAAACATCGGTATCCCTCGTTTGGGACGACAGAGCCAACAATGAAACAGGCTTTGATATAGAACGTTCCGTCAATGGCATCAACTTCACGCCACTGGGCAGTGTAAATGCAGATGTGGAGACCTATACCGACAACGGCCTCAACCTTGCATCCCGCTATTACTACCGCGTAAAAGCCAAAAACACCTTTGGCAGCTCCTACTACAGCAATGTAGTTACAGTGATCACGCAAGGCAAGAACACAGCCCCCACGCTGGATGCCATTACCAATAAAGACATCTGCACCACCGATTCCACCTTTACGTTCGACCTCACGGGCATTACCCCTGGTGCAGAAGCCTGGCAGGTGGTGACGCTGGCTGTTACAAGCTCAGATGCCACATTGTTCGACGAGCTATCAGTAACACCGGTAGTAAATGGCAAAGCACAACTGTCTTACAATGCCGCTAAAGGCGGTACTGCTACGATCACGGTGCGGGCGCAGGACAATGGCGCCACTTTCAACGGAGGTGCAGACACCTATACACGCACCTTTACGATTGTGGTAAATCCGCTGGTAGTGAACATCGCTTCAGATAAAGGCGCTGTAATACCACGCCTCGAAACGGCCCACCTCACAGCCTCCGGCGCTGATACCTACACCTGGAAAAGTGCACACGGCATCGTAAATGGAGCGACGACCCCTGTACTTACTGTAAGACCTACGATCAATACCCCCTATACGGTATTGGGCGTAAATAGCCGCGGCTGTAAAGACACGGCTACGATCACCATCCAGTTGCAGGGCAACTACAACATCGATCCGGTGAATGTATTGACCCCCAACGGCGATGGAAAAAACGATCGCTGGGTGATCTGGAACATCAACACCTTCCCCGGCAACGAAGTACGCGTATTGGACCGCTCAGGCCGCGTGGTGTTCATGCAGAAAAACTACATGAACGATTGGGAAGGCACCTACAACGGCAATCCATTGCCGGAAGGCGCGTATCTCTACATTATCAAGCTGGGAACGGGTATCCCTGCCGCCCAGGGCGTTTTAACCATCATTCGCAACCGTAAATAAGCACAACAACATGAAACAACTATATAACTTCCGGAAAACGATCGTAGCATTCTCTGTAATGCTGGTGGGCATGAACCTTACGCAGGAAGCCGTTGCGCAGCAAAACCCATTTGCTGCCAGCTATTTCCAAAACCAATACCTCGCAAACCCTGCCATGGCAGGAGGCGATAACAAAGTAAAAGCTGCGGTAGGCTACCGCAAACAATGGTCGGGTATCTCCAACAGCCCATACAGCCTCTACGCTACCGGCGAATACAGCAGCAGCGATAAGTTGAACTTCGGCGTAAACGTATACAACGATAAAGCAGGTATGCTCAATACGAGCTCAGCCATGCTGACCTACGCATATTACCTGCCGGTAACAAAAAATGGCGGCCGTGTGCACCTCGGCATCTCAGCCGGTGCCGTAAACAGGCGCATCGACATGAAAGACTTCAATGGCGATCCCGGCGATGTATTACTCACCGACGGCAACAAGATCCGCTTTGATGGAGGCATTGGTATAGCCTTCACCAATAAGCAGATCACGGTACAGGCAGCCTTCCCCAACATGGTTACTTATTTCAACAAAGAGAACGATAGCATCGTAAACAGGCCCACCTTCTTTGCAGCCGCCAGCTACAAACTATCCTTCAATGATGGCGATCTCATCCTGGAGCCCAAAGTTGCATACCGTGGTATGAAGGGATTTGACAATATCATCGACGCAGGCGCCAATGTAACCTTGAAACAGGTAAACCTCTTTGGTATTTACCATACTTCTAAAAACATAACTGCGGGTGCCGGCCTGATGATTGCCGAAAAACTGTGGATCAGTGCGGCGTATACCTCTGCAGGATCCGCTATTAAAGAGTATACCGATGGAAACTTCGAAGTAGGCCTTAGCTTCGCGCTCGGAGGAAAAGAAAAATAATGAAACTAATGAGAAAACACAAGATTAGAATTATCCTATGCATGATGATCAGCTTGCCTTTATTGGCAGCTGCCTGTAAGAAAAGTAGCAATGGCGGAGATACGACACAGCCCCCGCCCCCTGTAGTAGTAGATCCACCCGATGCGCCGGTCAAAACCTGGCAGGAACATTGGTTTGAGCATCAGCAGCTCCTGAGCCGTGTCTACTATGATACCGTATTGGCGGTGTATTATGACAACGATGTTTCCCGGACGATCAACTGGCCATTCACCTTCCTGAAAGAAGTGTGGCTCTACAGCAACGCCACCTACGGCAGGTTGTATGGCACAGATAAAAGACTCTACGCTATTTACCATACCGGTAAGTACGGAGGAGGCCACCCTGCCTACTATTACGATGCAGGACATGACAACAGGAATGTGATCGACTGCGGCTCCAATGCCAACAACGCCTGGCTCAGCGGCACGGGCAATGACCTCGACCTGTCTACACACGAGATTGGCCATATCGTAGAAAGCACCACATTTGGCACCAAGGGTTCACCAGCCTTCGCGCTGTGGAAAGACAGCAAGTGGATGGAGATCTATATCTATGATGTGTACAAGGGTTTAAAGCGTGATGCAGATGCGGCACGGTGGTTTAATATGATGAATGGCACCGTTGACAATTTCCCGGCAGCCAATACACAATGGTTCAAGAATTGGTTCTTCCCCATCTATGATAAATACGGCGGCAGCAAAGTACTGGCTAAATTCTTCTCACTGCTGGCAACCCATTTCCCCAAAAATGGAGACAACCGTTACAGCAGAGATATGAACTGGGGTGAGTTTGTACACTTCTGGAGCGGCGCTGCCGGCGCCAGCTTGAAAGCACAGGCCACTACAGCCTTTGGCTGGCCAGCCGAATGGGAAACACAATTCAACAAAGCAAAGACCGACTTTCCGGGAATTACCTACTGATAACACGAATTAATTCGAATTACATGAATTCATTCATTACAGCATGGTATCGATTCGGTCAATTCGTGTCTAATTAGTGTAATTCGTGAAAACTTTTCTCTCGTAGCAGTGATTAGTTTGTATTAAGAATGGTCCGTACAGGACAAATGCGTCTCTTTTTAGGGGCGCATTTTCTTTTTATTGGAGGAATGTAAGAGGAAATATTAGGCAGCATAACTCTTTCTGGAAATGATGTTTCCATCTTTCCCATGAATGATAAGTTCACGTCCCTTGGATTTAGCAATTTCCCGGGCAATGGTAATTGCGTCCCGTTTGTTGTCGGTAATGGCAGTAAACTTTTGAGCTGCACTGTTTTTTACAACCCAGCCATTCCCCAAAGGAATAACGTGCTCTGCACTATTGGAAACAGACTTGGAGGTTTTCTTTGCCATGCTGTAAAATTATGAAATTTTTGATATAATACGTTTAGCTGCCATGACAAAGGATTGGGCCTTCAAGGATGTAACTCGCTGTCTTACATATCTTTTTTCCGGCGTCCAGGCATGCACCATTTGCCATTCCCCGTGTAAATGCGATGTAATTGTTGCCTGAGCTCCTGAGAAAACCAGGAGGTCGGGAAGCTTGTGATTTCGAATTTGTTTTATCTGAGTCAATTGGATACCTGTAGCCAATCCATTGAATACTGCTAACTGAGACGAATAACTTGCAAACTCTGCTGGCGTTTCCGGAAACCCTTGTTGAAAATTCAACGTCTGGCTTATTTTTCTTTTTAGCGACAGCTCCAACGCATATCCCATCATATAGATAGCTCCTGCATTTCTGTCATTACGCAATAAAGCTTCTGCATCTTTCTGTTTTTGAGAAGCCAGAAACTTCAAGTCTTTCAGTTGTACCATGCAATCGTCGATTTTCATTTTAGCCTTTTCAACAACGTCAATGAACCACAAGTAAAACCTTACGAATTTTGCACGCATTCAGATTTCATTCCCAACATTGGACTGCTCATTCCCCCAAACTCCTCTTTTTTCTATTGGTTAAAACCCTTTTCTTTGCACATCGTTAATTTTATACTATTTATTCATGCTGCCCAAGTACAAACGCATCCTGTTAAAACTGAGTGGTGAATCATTGATGGGGGATAAAAGCTTCGGCATGGATCCCGCTGTGCTGGAACACTACGCCCGCGATATCAAAGAGATCGTAGACCTCGGCGTTCAGGTAGCCATTGTAATTGGGGGTGGTAACATCTACCGCGGCATGAATGAAGCAGAAACAGGTATAGAACGCGCCCACGGCGATTACATGGGCATGCTGGCAACCGTTATCAACGGGATGGCCATGCAGGCCATGCTGGAGAAAGTAGGTGTTTTTACCCGCCTCCAGAGCGCTATCAAGATGGAGCAGATCGCAGAACCCTACATCCGCCGACGCGCCATCCGCCACGTAGAAAAAGGCCGCGTAGTGATCTTTGGAGCTGGTACTGGCAACCCCTACTTCACCACCGATACCGCCGGCTCACTCAGGGCCATTGAGATCGAGGCCGACGTGATCCTCAAAGGCACCCGCGTAGATGGCATCTATACCGCCGACCCAGAAAAAGACCCCAACGCTAAAAAATACGAAACCATCACCTTCCAGGAGTGCATTTCCAACAACCTGCGCGTGATGGATATGACCGCCTTCACCCTCTGTATGGAAAACAACCTGCCCATCATCGTATTCGACATGAACACTGCCGGAAACCTCCGCAAAGTTGTTTGTGGCGAACGAGTTGGAACATTGGTAAAATCCTGATAACCAGCGAACAAAATTTATTACAGCCAACTGGCTTGTATATGTGACATTATCGCACTAATTTAACGGGGTAAATCGTCCTGACCCAACCCCTGGCGGTTATCCAATTCTCCCCGCTATTCAAGTCCCCTTGAAAGATGTGGCATCCTGGGAAGAACCCTGTGCGTTAAGGAAATTCGGAACTGCTATGAACCCATTACTCATTTTACTGGCCACCAAACTCTCTATAGGTCTTACTGAGATCATTGTATTTCAGTTGGTATCCCTCGTCTTGGGTTTTGCCATACACTTCTACCTCACCCAGAAAAAAATAATGCCCTCCGCTACGGCAGAACCAGCTGTGCTGGCCGATGAACCCATTGGCGGCCTGGATGAGTGGAGATTAAAATTCTATGAAGAAAAAGACCTGCATGAGCAGCTCAGCCGTGAACTGGAAGCATCCAAAGAAAAGCAGGAAATGCTGGAGCTGGAAGTAGAAGACCTGAAAGAAGAGATCGCCCGCCTTGAAGCAGCATTACCCGAAGAAAAAGAGGAAGAAGAAGCCGAAGAACAGCAGCAGGTTGGCCCCACCTTTATGTTGCAATTGAAAAGCGCGCAGGACAACCTGCACGTGCAGAACCAATACATCGGTAAGCTGTTGCAACAGGTAGATACACTGAAAGAATCTGAGCAGAAGTATACGGAAGTACAACAATTGAATGAAACCCTCGGCGCACAGCTACGTGAAGCGCGTCGCTCACTGATGGATAAAGAAGCAGAGCTGAAACAGTTACGCCAGCAACAACTACTGAACAACGAAGTGAAGGGCCGTCTGGAAAGAGCCTACGAAGAGTTTGGTGTATTACAGGACAGGCTGCAGAAAATTGAATCCGCTACTGCTCCCCAACACAAAGGATTTGAATACGAAGAACTACAACAAGCCTACTTCAAGATCACCCGTGAGTTTGATGAGTTGAAGATGAAACAGGTCAACATGCTGGAAGAACACCAGCGCCTCGCCCGCCTCCTGGCCGATACGGAAGACAAACTGCGTGAATCCAACTTTCAGCGCCAGCAACTACTGAAGAAAGTAGGCTACCTCGAAGAACTCAATACCGACCTCCAGCAAGTAGCCGAGCACAACAAGAAGCTCGACATCCAGCTCAAGCGCATCTCCGAAATAGAGAACCTCCTGACGCGCCTTTCGAATGAAAAGGACAATGATCAAAAAAAGAAGTAGTTGAAAAGTTAACAGGTTTATAAGTTGATAAGGTAAACCTTGTCAGACTTATGATCTTCGTCACCTGTCAACATTTCAACTTATTAACTTGTTAACTTTGCATTCTAACCACAATAGCCATGTCATCCATTGCAGATATCCGGAAAGATTACAAGCTGAAAGACCTGCTGGAATCGAAAGCCGAAAAGAATCCCATCGATCAGTTTACCCGCTGGTGGCAGGAAGCCATTGCCGCTGAAATAGACGAAGTAAACGCCATGACACTGGCCACGGCATCACCCGCAGGCATCCCGGATGCCCGCATTGTGCTGCTGAAGGAATACGACACACGCGGGTTTGTATTCTTTACCAATTATACGAGCGCTAAAGGAAATCAGCTGCAAGAGAATCCCCATGCTACCTTGGTATTCTTCTGGAAGGAGTTGGAGCGCCAGGTACGTATCAGCGGCGAGGTAGAGAAAGTGAGCGACGCAGAGAGCGATCAGTATTACAACAGTCGTCCCGAAGGAAGCCGTATTGGCGCTTGGGCATCGCCACAAAGCAAGGTCATCGGCAGCCGGGAATGGCTCGATGCAGAAGATGTAAAGTTCAGGGAATTATTCAGTGCTAAACCTATAGTGCGCCCTGCACATTGGGGTGGATATCGCGTAAAACCCACTCGCATTGAGTTTTGGCAAGGCCGTTCAAGCCGCCTGCACGACAGATTACAGTATACATTAAACCAACAGGGAAGCTGGACTATAGAGCGGCTGGCGCCGTAATGGTAGGAAGTTGAAAGGTTAAAAAGTTGACAAGTTGATAAGGAAACACTTCCCCTTATCAACTTATTAACCCATCAACATATCAACTATTTGCCTTCTTTCTTGGGAGCAGCCTTCTTAGCCGTTCTTGCAGGTCTGCTTTTACCGAAAGAGCCCTTGAAAGTTTTTCCTTTTTTGGTTTTTTTATCACCTCTGCCCATTTTACTATGCTTTTAGTTAAGTGAAAAATTAGAGTGCAAAAATACTACTTCGCCCATGTCAAACAAAACCCTTTCTGAAGTGTATTTTGGGGCAACGTCAGAGTTTATCCCGCTCTGCGGGACTAAGCCTGTCGAAGCCCCTTTAAAAGGCATTGTTTCCTCATTCAAAACCCTTCGAAAAGCTCAGGGCCACACCTGATTCATAACGTTGATACGCCATAGGGCGTAAAAAAAGCTCCGGTACGGGTGGCCCATATCAATGAGCACTGTAACGGAGCTTTTAATGC
>JAGIBF010000084.1:0-27466 GCA_017744515.1 Niastella sp.
ATGACAAGGTGAAGGAATGGGAATCTGTGTACAACGACAACCAGGGCGCTTATTACGAGGAAGATGATGAGTAATGAGAATACGTCTTTCTACTTACCGAGTTTCTTTTTACTACTTATTTTCCTTGTTCTGTACCGGAATTTTATATTCCATTTAACGTAAAATTGTATAAATTCAGGGTGCATTTATCGAGATGATAAATGCACCCTTTTTCCTTTAAACTACCTGCTTAGCTGGATATCATGGTAATCAAGAGTAAATTGGTACAATTTTCACTGGATATAATGGATGCTACAGGTATGAATTTAAATGACGATAAGTATATTACAATACGTAAAGTATTGCTGGTCATTGTCAGCATTCTTACGATATTGCCCCTGGCCCCGCTCATCAACCGGTATATTCCGCCATTGATGATTGGTGACTGGAATCTTGACCTTACTGTTTCGTTATTGCTGGCCGGTCTGGCCACCTGGCTTATATTACGATTATTCCGCTTTTTATTGATCCCTGCGGTGGCTCTGTGTGTGCTGGTACTAATATATAATCAGCTCACCAATGGATATGGCTTCAGCAGCATGGTTACCGATTATAAGACCATGGTTGAAAATAACTGGGGGCGTAATGGTCAAAAGGAAACTGACCTCGTGCTTACGCCCGGCATATTCGACGGCCCGCTTACCAAGACCATCAAAGCGCTGCAATCAAAGGTCAACTCCAGTGACTCTGTGGTGAGGAATTTTGCCGTGCAGCATTCGCTGGACAACTTTGATGAATATCATACCAAGTATGGTCCTATAGTTCGTACGCTCTCTCTTTTCAAGTATATCAATTCCAATTTCAAGTATGTTTCCGACTCGGAGCGGGATGAATATTTTGCCACTGCCCGCGAAACCATCCTGAATGGCATGGGTGGTGATTGTGATGATCACTCGATCGTTATGGTCTCCTGTCTTAAGGCCATCGGTGCGCATTGCCGCATGGTATTGTCTGAGGGGCATCTGTATCCTGAGTTGTATGCGGGTGATAAGAAGGCTTTCGATCACCTGCAGCAGGCGATCATTTATCTTTTCAGCGACCGGCCCATCGATAACATCTATTACCACGAGCAGGATGGTAAGTACTGGATCAACCTGGACTATACTGCCAAACATCCGGGTGGTCCTTATTTGAGTGAAAAGGCTTATGCGATCATCGATCTGTAGATGAGTTCAGAGTCGGGAGTATAGAGTCGAAGATAAATAAGGCATCGAGGTAACGAGTTTTTTAAGCAATACCACAACAATTTTCAACAATTCTATCAGGTCACAACCTGATTTTGGCGTTTCATACCCCATTCGTCACATTCATTGTTCTTTTGTAATCTATTAGTGTTACATTTAGAACAATTCGGTTAAGGCATGACTGTAGCACCCCTTGCAGCCATTATATCGTCCTATTCGTTATTGGCCATACCTATTCTTCTTCTAATACAACGTCCGGTCCGTGTGGACCCTACGTTCAGGTTGTTATCCATTTATGCCATTGTTGCTTTTGTTGTTGACCGCATTCCAGCATTTATCGTATCCAGTTCTTCTGCTGCCCGGGTATTGTCTTTTGCTTTTACCATTTTTGAATACACTGTGTTCACGTTGTTTTTTTACCGGTTCTTCCAAAGAAGGGCTTATAAAAGGTGGGTATTGGCGGGTTCTGTGATCTTCCTCATAACATTGATCTTCGAGCTACAGAAATTCGGGATCGTTTATTACAGCCGTCTTAATGCGGGTACGGCCGTGATCCTCATTATCAGTTACAGCTTGCTGTTGTTTCATGAATGGCTGATGGATGATCCTATGGAGCTGATCCATAAGAAAGCGGCTTTCTGGATAACACTGGGTTGCCTTGTATATCTGTCGGGTAACTTTTTCTTCTTTATTACGGTGGGTAAGCAATGGGAACAGAACTGGGCCATGCATGCGGTTTCCAACTTGTTCAAAAATTTGCTGTTTATAACGGCTATTGTGCTCCAGGTCTTTCCTGCGACTCCGCCCAGAAAGATCGTCTGATGGCTGTGGTGGCGGGCAGTTTTTGTAATCCTTTCAGCAATAGTCCGCTGCTGCCGATGCCGATTGAAATGATGGTGGAGATATAATAGATCAGGAATTTATCGACCCCATCTGCCACATTCTGCAGGAAGTAATCGAATATATATACTACGATGTAGGTACCATATTGAAAGAGCAAGGCGCCATGGATAAGGAGCAAGGCTTTTTCGCGCGTAGCATGCACCACCTGCTGGAGATAGAGTGATATCTGCCAGATGATAATGGTCATGATGAATAACAGGCCTATTCCGAGCACATATTTCAAGGAGTCGTATTTCAATCCTCCGCGTATGAGGCAAAATATTTCGAATAGTATAAAGATGCCCATTCCTACGCGGATGAACTTCCTGAGTGCAAGTGAGAAGGCAGAGAGATAAATAATGCCTACCATCATGGGTATATCCAATGCATTGTATATGACGCTGGTGACTTCAACGAATTGCTTATTGATCTTGTCAAAAAGGAACATGGTATTGACTAATCCGTTGATGATCCAGTATATCGCGAAGTATTGAAAGGGGGAAGCCTGCCAAAGTTTTTTAAGCATTACGATCACCGCGGGTACAAAAGACATGATGACCGTTAAGATTGATACGACCAGGTAAATGTTATCTTTCACTAAGCTGGCTATTACTCTGTAAAATCGCAAAAAAATAACGAAATATTGCATGCAGCGGCTTTTTCAGTATTACTACCTTGAAACCTCCTGCATAAAATACGATAGGGTTTTGCGGCTTTTGAAAGGGGCTCGTATAATTACCGTTCGGGGGCCTTTTTTCTACCCAAACTCCCTGGGTTCAGAGCCCTGAGTCGTGAGTTCTGCGTCTTAAATTGGGAAGTTTGACTTCTAAGTTCTAACGCCGATTCTGAATGATTTACCTGCGACTCGCGGCTCCCGACTCTGAACTCTCTACTCACGACTCAGCAGGCTGAACTCCCGACTGGCGCTGTATTCCGCCGCCCAACCAATTTGGGATAATTGCCATTACAACATTGATTATTTTTATTGTATTCAATGATGCTTTAAAAAACTAACTATGCGTTTACGCGATTTCGTTATAGCGGCCACGCTGCTGTCAACTACCCCGACCTTTGCTCAATCGGATGACCTGCCGGATGATTACCTGACGCCTGCTTTCCATGCAGGACGCCGGGATTCTTTACGTGCTTTGATGCCAGCCAATTCGGTGACTGTTGTATGGGCCTTCCCTACCCGCAACTTCTCGAATGACGTGGATTATGTATATCATCAGAATCCTGATATGTATTATTTCTCCGGTTATAAGGAACCTCATTCTATGTTGCTGGTGTTCAAAGAGCCTCAAACGGCTGCTGACGGCAGCACTTTCAAGGAGCTACTGTTTGTACAAAAGCGTAATGCGCAGGCCGAACAGTGGACAGGCAAGAGAATGGGTGTGGAAGGGGCCAAGCAAAAACTGGGCTTTACGCATGTTTTCAATGGGGAAGATTTCAAAGGGACCAATATCGATTTCTCGAAGTTTGACAAGATCATTCTCGATCGTCTGCCTACTGATATTGCGGACGCACGCTACGATAATGCCGACCTGTTTGACCTGATCCAACAACTGAAGGAGAAGGCGCAGATCACGGATAATTATGCACAGGACAAACGTTTTGGCACTACGCTGTTTCGCCAATACACCGGCCAACTGCGGGAGATAAAAACGGAAGAGGAATTGTCGCTGCTGCGCAAGGCTGTGGAAATATCCTGCCAGGGGCAGGCTGAAGTGATGAAAGCGGTAAAGCCCGACATGTCGGAAAGAGAGGTGCAGGGGCTGCATGAGTTTGTTCATAAAAAGTATGGCGCCGAGTATGTGGGTTATCCTTCTATTGTTGGCGCTGGCAATAATGGTTGTGTGCTGCATTACCAGGAGAATGAGAAGCTGCATGTAGAGAACAAGATGGTGTTGATGGACGTGGGCGCTGAATATCATGGTTATACTGCCGACGTTACGCGCACCGTACCTACCAATGGCAAGTTTACTGCCGAGCAAAAGGCTATTTATGAACTGGTCTATGAAGCGCAGGAAGCTGCTTTCAGGTTGTGCAAAGAGGGTACTACCTGGCAAGAGCTGGATAAAGTATCGCGTGGGCTTATTGCGGATGGTATGGTGAAGCTGGGCATCATCAGCAAGAAGGAAGACGTGAATAAATACTACCCGCATGGGTTGGGTCATCATATCGGCCTGGATGTGCACGACCGGAGTGCTTCTTCCAAGTTGAAGAAGGGTATGGTGATCACCATCGAGCCGGGCATTTATATCCCCGAGAACAGCCCCTGTGACAAGAAATGGTGGGGTATTGCTGTGCGGATCGAGGATGACCTGCTGATCAAGGAAAAGGATTATGAATTGCTTTCCTGGGCAGCGCCCCGCAAGATCAGCGATATCGAGAAGACTGTGGCTGAGAAAAGCCCGCTCGACAACTTTGTTTTACCTAAGTTGAAGTCGGCCAGGAAAGGGTTCTAAGAAGCTTTAAAATACATTTCTGACAGTCGCCAGCTTACCGCTGGCGACTGTTGTTTTCAGGGGCAGTAAAATTACGGTGGGCTTCGGTTATAGAGTGGGTTTAGTCGTTGTAGCCGGAGGCTACGGAATTGGCTCCCTCGCCGGAGGCGAGCGAGTGAAAACGTTGAGGCAACAAGGTTCGAGACAAGGGGGGCGGGATACTTTAAAATCCGTGCCCGGCTTGAGGTTCAGGGGATCTTTACCCCTTAGAATGGTGCGGGTGGGGTCTAAGGGTGCTCTTTTAGAAAGACCGTATAAATACCAACAAATGGCGAGTGTTTTTCCGAAAATCCGGTAGTTTTTCGCAGTTCTACTATTCGAGTAAAAGTAATATAGCGTGATCAGATAGCGATTTTTACGATACGAAGGGGAATAACTGAAGCCAAAAAACAGGGCAGATTTGCTCTATGTCAAATAATGTTCTACCGCTATCTTTGTTTAAGTTGATCCAATATCCCCACGAAAGTCCGATAGTTCAATATCCAGCATCCAATATCGTTTGAAAAGTCCTATTGAAATCCCTAACATAAACCATCCTGTGATCTCTGATAGTAGCAGCGGTTAGTTAGAAACATCCTGAAAGACCACATAGTATCCAATATCCGAAGAGCGGAAAAACCGACGTATCCAATGTCCGTGAACCCAGTCGATATCCTGAAAACCCAGCCGCCAAAGATCATGAGTTTTCTATCCAATGCCTTTGAAATGAGTTTACCTTCGATCGACTGAAAGAATTAAGACATTCGAAAAGCCATCGTTCTCTGGGAGGAGTGCGATGGCTTTTTGATTTTTGCTTACCTTAACGTCATGATGATCAAATCTATCCAAACGACATTCCTGGCCTGTTTTCTCTTTTTGGCTTCTACTCAAGGGCAGCGTATTGAAGTTCTTACCAGCGGCACTGAAACCAGCCTGCGGGGTTTAAGTGTGGTGAATGACAAGGTGATCTGGGTGAGTGGCAGCAAGGGTAAGGTGGGCCGGTCGACCGATGGCGGCAAGACCTGGGAATGGACGACTGTAGCGGGGTTCGAGAAGCGGGATTTCCGCGATATCGAGGCTTTCGATGACAAAACTGCTGTGATCATTGCTATTGCCGAGCCGGGTAATATTCTCAAAACCACCGATGGTGGCAAAAGCTGGAAGACTGTTTTTACCGATACTACCAAGGGCATGTTCCTCGATGCCATGGATTTTTATGATAACAAGAATGGTATTGCCGTGGGTGATCCTATTGACGGGAAGATATTTATCGTAACTACCAATGATGGTGGCAATTCCTGGAAGAAATCTACTGCTGATATACCGGCCAAAGAAGAGGGTTTCTTTGCGGCCAGCGGCACTAATGTGTTGTATCACAAGAACGGCTCTTTTACTGCTGTATCTGGTGGCAAGGTGGCACGCCTCATCGGGCCACGCCGCACTGAAACATTACCCATCATCCATGGTCAGGAGATGACCGGTCCTAATTCTATTGCCATTCATGGCAAACAGGCCATCGTTGTTGCCGGCGATTATGAGCATCAACAGGATACTTCTCAAAACTGCCTTATCTCTACTGATGGTATGCAGACCTGGCATGAGCCGTTGGCTGGCCCGAATGGATACCGCAGCTGTGTGGCTTATATTACTGGTCAACAGTTGATCACCTGTGGCGTACCAGGTGTCGATATTTCCAATGATGGCGGCAACACCTGGCAGCTGATCTCCAGGGAAGGTTTTCATACCTGCAGCAAGGCCAAGAAAGGGAATGCCGTTTTCTTAGCGGGAGGGAATGGTAGGATTGCCAAGCTGGTTCAATAGACTACTTCTTAAATGCAAAATATACAGCGCCTAATAATAATCCAAAGCTTACGAGGTAGCGCCAATGGAAGGGTTCTTTGAGGTAGACGATGGCGAAGACCGTGAATACGACCAGGGTGATGACTTCCTGTGTCATTTTTAGCTGGAAGCCGTTGAAGCCATTGGAGTAGCCCAACCGATTGGCTGGCACCATGAGGCAATATTCAAAGAAGGCGATGCCCCAGCTTACCAGTATGGCTTTCCACAATGGCACGTTTTCTTGTTTCAGGTGACCATACCAGGCGATGGTCATAAATATGTTTGAGGCTAATAGCAACAGGATTGTACGCATAGTTGATTATTTTTATAGCTGGCTACAAGGGCCGAAATTAGAAATTCGTATTTTCATCCCAAAACTTAGTTATTATGATATCCAGTAAAATTGATGCGGCGCTCAATAAGCAAATCGACCTGGAAGGTTTTTCTTCTATGTATTACCTGGCCATGGGCTCCTGGGCCGAAGTAAAGGGTTATACCGGCGTAGCGCAGTTCCTTTATCATCATTCTGACGAAGAGCGCCAACACATGCTTAAGTTGTTCCATTATATCAATGATCGTGGTGGTCATGCGATCGTTCCTCCGTTTGCCGCTCCGCAAAAGGATTTCAAGAATATCCAGGAGATCTTCGAGATCGTTCACTCGCATGAGGTGAAGGTATCCAACGAGATCAACGCGCTGGTGGAGCTTTGTATTCAGGAGAAGGATTATACTACGCATAACTTCCTGCAATGGTATGTAACCGAGCAGATCGAAGAGGAAAGCCTGGCACGTCAAATCCTGGATAAGCTGAAGCTTATTGGTGAAGATAAGGGTGGTATGTACCTGTTTGACCGCGATCTGGGCGCACTGAACCCGCATGGCGGTAGTGGTGGCAAAGGTAAAGGTGGACATGGGCATTAATACTGTTCAACTTACTATTACGAAAAATCCCGCACGAAGCGGGATTTTTGATTTATTAACGAGACCTGATTGAGCTTAGTTGAGACTTCTAAAGTCTACGGGTACCAGTTTGCTTACGCCTGGTTCCTGCATGGTTACTCCATAAATCACGTCCACCGTGCTCATCGTTTGTTTGTTGTGGGTAACGATAATGAACTGGCTTTCTTCGGAGAACTTGCGGATCATGTTGGTGAACTTGCCTACGTTGGCATCATCCAGCGGGGCGTCTACCTCATCGAGGATACAGAAGGGTGCCGGCTTGATCAGGTAGATCGCGAACAGCAGGGCTGTAGCGGTCAGGGTCTTCTCTCCCCCACTCAACTGGGTGATGGATGATGGCCGTTTTCCTTTGGGCTTGGCGACAATATCGATGCTCGTCTCTGCCAGGTTCTCCGGGTTCTCGAGGATCATATCGGCCGTATCGTCTTCTGTGAATAATGCTTTAAATACGCGCTGGAAGTTATCACGCACACGGTTGAAGGTGTCGAGGAACTGCTGGTTGGCCGTAGCTTCTACTTCCTGTATCGTTTGCAACAGGCTGTCTTTCGCTGTTACCAGGTCGTTCTTCTGCTCGAGGATGAACTCGTAGCGTTTCTTCATTTCCTGGAATGCTTCGATGGCCGTTGGGTTTACCTCACCGAGGTTTTCCAGGCGCTTCTTCATCCGGTCGCTCTTTTCCTGCAGTTCTTCTGTTGGCACTTCTCCTGTTCGTGGCTGGTCGATGATGTCGTCGAGGTTGATGCGGAACTCCACATTCAGCCTTTCTTTCATCCCTGCCAGCTGGAGCTTCAACTCGTTCAGCCTATCCTTGATGTCCGTGAGCAGGTGTTCGAGTTGCTCACGCTCTTTTACTTTATGGCGTAATTCGCTTTCTTTTTCGTTGAGTGTATTACGGATGTTGTAATATGTCTGGTCGGCTTCGTTCAGTACTTTCTCCGACTCTTCTTTCTTCCGCATCATGTCTATCAACCCGTTCTCTGCTCCTGCGAGTGTTTCTTCGCTCTCGGTAATGTTCTCCACCGTTTGTTTCAACTGGGAGGCATTGGTATCGATCTGCGTGCGCAGGCCTGTGAGCTGGTTGCGTTTGAACTGGAGTTCTGTAGTCAGTGCATTGATCTTGCTCTGCTGGCGTGTCACCTGCAGGTTGAACTCGTTGTAGGTAGCCAGGGCGCTGTTGTATTGGCTTTCTGCGGATTTGTAGTCGCTTTCTGCTGCCTGCAACTTGTCGCGCACTTCGTTGAGCTGGGCTACCAACTGCTGCCATTCTTCACGGGTGCCTGATATGGATGAGCTTGTGTTTTCGAGGTTGATCTGCAGTTCTTCGAGCCTGTTTTGTGATGTGCTCTTCATACCGTGCAGGTTCTCGATCTTGTTTTGCAGGGAGAACACCAGGTTGGTAAGGCGGTTGATATCTTCCTGCGCCTGTTTGATGGCAGTTTCTTTCAACTGTTCGTTGTAGGCCAGTACTTCATTGTGTTTCTCCTGGATCGCGTCTTTCAATCCTTTTACAATGATCTCTTGTGCCTGGATCTGCTCGGCCAGTTTTTCGAGGTTCTTGGCGCGACCGATCTTCTTTCCTTCAAACACGCCTACGCTACCGCCGGTGAGTGAGTATTTTCCTTTAACGTATTTACCATGTTTTTCGAGTACGATGGCGCCGTTGCTGTTGCTCAGGGCGTCTTCGCTCTCTGCAATGAATACCTGCCCCAGCAGGTGCTCGGCCAGCTGACGGTATTGTGCATCTACCTCGATTACCTGCATAGCAGGGATCGTGCCTTCGGGCTGGTGTGCTGCTGTGCCGTTCTGTCCGTTCAGCTTATCCAACAGGAAGAAGTTTGCCTTGCCTTTTTTATTGGCATCGAGCAAGTGTACTGCCTGAAGGCCTTCCTGCAGGTCGTTTACTACGTAGTAGTTAAGGTAGGGTTCCAGCACATTTTCTACTGCTGCGCGGAACTCTTCTTTAACGTAGATGATGTCTGACAGGATCGGGGCTGTATGGTTCCAGTTGGGATTTTTGTGCAGGAACTTCACGCTCTCGGGATAGCCTTCCATGGAATCGATCAGGCTTTTCAGCAGGTCGTATTCGTTCTTTTTGGCATCCAGCTTACGGCTTTCTTCGGCCAGTTCCTGACGCAGGCGTTCCATTTCGCCCTGTGTTTGTAATATTTGTTCTTTGATGCGCTCGTGGTGTTCCTGCAGTTGTTGCAGATCACGCTGGCGGCTTTCCAGTTCTTCTTCTTTGGTGATGCGTTCTTCTTCCAGTTGTTTGAGCTGGCTGTTGCGCACTTCCTGCTCTTCTTCGAGACGGGCAATGCTTTGCTCCAGGTTGCGGATGGAGTTGTCGGCAATGGCCACTTTCTTTTCTGCGTCGAACTGGTTGCGCTGCATGTTCAGGTTCTCGCTGCGGAGGCTATCGACCGTTACACGCTTTTCATCGAATACTTTGCGCTTCTCTTCTGAGGTTTCCTTCAGGTCTTCCAGCTGATTCTGCAGGCTTTCGAGTTTACCTTCTTCCTCTCCTATCTGTATGGTGGTGAACCCGATGCTTTCTTCCAGTCCTTTCAGTTGTCCTTCGCTCTTGTTCATGAACTCCTGCAGGCTGTTTTCTTTTTCCTTCAGGAAGTTGAGGCGCTGTGAAGCGAGGTTCTTATCGTTCTCTTTCGTTCTTAATGTTTGTAGCAAGTCGTTGAACTCGTGCTGCATGCTTTGCAGGGCTCGTTCTTTTTCGATGAAGCCTACTTTTTCGGCTTCTATCACTGCTTCTTCATTGGCGATCTCAGCTTCGAGCCTGATCTTTTTATCGGTCTCTGTTTCAGACTGGGTATTGAGGTCGCGCCAGGTGAGGTTGAATCCTTCGAGCGAGGCCTTGGCCAACTCGATGCTTACTTCGCGGTATTCTTTCTTTATCTCGTAGTACTTCTCTGCTTTTTTTGCCTGGTTTTCGAGGCTTTTCAACTGGTTGTTGATCTCGAATAAGAGGTCTTCGATACGGGCCAGATCCTGCTCGGTGGCATCCAGTTTTTGCTTGGCCTCTTTTTTACGTGTTTTATATATAGTAATACCAGCTGCCTGCTCCAACATACGGCGACGGCTGTTCTCTTTGTCTTTAATGATCTCGTCCACCATTCCCAACTCGATGATGGCGTAGCTGTCCGTGCTGACACCCGTATCCATGAACAGGTTCTGGATGTCTTTCAGGCGGCATTGTACATCATTGAGGCGGTATTCGCTTTCTCCGCTTTTATAGAATTTCCTGGTAACGGTAACGGTGTTGAACTCTGTGGGCAGCAGGTTCCTGGTATTTTCAAAGGTGAGGCTCACTTCTGCCAATCCGCTGGCTGAACGTGTTTTTGAACCGTTGAACACCAGGCTTTCGAGGTTCTCACTTCTCAGGTGACTGATCTTTTGCTCTCCAATAACCCACCGGATACTATCGATGATATTACTTTTACCGCAGCCGTTGGGCCCGATAACGCCAGTAATTCCTTCATCGAAGTTCAGTATGGTCTTGTCGGCAAAACTCTTGAAACCTTTAATTTCTAAACTCTTTAATCGCACAGCGTCTTATTTTTTAAGGACAGCAAATATAGAAGAATGGAGATACAAATTACACAGGGTAATAGTTCTTCACAGGGTTACCCACATGGAATTATACACAAACACTGCACCATGTGGATATCCCCGCCAACTTGTGGATAAAATGGTATTGTATCGTGAATAACTCTGACAGGTAATACACACTATCAATAACACTAACTCATTGAGGTTTAATAAAAAACTGCTACATTGGGAATTACTGCTTTACTTAACCCGCATATCGTGAACAGTACCCTGCTCAATCTCGCCAAACGTATCAAGTCTATTGCCGACATCGGCCTTTTGTATAATACCAATGATTATGACCGGGAGCGGTACGCTGAGTTGCTGGAGATCAGCCATGAGTTGTCTGGTCTGCTAATCGATCAGCCGGTAGAAGTAATCCGAAATTTTTACGCGCCTAATAAGGACTACCCTACTCCCAAAGTGGACGTGCGGGGGTTGCTGCTGAATGAAGCGGGTGAAATCTTATTGGCGAAAGAAATGGCGGACGGTAAGTGGACGCTGCCCGGCGGCTGGGCCGATATCGGGTTGTCACCTGGCGAGGTGGTTGTAAAAGAATTTCGCGAGGAGACCGGGCTGGCTGTAAAGGCTACCCGCTTGCTGGCCGTGTTTGATAAGAAGTGTCACCCCCACCCTGCGCAGGCTTTTTACGTGTATAAGTTTGCTTTGTTGTGTGAACTGACGGGAGAGCTGCGTTTGCAGAAGGGGTTTGATATCCTCGATGTTGGGTTCTTTCCGTTGGATGGATTGCCGGAGCTGTCGGAGGACAGGATACTGCGTTCGCAGATCGAATTGTTGTATAGGAAAGCAGCGGATCCAAAGGCCGCTGCGTATTTCGATTAGATCGCTGTCTTTGCCATTTCCCAACCGAGCATGGCTTTTTTGCGTTCGGGTCCCCAATGGTATTCTCCAATAATGAGGTTTTTGCGAATGATACGATGGCAGGGTATCAGGTAAGCGATGGGATTGGCGCCAATTGCTGTTCCGACTGCCTGCAAGGCATTGGGTAGCTCAATATGACGGGCAATGGACTGATAGGTCGTTACATTGCCATAGGGTACTTCCAGCAGTGCATTCCATACTTTGACCTGAAAGTTAGTTCCCTTCACCAGTACGCTCAGCTTTTCCTGCTTTCCTGGTTTACGATTGAAGATAGCGCTCGCCATCATTTCTGTATTGCGGCTGTTCTCGCGCACTGTTGCATTTTCCCAGGCTCTTTCGAGTCCTTCCACCGCTGTGCTTCTGTTGTCTTCCTGCAGGAAAGACAGGTGGCATATTCCCCTGCCCGTTACTCCTATTATGCATTCTCCAAACGGCGTGTTGTGGAATCCATATTCTATACGGATGCCGTTGCCTTTTTCTTTGTACTCCTGTGGCGTCACTGCTTCAAGGTTTACAAAGAGGTCGTACACCCTCGACTGGCTGGACAGTCCGGCTGCATCTGCTGCATCCAGGAGGTTCCCGAACCCGGTAATGCGGTGCTTCAGGTAGTCCGTGGTGAGGAATTGGAGGAAACGTTTTGGGCTGATGCCTGCCCATTCGGTGAACATGCGCTGGAAGTGGAAGGCGCTCATGTTGACCTGGGCCGCGACCTCTTCGAGGCTGGGCTGGGCACGGAAGTTAACATACAGGTAATCAATCGCCCGCGCTATCTGCTCGTATTGGTAGGCATTGGTCGTCACAGGTTCAAAATTTAATATTTTTTCGGATAGCATAGTGATTTTTATTAGTATATGCAATTTCCCTGTATTCGCCGGCCTGCTCAACCCGTTTCTTGCTAATCACGGATTACACGGATTAGATGAGCTTACGTGGATTGCATGGATTGAATACTGAATAGTTGTCCGGATCGTTCTAATTATACTTTAACGACTACGGGATACAACTGTTTAGTAGTATTTCCGATCTTGTAATGTATAAATCGTTCACTCTTGAAATTATTTTATTATATCTCATTTTCTCTGCTGATGCTGGCCGGGCACTCTGCCAAGGCGCAACAGGTAGACAGTATTTTCTTTCACCTGTATACGGACAGCCTTAAGAAAGGCGTGCATAACTACATCAATGTAGATGGGAAACTGTCTAACGGCCGCTGGCAGCCGCTAACCGCAAAGGAGTTGAACTTCTCTTGTTCGGCTGGCAAGTTTCAGGGGAACAGTCTCATCATTGATAGTTCTTTCAAGGATTCAGCGGTCACTGTAAAAGCTATCCTGAAGAGTAATCCTCAGGTATGGAAAGAGGTCGTTATTTACATGAAAACGCATGATACTGTGGAAAGACTCAAAACCATGGACGAAGTGCTCCAGGGCGGGTCTGCTCCGGCACGCCGGAGGAAGCGAAACTTCAATTAGAATATAATATTACTTCGGTGTGTGGGCTTTTATCTGTTCGGCTGTTGGTACCCACCAGCTATAGCCGTGTTTTTCAGCCAGTTTTTTCCCGTCAATCTTCAATGGGTCAGCCCGGTTCCAGGGTTGTACGACTGCGTGTATCGTCAGGAATTTTAATGAGGGCACTGCTGTTTTGAGGTGTGCCAGCAATTCATTGAGGGCGGCTATTTGCTTAGCGGGGTATGGCTCTGGGTTGGTCTTGCGTTGTATGTTGGCCAGTGAAATGCCAATGGATGATTTATTAATGCCCTGGCCTCCGGGTGCGGGTATTGTTGATCCCGTATGGAAGGCATGTTTGTTGTTGGGCACGCACTGAAAAATGACCGGCTCTGTGTTTTGGGCGGCGGCACTGTTGCTGGTATCCTTTGCGTCGCGCGTTATGATGTAGTGGTAGCTAAGGCCGACTCCTCTTAAATGGCTGATGCTGCTTTTAGCCGTTCCGCCGGCTGTTGCATGCAAGACTATCAATTCCGGTTTGTTGGTGCGATCCCTGGAGGGGAGGGCTGGTTGTAGTACCTGGATGTTCATGGCGAAGGTTGTTGTATTCTAAAGTTGATCTTTTTTCAGTAAATTGTTATCAGGTGAAAGCACCTTTTTCGTGGAAGGTGTTTATACTGGTGTAGATGACAGGTTCGATAAGTGGTTGACAGGTTGAAGGTGGGTTGATAGGTTAATAAGTTGACTGGTTGATAAGGGCAGAACGCTGCTTTTTTGATTTTTATTCTTTGCTATATGTTGGTTTATAATTCATTATACAGCTTCTACTCAGTACTCAAACTGAGATTTCCGCGTCCAGCCTGCATTTGAGGGGTGTTGTCTTGCTATTATCTTGCTATTTCCTTGCTTTTATCTTGCTTCTGCCTTGCTTCCGGATAGCCTTTGGGGGGGTTGAGCTCTTTAGTATCCAGGCAGGATCCTTGGGGGGGACAGCGATAAGCTGAGTTCAATTGGGCTAAAGCCCAGGGGATTGGGGTGATTTCGTTATCCCGGCTCTAAAGGGCCGGGCGATTCCGATTGCGGCGACTTGCCAGGATACTTCGTTCGAAATGATAGCCGAAGATGAAACGATCATCAATAAAAAACGCTCCCGGGTGGGAGCGTTTTCGGTATTATTTACAATCTATTGTTGCTTATTTAGCGCCTGCCTGTGCGGGGCTTGCCATTTTCTTGGCATCTTCGAGGAACTTAGCCAGTCCGATGTCTGTGAGGGGGTGTTTCAGCAATCCGAGGATGGGTTCCAGCGGGCTGGTCACTACGTCTGCACCTGCTTCTGCACATTTTACGATGTGGAGGGGGCTGCGGATAGAAGCGGCCAGGATCTCTGTTTTATATCCCTGGAGGTTATAGATGTGAGAAATCTGTTCGATCAGTTGTACACCGTCCCAGTTGCTGTCGTCAACGCGACCGATAAAGGGTGACAGGTAGGTAGCACCTGCTTTGGCAGCGAGGATTGCCTGTCCGGCAGAGAATACCAGTGTACAGTTGGTTTTGATACCGTTGTCGGAGAAGTACTTGATCGCTTTTACGCCATCCTTGATCATGGGCACTTTCACCACGATGTTTGGGTGGATAGCTGCCAGTTTCTTTCCTTCTTCTACGATGTCTTTAAACTCAGTAGAGAGTACTTCGGCGCTGATATCTCCGTCTACCATTTCGCAAATGGTGAGGTAGTGTTTCAGAATCGCGTCTTCGCCTTTGATGCCTTCTTTGGCCATCAGTGAGGGATTGGTGGTAACACCATCCAGGATACCTAATTCGTGGGCTTCTTTGATCTGCGCCAGATTAGCTGTATCAATAAAAAATTTCATACTATTAGAATTTTTGAGATGTTATTTTGGATGTACCTGTAGCCGCTGCGTTGGAAGCAAATTGTGTGGAGGTAAGTAGTGTGTAGGTTACCATTGGCCAGGCTCTTGGAAAAAAATAAAAAAAGGCAGATTACTTACATCGCACCGCTACAACCGTCTACCCTTGCTGCCTTCCGGCCCTGGGGGGGTTCAACAGGAGCTGGTCGTGTAAGACCTGCCGACTGCAAAGATACGGTAAAACAATCAATTACCAATTACTGAATTGAATTTTACGTATTGAAAATGTGAACATTGAGAATTTTAGTACAGTTTGTTATGTTATAATTCTCAATACGTAATGGTTGGCAGGTTGATAAGTTGAAGGGTTGAAAAGGAAGGCCGGCTTACCACTTTCCTGATCGGGACTGCATTTGCTTCTTTATTTATAACAGGATTTAGTGCTCAATGTTCGGTCAATGCCGTTTTTCGACAGCGGTGCGTTCGCTGATGCGGAACAGGCTATAAAGGGGCTTAACGTCCGCGACCGGTAAGTGAGTTGACTGTAGTGAGGCCTACCAGTTCATCAGCGCGGCCACCCAATGGGCGATAGTATACTAATATGGTGTAGTTGTTTTCGGTTTCCCAATAATTGCCTTCGGTATATTCAAATGAAGCGATCCTTTTTTTATCGTTGCGGTCGATGGTGGCATAGCAATAATCATAGTAGCCCATTTTCAGGAAGAGTGATCTTTCATACACGCCTTTTTCTGTATTGAAGATCATTTTAGCGCTGTCATTGAGGTTGTAGTTGGTGAGTTGTCCTACGATGAATACATCTTTATCGGGGAAGGGAGAATTGTTGCCTGGCACAAACGTGAATTTCACCGTAGCGTAGTCTGCCTGCCACCAGGGATTGATGCTCTCGGTGGTTTCGATGGTAAACATGCCATTGTTGTCTCTGAAGAAGTTGAACCGCTGTGTGCTTCTGTTGGCATCGGGCCGCACTATGATATCTGTACTGGCGTTTCCATATATTGCTTTCTCGATCCGGTCGCTTTGAAACCGGAAGCTGCGCATGTCAAGCCAGCGCCATTCTTTGCCAGCCGGGAATACTGCATCGTTCTCTGTATTGTACTCCAACACATTTCTCGAGAAGAATGACGGCCGTATGTTGGTGACTGCATTGTCCCAGCGGTAGTTTTGCATCAGTACTACTTTAATCTGCTGGAACTGGTTGACTACATTGAGACGTTCGTTGAGGGCTACTTTGAATTGTATTTTCTGGTGTGTACGAAAGATCTGTCCGTTGAATGGCTGCTGGATCTGTGCCGTGATGGATGCTGCTTCGCTGTATACGAGCATGCGTTTGGTAATGATCGTTTTGGACGTGTCTCCATTGAGGAAAACTTTCAATATATAGTTGCCCGTGCGGCTGGGTGCGCAGTTATTGTCGGGCAGTGAAGCCTGATAATGTGTGTAGCGTGTGAAGGCTACCGATGATACACGATAGGTGTTGATGCGTTGCTGGGAGAAGCCTTTGACGTAATCGAACTGGCTGAGGATGGCCGGTGTCCAGTCGGCATTGCAGAGCTGGAAGGTATAGGAATAATTTTTAACGTTGGCATCGAGGTCATCGAAATGGAGCTCCAGCGCTCCGATTGCGCCCAACTGAATGATGGGTGGCGCCAACTGATTGCCTGCAGGGTGCAGGAGTACTGTTTGGATACGGGGCGAATAAACTGCATCGGGAACCTGTGCCTGCATGGCTATTGCCAGCTTTACGAGGATAATGGTGAGCAATACATTTTTCATCCGTTTCATGGGTTGAAGTTATAGAAATCCACTTAAAGACAGCTTTTTGGAATGGTATGGTTGCTTTCTGCTATTTTTACGACCGAAAAATCATGCCGATTGAACATCGCAGCTTTTATTGCCCGCCGCATCGCTTTTAATCAACAACGATCTTTTTCCCGGTTCGTGATCCGCCTGTCCATAGGCGCCACCGTGATCAGTGTGGCTGTGATGATCCTAACGCTTGCTTTTGCGAATGGTTTTCAAAAGACCATCAGCCAGAAGGTTTTCAGCTTTTGGGGGCATGTGCGTGTTCAGAGTTATAATGGCGCCCGAGTATCCATTGCCGAAGAAACGCCGATCACCAAGAACGATTCGGTGCTGAACCTGAAAAGGATCGATCCCGAGATCAAGACTGTTCAGGCTTTCGCTACCAAAAATGCGATCCTTAAAACTTCCGCCACTATCGAGGCTGTTTTGCTGAAGGGTGTGGAGAAGGGGTATGATTTCAACAATTTGCAAAACTTCCTGGTTGAGGGACGGTGGGTCCATTTTGCCGACAGTGGTTATAGTAATGAGATCAATTTATCGGCTTATACTGCCGGTCAGCTGAACCTGAAGGTAAATGACCAGGTGCTGATCTATTTCATTCAGCGCGGGGCTCCTCCCCGCCCCCGGAAGCTGACTGTTGCCGGCATTTATAAGACGGGGATCGAGGATTACGATAAGCATATTGCTATTGGCGACCTGAAGCTGATTCAACGTTTGAACGACTGGGATTCGAGCCAGGTGGGCGGGTATGAGATCTTCCTGCATGATTTCGATAAGATGGACGATGTGGTGGAAAATATCACGACTGACTTGCCCATCGGCATGCAGGGTGTTACTATCAAGGAAATTTATCCGAATATTTTCGACTGGCTGGCTCTGCAAGACAAGACTATTTTGATTGTACTGATCATCATGATCGTGATCGCTACGCTTAATCTCATCACCTGCCTGTTGATCCTGGTACTGGAGCGCACGCGCATGGTGGGTATTCTAAAAGCATTGGGCGCCAGCAATTATACGGTGCAGGAGATCTTCCTGTATCATGGGGCTGTTATTACTTTCACTGGTTTATTGTTTGGGAATGTGCTGGGCTTGCTGATCTGCTGGCTGCAACAAAAGTATGGGTTCATTCCGTTGCCTGAGGATGCTTACTGGATGTCGAAGGCTGTTGCCGATGTGGTATGGTGGCAGGTGATATTGGTGGATATCGGCACTTTCGTGATCTGCTTTCTTGTGTTATTGATTCCTACCATCATTGTAAGAAAGATACGACCTGTAAAGGCGATTCGATTTAGTTGATTGCGGATTTAGCATGTAGAATTTAGAATTGCTCTATTTTACGATGTGTGATAATATGATGCCGGTGGCGACTGCTGCGTTGAGGGATTCTGCGTGGCCTTTGCGCGGGATAGTGATCTTATGACGGCAATGTTTCAACAACTGCTCTCCTATTCCTTTCGACTCGTTTCCGATGACCAGGATACCTTCTTTTATGGGGGGCATGTCGTGGAGATTGGTGCCGTGCAGAGTGGCGGCATAGGCCGGTATTGCAGTATGCTGTTGTATGAAGGGGATCAGGTCGTCATAGATCACCTGAACGCGGCTAATGCTCCCCATGGTTGATTGTACTACTTTGGGATTAAAGTTATCGGCGCTATCGCGGCTGCAGACGATGGTGTCGATGCCAAACCAGTCGGCACAGCGGATGATGGTACCCATATTGCCGGGATCCTGGATCGTATCGAGCATGAGGGTAAGGCGCTCATGGTAATTGGTGATTTCCGGGAATTCCGGCTTTTTAAACACGCCTATTACCTGGTTGGGGGTTTGCAGCTGGGTCAATCGCTCCAATTCCTGTGCAGTAATCTCCATCACGCTACCAGCCTGCATTTGGCCTTGCTGGCTGATCCATTCCGGGATGGCATACAACTGTTGCAACCGGATATTGGGCCGGCTTAAGAGTTCGTTAATTATCTTAGGGCCTTCGGCAATAAATACGCCTTCCTGATCTCTTGATTTTTTCTGGCTTAAACTTTGAATATATTTGACCTGCGATTTAACCAACATTGCACCTCGTTTATAAGTTATATGTCATCCGGCCGGCAAGTTACCTTTTTTAGTTTTTCCAAGTGGTCTTTATGTGGCCTGCTGGTTTCTATGCTGGCAGCTTCCTGCTTTACCGTGCCGCGCAATTATAACGCTAATAAGCCTTTTGTTTATAAAACGACCATCAATATCCAGGGTAAGACGCCGGATTATGACAAGCAGGAACTGCAAACGAAGCTGCAGGGTCAGATCGACGACAGTATGAAAGTGCGTACGGTTTCTTATGCTGGTGTGTATTATGACCTGAACCGTCCGCCTGTTTTCGACTCACTGAATATCGGCCGGTCGAAGGTATTCATGGCCAAAGCGCTCTATTCGCTGGGGTATTTTCAACCGGTGATCGAGGATACTTTTTTTATCGACACTGTTCAGAATCGCCGCAAAGGGGAACAGAAAAGGGTTCATACGACTTTTACTGTGCGGCCCGGCATTGCTACGCATGTCGACTCTATCGGTTATGCATTGGAGACCCCGGAGTTGCAGGCATTGGCACTGAAGGGGCGTAAGGAATCGTTGCTGAAGAAAGGAGAACCTTATTCGGACCAAAAGGTACTGGCGGAGCTCGACAGGTTGGTGGCCATGTACCGGGACAGTGGCTATTATAAGGTTACGAAAGAAAACCTGTATGCAGAGCGTGACACCGTGGTAGCTGCCCTGATCGACCCAACGCTGGACCCGTTTGAACAGTTGCGTTTACTGGACTCGCTGAGTAAGAAACGGGAAAAGCCTACGATCAATGTCACGATCAAGCAAAGGCCGGTGAAAGATAGTTCTCACATTCAAAAGTATTATATAGGCAATGTGACGGTGTATCCTGATCAGCCGCTGCTGGAGGATTCTTCTTACGCTCCTTCCGACAGCACTACTATCCAGGGCTATAAGTTCCTGTTTAATTCGAGGCGTTTCAAACTGCCTTTTATTGCCAATAATATCCGTTTGCGGCCGGGGTCGCTGTACTCGCAGCGCCGTTATTACCGGGTGATCAATACTTTCAATCAGTTGGGCGCCTGGCAGAATGTAGACCTGACCCTTGTGGAAAGACAGGATAGCGTGCCGCTGCTCGATGCCGTATTGCGTCTGTACCCCGCCATGAAGTACAGTCTCAATATCGATTATGAAACGAGCCGTAACGTGAGTGACTTCCTTTCGCAGGGCACTTTCTTCGGTTTGGGTCTCAATTTCCGGCTGCTGAACCGCAATGCTTACCGGGAAGCGATTCAAACCAGCACTATTGCGCGGTTTGGTATCGAGATTGGTACTCACCTGGTGCAAACGTTGCAGGCGAGTTTATCGCACAATATTTATTTCCCGAAAGTCATTCTTCCCAGGTTCCTGTCGAATTGGTTTCCTCCTAAAACTGACGGGAGCGAGCGAACGCTTGCGCGTCGTACCGTGTTGAATTTTGCCGGTACTTATACCGACCGGCGCGACTTTTTCAGGGCTCCTTCTTTCAATACTTCCTGGGGCTATGAATGGACGCGGCGCAGAACCCGGGCTGCCGATCCTGACAATGCGAAGCAACGGTGGACTAAAAGCTACCAACTCATTCCTTTCAATTTCGAGTATACCAATCTCCAGAAGACCGATAGTTTGCGCAAGCTGGAGGAAGATATCCCTGCTTATCGTTTTGCTTTCAATGATGGTATGATCATCAGTACCATCTTCAGTGTGACAGCCGGGAAACAGTATGATAATGACAGAAAGCTCACGCTTATCCGCGGACGGATCGAGGAGAGTGGCGCGTTGTTCGGTCTTATCAAAAAGCTGGAGTTGGGTGATCTTCGCCGCTTTGTGAAGATCGATGGTGAGGTGAAGCATTATATCAATTACAAGAAGTCGTCCTGGGCTTTCCGTGCTTTTGGTGGTGTTGCTTTTATTTATGGTAAAACTGATACCGGTGGTGTTGTTGTAAAGGAGAATAATCTTCCTTTCTTTAAAGCGTTTTTTGCCGGCGGCCCGTATAGTATGCGTGCCTGGCAGGTAAGGCGTTTAGGGCCGGGCTCTTCCACTTTATATGATGTCAACGACACTACCCGGGTTGACCGGTTTGGCAATATGCAACTGGAGTTCAACGCTGAATACCGTTTCAATTTGACTACGATCGCGGGCATCAAGATCAACAGTGCTTTGTTTGTCGATATCGGCAATATCTGGAGTAAGGAATATCAAAATGGTCAGGAGATACCAGAGGCTTCTTTCAAGTTGAGCAGATTGTATAAAGATATTGCTGTTGGGGCGGGTACGAGTCTACGTCTCGATTTCGAGTTTTTCCTGATCCGCCTTGACTGGGCCTACCGGATCAAGAATCCGCGTTATGCGACTATTAAAAATGGCTGGTTCCAAAAGGTTGATCTTGCCAGCGGGCAACTGCAGTTGGGGATAGGCTATCCCTTTTAATCGCGGATTTATAAGATTACGTTGGATTTCGCGGAAAATATCTTTGGGTGGTCTGCAAGCTATTACAGGCCCAAGCTTTATTGGGTTGTTACTTTCCTGATCATTTCCTGTGCTTCTTCTACGGTCATCGATTTGTCGATGGTAAATTCTCCGATCCGTGTGCGGCAGAGGCCGCTGAGGTGGCCGCCAATGCCTAATGCCGCTCCTACATCATTGGCCAGGCTACGTATGTAGGTACCAGTGGAACATACTACTCTAAAGTAAACCAGCGGCATTTCGATTGCGGTGATCTCAAATTCTTTGATCGTGATCTTTCTTGCCTCCAGTTCTACCTGTTCTCCCCGGCGGGCTAATTCGTATACACGTTTTCCATCTTTTTTGATGGCGGAGTGTATGGGTGGTACTTGCATTATCTCACCGGTAAATTGTTTGGTCACTGCCTCCAGTTGCTCTCTTGTTATGGAGGAATAATCTTTAAAGTTCTCCGGTTCGCTTTCGAGGTCGTAGGTAGGGGTTGTTGATCCGAGGGTAATGGTGCCTGTGTATTCTTTTTCCTGCGCCATGTATTCATTGATGCGCCTGGTAAACTTGCCGGTACATAGTATCAGTAACCCAGTAGCAAGGGGATCCAGTGTGCCTGCATGGCCCACTTTTTTAATTTTCATTTGGTTTCTGAGCTTTCGGACTACATCGAATGAGGTCCATTCGAGTGGTTTGTTGATCAGCAGTACCTGTCCTTCGGCAAATATGTTCGGATTACCCTGGTTCATGCGGCGAAGATACGGGACGATTGCGGGTTTTGCGTTCCAGGTTCCGGGTTCTTCAGGTGCAACTCACTCCCATTGACAATGAATCGTTGATTGTGGCCGCTCATCGGCACAAAGTATGGAACAACCCGAAACTCCAAACGCTCAACCCGGAACTAAATAGCCTGGCGGGCTTTGAGTTCGAGGTATTTGTTTACGGTGTCGACTGTGAGGTTTTGTGGCGCTGTAAGGATCGTAAAGATGCCGTGTTGCTGCAGTTCTTTTACAATCAGCTTTTTCTCGTGTATGTATTTCTCTGCTATCGTTTTGACATACACTGATTCTATATCGTTGGCTTTTGTATCTGTCAGCTGCTTCAATTCTGTGTTCTCAAAGAATACCACCAGCACGAGGTGGTTGCGGGCTATGCTTCTGATGTAGGGTAATTGGCGTTGAAGCCCCGTCAATGATTCGAAATTGGTAAATAGCACTATGAGGCTGCGTTGTGTAATGCGTCCACGAATGAGTGCATAGAGTTTTTCAAAATCGGTTTCAAGGAACTTTGTCTGCTGGTTGTAGAGGGTTTCGAGGATCGTGCCCATCTGTGCCGCCTTGCGGTCGGCAGGAAGGAAATGTCCGATCTGTTCTGCGAAGGTAATAAGTCCAGCTTTGTCCTGCCTGATGAGGGCTACCCGCGACAATATGAGGGTTGCGTTAATGGCATAATCCAGCAGGGACATTCCTTCGAAGGGCATTTTCATAACGCGTCCTTTGTCTATGACGCAGTATACCTGCTGGCTGCGTTCATCGACAAAGTTATTGACCATCAATTGTCCTCCTTTGCGGGCGGTGGCTTTCCAGTTGATGCTGCGGATGTCATCGCCTATCACATATTCTTTGATCTGCTCAAACTCCAGGCTATGGCCGATCTTACGGATCTTACGGCTGCCGGCTTCTGCCAGGTTGTTGGAATATGCTTTGAGCTCAAACTGGCGTAATGCCAGGTAGGAGGGTAATACTTTCACCGTTTTCTCCTGCTCTGTTGTAATGCGCCGCACTACCAGGCTGAGGGGACTTTTTATAAACAGGTTGATATCGTAGAAGGTGTACTCTCCCCGCTCTACGGGGCGCAGGTTATATACGAGGTGTTGTTCTTCTCCTCCCGCCATAGATGTCTGCAACAGAAAATCCCTGCGCTGAAACTGGACAGGTATTTCGTCTATGATCTTCAGGTGTGTGCGGAACGGATAATGGCTCTTCAGTTGCAATTGTACTTTGTTCTCATCGCCATTGCTAAATCGCTCCGTGAGTTCGCGTAGGGCTATCACTCCTTTCTTATTGAAGAACAGGATGCAATAGTCGAGTATTACAAGTACTACCAGGAATAGAAAGCCAAGCTGTCCTACTACAAAGAGGAATGTCCAAATGTAGGATAGCAGGAATATTGCAATGACTGCTACCAGCGACCAGTAGAACCGGCTGCCGAAGAAAAGTGGCTTTATGTACTTATTATAGAATCGCATACTTACCTGGGTACTTCTACTGCTTGTATTACTTGTGTTATTACATCATCTGTGCTGGCGCCTTCCATTTCTTTTTCGGGCGTAAGTACGATGCGGTGACGCAATACGGGTGGTATGATGTAGATAACATCTTCCGGTGTAACGAAATCGCGTCCACGCATTGCTGCCAGTGCTTTGGCTCCATTGAGTATTCCGATGGAGGCGCGTGGCGAAGCGCCGAGGTAGATGGACTTATGGTTTCGGGTGTTGGCTACGATGGAGGTGATAAAGCTGATCAGCTTTTCTTCTACCCGGATAGTGCGAACCTGGTTGCGCAATGCATCGATCTGTTCGGCAGATATGACCGATGTCACCTGCCCGAGCATGCTGTTGAGCGTGTTATGGTGCTGGTTGTACAGGATGCGAAACTCCTGTTCCAGCGTCGGATAGGTAACGTTGATCTTAAAGAGGAAACGGTCCAACTGTGCTTCTGGCAGGTGATAGGTTCCTTCCTGCTCGATGGGATTCTGTGTAGCAACGACCATAAATGGCGCTGTCAGAGGATAGGTTTGTCCATCGACTGTAACCTGCCTTTCTTCCATTACCTCAAAGAGGGCGGCCTGCGTTTTAGCCGGGGCGCGGTTGATCTCATCTATGAGTACGATGTTGCTGAAGATCGGTCCTTTTTTAAACTGGAAAGATGTTTCTTTCGGGTTGAATATGGAGGTACCGATCACATCGCTCGGCATGAGGTCGGGTGTAAACTGGATACGGGAAAAGCCTACTGAGATGCTTTTGCTCAACAGTTTGGCGGTAAGTGTTTTGGCAACCCCTGGCACTCCTTCTATGATTACGTGACCATCAGCCAGTACGGCTGTCAGTAATAGCTCCACCATCTGCTCCTGCCCTACTACTACTTTGGCTATTTCTCTTTTTAAGGTTTCTACCGACTGTTGCAAGTTGCTAAGGTCGGTACGGAGTTCGAAAAAAGTCTCTTCCATGTATGAGGCTTTATGTGTTTAATGTTCCCGCCTTTAGGCGTATTGATAAAATGTTTCCAGTTTATGGTTGAGTGACAGCAATGCCTGATCTGACAGCTGGGGTGCATCCAATGCATAATTCAGATCGTAAACCAGTTGTTGTACAGCATGCTGATCATACCCGCTTTTATAGGCAAGGCGCTGCACAAATTCCTCGTTCATGGCCGATGTCCGGATATTGTAGCGGCTACGCACGTGTCCGAGGAAATGCTGTGTCATTTTATAGGCCAGGTCTTTATTGTCTTTCCGTTGAAAATACATGCGTCCGATCGTCTTCACGAAATCGAGGGAGGCATTTTTGAGGGGCTGCACTACTGGTATGACCCTTTGTTTGCGTTTTGACTCGAAGAGGTATATGATCAGGAGCAGCAGTAATAAAAGTAATCCTCCCCAAAAGAAGGATGGCTGTCCTTTTAACCACCCGAGTGTCTCGCCAGCTCCTTTGGCTCCATCATTGTCTTTTGAACTTCCGCGAATGCTATTGCGGAAGTAATCATCCCAACGCACCGTTTCCATGTTTCGTGGTATCCAGGAGAGTACCTGGTCATAATAGGCTTTGTTCTGTTTGTGGAGCAGAAAAAAGTTGGTTAACGACATGGGCGCGAGGTGTATGTAGAAGGCGCCTCCGCTTTCGTAAGAGATCTTAACATAGTTTGCTCTTCCTTCTGCGTTTTTTCCCAATACTGTTACGATGGATGAGTCTACATAGCTAAAGCTATTGTCATAGGCTTTGCCCGGGTATGTGTAACTGCTTTCCTGCAGGGATACAGGGTCGTTGACACGCACTGTGAGTGTATCATGGTAATTGCCAAAGCCGTTGTACATGGATGCTTTCAGCTGCAGACTATCGAGCAGGGTTTCGTCGATAGATGAAGAAGAGATAAATATTTTGGCTCCTTTGTGCACCAGGTTAAAGAGGCCTTCGATCTCTTTCTGATCGGGCAGTACCTGGTTGCTTACGATGATGTAACAGGTAGTTTGTAAGTTGTCTTCATATCCCAGAAAATCCCGCGTGTTGGATTTATGTTCGGGATCGGGCGTGGTTTTATGGTTAAATATAGAGGCTTCGGGGAAAATCCGCTGCAGGTTCTCACGGGCATAGAATGTACCATAGGGAATTTTATCATTGCGTCGCAGGGTCACCCGCTCGTCCAATCGTTTGCTTTTGGTGCATGCGGAAAAACCGGTCAACACCAGTAAGCAACATGATATGTATATCAGGTAACGATTCACAGTCTTGCCGTATTATAGAAGTGTTGAAAGTTCTGTTGCACTTTGTTAAACTGTTCTTCGGTCAGGGAAAATTCTCCATACCAAACGTATTCGTATACGTGGGTAAGGAAGCGAAACTCATTGCCGGCACCATAATGGTGCACCTGATTGATGTATTCGTTGTTAGTGCCCTGGGCGTGGTACCGTATCCATCCTTTTTCGTTGAGTGACCGTAATGTTTTCAGGTACATAAATCGAATAGCCAACCGATAATTCTTTTCCTGTATTGCTTTCCGGACCTTCGTATCGAGGTCATTATCGTCTATCTCCGTTTCCGGCTCCTGGCTTTCTTCTATTCTTTTGCGGGAAGCTGGTGTCATGAAGAGGTTATTGACCACCACTATCCGGTATATAATGAGCACCAATATTACTCCGAGTATGATATAAATTATCGTACGGACTGTTGAATCTGATAAGAATTCGGCAGTGCTTTCTCCGAATCCTTTGCTTCGTCGTCCTTTTCTGTCATCTTCTTCTTCCTCTTTTTTCGCTTTGGTCCAATATGCCGGATCGTTGGCGTAGATAAATGCGTCGTCTTTCTGCAATCTGTTGACGGTAGTGTCGGGTACTCTACGTAATTCAGGGTCTACAGGAACTACTTCTTTTTCTTCGTCCTGGTAGCTGCTTTCTTCCGAATCTGCCACGACGGTCGTATCAACTACGACCTCTTCATCGTCTTGTGCCACTGCCATGGCCGGCATTGCAAGGAATAGGAGGTATATGAAAATCCTGCTCCCCTTTTTCAGCCATATTTTTATTTCTTCGGGTAACATGCCGGGCTACTTCAACGATTTGGTTTGCAGGTTCTTTTTTTCGAGCCGAATTGGGTATAGTACAAAGTACCACAGTATAAAATTGAACGACAGGGCGAGGATGGTGATGCTCAACCACTGTGGCATTTCGGAGTACCGTGTTACAAATCCTTCGAGGAAAGCGGCTGCTATGAATATAGGCACCAACCCTATCATCAGCTTAAGGCCGTTTTTGGCGCCTGCTTTCAATGAGTCTATCCGTTTGCGTGTTCCGGGAAACAGGATGCTGTTGCCCACTATAAACCCTGCGCCTCCGGCGATTATGATGGCTGATATTTCCAATGTACCGTGTACCCATATTACCAGTACGGATGACCAGCCTAATCCTTTGGCAAAGAACATGTATTGGAATGCACCCAGCATAACGCCATTTTGAAAGAGAAACCAGGCAGTTCCGAGTGATAGGAAGATCCCAGCCACAAATACCATGAATGATACGCGGATATTGTTGAGGGCGATTGCCAGGAACATCGTGACTTTGTTCTCGTCTTTGTATACGCCAAAAGGGTCTCCTTTGGCAATATTGTCTTCTGTCATTTCCACATATCCATCGCCGAGTACGCCGCCTGGAAGATCGACATC
>JAGIBF010000084.1:27476-36536 GCA_017744515.1 Niastella sp.
CGCGCGCAAAGGTTTCATCATTGGCAGCAGAAAAGGCAGCCATGATGGCAAAGCCCGTAAAGATGAGGAATGCATATAGTAATTCCCGGTGGTGTTTGCGAACCGTCAAGGGCAGTTCCGTTGTCCAGAACCGGGCAAAGCGGGAACTTTCTTCGCGTTTGTTCTTGTATATGCCCAGGTAGATGCGGGAAGCGAGGCCGTTGAGGTATTGGGTAACTTTGCTGTGGGGATAAAAGGTTTTGGCATACCCCAGATCGTTGACCAGCTCTGTAAATTGCTGGGCCATCTCATCGGGATTGGAAGCAGTCTCGTACTGGTACTGTTTCCATTTGTCGATATTTTTTTTCAGAAAAAGGCCTTCTCTCACCGGGGGTACAATTTATGTTTACCAAACCTACACGAAAAAGTTCATTGAACAAAGACTGATAACCAATGTTATCTGTGTTCCCGACGAGGCAATAAGGCAGCGAGGCATCAAGGCAACGAGGAAAACACGGATTCTACGCAGTTTACCGACCAGTGAGGGTCATGTCGTCCTGTTTTAATTTCCTGCAATTCGTATAATCTGCGTAATTTATTAATTTTAAGAGCGTTTAGTGTATGCTAAACGAAATTATTCTCCTATTGTTGCAATATGCTACTGGTTAAGTTAGATACGGGTTTCAATATTGAAGTGGAGTTCCCTATTTCGCCCTTCCACAAACGTTTGTTTGCGTGGCTGATCGATATGTTTATCTTATGGCTTTACCTGCAGCTGATGTCTTCTATCATTGACTCGCCCATGTTTGGGATCAGTTGGCAGCAGGTGTTGATGTTGATTCCCGCACTGATCTATTTTCCCATATGCGAAATCACTATGAACGGACAGACGCCGGGAAAAATGGCCCTACGCATCAAGGTAATTACCGACGAAGGGGGCCAACCCAGTATTGGTCAATACCTGATCCGCTGGCTTTTCAGGATGATCGATTTCCCCTGGTGGTTGCTGGGAGCAGTCTTCAGCCAGGTGTTGCCATGGTGGGTTTTACCGCTTATTTTCATCGGTCTGGCGTGTGTGATCTTCACGCCCAAATCGCAACGTGTGGGCGACCTGCTGGCAGGCACCATCTTAATCGACCTCAAGAACAGGACTTCCTGGGAAGATACGGTATTCACTGAAGTTGAATCGACTTACAAGCCCCGCTATCCGCAGGTGATGCAGCTGAGTGACCGGGATATCAACACGCTCAAGAGTATTATTGAAAGTGTTCGCAGGAAGAATGATTACCAACTGGCTATGAAGATCGGAGACCGGATCAAGTCGAAGTTGAAGATGGAGAGTGACCAGGATTCGATCGAGTTTCTGCAAACGTTATTGAAGGATTATAATTATTACTCTACCAATTAGCATAAAACAAGTGCCTGCGCTTATGGCTGCAGGCACTTAGTATTTTGTCAGTGCTACAAAACTGTAGCGAAATATTACCTTACCTGAATCCTCTACCGGCGCCCACTGCCAACACGAACAATACTGCCAAAACTATAATGATGAGGATAAAGATGCCATACAGCTTAAAGTAATTCTTTAAATTATTGGCGCCTTCATTGAATTGCACCTGGTTCATATTGGATAAGCTGGCCAGTGTGTGGTTAGCAAATCTGAATAAAAAGATATTCAACACTACGCTAATAATAAGGGTAATCACAGTAAAGAAGTTGGCAAAAGCAGCCGCTCCTCCTTTTTTCCCGATGATCATCCCCAACAGCGATAAACCAGCGCTTATAAATCCAACGATGGCTATGATACGGGCCCAGGTAGCAATGGTATGCAACAGGTCTCTTGTTGCCCCTTCGATCCTTAAGCCAAACAGGCTGTTACTTTGGTCACTATTTTGTTCCATAAAATGGTTTTGTAAAGTTTAAAACATGCTTGAGATGGTTCCTATTACTTCGCTTACGATGCCTATCAAGGCGAATATGCCATTGATCATGAAGTAATTTCTCAGGTTTCTAAGCCCATCGTTAAATATCAACTGGTTTTGCGTTGCAATGCCCTGGCGCACTAATGTAGCAAACCTGTAGAGCAATATGGTAATGAAGGTGAATATGATTAATACTATGATTATTGCACCGATCAATACTCCTCCTACGCCTGCCAATTCGCCCATTTCAGGCATCATGGCGCTTATTGCATCTTTGATGGCAGCGCTAAAAAATGCTATAACAAGTACTGAGAGTCCTATGCAAATGAAGAAAATGATGGATACAAATTTTGCCCATCTGGCGGCTTCATTGAGTGTGTTGCCAGAATCGTAATCTACCTGAAGCTCAAATAGTGGTTCGTTGGATGGTTGCTGTTCCATTAAGTGTTTGGTTTAAATGTTTGACTGTTAAGGATACTAATATAAATATTTTTATCAAGTTGAACCTGTGTCATTTTACCATTTTATCTACCTCGCTCCAGGTATTGAAAGTGATAAAGGCAATACTGATAATAGCTGTAATAAACATAATTATGGCATTTTTCAACATCCACGTAAAGGATTGACTGAACAGATCAGATTGCTGTGTATCAATTCCTCTTTTGCAAAGTTTTATAAAATTGAAGTAATAAACGATCTGTACTATACTCAGGATGGTAGCGAATGCCATAAACAATGGCTCTATCCGTAATTGTACAAATAAAACGACATCATTCCCGGTGTCGTATTTACTGTAGTATTGTACATATCTTGTCAAGTCCAAAAACAGGAAACAACCGGAATAAATTACGGCAAGGATCAAGGTCCATTGAACTATCTTAAATGTCCGTAATATGCTGTTGGCTCCTTGTGCAGTGAGCTTAATTTCAAAGAGTTCTTCGGTAGGGGTGTTCATAGCCGAAAAATAACAAAAAAGACTGATCAGTCAATAACGGAACAATCCCTCTGTTATTTGAAATGACCGTTTATAATCGTGTTTAACCAGCTTCTAAAAACGGACGGTGAAGTGTTGCTTCACCTTAAAGTCTTTGCGGAAGAATACAAGTCCTATGAAGAACAGATCTATCGAGAGCGTTACCGAAGGATGCTCTTTGATCTGCTGCCAGGCTTGCTCCATACCTTCGCTCCAATGGATGTCGTCGACAATGATGATCGAGTGTTCTGTTGTGTTGGGGAGTAATTGTTCAAAGTACCGCAGTGTGGGTTCCAGGCGATGGTTGCCATCCATAAAGGCAAGGTCGATAGCTGATGCCTGTTGCAATATTTCCGGTAAGGTGTCGTCGAAATTACCTGTCACCAGTTCAATATTTTGCAAGGCCAACTGGCGGAAGTTGTTGTTTGCCTGTTCTGCCACGGCCTTACTCCCCTCCCCTGTAATCACCCTTGCAGCCGGGTTAGCAAGGGCCATATAGCTGGTGGATATTCCAAGTGAAGTACCTAATTCTAAGATGGTAGCCGGTTGATAGTGTTGCACGATCCTAAACAGGAGCTGGCTGAGCTTTTTTGTTTTGGCTGCATTCCTGGCTATTCGTGCTACCGGACGCCGGTGGCTGTTATTGATGGCTGAGCCAGCGCCGAAATCTTCGACTTCTAATTGGGTATTATCGGCCAGCAGTTTTTTGCGTAGTGTTTCCACCTGGTCATAGGCTGCAAAGTGCCGCTTATCGTTCAGTATCTTTTTAATGAATGTATAGACGAAAGGTGAATGTACACCATGTCCTTTCCCGTTGGAGGCAGTGAGGTAGTAGTTGATGTATTTTTTTGCTAATTGCCAGCGGGAATACATGGATGAGTTTATTTTCGCTCCCACACCTGGAAGCTGTAGGCATAGGCATGTTTTTCGTCGGCGGGGAAATCGAGGTTGGACAAGAGCTCCCATTGTTGTTTATCGAATTCCGGAAACCAGGTATCGCCTTCGAGGGTAGTGTGCACTCTTGTAAGGTATATTCTTTGGGCCAGGGGCAAGGCGAGTGCATATATCTCTCCTCCTCCAATGACACTGGCTTCTTTTGCATCGGTTTCTGCTGCTGCTGCCAATGCATCTTCGAGATTTTTGACTACTTGTACGCCGGGAGCTGTCCAATTATCCTGGCGGGTTATTACTATGTTGGTTCTGCCGGCAAGTGGCTTGCCTAATGATTCAAAGGTCTTACGCCCCATGATCACCGGCATTCCCCAAGTAGTGTTCTTGAAGAATTTCATGTCGTTGGGGAGTCGCCATAATAACTGGTTATTCTTCCCAATGACATTGTTTTCCGCAGCCGCTACGACTAATGCTATTTTCATGTTTTATACTGCCACCGGTGCTTTGATGGCCGGGTGCGACTGGTAATTTTCCAAGGTGAAATCTTCAAAGGTGAAGTCGAACAGGTTTTTAACGCCGGGGTTCAGTTTCATGACAGGCAACGGGTAGGGCGTGCGTGTCAACTGCAGCCTGGCTTGCTCTACGTGGTTGCTGTAGAGGTGCACATCGCCAAAGGTGTGCACAAAGTCTCCCGGCTCCAGATCACATACCTGCGCTATCATCATGGTGAGTAATGCATAGGAGGCTATATTGAATGGTACTCCAAGGAATACATCGGCTGACCGCTGGTATAGCTGGCAGGAGAGTTTTCCTTTTCTTCCGTTTTCTCCGGGCGCCACATAAAACTGAAATAGTGCGTGACAGGGCATCAACGCCATTTCTGGCAGTTCGGCCACATTCCATGCGCTTACTATGATACGGCGGCTATCGGGGTTGTTCTTTATTTGTTTGAGGGCATCACTGATCTGGTCGATGGCTTTTCCATCGGCTCCGGCCCAGCTGCGCCATTGTTTGCCGTATACTGGTCCCAGATTTCCTTGTTCATCGGCCCATTCGTCCCAAATGCTGACGCCATGATCCTTTAGGTATTTGGTGTTGGTATCGCCTTGCAGGAACCAAAGCAGCTCGTAAATGATACTTTTGAGGTGTAGTTTCTTGGTGGTAACTAATGGAAATCCCTGCTGCAGGTCGAACCGCATCTGGTAACCAAAGCAACTGGTAGTACCGGTTCCGGTACGGTCGGTTTTGGTCACTCCTTTATCAAATATGTGTTGCAGTAAATCCAGGTATTGTTGCATGGGTGCAAGGTAAGAAGAAGTACGGAAGTCGGTGTGTCCGGCAGTCAGAAGGAATCCCCAACTTGTGCATAAGTACCTGAAGTCCCGGGCTTTTACTCGGCGTTCAGCTTCTTCCACATTTCGTCGATGGGATCGCCTTTGGAACTGAGGCCGGTGTGGTCCCATTCATTGCCGCGCACTTTTCCATTGAAGCTGAGTGAACTGCCTACGCGGCTATTGTCGCGGCTGAAGAATTCTATATGCTCTGTGTATTTGCCGTCTTTAAAGGAGTATGTGCCTCCCCCTGTGCCCGAGAACTCTTTGGTCTGGATGTTGAATGCAATCCATTGGAACCGGGTGCCAGACAATACTTTGAGGGTACGACGCGGAGCAAGTTGCATAGTAACCGGCTGGTTTCCCTGCTTGCGGCCAGCAATGCGCCAAACGCCTGCCAGGTCGCCCAAGCCCTTGTCCAATTGCTTCCAGGTTTTCTCGCCGCCTTCAATATTGGCCACTAATTGTTGATTGTTATCGGTCCAGGAAAGGGAGACCATCTCCCCTACTTTTTCATTTTGCCGGGTATTGAACTGGATGGTAATTTCTATTTTATCGTCTTTCAGCACGTAAGGTCCTCCCCAGGTGTACTGAAATTGTTTTCCAGCCTTATCGTAAACGGCGTGCACAAAATACCCATCTACAAATGTTATGGTCTCTTCGCGTCCGTTTTCCTGGTAATGCCAGGCTCCTGTAAGGGAAAGATTGTTGATTGGTGGGTGAAATGCCGTGATAACGATGAGCAATAATAGTGTAATGATAAAGTTGTTTGCAGGGGCATACTTTCTCATACGTAGGCAATTTGTTGTAAGTTAACGAAACTATAACGAATCGCCGCGCAGCGCCGTATGTGGTTAAATGTTAAAGTTGCCTTTAGCTGGTCGTCAGCTCATTATGATTGATCGTTTTTGCTAATTCTGCATATATTCTTGCGAGTAGCTGGCTGCTCTGCTCCAATTTTGTTTCAAGCGTGGTGGCTTTCTGTTGCTCGGAAGTGAGGTGTTCCTTCAAGGTACGCATGGCATCGTGCTGATCGGCTATCTCTGTTTGCAGGAGTGCTTGTTGTTGTTGGAGATCCTGTGCGTTGTGTTCCAGTTTTTCAATGTGGTCCGTTTTAGTCTGAATAATCTCCCGGCTTTGTTCGAGCTGGGTTTGCCATTCGGCGGCTTGCTGCTGCTGTTGGCCAAGTTCGGCTGTAAGCTGCCGGATCTGCTGATCGAAGCCAGCTACAGTGACCTGTAATTGCTCCAATTGTGCGGCCGAATCTCCTGCCTGGTGCTCGAGGAGATGATAGTTTTTAATTTGTTGTTCCAGCAATTGTTGCAGGACATGCATGCTCTCCTTTTCACGCCCATTGACTAATGGTGTACTCATTGCCACCAGTTGTTGCAAGCGGCTGTTTTCTTCCTGTACCTGTTTCAAACGCTGTTGTGCTTCCTGTAGTTCTGCTACCAGTGTTGTATCCGTTTCTTTATCTCCATTGTAGGCTTTGTTGCGCAGGTCGGTATATTTTCCTTCGAGCTCACGAAAGTCCTGCTCGAGGATTGCATAGTTTTCGCGGTAGCGCCGCACTTCGTGTTCATACTTTTTAATCAAGGTAGTATTATCCGGGTTGGCGCTGGCCAGCCAGTCGGGCAATCCTTCCGGTGGCGCTTCGCCTGTTGTAGCTTTTACTATCGAAGGAATTGCGGGTGTGACCGCCAGGTTTTCGGCCCAATTATTATTATCATGAAAGGCGAGCCCTAACTCTTCCTGTTTTCTCTTACGACGATAATGAAAAAAGATGGTTAAACCTATAGCAACCAAGGTAGCAGGGACAGCAATCCATAGAACGATCTGCAGGAATTGTCTGAACTCATAAAAGGACACAAGCAACAATAGCGGCATCATGAAAAATTTTAAGTACAATTTTTCTCATAGAAAGATATACGTGGTAAAGAATCCGGAAAAGATATTACTACGGAAGGCGGGCAGGTGGTGGTTTTTAACAAATCGAAAAATTATTGCAAGAATAATACCAAAAAACGCCTGCACTCCTTGCGGGGCAAGCGTTTTATCCACACCAGTTGTGACCATATTATGCAGGACTATATTGTATGTTTATTTTACGCTGGCGATTTCGGGTGAAACTTTGAATATCTTTCCATGCATCTGTTCCAAAAGCCGAAACTGACAAAAGTATCATGATGAGTCCGAACAGCCAAAGCCCCAGAAAAACGCATATACCTACATGCAGGGCTATTATAGCTGCTAACCAAAACACTCTTACTTTAGGTATCCAGATAAATATAATATAGCCCGTTTCAATGATGATCGTAAACCAGCTTAGTGTTATGAACAGCCAGGATTTATCGGCCAACCAGGTGAAATCGTATTGCCTGAAATCGGGCTGCACCAATGAGCGCCATATCACGTTGCCTCCCCACCATTCCGGTGAGATGAGTTTTTCGAAGCCTGCCGACAGGTAGATCAACCCCATGTGGATTTGTAATACGCGCAGGGAGAGTGTAACTTCCCAGGAAGGGGTAGTTGGCACTCTTTTCCACCATGCATCTAATGAATACATTCTTGCCACCGGCATGAGCATAATGTAGAATAATGCTATTTGCAAAAAGATATCTACGCCGTATACGTATACTTCGATGGTACACATGAGGATGTAGTGGCAAAGGAAGGTAAGGAATGAAAAGACTTTCGTAAACAAGCCTATCAACAAAAGGAAGGCGCTTATTACGTACACCCAGAAGAATCCCATTACAAATTCATCCTGGGTCACCGGCAGGAAGGAAAAGAATTTATACACCTTGGCCATGTGGAGTGTAAGATCCGATATCAGTATCTCTGATATTTCCCACTGTATCCACCCATCGGCGCCCATAAAGGCCAGCCAATCGTTGTACCATAATATTGCCTGCAACAACGTGAATGCAGCAATCAATATCCGGAATATTGCCAGGGGTGCTGGTGAAACCGGATCGTTAAAAAAGCTATATGCTTTTTTGTATAATGTGCTTGTACGCATAGTAATGTTGTTCTAAATGTTTAGTTTCCTGTGAGCACAAAATCGGTTGAGTATAGTTCTGATATTTTCACCGGTTCTTTTTTGCAAAATCCTTTCATTGTGGGGTACCTGATGCTTCTAAGGGTATATGATACTTTCCAGATGTGGGGCTGAAGATTGAACATGCGGGTTGAAAAGGAACGGGCACATATGTCCTGGATGGAAGTATCGCCGGCATTGTAGACTTTGTATCCATAGAATCTTTTGGCAAGATCCTGGTTCTTGCAGTAAAAGCTAAATCCCCTAAGGGTGGAATATGTTTTTTCCTGCCCGTTATAATCGACTGTTTTTATTTCTATTTCATTGCTTTTTCCTACGTCTGGGGAGAAAAATCCATATCGCCATACTGAATAATTGATGCTACACACAAGTACCAGCGCTTTTTCAAGGGGCTCGTTCTTGTGGTATATTTTTTCATCCAATACATGTAATATGGTTAACAGTATTACTGTTAAATGGGTAAAGGCAAGGGTGAAAAATATTTTCTTTTTCATACTTATTCGAGTTAAAACCATGTTCAAAAGCAAGCTTTTGAACATGGTTTTATCAATGAAATTTATTATCTGGCATATTTGGACATAATGGTATTGAGCTTTGCAGCTTTTTCCCTACCCAATACGCTTTCGAGCTTTCCTCCTTTGGAAACTGCTACGATGTATACGATGCCATCATCGGATACGATCAATACTACATATCCCAGTTCATCCTGCGGGTTTCTTACTTTACGAACCTGCTCAAGGTCTCTCATGGCTACTTTTCTTGCGCCATAGACCTCTTTTCCTTTGTTGAACTGGAGTCTGTACTTACTTTTATCCACTCCTTCAAACAGTTTAATAATCTCTTTTTTGTCTGCCTCGGAGATGGCTTTGTCCTGGGCAACGACTTTGTTGGTTAATGCAACAA
>JAGIBF010000085.1 GCA_017744515.1 Niastella sp.
AAGTCCATATATTGATAGCCAAAGCCAAAGACAATTCTCCATAACGGCAGATCCGGATTTTCTTTATCTTTTTGATAGAACGTCATTTGCTTATAGATCCTATCGACCAACTCCATATTGAAGTCGATCCCGTTTGAAAAGAAGCTTGAAATCCTGTAATCTGCCTTTAAGCCGTCTGATTTTGCACAACCGGATTAAGCGCACTAACTTAGTGCCTCCTGCAATCCCGTTATTGTACCAGCTATTATGGCAAAGAAGAAAAAAAAACTACCCAAAGATTTTGAAGAACTGTTAAGCAAAGGTGATCTTCAGCAGCTTAAAGCGGTATTTGATACATGTGAGCCTGATGCCCGTGGAGGATATGGCAAACAGACCGCTCTGGCATATGATAATTGCCCGCACGAATTAGCTGCCTGGCTGGTTGAACAAGGAGCAGATCTACAAGCCACAGATACCTGGGGCAATACACCACTTCACAACCGGGCCCGTAGCATATTTGGCAACATAAAAAGCCTGTTGGAGTTAGGCGCTGATGTGCATAGCAAAAGCAGCTCCATTGGCACACCGCTTCATGCTGCGGCAGATTCACACAACGTTGAAAACACTGCTCTTTTGCTGGCATATGGCGCACAAACAGACGTTTTAAATGCGAATGATTACACCCCATTGGAGCAAGCCCTTTTAACATGTAATAATATAGACATAGTCAGAACCGTCGGGCTTTCCCAATTACATTTGAATGCCGGTGTTAAGATCACTCCGGCAATGAAGGATCTGGTTATAGAAATCGGGAAACGGTTCGAGTTTCACAGAGCAGGTTTCAACAAAGACGCGGTTGGTGAAGTAAGTAATGCATTGTCAGCGCTGTATGGCCTATTCGGTGTTAAGTCTGTAGACACACGCGTTATGCACGATGGTAAATCACCCATCAATATCAATGCTCAGGTCTGGCAAGAGCAACATCAGGAACTCTGGGAACTGCTGGTTCCATCGAACGGCCCAGCCAAAACTATTCAAGGAGAAGTGATCCGGATTACTGGAAAAATTGCCAATGAACTGGAAGGCAACGGAGGCATCAACTGGGATAACGATTATAAAAAAATGGCTGATGCTTTTCTTGTATTTGTGAAGCAAGGCGAGCCACTCTCCGCTTCCGAGCTGACGGAAGCAGCAACGATTGTTAATGAAGTCAAACAAAGATCAGGTGATACAGCCCGCATGTGTGAACTTGGTGTAAAATGGGTAATGAATAACCCTTCCCCCCGACAGCTTCCATTGGTTGAATACAAGCGATAAGAACACCACTTACGTGACATTTATCACCACTATTTTCTGTCAAATCTCCTTGTTGCCAGCCCCTACATCGACTCACCTTTGCCTTGTAATACAATCATAAAAAATGAAACTGAAAAACAAGGTAGCCGTAGTTACCGGAGGTAATAGCGGCATAGGATTTGGCATTGCGGAAGCATTAAAAGACGAAGGGGCGATCGGCACTATTACAGGCAGAAACCAGTCAACGCTCGACCAATCGGTTAATGCGCTGGGCGCAGGCTTCATAGGCATCAAAGCCGACGTAACGAACATGAGTGACCTGGAACGAATATTCATAGACACGTTCGATCGATTCGGCCACATCGATACGCTGGTAGTCAATGCCGGCGGCATTGTAGACGGTCAACCGATGGCAGCCATAAACGAGGTCACAGAAAGCAACTATGACCAGTATATGGACCTGAATTTAAAGAGCGCCTACTTTACAGTTCAAAAAGCACTCCCCTATTTGAATGATGGCGCCTCCGTCATACTCATCGGATCAAGCGCCGCACATCGTGCAGCACCAGGCATGACAGTATACAGTGCAGCTAAAGCCGCCGTTGTATCCTTAGCCAAAGGATTATCACTGGATCTGCTGGCCAGAAAGATCAGGGTCAATGCACTTTCTCCCGGCTCAACGGACACACCTGTATTTGGCAAAATAGTACCAGAGAAGCAGGTTGAACAAGTGAAGCAGATATGGAAAGACCTGACACCTGCAGGAAGGCAGGGATTGCCGTCTGACATGGGGAAAGCTGCCGTATTCCTGGCGTCCGACGATTCCTCTTTCATACTCGCCACTGAAATACTTGCCGATGGCGGTCTGACCAACATTATCCAAATGAAATAAGACTAAGACATTTACTTCACCAGCTTGGTGTACGTCAACTGTTCCGTTTTACGTCGTCAACTCGTTGTTTAGTCTGGCCGCTTTGAGCGGCCTGACTGGTTGAAGTAGTTCATCTTTTTACAGCCAGATTCTCATTTGCGTGGTTTCGGCCTTGCTAATTTAGCCCGAAAGAACATTTTAGATAACTTTATTGAAAATTATCTAAAATGTTTACTGCTTTAGCGACGTACCTCGTTGAAAAAGGCGGCCTGACCAGCGATGAGCTAAGACAGGTTGAAGAAGTAGCTGTTCCGAAGAAAATCCGCAAGCGTCAGTACTTGTTGCAGGAAGGCGATGTCAGTCATCACATAGGATTTGTCGTTAAAGGATGCTTCCGGCTATATGGCGTAGGTAAGAATGGCGAAGAGTATAGCATGAGGTTTGCCATCGAGAATTGGTGGATAAGTGACTTCGACAGTTTTCAATCGGGTCTTCCTTCCAAATACAACATCGATGCACTGGAAGATGGTGAATTGTTAATGATCAGAAAGGAAAAGTTTGAGGGCCTGAAAGAATCGATCCCCCATTTTAAAAAGCTAATAGAGAAACTTACTGCAAAGAATTACGAAGCACACCAAAACAGGATACTTAGCAATATCAGCGAGACCGCGGAAGAAAAATACGACAACTTTATCAAGACATACCCGCAGATCTACGAGCGCATACCGCTCCACATGGTGGCCTCCTTCCTTGGCTTGTCGCGGGAAACGCTCAGCCGCGTGAGACAACAGCATACTAAAAAACGTACTAATAACTCATAGGCAGTAAATACTGCCAGAAGTTGAAGCAATGCAAAGTCAGCATCATAACATATTACTGCCCAACAGGGCCTTTTGGATCACGACGTTTAAAGGTCATCGGTTCATAGGGTGGAAGTATTAACCCTTCATAAGCAGTGTATGCAATACTCTCATGTGCAAAAGCAAGTGGGTAACAAAACTCCTGCTCTTCATTATTAAGGAATATTTTCGCCTTTTGATTATTCCTGATTATATCTGCCAGCACTTCTTCGCTTGGGTGATCGAATTTGTTATTACCTGAGTCTTTTTTTCCGGAATTAACAACGTAAAACGGGAAGGAATATAAATAACCTGAACTGTTATTTACTTTCCAGTTCTCTTTTGAACCGTGATGGGGTATTTGAAAGAACTTCACATCATCAAAATAACGATCAAAATAATCTCTTAGTTTCCTGACCTTAACAGGGCCATCTAAATCGATATCACCTGTAAGCATTGTTCCAAATCTTGGTACAGGAAGATCATCTTTATAGTAAATTATATACTCATCCTCATTATACTTATTCTGGCATTTGCTGTGAAGCACAATCAGCGAAGTACTGTTCATGTTACTTTTTAGCATATCAAAGTAGAGCTTTTTGATCTTCCTGATCTCTTCTTCATCAAATAAACTATATATGGATCTTTTAACTCCCGCAATTCTCTTCACCTCCTCAGTAACCCGGTAAATGAGGTTATGTCTATACCCTTTTTTATGATAGATCACAAATTCCCAATCCTTATCACCGATTGTAAACCGAAATGGTATCTGGTAGAACTTAATGGTTGTTTTTGTCTGTAATTCACTTCCCTTCTCTCCCTGCTCTATTGATGCCGAAAAATTTGCAGAACCTTCCTCATCTATGTGATCAGTAAACCCCAACCTATCTGTATCGGCATCGGCAGCAACCTGATTTACCAGCGAAGTTGTTGAACTTTTAACATCATCCTCATCATCAGGGGTTCCCACCACAATTATTTCATTAATATTGAAGTCTCCTCCGGTGAAATATTCAACAGGATTTTGCAGCAACCTGTAATAGAAATCATCGGCATCCGAATAGGTTGCCAGCAGGAATAAACGTTCTATCGGGTCGCAATATGGAATGATGAGCCGTCTGCAACCTCTGACAGACCTCAGCAACTGACTGATACCGTTGATATGATCACGATCGAAATGAGATACAATAACGAGATCGATTAAATCATTTACCTCGTTGGCAAACTGGCTGATCTCATTCATTAGAATCTTTTCATCAGTGTCTGAGCCACAGTCGTAGACAAAATGAAATGGCTTCTTTTTGTATCCGGCTATTTTACTTGTATAAAAGCACCCCTGGCCAACAGCATGAAACTTCATAGTAAGGTTCAATTCGAGCATACAGATGGCATTTATTGTTAAGTTAAGCACATATCGGAGTCCGCTGCTTGTATAGGTAAAAATTTTGACAATAATCAGGTCTCAAAATACGGCTATTCCCGCTGGATAATGCCGGTTGCCTTTTTGAGCCAACCTGTAAAAGCCAAAAGGGGTCATTGCTTCGTGAAGCAATAACCCCTACGGATATTTTAAGTTCAAGACTTACTTCAACTTTACATCCAGGTAAACGGAGTGACGACCGTAAGATTCATAAAATGGCTTGAAGACAACATCATCGATAGTGAATTGCAACTGCTGCGGATCGCCTTTGATCGACTTGCTGATATCGTTGGCATCGAGGGTTACTTTTCGCCATTCTTTTCTTGCTTCCGGCTCCTGGGCTGCCAGCAAGATCGGTCCGTAGAACAAGCTCGCTATGTTCTGCTGGTCCATAACGGGGTCCAGGTGAAACTGGAAAGGCATTTTCAATTCTATCACATCACCGTCTTTCCAACTGCGGCTTATTTTCAGGTAGCTGCCTGGTGTAGCTTTCACCTTCTGATCTTTGCCATTGATCTTTACAAAGAATCCTTTGGTAGCCCAGCCCGGTACACGTACGTTAACATCAAATTTGCCGCTGCCTTTGATCGTCAAACGGGTATTGTCTTCGCTGGGGAAGTTGGTAGACTGCTCCACTGTTACTTTCCGCTCAGTCCATTCCAGTGTAGAAGGTACGTACAGATTCACATACAGCGCCTGGTCGTCCTTGCTCTTAAAGTAAATAGAGTTTTGCAGTTTGGTGCTGCTCTCTATAGCCGTACCGTTGCAGCAGGTAAAGCCTGTCATATTCGGGTTACCAAATTGTTTGGTAGCGCCTGGCCTCAGCGGCACATGGTAAGTATTCGCAGGCGTATTCTCAGCTACAGAAGCAAGGATATGGTTGTACAATCCACGTTCGTAATAGTCCATCAACTCTCCCCGCTGATCAAACATAAACAAGTCGGTGGTCAATTTAAGCATGTTGTATGTAGCACAGGTTTCGTTCTGTCCGCCGGAAGAGAAGCCGTTCTCATACAACGTTCCGGGTTCAGCAATAAAACACTCTGCATTGTTGGGATTGCGGGCGCCTGCCACTCCCCCAATACTGTACATATAATCATTGACCATCTTGTACCAGAAGTTATCGGCTATCTTGTAATACTCCGGATTGTTGGTCGCGCGATACGTTTCGATACTTCCTACTACCTGGGGTATATGCTGGTTGGCATGCAAGCCACGGAAAAGGTCTACGTTCTTAGCCAGCCCATGTGAGTGTTGTGTATCACCAAAGAATACCCTGATGTTATCAAACAACTGCGCCGTTTTCAGGTGATTGGGTTTACCGGTAATGCGGTACATACGGGCCATGGCTTCGTTCATACCGCCAAACTCACCGGCAATATAGGTGTTCCACATTTTGATCAGTGTGTCTGTTGGCACCTTGCTCAGGCGTGCATATACCCAATCGCCCATACCGGAAGCGATGTCAAGGGCTTTTTTATTGCCGCTTACTTCATATATATCCATCAGGCCGGCAAGAATCTTATGCAACGTATAATAGGGCGCCCAGATCTGGTTCTTCTGTCCGCCGTACTTGGCGCCGTGTTCCAGCATGATGAACTGGTCCGGGGGATAAGCACTGATGAATCCTGTTCCCCAATTCTCATAATCAGTACGGATACCTGCATCGCTAAGGTCTGAATCATAACTTGTTTTTCCGGGACCGTAAGGTACTACCGCAGGATCGGACACGTGTGCGCCGCCTGCTGTTTTCGCCTTTCCTGACAATTGCGATAATTCATAGAGGGTATTTACCATCACATCCATCTTCTGTGCGAAGTTGGCCTGCAGCGTCTTGTCATATCCTGTGCCAGCATAAGCCTGTGCAATGGCCGTAAGGTAGTGGCCTGTACCATGCCCTCTTAATTTGGTGTCCTTGCTATCCCAGGTGCCCAAAGGTTTAGCTCCTTCCGGTTGTGGCTGGCCAAAAGCATGGCGGAACATATAGAGGAAGGAATTGGGATCGGTCTTAGCCAATGTCAATACGAACTTATCGCGGTTCTGGACGAACTTGGATTCGTGGCCATGCGCATCGTTCTTCAGGGTAACCTGGTTTAATTGAAATGGCTGCAACTTTAAAACCGGCGTAATCGTTTTCCTGGGATCTTTCACCGTAACAGTTGCTTTGGGTTGAAAGCTCGTTCCCGCAACACGCCCCGTAACGGTATAGGTGCCGGGTTTAAGCACTGTCGTATTGTCGACTGCAGCAGGCCACAGCACACGTACTTTGGGGCCTTTTTTGTTCTGATAAGTTCCGTCTACATAGCTTGGGAAGCGTGGCAACTCCCCCACTGCTGTTTCCACCTTCACATCAGACACACCTACTAAATAAGTATTATACAGCTGCGCTTCCGTCGGAGAAAAGCGGGGCAGGGTGTCTTCAGCGCGTCTGCCCGTTGTATTGACAGAACCCTGATTGATTCCTCTGCGGGAATTGTTAAAAATGCCGGCCACCTGTGTGCTGCTCAACGGCACCCGGTAGATACGGAAATCGCGTAGCAGGGCATTGAGGTTGGGATCGCCAGCTTGTAGCGACTTTCCGATATACAGTAGCTTTTCGCCGGGTTGCTGGCCAAACACCTCTGTCAATTCCTTTGGAATATCCTTTGCTTCTCCTGTAAGTTTACTATCAACATAGGTAAACATGGTTTTTGCAGGAATATCAATTACGATGGCAAGGTGAACCCACTTGTTCGTTTCTATAGCCGGGGCAATTGCTCCGGTTTTACTACCTGTTATTGATGCCAGATAGCCTTTCTGGGCACTGGTGCCAAGAGGGGCCGCAGAAAAATGTTTGGTAGCATCCTTTCCAAAATCAAAAAAGCGCTGTCCGGGCTGCTCCGAGCGCAGGAATATCCATCCTGATATACTGAGGGACTCAAGATCGGTCAACGCTTCTCCCGGGATCGTAAGGAAAGCATTGTTTTCGCCGGAGAGGGATAACACTTTTCCAAAGCGATTGTCATTGACAAATTGTGCTTCGCCGCCCTGATATTTGGCGTGCAAAGTATTGCGGGACCAATCTTTGAGGTCTCCGTTAAACACATAGCGAGCAATCATTCCCGTTTCACCGATCCCATCCAATATCTGGTCTTGCGCCTGAGCGATGTTAACACATTGTGTCAAAATGACAAATAACAGGATGGGACGGGAGAATAGCTTGTACATTTTCATATTTGAATCTATCAATTAATCTATAAAACTATGAAGAACCTATGTGTCTCTATAAGTCTATTTTAACTAATAATGACATGATATTAACAGGTCTCCTGGCTGACAACCAAAGCTATACAACGAAGCCATCAGTGACAAGAGCCCCTTTTCCTATCTTTGCCCTGGTCTTCTTTAAGCAATCTATACCAAACAACGTAACTATGTCCATCAATAAAGAATCTGAACTGGCCGGCATGAAAAAGGTCAGCGAAGCCGTTGCCCTTACCCTGAAGGAGATGACCCGGTATGCAGCTCCGGGCATGACCACCAAACAACTGGATGAATATGGCGCACAGATACTGAACTCGCTGGGCGCCAAGTCAGCCCCCTACCTAACGTATGGATTTCCTGGCTGGACATGCATTAGTGTCAATAATGAGTTTTGCCACGGTATTCCTTCGCATAAAACCGTCCTTCAGGAAGGCGATCTTATTAATATAGATGTTTCGGCAGAGCTGGACGGCTTTTGGTCGGACAACGGCGGCTCGTTTGTATTGGGTGAAGACATCCATCGTCATTAGCAACTGATCGATGCCTCCAAAGCCATCCTGCAAAAAGCCATCAATAATATAAAAAGCGGTGTGCGCATTGCTGACATTGGCCACCTGATAGAGACGGAGTCGAAGAAACGGGGCTATAAAGTGATCAGGAACCTCACCGGCCACGGCATTGGACGAAGCCTCCATGAAGAACCTTCAGCCATTGCCAATTACCGGGACCGTTTTAACCATGCCCGCTTCAGGAAGAACTCCGTAGTAGCCATTGAAACATTCATTACCACTAACTCTACGCTTGCCACCACCCTTTCGGATGGCTGGACGATGGTTGGCAACAAGGGCGGCTTTATGGCGCAGCATGAGCATACGATCGTGATTACTGATGACAAACCGATCGTGTTAACAGAGATGAATGGCATATGGAATTAAGGATACCTGTTTTTAAAGAAATCAAATTTGCTGCAAAGCCTTACCACGTTGTACCCTGCGCCAGTGGAGGCTTCCTCGTAATGTATAGAAACAGCGCACTGGTGAGCCGGTTCGATGCAGATTACAACTTGTTGTGGGAACAAAAAATCGGTGACCGGTTAAATACCTTCGACCTGACGATTAGTTCCGATGGCTCTATGATCGGCGTGAGTGGCAGAGACTTTGTCCGGATTTTTGATGGAAAAGGCCAATTACTTTTCGATCGTCCTCATTTTCCCAGAGAGATATATCAAAGTTCTGAGTGCTATTTTCATACTGATGATCGTGGCAGGGTTAATCGTATCCTTTTCTTTGAGCCATTTGAAAGCGGAGAAGGCTTCTTTCAAATGTTCGACGCGGCCGATTTTAGTCTTCTTAAGTCCTTGACATGCCGGGACATGGATAACCACTTTATTTTTCATTCAACAACTGATCCATATAGAATACTGATCAATTTACATGCAGGGCAGGACGGAAGTCGAGTGTTATTAGCAATGCTCGTCAATAATAATATTTTGTATACAGAACAAGAACAATGCGCTGATCTTTCCATAGGAAATTTCTCCCCTTCAGGTGATGAATATGTTACGATAGACGACGATGGTCAATACCTAAGAATATATTCATTTCCCAACATAGAACAAATTGCAGCGTTGGACAGCGAAGAAGTATTTACAGATGACGATAACTATCCGGGTTTGGAGACTGATAGTTATGAATATATTGCTTATTACCTTTCCGATAAGCACATACTGGTAAGAACACGGTTTGGCCGACTGTTATTAGTCAACCGGGATCCATTACAGCAAATCGGAGAACTTATGTTGAAAGGATGTGCCATTACTGGTTATGACGACTACGGAAAGCCGACTTCAGATCCGGATAATATCATCGATTACGCGAGTGAAGCGGAACAGGTTTTCCTTACAGGAACCAGAGACTTACTTGTAATTCATAAGAATGGCAGTATAAACGTGTACAAGCTGCCTGATCTTATATAAATAAAAAAAGGGAACACATTGCTGTGCTCCCTCCCACCTGCCAGGGTGTTTTGCTATGCTAACTCTAACTATTTTGTTTTTTCATCTGCAACAGCATCTTCCCACTTATCCCATTTGGGTACGCTGGCATTGTAACCATCATAGCCAAAGTTCTGCGCCAGCTGGCCTTTGTTGTTGGCAGTGATGGCTGCATAAGGAATCGGCCAGTAGTGGTTCTTTTTGTCCATCGTGTAGTTGGGATTGCTATTACCAGTGGTATTGATCTGGATCGGTCCTTTATTGTACAGGCTGTAGTGTACGATACGCTGGTACCAGTAGCTTCCGCCTCCATTGTCCGTTCCACTTTGCTTGTCATAATTCTCCAGCGAATACGTATTGCCCCACTCGTCGGGTTTACCGCTACGGGCCAGGCAAAGTGACACACGTTTCAACTCCACGTTACGCCATTCTTCCCAATACAGTTCACGGCCTCTTTCATTCATAATATCGCCGATCGTCACAGCCCCCTGGTAGAGTTGGGCGCATTTTGCTCTTTGTCTTATGGCATTGAGGTCATCCTTGATCGATCCATCGCCTGGATTGATGTAGTATTTAGCCTCGGCGCGCAACAGGTAGGCTTCTGCCAGGCGGTAGAGATACCAGTCGGCAATGCCTCCATTGGTAGCGCCACGCAGACCATCAGAGCCTGTGATATTAGCCTCGTTAACGGGGTCGTTGAGGAAGAACTTATAATGGGGCACATCAAACCAGCGGCGAATGGTATCGCTGCACAGCAAGGCGCCATTGTTGGGATTGAACAAGGTGAGCGGTTTACCAAATTCCGTAGACGCTTTGTTGTTGACCTTATAGTCTTCCATGCGGATCCAGTTGCCTGTCGCTGAACTATGACGCAGATCTTCTGCATCCATGACACCATTTACAGCCCACATGTCTTTGGTAGACCAACTGGTGGGGCGGAACGTAGCAATGCCACGTCCGAATGCGCGCATGTAGTCATACTTATTGTTGTAATTGGCGGCGTCATTACGGCGAATGTTCAACAGCGCCTGCTTGCCATCTCTGGTCTGTATCCTGCCATCGAATACAAAAGGATACAGGATGCGCATGGTGAGCATTTGAATGAACGACTCCACATCGGCGCCTCTGTTGGGCATGCCCATGATCACCTCTCGGTTGGCGGCGATCAGCTTGTTCTCAGGACGGTGCAGGTCCCAGATCACATTGCGTGTAATAGGCCAGGTATTCGCTTCGCCTCCGGGGTTGAAGGTGCCGAAGTTGTTTTGCATCAGCGCATAACCGGACTGGTTGATCACGATGTCCATTTGCGCTTTGGCCTTTTCGTATTCACCTACTGCCATGTAGCATTTGGCCAGCAACATGCGGCAGGCGCCTTTGTTGATCATACCTGTAACAGCCATCGCTGATTGGTCGGGCACCCATTCTACCGCTTTCTCCATATCGCCGGTGATCATTTGCAGAATGGCATCGCGCTTCGTGCTGCGGTAATTTTGCTTGGGCACTTCTACGATCGTGGTGACCAGTGGTACATCGCCAAACTCCATCACCAGGTTCATATAGCGGAAGGCCCGGTGAAAGTAGGCCCTGCCTTTATATGCATTTTTGGTGGCTTCGCTCAGGCTCTGCACACCATCCACAAACTGAATGATGGTGTTGGCATACATGATGCCTTTATAGGTTTCCTCCCACAGGTACCAGATGCTATTCGTTCTGTCCAAATTCTGATATACCGTTTCGCTGGTAGGCGTCAGCATGTTGGCGACATCGCACAGCATGTTGCGTTTATCAGTAGCGGCGGCTACCATCATTTCAGAGAATATATATTCTGTGCCAAGGGTCAGCATTTCGTTGTGATCGGTAGCCCAATAGGCTTTCAGGTGACGGTCACAAATCGCCATGGCCGACATCAGGCCATTCTCGGTATTGAAAGTCGTTGTAGGTTCGTAAAACGATAACGGATCTGGCTGCAGGAATTTCTTGGAGCATCCGCTCAACAATACCATTCCTCCTACCAACAGGGTCACGCCTTTGGAGGCACGCTTCAGCTTTTTATTCATATGTTGCATATCATTCACGCTAATTCATTAAAAAATTAAGTTGACACCGAGGTTATACACTCTTGCGGCCCATCCGCCGGTTTCAGGATCACCGTAGTTTTTCCAGTCTTTTGCCCATACAGCAGCGTTGCGTACGGTACCAAACACCTTCACCTTATTTAAAGTAAACCGGGAAGTCCATTGTGTGGGTAGTGTATAGCCCACTGCAATATTCTCCAGGCGGATAAAGGAGCGGTCATATAGCATGCCTGCGCCAGCCGCACCGGTAGGCCCTTTGGCTTCGATACGTCCGAAGTCGTTGGTGGGGTTTTGAGGGGTCCAGTATTTTTTGGCAGGAAGGTTTGCCATACCGTATGTCATACGACCACCATCATCATCATTGTTCAGGTAGTCTCCATTCAGGCTTTTATGTCCCATATAGGAGTAGATATTGAAAGATACGCTCAGGTTTCTCCAGAATACAAACTCGTTGCGCATGGACCACTGCAAAGGCGCCATGGTTTGACCTAAGAACTCCTTGTCTTTGTCGTTGTAAACGGGCGTAACTGTACCATTGGCATTTTTTATATCATCCGCCGTATAGTTGTTGGCCACTTTCGGATCACCGGGTACTTGTCCGTATTTTTTCGCTTCGTCCACTTCATTGGCCTGCCAGATGCCTGTAACGCGGTAGTCCCAGATAGAGCCGATCGGCTTACCGATAAACCAGCCATTGGAGATATCGTCCCTTTCTTTGGTACCAATCACATTGCCGTTGGCATCTACTATATTCTCCTGGTCATAGTACAGGTGGGTGATCTGGTTTTTGTTGTACGATACACCGACGGTGGTATTCCATTCGAAGGTTTTGTTGCGGATGTTTACGGTGTTCAGGGTCAGCTCCCAACCAGTGTTGTCAACCTGTCCGAGGTTGGTGGTGATGAAGGGGAAACCTGTAAAGCTGGGCAGCCGTTGCTGCATGATCATGTCATGCGTCTGCATAGAGTAATACTCCAAACTACCGGTTATGCGATCTTTGAGGAAACCGAAATCAAGACCGATATTCCAGGAAGTTGTTTTTTCCCATTGCAGGTTGGGGTTGGCCAACCGGTCGGCCATCAGGTAACGATACAGCAGCATTTGTCCTGCCGAGTTGAGGTATCCCTGCATTCTGCCGGCGCCTTCATACAGGTTGGCCAGTGCTACATAAGGATTGGCCAGTGAGCGGTTACCGTTTTCTCCATAAGAGAAACGTAATTTACCCGAGCTCATCGGATTCCATTTGAAGAACTTTTCGTTGGTAAATGTCCAGGCCACGGCAGCTGAAGGGAAATAGGCGTATGGGTTGGAAAAACCGAACGCTGAATAACCATCACGACGGAAAGACGTGGTGATCATGTAGCGGTTGTCGTATGAGTAGAACAATCTCGCCAGCATACCATCGGCTGTTTGCCGGGAATCATTGCTGGAGTAGGTACTGTTCTCTTTGCTGCCATTCTTGGTATTGTGGAAACCAAGGGCATCAGAAGGCAGGATGTTACGCGCCTCTATGCGATCGGTCCATGATTGAAGTTCTTCGGCTTCCTGTACGAGGGTCACCATTACGTGGTGATCACCAAAGCGCTGGTCCCAGTTGATGGTATTGTTGAGCGACCAGTTGAAGCTTTTAGATTGTTCGCGGTTGGCGCCCCGTGTTTTGGGATCGGAACCTGGCAGATCAGCCGACATGAAGTAACGGTCGTAGAAGAACTGATAGCGTGGAGAGGCATTGAATGAATAAGTGATATTGAACGGCAGCTTGATCTTCGCGCTCAGGATGGTATTCAGTACCGTGTACCCTTTTTCGAGCTGCAGGAATTTCTTTTGGAAATCGTAATTATAACCGCGCTGGCTAAATTCAGAGCTCAGCGGAAACTGTAACGGGTTACCGGCTGCATCAGCGTAGTCGGCATAAATACTGTTGCGCAACATCTGGTCCATGTCTATATCGACATTACCATCGGAGCGGTCCTGGAAGTTGACATTGGCACTTACATCAAACCATTTGGTGACCTTCGCGTCTACCTTCAGGTTGGAGCGAAAAGCCTGGTAGTTATCGCTCACTACAGCGCCCTCGTTCTTCAGATAGCCCACTGAAAAGTAATAGTTAACCCTGTCGCCTGCGCCGCTGATACTGGCATTCAGGTCACGGTTGAAACCGGTGCGGAAAGTCTTGTCAGCCCAGTCTGTTGTTTTTCCATCCAGGAAATTCTGCAGCGCATTGCCGTTAAGCCCCAACCGCCTGGCCCAAATGCTCTGATCAGATTCATTGGCATTGTTGGTGGTGTAACCGCGCCATTGGTCGATTGAAACACCTGTAAGTTGATCGGGCCTGGTGAAGTAGCCGGGCCTGTTGACATATACGCCTGTCTGGTATGCTTCATAAGCACCAGTTGTCGGATTAACACCGTAGGTATTTTTAGTAAACCAGTCCTGGCGGTGCTGCATGTAGGCTTCGGGCCCAAACCGCTCCCGGTAAATGCTTCTTTGCGTAGCGCCTACATTCAGGGTCGTATTGATAACAGGTTTGCCCTGTTTTCCTTTTTTCGTTTGAATCAGGATCACACCGCTGGCGGCTTTAGATCCATATACCGCTGTAGCCGAGGCATCTTTCAACACATCGAGCTGCTCGATATCATCGGGGTTGATCTCAGAAAGCTCTCCATAGAAAAGCATCCCGTCGAGTACGATCAGGGGGTTATTGTGTCCGCCATCGTTGTACACCGAACGACGTCCGCGGATCTCGATGCCACCGCCGCCTTTGGCAGAGGGATCGAAGCCTACGCGCACACCGGGTGTACCACGCAGCACATCCTGTACCGTTTTGGGGTTTTCGTTGGCGATCTTGTCGGGCTTGATCTGTGTGATCGCACCGGTAAGGTCCTTTTTCTTCATGCTGCCATAACCAACTACCACCACATCATCGTAAGCGGTAGCGGCCTGTTGCATAGTAATGGAAAGGGGATCATTGCTGAGCACTACTACATTTTTGCCAACGTAACTCACGTGTGACAAGATCAAAGTAGCACCTGTGGACGCCACGATACTGAAAGCGCCTTGTGCGTCGGTCCTTACCGTTGTTTTTGAGCCTTTAACGGCAACGGTGACATCCGGCACTCCGATACCGAGCGAGTCGGTAATCTTTCCGGTGATGGTTCTCTCCTGCGCATTGGCGCCCAATGAAAGCAGCGCCAGCAAGAGAAACGTACATAGTTTCGGCAGCATTCGATACATGTACAATGGAAAGGCATGGCCTTCCGTGATTTGTTGGGGATTCCTCTTCATAATAGTCAATCGTTTTTAGATGAACGCATAGCAGTGTTATAGTTGGAAGGAAATTGAATACAGGAGATGTAGCAAACGGAAGGATCATTAATAGCAGTCAGCTCAGTTCATTTTCACAGGCTATGCAGATGCAATCGTTTGAATACTTTTTCCTGATTGTAAAAGAAAAGAACATCTATCAGACATTCTTTTCAACCTTTTGTCGATTCGTGCCAAGTTTGGGATTGTGGCATAGCATGCCGGCTTCGAAAACGTTTTCGAAAGAAGAGCATAAAAAGACCAGTAAGAAAACCAGTCATTTATGGAGTACTCAGTAGTGTATTCATGCTAAACCTAAGGTCACTTATGTTGCCGTGATAGGTTTGCATGCGCCCGGTAAGTTCCTGTCCCTGTAGTTTACCACAGGTCACGAACCCACCTTTGATCTTTGTAAGGTCGCCTTTGATCGTTGTATTTAAAATGATGTTGTTATTGAACCGCAGTGTTAAATGCCCACCGGCTGAAAGCATGAGCCAAACAGGTCCCGCAGTGTTGTTTAAAGATTCACTTTCGTGTATGGTTCCATCGGCCAGCCTGATGCCTATTTTATTGTGGTAAGCAAACAACCGGAAGTTGTTGAAGTAGTCACAAACAATGCCACCTTCATTAATATTTTCGAGGTAGCCTGTAATGTGCAAGGTGTCGGGGTTCCACATCTTTCTGTCGAACGACAGGTCCATGGCGCTGCCATTCTGCGCAATCGTATAGCTCTTCCAGGAGAACTTTGGCAATGTTCCTTCCAATATACTGACCTGCGATTCTCCCTGGCGTGCCAGCTCTTTTTCCAGCAATGCCTGCATGACTCTTAGCTTATCGCTATAAGCTGGTGTATCTGCGAGGTTCCTGAACGAAACTCTGTCAGTATTGAGATTATACAATTCCAACGGAGGACGGTAGCTATAACGATCGATCAGGAACTTTGCTTTAGCGTCAGCAGTTGCTTTTTCCAACCATGAGTCGAAATAGAACTCATTGCGCTCCACATTGTCGATGTGCGTGATGAAACGCAAACCCGGGTGATAGTTTTTTATGTAATGGAATCCATCGGCTGCGATCACCGTTCTGGCAGGTACATAATTGTACCAGAAATGGGGTTCCATGGAAGTCTCCGCAAAAACATAGTCGCTGTGCTTTGTTGTTTTGCCTGTCAGCACTTCTCTGAAGGAACGACCATCGAGGCTGTCTACTTTATTACCGCCAGCTATATCTATAAGTGTTGGCGTAATATCCACCAACGACAGCAGCGCATCGGACAGGGAGCCTTTTTTTGTTTTGCCGGGCCAGCGCACGATCAACGGCACTCTCAAGCCCTGGTCATAGACCGTCCATTTGGCACCGGGAAACTGTGCTCCCTGATCGGATAGAAATATAAATACCGTATTGTTCTTTTTTCCCGCCCTGTCTACGGCGCTCATCACCTCCCCCAGCATTTTATCGGCTTCGCCAATGCTTTGGTAATAGGCGGCCAACGCCTGCCGGGTTTCTTTGGTATCGGCCAGGTATCCCGGCAGGTCCAGTTTAGCAGGATCAAAGTCTTTATTGGGAAACCAGGGCACATGCGGCACCCAGGGCGCTACCACGAGACAAAGTGGTTGTGCAGCAGCTGATCTGAAATGGGATTCAATGGCGTTGACGGTTTCCTTTTTACGGTCGAGCCTGTTTTCGACGGGTTCGTATTGACCAAATTCTTTTCCGATGTGCTCAAACGGGAAATTGGCCAAGGGCGCCATGTGGATCTTGCCGGATATGACTACGCGGTAGCCTGCTGCCTGCAGATAATGGGGTAAACTTTTAGTGCCGGCATGCACGGTAAAGTGGTTCATCTGCGCACCGTTGCGGAAAGGATACAGGCCTGTGAACATCGCACTTCGCGAAGGAGTACACATGGGCGATGCCGCGTAGGCTTTTGTAAATCGCATGCCTTCGGCTGCCAGCAGGTCCATATTGGGCGTTCTGACCTGCTTATTGCCATAAGCGCCTATGTCCTGCTGGTTGAGGTCATCGGCCAGAAATATGATGATGTTTGGTTTGTCCTGTGCATATAAAACAGGGGCTGCGCAAACACTGCCAACTGTCAGGACAAAAACCATCGCTATTTTTTTCAGACGCCTCATTGAATATATGATCTTATTTTTCAAGCAGTGCGGCCACGCACCAGGTATACGCTGCCTGTCCGTGGTAATCGCCTTTGCTGCGCGGCCGGTCGTAATAGTATTGTTTATCGTTCTTTTTATTGGTGCCTACGCATACTTCGGCAACGGCTCCTTTTTCATCTACGTAGGGCACCAACGCCATCCATGCCTTGCGGGCTACGGGCGCATATTCTTTCTCTTTCAGCCATTTTTGTTTTACGCCTGTGATCAGGGCGTAGGTAAACATCGCCGATCCTGAGGTTTCTGCCCAGCTGTCTTTTTCGTCGATCAGCTGATTCCACGTACCAGCGGGTGTCTGGAAATCTTTCAGGCTCTTCATCATCTTCCGGTAGCCTTCCATGATACGCGGGCGGTACTGATTGCCGGCAGGCAAATACCGCAACAACTCTGCCATGCCTGCAGCCATCCAGCCATTACCACGTCCCCAATAAAATGGGACATCGGGCGCATGATAGAACAGGCCGTTCGGGCGTTGCAGGGTATCTAAATATAACACCATTTCTTTGGCTGCCCGATCGATGTATTTTACATCTCCGGTTACTTTATACGCCTGCGTTTGCACAATGGTGATCATGTACATGTCATCGATCCAAAGGCGTGTTTGCCAGGAGTAGCCTTTCTCGTCCCATGCTTTTTCCTGTGGCTTGCCGTTTTCCGGAACGATCCACTGTGTATCGGCGTAGGGCAATCCGAGTTCCCGGTATTTATTATTTTTTGTGAGCTGATAAAGCAGCAATGGCAAGCTGCCAAACATGTTCAGGTCCACATGATTCTTAATGGGCAGCAGGGCGCTTTCTGTCGTCAACAATGGCTGAAACTTTTTCTCCAGCGAATCGAGCAAGGCTGCATCTTTGGTCAATGCTGCATACTGCAGCGAACCTCTCCAATAGAATGTTTCAGGATAGCTGATCCATTTACCGGCATGAAGCGCATGTTTGGCATTTATAAAACGATAGGCTATCCGTTTGCCGACTTCTTCGGGGGTATACCCTTCGGGAAATTTAGTGAGGCTGTTTTTTTGCGCAACCAATAGCTGCGCGGGCAGCAATAACAGGGCTATCCATCCTTTTTTATACATGGGCAATGTTTGAATGATATGAATCAGTTCTTAAGCCGGAAGGCCGATACTTCTGCCAAACCGGGTTGTTTTTGGGTATCATGGCCTGATACCGGAATGAGCTTAAAGTACCTGCATTGTTTTTGTTGCGGCAGGCTCACATATTGTTTCAACAGGTCGATGTTGTTGAGAGTGTAGACGCCCACACTTTCCCAGGTAGTATTGTTGGTGCTGGTCTGTATTTCCAGTTCTTTTATTTTACGGTCGCCTGCTTTCTGGGAAATGATGAATCCATCGACGCCGGCTGTGGTGTCCATATCCACCGCAATCCAATGGTTGGGATAATCCGTGGGATCGGTTGAATAACGGGTGATCCAATAAGTGGACAGGGAATTATCGATGAGGCGTGTGGCGAGGCGGCTGTTGTTGCTCTCTTCTGAACTGAAGCCTGCAATGGACCATTTTGTTTTGGTATAGATGAGGCGAACGGGCTCTCCGGACGGCCGTCGCAGTGTCAGTTCGAGGGGCTCCGGTTGGCCAAAGTTGGGCGATCCATCTGCATTCCAGGTAAAGCGCTGTATCCTTGGCGTGCGCGCTACTGCATCTCCTCCATTGGGAACGCCACGGGCATGGTAAATGATCCAATCTTCTGTGCCGTCGGGCGATTTAAAGAAACCGTTGTGTCCCGGACCATAAGCACTGCTTTGTGCGCTCATGGAAAACACCGGCGTGGCTTTTTTTGTCCAGTCGGCCGCATTCATGGGATCGCCATTTTCTTTCAGTGTAAGCTGCCCCAGGCAATACCCATCTTCCCAAAATCCGCTGCCGGAGTAAATAACGAATAAACGTCCCTGCGGATTGAGGAGCGCCTGCGGCCCTTCATTGATGGCATTGCCTTTCTTTTCCCAATCATAGGTCGGTGCGGCGATCATGACCCTTTGACCGGAAATGGTCCAGGGGTTGCTCATTTCGGCGATGTAAATGTTTTGCGGAGATGTTCCGGTATTAGCGCCTGACCACAACATGTATAGTTTTCCCTTGTAGTTCAATATGGTGCCATCGATGGCCCACTGGTTGGTGGCATCTGCTACCTGCCCTTTAAATTGCCAGGTACCTTCCGTGGGAGCAGGTGAAGTATTTTCTACAACATACATCCGGTGGTTCGCATTGGGCCCATCATCGGCTGCAAAATAGAAATACCATTTACCGTTTATTTCATGGAGTTCGGGCGCCCAAACATTTTTTGAATAGGGTGTGCCGGCAGGTGGTGTCCATACTTCGTAGCGGGTAGCGGAGGCCAGTTCCGATACGTTCTTTGCCGCGAGGAGCACCAGCTTGCTTCCCTGTGTGTAGGTACAGTAGTAGATGCCGTTCTTTTGTATGATCCAGGGATCGGCGCCGCCTGTCAATACCGGGTTTGTAAAGGTGCTGTCAATGATAAAAACTGACTGGTTTTCACCAGGCTCTTCTATTTCTTTGTCAGGTGATTTCGTTTTTTGGCAGGCAATGCCCAGCAAGGCACCACCCAGGATACATCCGTAAAGCAATCGTTTCATATACAAGGTTTATTCGGTGGCTCATAGATTGTCGAGCGTGAAGTTTTTGAAGTGGGCTGTTTTTTCAACCGGACCTTTTGACACCAGTCCTACCCTAACAGCCCTATCCCACGGTGGCAGGTAAGAGATATCAGCAGCGTTACCATTTAGCACGCTGAATTGTTTGCCATCCACACTGTACATAAATGTTACCTGCGTATTGTTTTTCACAGTTGCTCTTATGCTTACATTGGAAGGCTGCTGAACCTGCACTTGAGCAATAACCGTATGCTCCCCTTTTTTTACCTGTATTAACCGGACAGCGCCACTATCAACTGCTGCATATAAAATATTCTTATCATCCCCAATCAAAGCAAGTCCTGCCTGCGATGTGGAGTTTTTTTGTACAGTGACTTCTGCCTGATAACTATCGGCCAGAACAGACTGTCCAAGGTAAGCGCCGGAAATGGAAGGAAGCGCCTGTAGCTGTAAGGTTTTGTTGGCGATCTTGTATTGTACGTTCTGGAAAACACTCCAATGCCAGCCGCCGGAAAGTTCTTTAGTGGCAAACTGATCAACAATTTTTCCAGTCTTTTTCAGTTTGCCATAATTACTATTGTTGGTAAACCGTACCCATCCATCATTGGTAAATTCAAACTCGTTGAGCAAGCCCTGCCTGCCACCATAAGCACTGCTGTTGGTGCTGTAGGCATGGTAAATAAAATAGAACTTACCGTCTTTTTCAACAGGTGTTCCGTGGCCAGGGCATTTCCACTCCGCAGTTTCCCCCAACACCGGGTTGCCCGGGTATTTTTCCCAAGGGCCCAGCAGACTTTTAGCCCTGGCAATACCTGTTCCGTAATTACATTTTTTACCGCAGCAGGAAGCTGCCGCATAGAAGGCATAGAAATAATCGTTTCGCTTTATGATCGAGACACCTTCCACCAGGCCATTTTCCCAGGCTGCATCAGCCCGGAAAAGCTCCTTCTTCTCTCCTATCAACGCCGTTCTGTCTTCTTTCATTTCCATAGCCCAGATAGGCGTAGGTTTACCCACACTATTGCCATCCTCCTTCCATATCATATATAGCTTACCCTTCTCATCGCGCATAGGGAAAGCGTCTATCGAACCAGCCGCCTCGCACATCAGCGGGCCAAGATCAGTATAAGGCCCTTCGGGCTTATCGGCTACAGCCGCTGCAATACAAAGATTTCCTCCTTTTTTATGTCCTGCATAATAGAGGTATACTTTGCCTTTATCGTACGTGATCTCGGGGGCCCACAGGTAATAATCGGCCCAACCGGGCATTTTTGTAAACACATGGCCTGCCGGCTTCCAGTTTACAAGGTCGTTGGAGCGGTATAAAGGGAAAGCAGGAAACCAGTTGGAGGTGGTGCCTGCCACCCAGTATTGATTGCCTATTTTAACGGCCGAAGGATCAGGGTGATCACCGGGCAGGATCAATTGCTGGGCATTGCTACAGAAGACATGCAAGCAAAATGTCAGTGACAAAAACAATCGTATCATGTTACTTTATTAGGCCAAAATAAATAAACGCCACTCAAACGGGTCGTTCAATATTTAGCAGAATCGTGTCAAAAATCGCGGGCAAGTATCGTAACTGTGATTTACATATATTTGACCGAGTGAATTATGCGCTTGTTGTATAAAATCGTTACTGCCGGATTATTACTGCTGCTTGCTGCATCTTCCTGCCTGGGTCAATATTATTTTAAACAATACCAGGTGGGCGATGGACTGGCGCACAATACTGTGACTTCTATCATACAAGACAGCAAGGGACTTATCTGGATAGGAACACGAAACGGGATCAATCGTTTTGACGGTTATACTTTTAAAACCTGCGAGGATACCCGGAATAAATTCGGGCGGATCGGCAACAATATCATCAATTCGATTGCTGAAGATAAACATGGGATGATATGGATAGGATCCGGAAAAGGTCTTTTTAAGTATGATCCGTACCGGGAGCTATTTTTTGAAATTGATGTAGCACCCAAAGAATTTACCAGCAACCTGATCATAGACGGCAATAACGACCTGTGGTTTCTTGTTAATTTTGGACTACACAAATACAGCCCCACACAAAATAAGATTGAAAACTTCAATACAACGGCATCCTGCATTGCCTTCGATGCTGCCATGAATTTGTGGATGGGAGATAATGATGGCAATATACATCTATATGATACAACAAGGGTAAACAGTACTACCGTTTCGATCGCAGACAAAAACCTACCTGTGAATGCCCGGTCTATCAGCAAAATATACCCGATCAACCAGCACGAACTACTCATAGGCTGTTTCAAGCAGGGTTTAAAAAGTTATAATATGCAGACGGGCGAGGTCAGGTCTTTACCCCTGCGCGCTGACAAAAGTGATATTTATGTTCGCGACATTACGGTCGACAATGATGGACTGTATTGGATCGCTACGGAATCGGGTATCTATATTTATGACCGGGCTCATAACGTAAGCAAGAACCTGCAAAAACAATACGGCGCCCCTTACGCGATCACCGACAACGCTGTTTACGTTATTTGCAAGGATAACCGCGGGGGTATGTGGGCAGGCACTTTTTTTGGCGGCATCAACTATTGCTCTAAAGAAAATTCGAGGTTTGAAAAGTATTACCCGATACCGGGCATCAATTCTATATCGGGCGAGGCGGTGCGGGTAATATGTGCCGACAATGACCACAATTTATGGATTGGCACCGAGGATGCAGGTCTCAATAAATTGAATTTAACAACCGGGCATTTTACCAATTACGCTGCATCAGGAAAGAAAGGCTCCATCTCCTACCCTAATATTCATGGCTTGCTGGCATGGGATAATCAGCTGTTTATTGGCCCCTTTCTTCAGGGTATGGAAATAATGGACACACGCACCGGGGCCATTACAGACCGGTTTAAGCTGATTGGCAGCAATAGTAATTCCGTCAGTGATTTTGTAATCGATATCTACCGGACGAGAGACAACCGTTTGCTGGTTGGCAGTGCTTATCACGGCACCAGCCTGTTTGAATATGACATACGGCATAAGGCATTTACTCCCATTCCCCAGATACCGCACAATTCTTATGTGTTCGACATTTTTGAAGACTCGAAGGGGTATATCTGGACGGGCAGTGTAGGCCAGGGCGCTTTTTATTATCATCCTGCAACAGGCGAGCATGGTAACATCCGGTTTGGGGATACGCTAAACGGACGTTACATCAATGAATTTGCGGTATACACCATTTTTGAGGACAGCCATCACTCCCTGTGGTTCATCACTACCGGGGGCGGGTTGATCCAATTAAGCCCCGACCGGAAAACCAAAAGGAGATACACGACAGAAGACGGGCTGCCTACCAACGTATTGTATGGTATCCTGGAAGATGATTCGGGGCATTTGTGGATCAGCTCGCTCAAGGGTCTTATCCGTTTCAATATCGCCACGGCAGCCGTAAAAGTGTATACACAGGCAAACGGACTGATCACCGACCAGTTCAATTATAACTCAGCCTACAAACACACTGATGGGAAAATGTACTTTGGTTCGGTAAAAGGAATGATCGCTTTCAATCCTGCCTCCTTCGACCAGCAAGAGCCCAGCCCGCCCACCTATATTACCGGATTTCAGATCAACAATAAGGAAGTAGTACCCGATTCAGCCAATAGTCCGTTCCATCGATCTATCCTATATACAGATACGATCGTACTTGATTACACGCAAAACAATTTCAGCATCGAGTTTGCCGCCCTCAACTTTTCCTCGCCTGAAGTAACACGTTATAAATTTCTAATGAAAGGGCTGGACAGGTCCTGGACTTACCTCAACACCAACCGCAAGGCCTACTTCACCGACCTTTCGCATGGGAATTATGAATTTATCGTTCAGGCTGAAAGCAATATCGGCAGCTGGATTGGACAGGAACGCAAGCTGGTCATTATCATTACTCCTCCTTTCTGGAAAAGCGACGTTGCCTATATTTTGTATGTATTGCTGCTGGCTACCGCTGTTTATTTTGCGACGCGTTTGTATCGCCAGTCGCTTGAAAGAAAGAATCTTCGGAAACTACAACTTTTCGAATACGAAAAGGAAAAGGAGATGTATCAGGCGAAGATCGATTTTTTCACGAATATCACGCATGAGATACAAACGCCTGTGACGCTTATTGCGGGGCCGATCGAGTGGCTGCGCAACAAACTTGGTAAGGAGGACGGGGAAACGAATAAAAGCCTGACGATCGCGGAAAAGAATACACGGCGGCTGGTAGAGCTGACGAACCAGCTGCTGGATTTCAGAAAGACTGAAGCCAGCCAGTTTAGTTTAAGCTTTGTAAAAACAGATATTGTTGCCGTCATAACCGATATAGTAACCGGTTTTAAAGAACAGGCTGCAGCCAATAACATTGCGTTGGAAATGGATGTGCCGCCCAATCCTTTCTTTGCTTTTGTAGACCGGGAAGCTTTCATTAAAATAACTACGAACCTGGTATCGAATGCTGTAAAATATTCCGCTACCAGCGCTATTGTACGCATGGCTGCCGTAGAAAGTTCAGATGAGCATTTTACTATCCATTTTATCAATGATGGAAAAGCTATTCCCGACGAATACAGACAACAATTATTTGAGCCGTTCGTGCGGGTACGTGGTAATAATAAACCAGGCACCGGCATTGGCCTGTCGCTTGCACGATCGCTCACCGAACTGCACAGCGGGACTCTGCAACTGGTTTCCGCAGAAAAGGACTCCATTATTTTCGAATTGCGGATGCCTGTACATCAGCAATTCGAATTTCAATTAAGCAGCTGGAAAAAAATAGAGTAGTATGACTGACAGTATCCTTATTATCGATGACAATGAAGATATATTGGATTTCTTATCTGTGGTTTTGGGCAGTACCTATAAACTACATCTTGCCGCCAATGGAGAGATCGCCCAGACTATTCTGGATAACGAAGTGATCAACCTGATCATATCGGACATTATGATGCCGGGGATCGATGGGTTTGAACTATGCCGGCGGATCAAATCGAATGTGGAATACTGCCATATTCCTATCATCCTGCTGACCTCCAAGAACACGAATAAAGCACATATAGAGGGGCTGGAAGTGGGTGCAGATGCCTATATACAAAAGCCTTTCTCTACCGAACTATTGCAGGTGCAGATCACCAACCTGCTTAAGAACCGCCGTAAAATAAAAGAGCATTTTGCCAGTTCGCCCTTCGATGATGTAGGCGTAATGGCGCACTCCAAAACGGACGAGGCCTTCCTGAGAAAGCTGGATGAGTACATCAAGGCCAATATCAAGGAACCGAATATCGAGGTGGACATGCTGGCCGAGCATATGTATATGAGCCGCACTACTTTCTACCGCAAAATAAAATCGCTCTCTTCCTTATCGCCCAAAGAGCTGATCGACATCACGCGGCTGAAAACAGCTGCGGGCTTAATTGCTGAAAACGAATATTCTTTATTCGAGATCTCCAAGATGGTGGGCTATAGCTCGCAAAGCCTTTTCAGCCGCAACTTTCAGAAGTACTTCAATGTGTCGCCTATGGAGTATTTTAATTCGCTGCCGAGGAAGTAAATAAGTTATTCTACATGGTTCTTCGGTTTTCCTTTGAAAACGCCTACTCTGTTGGCCCATGCCAGCCATAGTGCTGCCAATTCTTTTACTTTCGCGGGTTGTTCTTTGGCGAGGTCGTGGGCTTCCACGGGGTCATTGGCCAGGTCAAATAATTGCCAGGGGGCATCGTCGGCGGGCGCTGTCAGTTTATAGCTGTCTTTCAGGATGGCTTTGCGTTCTTCCAGCGACCAGTAAATGGGTTGGTGTGTTTGTGTTGTTCCCTGTTGGATGGGAATGGCGAGGCTTTGTCCTTCGACCGGCAGTATGTCCTTGCCGCTGAAAGCTGCGGGATAGCTGGCGCCGGTGAGGTCGCAAAGTGTGGGCATGATATCGGTGAGGTGTGCTACCTGCGGGATCACGCTGCCGTGGCGTTTTTGTTGGATGGCAGTTGGCCAGCGCACGATGAACGGGCTGGCGATGCCGCCTTCGAGCAATGACTTTTTGTAATATCGGAAGGGTGTATTGCTGGCATTGGCCCATGATTGTCCATAGCTCATGTAGGAATCGACTCCGCCGGGTGGCAGCCCGTTGTTGCGTTTGTCGAATCCCCAGGGGCCGCCTTCGGCACAGCCGCCATTGTCGGAGAGGAAGATAACGATGGTGTTGTCTTTCTGGCCGATGGCTTCCAGCTTTGCGAGTAGTTGTCCTATGCCCTGATCCATGCGGTCGATCTGGGCGGCATAGATCTGCATTTTGAAAGCCATCTCTTTTTGCTGCGCCGGTGTAAGGTTATCCCAGGCCGTTACTTCCGGGTCGCGAGGGGACAGGGGAATGGGGGCGCCTGGTATACCAAGTTGTTGTTGACGGGCGAACCGTTGTTGCCGGACGGCGTCCCATCCTTTATCGTATACGCCTTTGTATTTCGCAATGTCTTTTTCCGATGCGTGCAGGGGCCAGTGGGGTGCGGTGTAGGCTACGTAGAGAAAGAATGGCTGGTCGCTTTGCTGTTGGGCATTCAATACCTGCAGGGCGTTTTCGGTGGTGGCATCCGTCATGTAAAAGCCTTCTTTTGGCGGAAAGAACCGCATGGTATCGCGCGCCATTTTCCTGTTGACGGTGGGGCTTTTATCTTTCGTGGGATCGTAATAATTGGAAGCGCCGCTGATCAGCCCAAATGCATGATCGAAGCCACGGCGGGCGGGCCAGTAAGGGCTGCTGTCGCCGAGGTGCCATTTGCCGGAAATGGCCGTGGCGTAGCCGGCGCTTTTGAACACTTCAGCGAGTGTGACGCAATTGCGATTGAGATAGCCCTGGTAGGGTCCTTCGGGGCCGGTGCGGGGATCTGCGAGGACGCCCATGCCTGCCTGCTGGGGATAGAGGCCTGTGAGCAGGGAAGCGCGGGAGGGCGAACACCAGGCATTGGTGTAAATAGAGGTGAATCGGATGCCTTCTTTGGCGAGCCGGTCAATGTTGGGTGTATGTACTTCACCGCCATAGCAGCCAATGTCGGAGTAGCCCATATCGTCGGCCATGATGAGCAGGATATTGGGGCGGCCGTTGCGGGCCGTGGCGACTGACCGGATGCCGGCGAATGTTTTGTACAGGGCCTGAAAGCCGAATATGCGGTCGCCGGCGTACCAGTTGGCAAAGATGCCATGTTCTGTCACCCGCAGTGCTTTTTCTGCTTGGTGCAGCGCAGTGAGCGCCTGTTGAAGGTATGTTGCTTTTTGGTTGGTGTCTTTTGTTTTGTATGCTTTGCTTAGTTGGAGCAGGCATTGGTTGAGGTGGTACATGTAGTGCGCCGGCTGCCGGAGGTTGTCGCTGAAGAAGGGTTTGCCAGCCGTGTTGAGTTGTCGATACAGGCTGTCGGCGGCTCTGGTAACGGCGCCAAAGGCAGCTACCGACCTCGTGGCGCCGTTGATCACCGCATCTACCTGGTTGGTGGCTGCGTTGTCTTCCGGCACGAGGCGGTAGGTTCTTCCCGGCAGTTGCTCGGCCGGAATATCTGTCAAGGGGTTGGGGTCGTATGGTTTGTCGAACCTGGCTGCGATCTCCTGGATGGCGCGGCGGTAGCGGAGGTCCTGGAAGAGGAACTGCCGTGTGATGCCGCCTGGTTCGGGCCTGCGCTGTGTCCAATATGCTTTATAAAAGTTTTTGTAGAGGCCGGCTGCCTTACGGACATATCGACTGCCGAAATATTGAGCACAATAGTTTTGCAGGTAACGATCGGTGTTGTACGTTTTGAAGTCCCACATCATGGCAGCATTGGCTGAGAGCTCGAAGAGGAACTCGCGGAGGTTGCCGGCATTGACAACGGAAAATGCGATGGGTTGCTTCGTCTTCCCTGCTACGTACCGGAAATTGTCTTCCATTTTCCAGGGGCCTTCTCCTGCTGCGAGGTGGCTACCGGTGGAGGTGAACTGGTAATTGAAGTAATAACCGAGGCGGTAGTTTTTATTGGGATCGAGGCGCCGGATGTCTTCGTTGGGATAATGGTCTCTTCTGGCGGCTACATAGGTCCAGATGAATGCGGAATCGGCCGGGGGGTGTATGTATCCTCCGGCGAGGAGGTCGGACAATTCATCGTAGAAAATGGCGCGGCAGGACGGATGATCGTTGCCGGTAGCCTTGACGATGATCTGCCGTTGTTTTTCCATCATGCGGCTGATCACTTCGCCTCTTTCTTTCATGGATGTGGGTGCATCTTTGAAGGTGAACCAAAACGGGTGGTCGCCGTTGCCACGGAAGCCGATGACCCATAGCATGTCGATGTTGTTGCGCACGATGCATGCTACGTTGTAGCGCCAAAAGTCTTCAAGGTATTTTTGGTTGGCCAGCGACAATTCGGGCGGCACGGTGTCACGCACTTTTTTCCAATAATCATCCCAGCCGCTGAAGGACGCATTGACGGGGCTGTGGTGATGGGTCGTGTTTATCAACCCGTAATCGCTGATCATCCTGGTGGTTGACGAGATGCTGTAGGGCCTGGCGTAATCTCTTTCGGCGTCGTTCCACTCGATGGTATTGAGTTTGAGGCGCAGGGCTGCTTCGAGCCATAGTTCATTGTTGTCTGCGGACGTTTTTCGCCATGGTGTAAATAGGTCCATGTCGTTGGGAAACCAGGCGCGGTATTGCACGGTGGGCGACGGGCAATCGATGCGGAAGGCGGCGGGCACGGGGATGCTGTTTTTCTTTATGGGCTGCCAGCTACTGAAGTACCATAGTGGGGGCACGCCGAGTATTTTTTCAGTAAAGGTGTAGATGGCATAGATGGCGCCGCGTGTGTCGGCGCCCTGGAGAATCAACTGCATTTGTTTGCCAACGATAGCCGTATAGATGCGGTGTGCTTCCCATCCGGTGACGGGCTTCAGCAGTTTGTCTGTAGCGTCATCAAGCACCACAATGCCGGTGCTGCCAATGGCGGTGAGCGGACGGATATCACATTTCTTTCCGAATACTTTTTGCATATCGCGCTGCAGCGCCAGCACGGCTTTGTATAACGGATGGCCAGGTTGTGCGGAGGTATAAACGGGTGTGTTGCCGCTGATCACCAGGCCTGCTCCCGCTTCCGGCGTGTTGGCGGAAGCGGGCCTGCAGGCCAGGCTGAGTAGGAGCAGGATCAACTTTATTCTTGTGCTTAGCATTAATTATAGCCGGGGTTTTGTTCGAGTTTAGCGTTCTTGTTGCGTTCGATCTCGGCAGCGGGAATCGGCCACAGGTTGTAGGTGGGCGATGCATCGCTGTAGTATGGATTGCAGCGTTTGACTCTTTCGTACCATTTGCCAAGGCGCATGAGGGTGAGTCTTCTTTTTTCTTCGACGCCCAGTTCGCGCATTCGTTCGTCGAGTATGTAGTCGATGTTTACGCTGGCGGGCTGTACGGATGATGCTTTGGCCCTGTTTCTGACGGCGTTGATGTCGTTGGCGGCATTGACGGTATTGCCAAGGCCGAGCCAGGCTTCTGCACGCAGCAGGTAGGTTTCGGCCAGGCGGAACATGTATTGGTCGGCGTAAGTGCCGCCTGCGGTGGACTTCAGCAACAGTTTGGACAGGTCCTGGAAGAGGTTGGCCGGGTGGTCGCCGGGCGTGGTGATCTTGGATTGAAAGGCATAGAGGTACCTGTTGGGGACGGTGACGCCGGCGGGTGGTGTTTTGGTGGAGATGATCTTGCCATATAGCGGTGAAGCAGGATTGGTGGCCACGAAGTCGCGCACGAAATTGTGGTTGGCATTGCGGATGTCGGTGGTGAAATCGCTTTTCCAAATGCTGTCGCTAAAATAGGTATCGCTGATGGCCCAGCCAATACCCCTGCCGCCCGACAGGTCGCTGACGGGATATAGTATGGGCGACACGGCTCCTCCACCGGTGACGCGCAGGTTGAGAAACTGGGGCGCGAAATTTCTTTCAAACTGGTAGGAGCCGGATATGGATGATGAGAGCTGGGCACCGCCGAGCACGTCGGTCTCGAATTGGATGACCCAGATGCCTTCGGTATTGCCGGCTTTGCGGTTTTGGTTGCCTTGCTGGAAGAGATCGTAGTATACGTCGCCGGGGTTGGTATTGGCGCGTTTACCAAATCGTTTGTCCATGAGCTTCATGTTGGGATCGTTGATGACCACAGTGGCTGCATCGACTGCGTTCTGGAACTGGCTTGCAGCGATGTACACTTCCGACAGGAGGTGTTGTGCTACGAGGTTGCTGATCTCTCCGTCCTGCACGGTGGTAATACCCGGCAGGCTGGCAGCAGCAAACTTCAGGTCTTCGATCACCTTAGCCAGTACGTCCTGTTTGGAAGCCCGGGTGTAATCGGTCTTTGGCACTTTCACTTCTTCGAGTGTGAGGGGCACGCCTCCGTAGAGATATACGAGTGTGCGATAGGCAAGTGCGCGGAAAAACCGTGCCCGCGCTTCGGTGAGTTTCTTCTCGTTGTCGGTCATGGTGGAACCTGGTATACGGCTAATGACCGTGTTGGCTTCGGACACGATCTTGTATAGGGCTGTCCAATGGTTGAGGGGAATATCGAGGTTGCCCGTGGGTGCGTAGGCGGCAGCCATATTAGTATGGCGCTCTACGGATGGCTGGCCATCGTATACGAGGTCGGTGCCATAGACGTAATCGAAGGGGCGCCTTTCGCCGCTGTTGTAGAATTCTCTCCTGACAAGGTCGTACAGGTTATAGATGGAAGCGTTGAAATCGTTGTAGGTAGTAAAGGCGTTTTCGGAGCTCAGGAAATCGAGTGGTTTTTCGCTGAGGAAATCTTTCTTACAGGCGCCGAGGGTAAGGAGGGCCAGCAAGGTTGTGAGTTTGACTATTTTTTGCATAGTGGTGGCAATTTTAGAATGAGAGATTGATACCGGCCGCAAAGCCTTTCATAACAGGCCGTCCGTTGATCGTAAGTCCCTGGTTGGTCTCGGGGTCCCACCCTTCCCAGTTGGTCCAGGTGGCGAGGTTCTTACCGCTGACGTAGATGTTGAGGTTCTGGATGTTCATTTTCTTCACGATGCCGCCGGTAAAGCGATAGGATAAAGAAACATCCTGCAGGCGCACGAAGCTACGTTGCTGGTAAACAGTGGGGGTAACGGCAGCGGCGACGAGGGACTGGGGATACTTGCCGCCGGGATTAACGGGCGACCAATAGTCTATTCCTTGCAGGTAGTTGTACCGGATGTTGTTGTCGTCGCGTACGAGCACGGGTGAGTTGGCGCCCATGTAACCGTTTTTACCTCCCTGTATGGAGTTGAGGAATATGCTGAGTGAAAATCCTTTGTACTCGAAGGTGTTGAGCAGGCCCACGCGGAAAGCCGGGTCCCGTTTACCTAATATCCTTCTATCGGCCGTGGTGATGGCGCCGCTGTTGTCGGCATCGACGACGCGGTAAGTGCCGGGTGAATAACCGGCGGGAATGGTCTCACCGACCTGGTAGATACCATTGGTCCGGTAGTCATATATGGTAGAGAGGGGCTGGCCGATGAACAGGCCGCTGGCTACGAGATCGTCTTCCTTACCGTCTCCATCGGCATCGGTGCCGATGAGTGTAAGGATCTTATTGGTATTGTGGGAGAAGCTGAATGTTGAGTTCCATTTAAAAGCCCGGGTGTCGATGTTGTGTGACGTGAGGGCTATCTCTATACCTGTGTTGCGCAATTCACCGAGGTTGGTGTTGATGCTGCTGAATCCGGTGATGGCCGGAATGGTGACGCTGAACAGCAAGTCTTTAGTATGGTTGTTGTAATAATCGACTGAGCCTGTCAGTCTGCCATGCAGCAGGGTGAAGTCGACACCTGCGTTGAGGCCGGCTGTCTTTTCCCAGCTGAGGTCGGCATTGGGCAGTGACTGTACCTGCTGTCCGAAGAGTGTGCTTCCGCCATCGCCAAATACATAGGCAGCATTGCTGGTGATGCGTGAGAGGGAATTGTAGCGTGCGGTCTGGTTGCCGCTGATGCCATACCCTACCCTTAGTTTGAGGAAGTCGACCCAATCGACATTGAAAAAGTTTTCTTTGGTCAATACCCAGCCGAGGGCCACCGAGGGGAAGTAACCGTATTTGTGGTTGGCGGCAAATCCTGAGAAGCCGTCGCGGCGGATGGTGGCCGTGAGGAGATAGCGGTCGTTGTAGATGTAGTTGATGCGCGCCATCTGGTAGTTGAGGGCTTCGCTCCAGGCATTGGAAGTAGCATATTGGTTGGTGCCTTGCTCAAGGCTGTTGTAGCCGAGTGTGAGCCGCGAGAAACTGGTGGCATTGGAAAGGGTGTAGCTGTTCTTGCGTTCGATGGCGCCATAAAGCAGGGTTGCCGTGAGGCTGTGGTCTCCAAAGCTGCGCTTGTAGGTGAGGATGTTGTCGAACGTATAATCGTAGTAGTTCTCGAAATCTTTGGAAGCGCTGCCGCTGAGGCCGGAGCCATAGACGCTGGCCACATTGTGCTGGTTGATGCGGTAGTTGTTGCCGAAGTTGATGCGGTAGTTCAATCCTTTGATGAAGGGTATTTCCATATCGGAATAGAGGTTGCCGAAGAAATAGTTGTGCCTTTCGTAATCGCTGACATCATAGGTCAGGAAAGGGCTGGTGTAGTTGGTGTTGAAAGGATTGGGCTTTAGTTTTCCCTGGTCGTCGTAAGGAGAGATCAGGGGGGATTGCTGGATGATGCTGGAGATGGTGGGCTCCGCGCCGTCTTTGTCTACAAAAGAGCCGAATGACTGGATGCCGATTTTCCACCATTTGGTGGTTTGTATCTCGAGGTTGATGCGCAGGCTTTTTCGTTTGAACTTATCGTTTATGATAAAGCCTGACTGATCGGTGTAGGCGCCGGAGATAAGGTAGTTGACTTTGTCGGTAGCGCCGGAAATGCTCAACTGGTTGTCGTTGATGTAGCCGGGATTGGTGCCTTCTCCCCACCAGTCATAATCGAGGGGTACGATGTTGCCATTCGCGTCTTTCATCGTGGCGTCGAGTTTGCTGGCCAGGTCGAAAGCGGGATTGGGCTTTGTATAATCGGGGGCGAGCCAGGCTTCGTTGTAGTAGAGCTGGCGAACGTGATCGAGGTAGGCTTCGCGGCGCATGGGACGGAGACTAACGGTGGGGGTTTGCGTGGAATAGGAAGAAGAGAAAGCAAACCGTGGCTGTTGTCCTTTTTTTCCCCTGCGTGTGGTGATGAGCAGTACGCCGTTGGCGGCCTGTGCCCCATATACGGCTGTGGAGCTGGCATCTTTGAGGACGTCGATGGATGCGATATCGTCGGGGTTGATGGACTCGAGGGAACCATTGTACTGGATACCATCGAGGATGATCAACACACTGCTGTTGCCGGAAATGGTGTTGGCGCCCCGGATATTGATAGAGGGTGTTGAGCCTGCACTGGTGACCTGGCCGATGTTGAGGCCAGGCACGGTGCCCTGCAAAGATTGCACGATGTTGGTGTTGGGTGCGTTGCGGAAGTCGTCGAGATTGGCACTGACGACGGCGCCGGTCACATCGCTTTTCTTTGCGGTGCCATAGCCGATGACGACGACCTGTTCGAGGGCGTTGGTTTTTTCCTGTAGCCTGATATTAACGACGGAGCGGCCATTCACGGGTATTTCCTGGTCGTTGTAGCCAACGAAGGAAACAAGGAGTACGGGGTTTTCGCCAGGCGTGTTGATGGTGTATTCGCCTTCGGCATTGGTTTGCGTGCCTGCGCCGGCGCCTTTGATGCTTACGGTGGCGCGTGCGAGGGGGAGATCGTTCTCGTTGGTCACTTTACCGGTGACGGGGCCGCGGGCTGTTCTGTCAGCAGGTACTGTGGGTAGTGTATCTGAACCAGTCTTCACGGCCGCCAGTTCACCGATGCGTGTTTTGGAAACGATGGTATAATAGTTGGACCTGACGTAGAGGAACACGAGGTTGTGTGGATAGAGAATGCTTTTGAGCACTTCTTCTACGGGTTTGCCTTTGATGTTGTCGACATTGAAGGTGGTGGTCTTGCCTTCCAATAGTTGCGGATCGTAGACGAGCTGTGTGCCCAGAACATTGGTCACTTGTTTCAATGCGTTCACTACGGATTGGGGCTTCGGCGTGACCTGTGCGGCTGCACGGGAGTGTGCAAGAGAGAAGCCACCCAGCAAAAGTGTGTGGAGGAAAACCTGCAGCAGTTTCCTTTTCATATGGCGTATGTTTAGTTTAAAAAATTACCGTGGTCTGATGATAATGGTCTCTTTTTCTTTATCAATCGTTACGTTCAGGACTGTTGACAATACGAACAGTGCATCATCAAGCGAGTCGAGCAGGATAGGTCCCTCCACTTTACGGGAGGCAAGTGACGGATCGCTCAGCACGATCTTTTTTCCATAAATATCTTCGAGGTAGTCGGCAATTTCCCGGAGCGTAGGGTTGTTCAACACCAGTCGCTTTTGGGTCCATGCCGCCAGTTCTTTCGTGTTCTTATGTTGTCTTTCAAGGAAAGCACCGGTGGTGTCTACTACGACCATATCGCCTGGCTGCAGGCGAATACCGGGCTTCGACGCATCATCGAAATGAATGTCGATGATGCCCGAGAGCAAGGCGATCTCGATCTTCTGCCGGCGCTGCCGGATATTGAAGGTGGTGCCAAGTACTTGCACTGTGGTTTTTCCTACATGCACCAGGAAACGTTCACGGGGCTCGATGTGGTTGTCCTGATCGACATGCTGTACCCTGAACAGGGCTTCTCCTTTCAACCAGACTTCCCGGGGTGTTTCCCGGCTCCAGTTTTGATCGTATTGTATGGTCGAGTTGGCATTGAGCACTACAACTGACTTATCCGGCAGCATTACACTATCCAGCTGCCCAAAGCCTGTGGTCACCAAAGTGGGTTGTGGGGGCCTGCTGCTGTGCCTGTACCATAATACTACCAGCATGGCGGCACCCAACAGGGCTATCCATATGGCGGCAACGCGCCAAGGGCGCAGGAACCGAGGTGGCGCTGGTGCCGGTGTGGTTGCCTGCTGCTCCTGTTCGTCGATTTGCTGTAAGGCTTTGCGCAGGGCTTCTTCCGCGCTACCGGCGGACAGCCTGTCGACACGGAACCGGAGGCTGGACAACAACAGGGTGGCTTCGTCGATAGCGGCCTGTTTACCGGGATTGTGTTGTATCCATGCCCGCCAGGCGTCGCCGTTGGGCGTAGCCGGACGGAGTACCCAATCCTGGAAGGATTCGTCACAGATGAAGTCCTGTACGGAATAGCCGTTGTATTTTTCCTGGTCTTTCATGCCGGTATATAGTATATGAGTAGGCGTTGCCGGTTTTTACCCCACGCAACGAAATATTTTTTTTAGTCAGGTAAAAAATCAGTCACTGTTCCTCAGCAGGGCGAGCAGAATGATGATGGGCAGTGACATTTTTCCTTTGAGTTCCAGCAAAGCCCTGGCCATGATCTTGTAGGTGGCTTTGGTGGTGATGCCTAATGCTGTTGCTACTTCATCATAGGCAAGGCCTTCATAGAAGCGCAGGAAGATGGCTTCGCGCTGGCGGGGTGTGAGGGTGTCGATGGCTTTCTGCAGGCGTTGCCGCAGTTCGGTATCGATCTCTTCGTTGATGAGGATGGCGTCGCGTGCGAATTCGGGTTCGCTCTCTCCCATTTCAACGGGGAGCTGCCGGGCAAGGGTGTTGAGTTTGCGGAAAAGGTTGTTGCGGAAAGCGGCAAAGAAATATGCTTCGGGGTTTGACAGGTCGCCGAGCTGTTGCCGGTCGTACCAGATGGACAGCAGGACTTCCTGTACTGTGTCTTCCACGACCGCCGCATCGGCTGTAAACTTTACGCCGTAATTATAGAAGCGTTCGTAGAGTTGCAGGTATAGTGTTGAATAAGCCTTTTTGTCTCCGACAGCGATATTTTTCCAGGCAATGTTCAAATGGCAATAATACTATAAAACTAATATACGGCCTATTTAAATGTCTGGAGGCTACGTGCTTATGATCGTCTTGCGATAATGCAAACGATTCCGGCGGAGCTGGCAGTTCTTCCAGCAGTGCAGAGGAGTATGCAGCATTTAATATTGTTGCCTTGTCTTATGAAGAAATGTCTTTCAATCTATTATACCTGCTTTCACGACCGGCTATCTCCGGCCTTCCGGGCATTTTCCCGCGCCCATCCTGCATTTGAGCCTTCTCCGCGTACTATTGGCCTACTATTACCTTACTATCAGCCTACGATCACCCTACTTCTGCCTTGCTTCTGCCGGGGAAGGACTATACCAGAGCTATGGTTGTAGCATAGGCGTACCACGACCGTTATATGGGAACATGATGGGACCGTTGTGCACCGGATATCATCATGGTGCGCATTGCCGAAGCCTTTAAAAAGGCGAT
>JAGIBF010000086.1 GCA_017744515.1 Niastella sp.
GCCATAAGCTGCGCAGTGGCGACCAGGTGGAGATCATTACTTCTGCCAAACAAAAACCTTCGGAAGACTGGATCAATATTGTGGTAACGGCGAAGGCCAAAACCAAGATCAAGGATGCGTTGAAGGAAGAGAAGCGCAAGGTAGCCGATGAGGGTAAGTATACCTTGCAACGCAAAGTGGAGGGTATGGGCGCTGCCTTTAACCAACACAATGTTGATGTGCTGACTGTCTTTTACAAGCTGCAATCTCCACTGGACCTTTATTATCAAGTTTCTATCAAGGCTATCGATCTTAAGGAACTGAAAGATTTTCAGGTTCTTGGCGATAAGCTGGAGCCTCCCAAGCCTGTGAGGCCGGTAATAGAGCACAAGCCTGAGCAAAGTACGCTGCCTAAAAAGGATGCTGAATTGATCATATTCGGCGAAAGCAGCGATAAGATTGTATACACGCTGGCCAATTGTTGTAAGCCTATCCCGGGCGACGATGTATTTGGCTTCGTTACTACTGGTAAAGGACTTACTATTCACCGCACCAATTGCCCCAATGCCACCAAGCTATTGTCGAATTATGGCCACCGGGTGGTAAAAACCAAATGGGCGCGCAATAAGGAAATCTCCTTCCTGACCGGTCTGAAGATCGTAGGTATCGATGATGTGGGTGTAATCCATAAAATCACCAACCTGATCTCGGGCGAAATGAAGATCAACATCAATGCGATGACGATCGAAGCCAGGGATGGCTTGTTCTATGGCAACGTAAAAGTGTACGTTCATGATAAGGATGAGCTGGATGAGCTGGTAGAGCGTCTTAAACGATTGCCTGGTATTGAAACGGTTGATCGATACGATACAGAGAACTAATTGTCAAGTAAAATATTTCCCTATCTTAGTATTCTGGTTATAGTTATACAAGCACACCTTTACACCCTCTCCAATCTGTATAACCTATGCAGCTTATAACAAATTCCATTTGTCATAAGCATTGATCCTTTTAGAGAAAATACATTTTGAAACCAAACCAAAACAACATGAGACCAGATCCGAATAACAGACCGGATTCGTAATTACTTCCCAGACGTGACATCTCTCCAACCTACATTCACCCTCCCCTCATAATCTAAGCCGTGCCGTGTCCGTACCTGAAACAGGTACCGGGTAAGTATTCTATTGCCCGTACTGTTCCTTTATAAACACATATTCTAAAACCAAAAAGCTTCACCAGCATGAGACAAATTTTGAAGCAAGCATTGCTTGTGTTCATGACCGTTGCGCTCCCTACTATACTATGGGCGCAGGTCCCGGTGGCAGGCACTATCACCGACGCTTCCGGCAATGCCATCCCTGGCGCTTCCATTAAGCTCAGAAACTCTAATCTTGGCACTTCATCAGATGTAAACGGTAAATTTAGCCTGACTGTTCCCGGTAGTGGGGGCACTTTAGAGATTTCTGCTATCAGTTTTAAAACCCAGTCCATACAAGTAAGTTCCTCCAACGCTACGTTGTCTATTAAGATGTCGGAAGACGTGGGCAGGTTGGATGAGGTGATCGTCACTGGTCTTGCAACCAGTGTAAAAAGAAGAAACCTGGCCAATGCGGTGGCTACTATATCCAATAAGGAGTTGACAGGTGGGGCGCCTGCACAAACTTTGGATGCTGCCATGAATGGTAAAGTGACTGGCGCTTATATTAATGCCAATTCGGGTGCACCTGGCGGTGGTATATCCATTAAGCTGAGAGGCGTGACTTCTGTATTTGGTAATACGCAGCCTTTGTTTGTGGTGGATGGTGTATTTGTAGATAATACAGCTACGCCTGCAGGCTTGAATACTGTAACTGCAGCTGCCAGAGGTGGTAACGCTTCTAACCAGGATAACCCTTCCAGCCGTATTGCGGATCTTCGACCAGAGGATATTGAGAATATCGAGATACTGAAAGGTGCTTCTGCTGCTGCCATCTATGGCTCTAAAGCAGCGGCTGGTGTGGTGTTGATCACGACCAAGCGTGGTAAAGCAGGGCAAACGAAGGTGAGCTTTGCGCAGGACCTCGGTTTTGTAAAGGTGCGGAAACTATTGGGTTCAAGAATCTGGACTGCTGACAGGGCTGAGGCGCTGGGTGGCAGTAATGCCGCGCGCCGTGCTGCAATAAGGCAGGAGTTCCTGGATGCTCAGGCTGCCGGCAAAATATATGATTATGAAAAAGAGTTGTATGGTGAAACTGGTTTCACCCGCAACAGTTCATTGAGTGTAAGTGGTGGTGGTGAAAAAACTTCTTTTTATTTTTCTGCTTCCCAGAAGGATGAAGAGGGTATTGTTAAAAGAACTGGCTACCGGAACAGTAGTTTGCGGTTGAACTTAGATCATCGGTTGAACGATAACATAAAGATCGGGATAAGTGCCAATTACATTAACTCCTCTGCCGACCGGTCGCTGACGAATAACGATAATAACTCAGTAACGTTGGGTGTGGCACTTTCTTCCACTCCTAATTTTACGGAGCTACATCCGGATGCCTTGGGGAATTATCCCCGGAATGCTTTCAGTGCCTCCAATCCCATTGAAACAAGGGATTTGGTAACTAATAATGAAGCAGTGGACCGTTTTGTAACTGGTATCAATGTGGATGCGATCTTACAGAAATCGGGCAAGTCTACCACCCGGTTTATTGGACGTGGCGGTATCGACTTTTATAGTCTTAAAACAACTGCGTTATTTCCCAACTCGCTACAGTTTCAACAAGTGGTGCAGGGTACCAATGTGCAAGGTTTTACCAGGAGTCTGAATGCGAATTATATTCTTTCTCTGGTGAATAATTTCACGCCTTCGGAAGACCTTAGTTTTACTACTTCAGCCGGTATCACGCAGGAGCAGGGGGATTATAATAACCTGCTGAACGTGGCTACTAAAACGGTGGCTAACCAAACGAGCGTAGATCAGGCGAGTGCTTTGACGGCTACTCAGCTTCGCAACAAGTACCAGGACAATGGTATTTTCGTTCAGGAAGAGGTGGGGCTCATCGATGCTATTACACTTACTGCGGGTGTTCGTTTCGATAAATCTACCAACAACGGTGATGCTAATAAATATTACGCTTATCCAAAAGCCGGCTTGTCCTGGAACCTAACTAATATGAGTTTCTGGAAAGGCGACTTTTTCAACAACCTCAAGATACGGGCTGCTTATGGCCAGGCTGGTAACTTCCCTGCGTTTGGCAGCAAGTTTACCACCATGAACATCTTCAATATCGATGGTACTATCGGTTTGCTGGTGAGTACGCTGCGTGGTTCGCCCAATATTGCACCGGAACGTACTTCTGAGCTGGAAGCAGGGATTGACTTCAGCGTATTGAACAGCCGCCTCAACTTTGAGATCAGTGTATATGAGAAGCGGATCAAGGACTTCCTGTTGCAACGTCCTACGCCTGGTTCTACCGGTTTCTCCAATGAGTGGGTGAATGCGGGCAATATCCGCAACAGGGGTTTAGAGATCAGTGTAAATGCACAGCCTGTATCTAACAAGGACGTTCGCTGGAATACGACTGTTAACTTCTGGCTGAACCGTTCGAGGGTGACCAGGCTTGATATAGTTCCTGTAGTGTTAGGAGCATTCGGTAATACATTGAGCACATTCATGATTGAAGAGGGTAAAACGGCTACGCAGATCGTCGGTATCGACGGGGCGAATGGAGTGGTGAAGTTGGGTGACTCTGAGCCGAGGTTCCAGATGAACTGGTTCAACGAGGTGACCTTCCTGAAAAATTTTAGTCTTCGTTGGTTGTTCCATTGGAAGCATAAGGGTGATGTGATCAACCTGAGCCAGTTGTTGACTGACCTGGGCAGCACAACGCCTGATTATGATGATCTGGACAAGGATGGCAATGCCAAAGGGCCTGCCCGTATAGCACAGGTAGGCACATCGGCCCGTCATTTTGTACAGGATGCCGGTTATCTGCGTTTGCGTGAAGTGGCGCTGTATTACACTTTCGGCAAGCTGCCGATCAACTTCGTGAAGAACCTGCGGGTAGGGGTTTCGGCAAACAATTATTTCACCAGCACCAAGTATGTGAATTACGATCCTGAAGTGTCCAACTTCGGTACGGGCTTTTCTACCGGTGTGGATGTAATGCCTTTCCCTGCTTCCAAGCGGGCTACTTTTCACGTGCTGGTTGATTTCTAACAACAATAATTATCTATCATGAAGAAGCAATTCATTGTTCATATATATTGCCTGCTTGCCGGAATGGTGTTGCTGTTCTCGTGCAAGAAGGAGATCGGGAGCCTGAACGGATCTACTATTGAGGATCTGTTGGCCAATGCCTCCAAGCCTCAGCTGAATAACGTCGTTACCGGAACTGAATCGGGTATGCGTAATTTGATGGATTTTTACCTGGATGATGTGGGTATGATCGGCCGTGAGATGTATCGTTTTGCAGGTTCGGAGCCACGGTATACTACTGACCTGTTGGGTGGAGGTACTGCTGTTCTCGATAACAATACTTTTTATTTAACCAATCCCTGGAATGGGCGTTACCGTGTGGTGAAGAATTGCAATATCCTGATCCAGGCTGCTACCAATTCTTCTTTGATTACTGCAGAGGAAAGAAAAGGTTACCTCGGCTTTGCCAAGACCATCAAAGCTTATCAGTTGTTGCTGAACCTAAATCTGACCTATACCAATGGTGTTCGCTTAGAGGTAAATGATCCTGACAATCTGGGGCCTGTAGTGGGCCATCCTGAATCGCTCACGGCTATCGCCAATATGTTGGATGAAGCCAAGACTGATCTTACCGGTTCTACTATTGCCTATACGCTATCTGCAGGGTTTGAAGGATTTAAAACTGCTGCCGGTCTTATTCAGTTCAACCGCGCGCTGGCGGCACGGGTAGCCGTATATCGTCAGCAATGGGCTGCTACTTTGACAGCTTTGAATGAGTCTTTCTTTGATCTGAATGGCGCTTTTAGCAAAGGAGTGTTTCACGTATATTCTACTGGTCCCAACGATCAGCTAAACCTTACTTTCTTTCCGCAGAATAGCAATGGTGAGGTGCGGCTGGCGCATCCTTCTTTTGCTACCGATCTTATACCGGGGGATGACAGGATCGCTAAAGCAACCCTGAGAACTTCAGCTGCTTCACTGGATAACCTTACCAGTAATCGTGACGTATGGGTGTATACTTCCAGCACTGCGCCTATGCCGATCATCCGAAATGAGGAACTAATATTGATCTATGCAGAGGCGAAGATTAACTTAACCCAACTACCTGATGCCATTGTGGCGTTGAACCGTATCAGGGCAGGTCATAATCTTACTGTGTATGCAGGAGCTGTTACGCAGGCTGCCCTTACTACTGAAATGTTGTTCCAACGCAGGTATTCTTTGTTTTTTGAAGGTCACCGGTGGGTGGATATGCGCCGGTACAATCGTTTGAACCAATTGCCGCTGGACAGGGCGGGGGACGATGTGTGGGATAAGTTCCCACTGCCTTTTACAGAGAACTAAATAGTTGATAATTAGCCTGCCGGGAAGGTGGCAGGGTGGAAGGTAATTGAGTGGTATTGCTTTTCGCCTTGTTGTCTTCCCGGCATTTTTGTGTTCAAAAGGCCTGCTTATTTTATTTCCGGCTTTTGCCACATTCGCCTATTTTTGCCCTCCCGTTGCTTAACGGGTTCAGCAAATCATACAAATACTCAGATAGATGGTTGATGTTTTATTAGGTCTTCAGTGGGGCGATGAAGGCAAAGGGAAAATTGTGGATTACTTTGCTCCTTCCTACGATGTTATTGCTCGTTTTCAGGGAGGTCCCAATGCAGGGCATACCCTGTATGTCAATGATAAGAAAGTTGTATTGCACCAGATCCCTTCCGGCATTTTTCATGAAAATACTACCAACCTGATTGGTAATGGTGTGGTATTGGATGCTGTGACGCTACGCAATGAGTGCGATAAGGTAAAAGCCTTTGGTGTTGATTATCGTAAAAACTTATATATCTCTGAAAGAACACACCTGATCCTGCCTACTCACCGGGCATTGGATAAGGCTTCAGAGTTACAGAAAGGCAATGAGAAGATCGGTTCTACTTTAAAAGGTATCGGACCTGCCTATATGGATAAAACAGGCCGCAATGGCTTGCGGGTGGGCGACCTGCTCGACAAGAGCTTCACTACTCAATACATCAAGCTGCGCCTGAAGCACCAGAAGTTGCTGGACAGCATGAATTTTCATGAGGATATCTCTGCCTGGGAAGAGGAATTCTTCGATGCGCTCGAATTTATGCGTCAGTTCAAGATCGTGAATGGTGAGTATTTCATCAATGACAAGATTCGTCAGGGTAAGAGGGTGCTGGCTGAAGGTGCACAAGGCAGTATGCTGGATGTGGACTTCGGTACATTCCCTTTTGTTACTTCTTCGAATACGATCTCTGCAGGCGTATGCACCGGTTTGGGTATAGCTCCGCAAAAGATCAAGGATGTGATAGGTGTTACCAAGGCTTATTGTACCCGCGTAGGCAGTGGTCCTTTCCCCACCGAGCTGCACGATGATATGGGTGAAGAGCTGCGCCGTATTGGCAATGAGTTTGGTGCTACTACCGGACGTCCCCGCCGTTGTGGCTGGATCGACCTGGTGGCCCTCAACTTTGCCTGTATGGTAAATGGTGTAACCAAACTGGTGATGACAAAGGCTGACGTGCTGGACGCGTTTGATGAGCTGAAAGTGTGTACTTCCTACGTAGTTAATGGAGAGAAGACCAACCAGGTTCCTTTTCAGATGACCAAGGTTGCTATCGAGCCTGAACTGAAATCATTCAAGGGGTGGAAGCAGGATGTTACCAGCCTGAAGAAGGCTGCTCAACTGCCCGAAGTGATGAAGCAATATGTAGATTTCATCGACGAATACCTGGGTGTAAAAGTGGCTTATATTTCCAATGGGCCGGGCAGGGATCAGTTGATAGAAATATAGTATTTCTCTTGAAATATTTGTTTCTTGGTGAAGGCTATGTATCTTACTATTGTATAGTAAAACCCGGTCTGGTTGTTGATGTAGGTCATTGTAGAGATCAGGGGAATTATGGTTTTATTATAAGTGCTTTCAAGTATCGTTTTACGAGTAAAATTTTTTAATAAAAAAGTTTGGCGAATTGAAAACTTCGCTGAAATTTACAGCATAATCTTACCAGACAATGGCAGCAAAATCTGACAAAGAAAAAAAGACCGGCGGCAGCCCTGCACCAAAGTCTTCTAAGGAAACTCCTAAGAAAGCCTCTTCAAAACCTAAGAAAGAGGAAGATGAGGATGATGAAGACCTTGAGGATGATGAGGAAACTACCCCCAAAGCCAAGAAGGGCGCCACTAAAGCATCTGCAAAGAAGAGCAAAGATGAAGATGGAGACGATGATGATGATGACGATGATGGCGGTGATGAGGATGAAGTAGATGATTGGGATAAGCCTGAAGAAGAAGAGGAATGGGATCCTGACTTCGAAGAGTTCGACCTACCCAAGTCAAAGACCAAGAAGGCTGGCTCTGGCGGTGGCAGTGGTGCGGGTGCTGGAAAAAAAGGAAAAGATGATGATGATCTTGGCCTCGATGACGAGTTCAAGGACATGGATCTTTTCAATGATCGTGGTGGCTTCGATGACGAAGAAGATGATTTTTAAATAACAGCGTACCTGAGCGCTACCGCAAGTGTGAACAGACGTTTCACTTCTTTCCCAATAAAAGATTTTCAGCAAACGAAATTGCAAATGTTGAACTGGTGCAACCAGTTCAACATTTGTTGTTTGCTGGACAACCAGTTGTATCCTTCTTCTCTTCATCGTTTTGAATGCTTGCTTGGAGCTGGCGCTTCTCACTCTCTTACCGTGAATGCTGGCAACGATGCTTTTGCACAGCTAAAGGCGTTTTACGAAAAGCACACTGATTGGGTGTTTGGTCACCTGGGCTATGACCTGAAGAATGAGTTGGAGCCCTTGACCAGTCAACATCCCGATCGGATCGGGTTTCCTGACTTGTTTTTCTTCGTGCCGGAAGTTGTCATTCAGCTGAATGAGCAGGAAATCAGTATTGGTTCTTTTCATGATGACCAGGCTGCTATTTACCAACAAATCATTAGTGCTCCTCTGGCAGCTTCGCAACCTGGCGGACCAGCTTTGTCTATTCGTCCACGGATTGAACGGGATGAATACCTGCAAGTGATCCGTGCTTTGCAGCAACATATCTTACGGGGTGACTGTTACGAGATCAATTTCTGTCAAGAGTTTTATGCTACTGATGCGATAGTAGATCCTCTTTCTGTTTACTTATCATTGGGCAAGGCTTCGCCCAATCCCTTCGCCGCTTTTTATAAGGTGGAAGATCGCTACCTGGTATGTGCCAGCCCTGAGCGTTACCTCAAAAAAGACGGTGATCACCTGTTCTCGCAACCCATGAAGGGGACCTTGCAAAGAGACCTTAATAATCATCGAGCTGATCAACAAAACAAGGAACAGTTATATAATAGTGCCAAAGACCGTTCGGAGAATGTAATGGTGGTAGACCTTGTGCGCAATGATCTATCGAAGGTATGTGAAGAGGGCAGTGTGCAGGTGGACGAGTTGTTTGGTGTTTATAGTTTTCCGCAGGTGCACCAGATGATCTCTACGGTCAGTGGGCAGTTGCGAAAGGATGTTCATTTCATCGATGCTATCAGGAATACTTTCCCGATGGGGTCTATGACCGGGGCACCCAAGCGGCGGGTGATGGAGTTGATCGAGCAGTATGAGCAAACAAAACGAGGGGTGTTTTCCGGCTCGGTGGGGTATTTAACGCCGGGCGGCGACTTTGATTTTAATGTGGTGATAAGGAGTGTGTTGTACAATGCTGCCTCCCGCTATCTTTCTTTCCAGGCAGGTTCGGGTATCACTTTTTACAGTGATCCGGAAGGGGAGTATGAAGAGTGTCTGTGGAAGGCGGCGGCGATTAAGCGGGTACTTGGTGGAGATAACACGAATTGAAGACGAATTACACGAATTTCGCGTCAGGCAATGTCTGATATAGAAAAGGGTGGATCGCCTTCGGCGACCCACCCTTTTGTGTAATGTTATTATCTTATTTGGTTTCTTTGGTAGCTACGGTTGCTCCGCTGAGCAACATTTGTACTGACTCGTTCAGGATAGCATATTTATTAGCCTGGAACAGTTCCATCTTGTCGGCAGGCAGCTTCAGTTCGTAAGCATTGTCTGCGCTGGCCATTTTCTTATCGAAATCAGGGTTCCACCTGGCAAAGGTAGTTGGGTCCATCGCGATGTGACGGGCGATAACAGATGAATGGTATTTACCGGAAACTGTTACGCTTTTTGCCTGGCTCAGCTCCTGGGTTGAAACGTCCCTGCGCAGCAGGTAAGTGGCTGTTACACCCATTTGCTCAGTAGCTTCGGCCTTGGTCAAGGTAGTTACACTTCCCTGACCTTCAAATATATAGTGTGTGCCGATAAACTTCTTAACGTGTGTCCGTGATTCGGCCGGCAGGTAATACTGCAGGTTCCAGAAGTTACGGCTACCGCTTTTACGGATAGCACTATATACATTACCAGGACCGCCGTTATAGGCTGCGATTACCAGCAACCAGTCGCCAAACTCTGTATACAGATCTTTCAGGTATTTGGCGGCGGCGTGTGTACTCTTATAATAGTCAGTACGCTCGTCTTTGCCACGGGTTACTTTCAACCCAAGGATGCGGGCAGTGGCGGGCATCAGCTGCCAGGGGCCTACTGCTCCAGCCCAGGATACTGCTGAACGCTTCAGCCTGGACTCGATAACTGCGAGGTATTTCAATTCTGTAGGTAAACCATACTTGCTCAGAATACTTTCCATCATATTAAAGTAAGGGAGTCCCCATTCTTTAATTTCGAGGAGGTCTTCTGTATTCTTTTCCATATAATCCTGCACAAAGGTGATGGCCCGGGGGTTCAACCGTACGCTCGAATTTGTTTCGAACAGGGATTTGAAACCCGGATCGGCCATGGAATCTGCCTTTGCAGGAGACTGAATGGTGTCAACAAGTACAATTCTGGCCTTTACTTTTCTGGCCTGTGTTGATTTGGCTGCTGACTTTTGGTTGGAGGTAGTTTTTTTCTTACCACCTGTATCAAATGCCATTAGTAACCACACCAGACTAAAAATGCTGGCATAAACTAGCTTTCTTTTCATCATCGTTTTTTTAGCACAACAATGCCGACTCTCAGGTATGGATTAAACGGATGATGTTTTAAATAGGAACAGGATCGTCTTTGATAGGATAGAAGGAAAAGGGTGCAGTACAAATTATGACGCCGGGAGTCGATTAATTAGGGCCTTTCATGTTAACCGGCGAACCTATACTGCTGCATCCACTGGTGGGATAGCTGGAGCAAATATAATTCGCGAAATCGGTTTGTCATAATCTGCAGCCCATAAGGCATGCCATTACTGTGCCAAAAAAGCGGGATTGAGATGCCGGGAATGCCGGTTAGGTTGGAAAAAACTGTAAAAATGTCAGCTAAATACATAGCGATGGGGTCGTCCATCTTTTCGCCGAGCTTAAAAGCGGGGGAAGGAGCGGTGGGCAAAATGATCGCGTCGAAGTTGTTGAATACCAAATTGGTCTTTTCGACCAGTAGTTGTCTTACCTGCTGGGCCTTCGTAAAATAGGCATCGTAATAACCCGCGCTCAAAACGAAGGTGCCGAGCATTATACGACGTTTGACCTCCCAGCCAAAACCGTCAGATCGGCTGGTCTTATAAAATTCTGTTAAGGGCAGGTTTTTATCCACATTTTGGGTCCGGTAGCCATATTTGACCCCGTCGAAGCGGGAAAGGTTGGAGGATGCTTCGGCTGTGGTGAGTACATAATAGGTGGGTACGATGTAGTCGAGGTACTCAAAATCGACTGCTTCTACGGTGTGTCCATCAGCCCGGAGCTTGTCGATCAGGGCCAGGATATTGTTCCTTATTTCATTGTCCAGGGCCGGGCTTTCCAGTGCTTCTTTGAAGTAGGCAATCTTTAAAGTGGCTGGTAATGAATGGGTTGCAGTTGAATAGGACGGTACTTCAGCGGGAGATACTGTGCTGTCGTACTCGTCGGCACCGGCAATTACTTCTAATATATGGGATACATCGGGGACGTTATTGGCGAAGATGCCGATCTGGTCGAAGGAGGAGGCGTAGGCTATGAGGCCATAGCGCGAGATACGGCCATAGGTAGGTTTCAGGCCTACGATACCGCAGAAGTCGGCTGGCTGGCGTACGGAGCCGCCTGTATCACTTCCGAGGCTTATCATGCACAGGGAGGCCTGGACGGCCACCGCTGACCCGCCGGAGGAGCCACCGGGTACCCGGGTTTCGTCCAGCGCATTGAGTACCTTGCCGTGGGCGGAGTTCTCGTTGGTAGAACCCATCGCGAACTCATCACAGTTGGTATTGCCTATGATGATGGCTTCTTCGGCGAGGAGCCGCTCTACAGCTGTTGCATTATAAACGGAGGTGAAGTTTTGCAGGATCTTCGAGGATGCGGAAACGGGGTGGTCCTTGTAACAGATCACATCTTTCAGGGCGATGACTACTCCATGCAGTTTGCCCATCGGCTGACCGGCAGCACGTTTTTCATCGAGCGCGGCTGCCTGTTGTAATGCTTCTTCAGTGTAAACCTGGAGGAAGGCATTGAGGTGCCGTTTTTGTTCGATGTTGTGCAAATAATGCTGTACTGCAGCTACGCAGGTTGTAGTGCCGTTCAGCAGATCAGCATGGTAGTTGGTTATTGATTCGTAGGTAAACAAATCCTGTCGCCGGCTTTGAGAGAACAAATCGGTTTAGAATCCCCGTTAAAAGGAAGAGTTGTGTTATTGTGCAGGAGAAGAAGGAGCTTTTTTATCCTTTTCGTTCATGCCTTCTTCGATCTCTTTCTTCACGTTGTTCTTGGCATCGTTGAATTCACGGATACCTTTACCAATACCTCTCATGAATTCAGGGATCTTACGACCACCAAACAGGATCAGTACAGCTAAAATGATCAACACCCACTCCATACCACCTGGCATCGAGATCATCAGGAAATTATTAGCTACAAGCATGGTACTCTTTTTATTTTGATTGAAATACGAAATTACAGCTTTTCATAAGTAAAACGCATATTCACTTACACAAATTAGCTCTGTAAATGAGTGAAACAAGGTATTTTACTTACGATTAACAAAGACTATAAATATATACGTAAAAAAAGCGGAAACCAGTTTGGTTTCCGCTCTGTATAAGTTGTAACGAGCTGAATTTTATGCCTTAGCAGTAGCAACAGCCATGCGTTTTTCCTTAATACGTGCGCTTTTACCGCTACGGCTACGTTGGAAGAACAGCTTGGCGCGGCGTACGCGACCGGTTTTGTTCAGTTCGATAGACTCGATGTTGGGGGAGTTGATGGGGAAAGTTCTTTCCACACCTACGCCGTCAGAGATTTTGCGTACAGTGAATGTAGCAGTACCGCCAGTACCCTGACGTTTGATCACGTCGCCACGGAAACCCTGGATACGTTCTTTACCACCTTCAATGATCTTATAGTTAACGGTAATGTTATCTCCTGCTTTAAAGCTGGGGAATTCTTTTTTACCGGTCAATTGTTCGTGTACGAATTGAACTGCTGCGTTCATGATCTTCAAATTTTAAGGAGGGCAAAGGTAGTAGTTTATTTCGGATTTCGGATTAGAATTCCGGTTTTTTTTAAACTACACGTGGCTTTGCGCTGATTTCCTGTTTATAATACGTTTACCTGGCCACATTTACTGATCGCTTTTCGCGGATTACGGTCACTTTGATCTGGCCCGGGAATGTCATTTCGGTCTGGATCTTCTGAGCTATTTCAAATGACAGCTTATCGGAATCGGAGTCAGTTACTTTTTCTGCCTCAACAATAACGCGTAATTCGCGGCCGGCTTGTATGGCGTAGGCTTTTTCTACTCCATTGTAGGCCAGGGCGAGGTTTTCCAGGTCTTTGATACGCTGGAGGTATTGTTGCATGATCTCACGACGGGCACCGGGACGGGCGCCGCTGATGGCGTCGCAAGCCTGTACGATGGGGGAGATCACGTATTGCATTTCCATTTCATCGTGGTGGGCGCCGATGGCGTTCACTACGGCGGGGTTTTCCCCGTATTTCTCAGCCAGCTTGGCTCCAAGGAGGGCGTGGCTCAGTTCTGATTCTTCATCGGGCACTTTACCAATGTCGTGCAGGAGGCCGGCACGTTTGGCCAGTTTGGGGTTGAGGCCCAGTTCGGCTGCCATGATACCGCAGAGGTTAGCTACTTCGCGGCTGTGCATCAAGAGGTTCTGTCCGTAAGAGGAGCGGAAACGCATTTTTCCTACTACACGGATCAGTTCTTTGTGCAGGCCATGGATACCCAGTTCAATAACGGTACGCTCACCGATCTCCATTACCTGCTCTTCGATCTGTTTGCGGGTCTTTTCCACGATCTCCTCGATACGGGCCGGGTGGATACGGCCATCGGTCACGAGGCGCTGAAGGCTTAAGCGGGCAATTTCACGGCGCAGGGGGTCGAATGAAGAGAGGATGATCGCCTCGGGGGTGTCATCCACGATCAGGTCAACTCCGGTAGCGGCTTCGATAGCGCGGATATTACGGCCTTCACGACCGATGATCTGTCCTTTGATCTCATCGCTTTCAAGGTTGAATACGGTGATGGAGTTTTCGATCGCCTGCTCGGCTGCTGTACGTTGTATAGACTGGATAATGATCTTGCGGGCTTCTTTGTTGGCCTTTTGCTTGGCATCGTCGATGATCTCCTGCTGAATGGCCAGCGCCTGGGTAGTTGCTTCGTGCTTAAGGCTTTCTACCAGTTGCTTTTTGGCTTCATCGGCAGTGAGGCCGGCAATTTTTTCCAGGCGACGGATATGCTCTTCCTGGTGTTTTTCGAGCTCAGTGCGCTTGAGATTTACAACTTCTATCTGGCGGTTCAGGTTATCCTTAATGGCCTCATTTTCCCTTACCTGTTTGTCCAGCTGGTCTGTCTTTTGGTTGACCGCCTGCTCTTTCTGTCTTGCCCTGTTCTCTACTTCGCTCAATTTGCGGTTGCGCTCGTTTACCTCTTTTTCGTGCTCGGCTTTTAGTTGCAGGAATTTTTCTTTGGCTTCGAGCTGTCTTTGTTGTTTAATGGTTTCAGCCTGGGTCTGGGCGTCGGCAAGTAATTTTTTGGCTTGTTGGTCGGCTTCATCTACCTGTTTTTGCGTGTTTTTAGCGAAGATGAACTTTCCGGCTATGATGCCCGCCACCAGTGCCACTCCTCCAATTATATAGGTTAATGCGTTCGGATCCATTGTGTTTTAAATGTTTTGATTGTTCTACCATATTATGTATCCTCTCTATGTATAGTTCATTGTTCATGCCTGAGAGGCTAATGTGCGAAAGTACGGAAATTAAGCAAGCATTGTTTGACCAGCAAACCTATTTGCATAATTTCTGTTTAGAACGCCAATTGCATGGAAAGTATATAAAAAACGGAGGGTTTGGTTGTTTTGCTTGACAGGTGGCGGCTGGAAAAGGTATTTATTCTTTAATATTGTAGCGTTCACCATTCAAAAAGCATCTTACTATGAAGCATCTACTATTTACCGGGGCCGGACTGTTGCTGGCCACGTTCTCCAATGCTCAGCAATTTACCATCAAAGGCGATGTATCCAAGGCAGGGGAACCCATTGAATGGGTGTACCTGACGTATACGCTTAATGGGGAGCGTAAAATGGACAGTGTGTTGGTTAAGGAGGGTCAATACAATTTTTCGGGTCAGTTACCGGAGGGAGCTACCATGTCGAGTCTGCGGGCAAAATACCCGGCTGGGTCGGAATCTTCCAAAAGAAGGCTGATGCAGCGTGATTTTGCTACTGTTTTTCTGTATCCTGGTGATATTGCTATAACCAGTGTGGATTCTTTCAGCAATGTAACTGTGAAGGGTTCCAAGGCGCATGATGAATATGTAAAGCTGAATGAGCAAACCAAGTCTTTCGGCGACCGTAGGAAGGAGCTCTATGCTGCCTATACTGAGGCAAATAAAGCCGGTAAGAAAGAAGAGGCTGCTAAGCTCGATGCGCAGATGGATGCTTTATATGAAGAGATGAATGAGAAGGTGTATGGCAGTTATGTAAAGGCCAATCCACAATCGCCGGTGGCTTTCTTTGCCTTCCAGCAATTTGCCGGGTATGATATCAAGCCTGAGAAGGTGGAGCCTGTGTTTAATCAATTGCCTAAGGCAATCCGTGAATCAAAGTCGGGCAAAGAGTGGCAGGGGCGAATCGAAATTGCGAAGAAGACCGGTGTAGGCAGTTTTGCCATGGACTTTACGCAAAATGATACGCTGGGTAATCCAGTGAAGTTGTCTTCTTTTAAAGGCAAGTACCTGTTGGTCGACTTCTGGGCAAGTTGGTGTGGTCCCTGCCGTGTTGAGAATCCCAATGTAGTAGTAGCCTATAATAAATATAAAGAGAAGGGCTTCCATGTGCTGGGTATATCGCTTGATCAACCTAATGCCAAGGAAAAATGGATCAAGGCTATTCATGATGATAAACTGGCCTGGACGCATGTTTCGGACCTTCAGTACTGGAAGAATGCGGTAGCTGTTCAATATGGTATTCAGGCCATTCCTCAAAACCTGTTGATCGATCCTCAGGGTAAGATCATTGCCAAGAACCTGCGTGGTGAAGACTTGCAAAAGAAACTGGCAGAGTTGTTTAATTAATATTGAAATATGAAAAAACTGTTATTTGTTCCTTTAATCCTTGGTGTATTAGTTGTAAATGCCCAGTCGTTGAGCCGGAAGGTTGTGCTGAAGCAAGGTCAGCAGGTAGAGCGGGTTGCCGCGATCAAGATGAAGATCGGTATGGAAATGATGGGTCAGACGATCGATATAAATAATGACAATACGGTCACTTCGCTGGTGGAAGTGAAAAATGCCACTGGCTCGGCGTATGAGCTGGCAACTACCGTAAAACGTGTAGTAACCAGCATGAACGGCATGGGACAGAATATGAGCTATGATACGGATAAGAAAGATGGTGCCGCCAGCAACGAGATGACCAAGAAGGCTGACGAACTGGTCGGTAAGACCAATAACCTGACCATCGACAGCAAAGGGGTGATCACTAAGAGTGATGATACCGGCGGCGATGACAAGGAGAATGCAGGTGGTTTCATGGGTATTTCTGGTGGTGTACTAAACGCTGGCCAGAAGGTGGGCGTCACGTTTGACCTGGTCGCCAAGCTGCCCGATAACCCAGTAAAGGTGGGTGATAGCTGGAACGATTCTACCATTTCCAAAGAAGGCAAATTCTATACAAGATACAAGGTGGTGGAGATCAAGAGCGATGAAGCTATTATCGATATGGAAGGGACTTTGACGCAGGCCGGACAGGTGGAAAACAACGGTATGACCATCGATATGAACCTGGCAGGTAACTCAAAAGGTCAACTTTCGATGGATGTGACCAGTGGCCTGGTGAAGAAAATGGCGATGGCGATGGATGCTACCGGCACCATGGAAGTAGCGGGTCAGTCGATTCCTTTTACTATGAAGATCAATGTTGATCAGGGCGCCACGAAGAAATAAGGAAAGCCGTGTAGTATAGGTTTAGAAGTTGTTATTATCCCTGCAGGATCCGATCCAGGAGCTTTTCCATGGATTGTAACTGTTTATCTGCTTCACTTGATAAAAGCGGCTGGTCTCCGGCCGCTTTTTGCTGTGTGGCATACCAGAGGACAACCATGGCCACATAGTCCTGCATGTCTTTGCCGGCAAACTGGGTCTTAAACTCAATGATCTTGTCGTTGATGAGCTTAATGGTCTTGCGAACGACCTCTTCGTCGGCCGGAGCGATGCGGATACGATAGGTTCTGTCGCCAATTACTACATTTATCGGAATTAATTCTTCCATTACTTGCAAATTTGAAAAGTCTATTCTATATTTATCCACACAGAATTAACAACTGGATATCTGATACACTTTGGACTCTAATGGATCGTTTTGGATGGTAAGGAAACTATGAACCCGTATTCTATGATTACGTCACCAAAACCAAGCGAACTATGTTTGCAAAAGTAAAGTCGTCCATCTTCATCGATGTCCTGACACTCGAATTAGTAGCACCTATCCGCTCCAGTCTCAAAGCCATTTTACGCGACGAAAAAGGCGAAGAATGCCAACGTATGGAAGCCTCCGTTCCCAAAGGAGACAATACGGTTACCTGGAAAGGCCTTAATGATCTGCCGTATGGTATCTACACTTTAGAGCTTTCACAGGGAGAAGATGAAATGAAAATGCGTTTGGTAAAGCGTGTTTAACTGATCTCTGATCTTATTTTTTAGTGGCTCAACATGGCAATACACCGGTCTATTTCCCGGATGTACTGATGCAGGCGTTTGTCTAATTCCTTCTTATCAGCTTCGTCCAGTTGGCCGGTAGCTGTTTTCAGTGCTGCTATTTTTATTTCCAGTTCCTCTATTTTTCGGCCCTGCAATGCATCCTTTGCTTTTAGCTCCTTCAATTCTTTTGTCAGCCGGTCATTGTCTTTTTGCAACACCTGGTATTGCTGCAGTACCTGCTGCAGTTTATCATTGATGCGTTTCCATGGTTGCTGAGTGTCTGACATGCCTATTGATTTCGAATTTAGGATTCCGGGTTCAGGATTCTCCTGTTGTTGCGAGGAAGCTCCCGCTGTTTCCGGTTACTTCCTTATTTCTGCCTGGAGGTCTTTTTCCAGGGCTGTCATGATCTTGTTCATCATTCCATCGATCTCTTTATCAGTAAGCGTTTTCTCTTCGTCGAGGAACGTAAAGCTGATGGCGAGTGATTTTTTATCGGCGCCTATTTTCCCGCTTTCAAAGATGTCGAACAGCTGTACTGTTTGCAGTTTTTCGATCCGCACCTTCTTTACTGTCGACTCTACGTCGGCGTAAGGCAGGGCCTTGGGCACTATCATTGCAAGATCGCGGTGTACGGGCAATTGTTTGGGTAACTCGGTTACTTTCAATTCGCCTTTGGCCACTTTCTTCAGTAATAATTCCCAATCGATGTCAGCAAAGAATACGGGTTGTTTGATATCGAATCGCTTGAGTTCGTGCGGGGCTACGGCGCCCAATGTGGCAATGACTTCGTTGTTGATTCTTACTTCCAGGCTGTCGGCCAGTTTTTGGGTGGTGATGGCCTGCCAACTTGTTTTAGTAATGCCGGTGAGCTGCAATATCCTTGCCACGATTCCTTTAAGGTAGTAAAGATCAACGGTATATCCTTTAGTTTTCCAGGAATCTTCTTTTACCTGGCCGGTGATGTACAGGCATACATGTTCGTTCTCCTGGTAATTACCGGGGGCGCTCATGTGGTATGTTTTGCCAAACTCGAAGAACTGCAGGTTGTGGTTCTTCCTGTTGAGGTTGTGGCCGATGGCTTCCAATCCGGTTTCCAACATGGATGGGCGCATAATGTTATGCTCCGCGCTCAGGTTGTTGAGCAACTTCACTGCGGTACCCAGTTCCGCTTCATCGAAGTAAGCGGCATTGGTAATCGAATTGGTAAATATTTCATTGAAGCCAAGTCCTACGAGGTAGTTGGCTGTTTTCTCTTTGTAGGTGTGTTTATAGCTATCTGTTTCGATGGATGGGGATATCATGATAGAGGTAGGAATCTCTACGTTGTCCAATCCATCTATGCGCATGATCTCTTCCACCACATCGGCAGGCAGGCTGATATCGGGCTTGCTGTAGGGGGCATTGACCCAGATATTGTCCATACCTTCTTTGATGACTTCGAAACCAAGGCTGGTAAGGATCTTTTTAACGGTGTCGGGGTGATAGTTCTTGCCGCTCAGTTTGCGCAGGTAGTGGTATTTAAGTACCACTGATGACCGCTCTCTGGGATCGGGATATACGTCTACCACATCAGAGGCGATCTCTCCACCGGCCAGCTCCTTGATCATCATAGCAGCCCGTTTCAGTACGTTGACCGTATTGCTGATATCGACGTTCTTTTCAAAGCGGGTGGCTGCATCTGTGCGCAGGCCATGGCGGAAGGAGGTTTTGCGGATGTCGATGGGATTGAACCATGCGCTTTCGAGGAAGATGTTGGTGGTATCTGCTTTTACGCCGCTGTGCAGGCCGCCGAATACGCCGGCTATACACATAGGTTCGCTATCGCCGTTGCAGATGATCAGGTCTTCGGCACTCAGTTTCCTCGTCTTCTCATCTAATGATACGAAGGCTGTTCCTTCGGGCAGGTTTTTTACCAGCACTTTGCGGCCTTTGATCGCATCTGCATTGAATGCGTGCAGGGGCTGGCCTGTTTCGTGCAGTATAAAGTTGGTAATGTCTACTATGTTGTTGATAGAGCGCAGTCCTATCGAGCGGAGTTTATCCTGCAGCCACTGGGGGCTTTCTTTCACCTGTACGTTGGTAATGCTAACGCCGGTGTAACGCTGGCAGGCGTTGGCGTTCTCTATTTCCACTGCAATAGGCAGGCTCGTATTATCGGTCTTGAAACTGTTGTTGAAAGGTGATTTTACACGATAATCTTTTTTATCGTGGTGTACCAGGTAGGCGGTCACGTCTCTGGCTACGCCGAGGTGGCTCATGGCGTCCATCCGGTTGGGAGTAAGTCCTATTTCGAATATCCAATCATTGTATGGTTTGAAGTAAGTAGCAGCAGGCGTTCCCACTTTTACTTCGGCAGGCAGTACCAGTATGCCTGCATGGTTGTCGCTGAGTCCGATCTCATCTTCGGCACAGATCATTCCGTAGCTTTCCACGCCACGTATTTTGGCCACTTTCATGGTGAGGGGCTCGCCGTTCTTTGGGTAGATCGTAGTGCCTACAGTGGCCACGATCACTTTTTGTCCGGCTGCTACGTTGGGTGCACCACATACGATCTGTAATGGTTCGCCGCTGCCAACGCTGACTGTGGTAACAGACAGTTTATCGGCATTGGGATGTTTTTCCCGGGTGAGCACTTCGCCTATTACCAATCCCTGCAATCCTCCTTTGAGGCTTTCGTATTTTTCGAGGCTTTCTACTTCCAGTCCTACTGCTGTCAATATTTTGCTCAGTCGCTCCGGCTCGATGGTTACGGGTAAATATTCGTGTAACCAATTATATGAAATGGTCATTACTTAGTTTGATCTTTTAGTGTTGATTAACTTGCCTGGCCTGCATTGGTACTATCAGCCCTGCATATACCGGCTTACCAATGGTACAGGCGAGGGGCAAAGATAAGGATTAGGCCGGAAGGTGTTTTACGTTCCTTCTTCAGGTGGTGGTGCTGGTTTGTCTTTTACGGGTAGTGTTTTCTTCGAAACTGTGTTGCCTTCGGGATCCGTTATCTCAAGCGCCAGTTCTGTTTTGTTTTTTGCTTCAGCTGGTATGGTGTATTTAAAGCTGATTTCTTTGTCGGCTATTTTGGTTTCTGTAATGGCTTTGCCGTCTATTTTGATGGTCAGTTTTTGACTCTTCAGGTTGGCGCCTTTGAGTACGATCGTGTTCTCGCCTTCTTTGGCCAGTTCTTCAGGTGTGATGGTGGCTATTTTGGCTACCGGGTCGGTGAGCTTATTGGGCCTGCTGTCTTTGGGGCTGAATAGAACGTCGAAAACCTCTTTGAGTTTTTGGGTGGCAATGTCGGTAAAGAGGCCGGAGAGGATGGCCAGTGTAAGTATGCGGTCGAGGTCTACGTTGGCGGGGTCGCGGGTGGCGCCGAAGGCGAAGTATAACGCCAGTGCCAGTGCAGATGCGGTGAAAGGGCGTACCCAATACCAAAGTACCCAGCTGCGCTGGAATTTCCCGGCGCCTACGAAGGTGGTAAAGGAGGTGGCTATATGGATCATATTGCCGAGGAAGCCGCCGGCGGCCACGAGCATGAGTAATATTATGTTGAGGTTGATATGGCCTTTTGTGGGGTCTTCGGGGGCGGGTCTGTTGGCAATGCGCTGCAGTAGCGGATTGTTTTTGACCTGGGAGGGTTTGTTGGTGTCGGGCGTTGCTGTAGTGGTATCCGCTGGCAGGGTAGTGTCCCGGGATGTGGCTTTAACCCAGGTACTGTCCATGTTTGTTTGCTTGCAGGCATTGGTATCCAGCGTCATGTCGAACCAATCGTATTTGTACAGGGCACAATCGGAACCGGCTTTGGGTAGTTTATCGGGCCAGAAGGCCATAATAATGATGATGGAGAAAAGGGTGAATGCTACCAGGAGTATCCCGGCGGTAATCCTTCCAGCTTTGGTGATCTGGATGTCTTCATTGTTGTTGTCTGCCATGAAGGTTGTTATTATGGGTGAGTAATCCTGAGTTTCAAGGTAAGACGGTTATAGGGTGTGTAACAGCGTGTATTCACCTGTTCTGGCGGATTAAGACTATAGGTTGGGGAGAATGTGGCAAAGTTGGCGATAATATCTGTGATTATCAATACCATTAAGTGGGTAGTTGAGGAAGAGTTCAGAGTCTGAAGTAGAGAGTTCAGAGTCGGGAGGAAGACGAGAGAGTGGGATAAAGACTGTGAGTCTGAGATAGGTTTACTATGGGTCTGACAGGGGATTGCCCAGGAACTGGGTCTCGATAAAGTCTCGATAAGGTCTCGGTAACGTTTCGAAAAGGTCTCGATAAGGGTACCTGTGAGGTCAATTTTTGTTGATGAGAAAGCTGAATGGGGGGATGGTATCTGCAAGGAGGCGGTGGATGCGGGTGGCGCGACGCTCCATACGGTAATTGCGTATCCTGGCTACTTCAAGGGTGTTGGAAAAAGCAAGTGCTTTTGTGGTGAGTAACCGGCTGCATAACTTTTCGTATTGTATCAGCAGTTCCAGTTCTTCACCCTGCTGGTCGTTCAGCAATACCTCATAATGCCTTAGTTGATATACCCGCATGATGCTTTAAAATTGATACGTCTTTCCAATATTGCTTATAAAAACAATGCCAGTAAAGCTTTGTTCATATTGTCCGTTTAAAAGTAGTGATTTTATGCCAGTTTTAGCATGGCTAAGGCATTAAAACTCGCGCTGTTTAAGTGTTTTCTTATACCTAAACCAGGTAAACCCTTAACCCTGCTATATCTCACCGGAATGACCTTTTTACCAAATTTTTGGTGCATAATTTCTTCGCACAAGTGTGTGTGTATTTCGTTTAGGAACGGGTGGCAAACTTTTGTAAATTGGGAATATCCTGCACATCTATGTGGATAACCCTATGAATGATGTGAATCGGCTGGTGAATTGCGGGTGATTAAATATAGGTTCCAGAAATTTTTTTTCGGGAAGGTGAGCGGTTATATATTCGCCGTCCTGACTCAAGCGGTAACATTCGGGTAACTCTGGATTAACAATTTCGTAACACAAGTCTGGAACTAACTCCGCAAGTCATTGGTTGGATAATATCCGACTGAGTGACCAGGAAATCCGTCTCCCTAAACCAAAGATCATCGTTCAGTGGATTGTTTTGCCAACGTTTTTTCTTACTTACTGACCAATTGAACTCAATGGAGCTAACGAATTTCAATAGTAAAGACCGCAAGGGGGCCCGCCGGAAGCCTTCTATCGATATGAGTACGATGGTGTATGGGAAGGTACCTCCGCAGGCAAAGGATTTGGAGGAGGCTGTTTTGGGCGCCATTATGTTGGAAAAGAGCGCTTTCGATACGGTGATAGAAATATTGAAGCCTGAGTGCTTCTATGTGGATGCGAACCAGCGTATTTACCGGGCGATGCTCAGCTTGCAGCAGAAGAACCAGCCTATCGATATTTTAACCGTGGTGGAGGAACTGAGGTCGAAGGACGAGCTGGAAATGGTAGGCGGCCCTTACTATGTAACGCGGCTTACGAATGCGGTGGTTTCTTCGGCCAACATCGATGCTCATTCCCGTATCATCCTGCAAAAGTTTATCCAGCGTGAGTTGATCCGCATCAGCGGTGAGATCATCAGTGAATCTTACGAAGACAGCACAGATGTGTTCGACTTGCTGGATGAAGCGGAAAGCAAATTATTCGAGATCACCAATAATCACCTCCGGAAGAATTTCGACAGTATCGATAGTGTGTTGGTAAAAACGGTTCAGCGTATCGAAGATATGCGTAACCGGACGGAAGATATTACCGGAGTGCCCAGTGGATTCTCTTCTCTTGATAAGGTTACTTATGGCTGGCAGCCTTCTGACTTAGTGATCCTGGCCGCCCGTCCTGCGGTAGGTAAAACGGCATTCGCCCTCAACCTCGTGCGGAATGCAGCTTTAGATGCGCGGAAACCTACACCGGTGGCTTTCTTCAGCCTTGAAATGAGCTCTGCCCAGCTGGTACAACGTATCCTCTCGGCGGAAAGTGAAATATGGCTGGAAAAGATATCACGCGGTAAGATGGAAGAGCATGAGATGAAGCAATTGTATGCCAAGGGTATTCAAAAGCTGGCTCAGGCGCCTATCTATATCGATGATACAGCTGCTTTGAACGTATTTGAATTGCGGGCCAAGGCGCGTCGTTTGAAGAACAAGCATAATATTGGCTTAATCATCATTGACTACCTTCAGCTGATGAGTGGTGGTGGTGGTAAAAACCAAAACCGTGAGCAGGAGATCAGTACCATCTCGCGTAACCTGAAGACGCTGGCCAAGGAGTTGATGGTGCCGATCATCGCACTGTCTCAGTTGAGCCGGGCGGTTGAAACGCGTAAGGAGGGCAATAAGATGCCTCAGCTGAGTGACCTTCGTGAATCGGGCGCCATCGAGCAGGATGCAGACATGGTAATGTTCATTTATCGTCCTGAATACTATGATATCACCTCCAATGAAATGGGGGAAAGCAATAAGGGTGAAACGCATATTCGTATAGCCAAGCACCGTAACGGTTCTCTTGAAACGATCAAACTGCGTGCATTGCTGCACATTCAAAAGTTTGAGGAGATGGATAATGATGACTTTGGTGGTATTGGCGGCGGTGGTGGTGGCGGCAACTGGAAGCCAGTGCCCACTGAGGGTGCTGGTGGTGATGGCGCCAAGCTGTTTATACAGGCAGGTAGTAAGATGAATGACATGCCTTTTGGTGAAGATGATGATGCACCTTTTTAAGGCAACGAGGCATTGAGGCAACGAGAGGAAAGGCGTAAGTGAAGGCAAATAGTGATTATTATACTTTATTATAAACTTCTGAGGTTGTTATCCAAGCCCTCCCAATTATGCATCGGGGAGGGCTTTTTCTTTACTTAATAGTTTCGTTGAAAATCAATTGACTAAATAAGTAATGGTGCATCACAATCTAAGGACGAAATTGTACTGATTTAGTGACGATACGTTACAAAAAAAGAACGAATTGTAAGTAAGAAGGTGTACTTTGTTATCAATATAGTATCAGACTGCACATGTTTGACTAAAAAAATTAGTAAATTTGTGCTGCTATGGTTAAGTTGATGGAGACAAATAAAAATAAAGCCTTTACCAAGGATCAGATCGATAAGATCGGAAATTCGATCATTTACCTGTCTCAAACTCTCTCGGATCTGAATAAAACCAAGATATTAAAACTCCTGTTTTTGCTCGAAGAAGCATCTATCAAGAAATATGGAACTCCTTTTTTCAATATAGATTTTCAGCTTTGGAAGCATGGTCCTGTTGCAAAGGACATTTACATAGACTTGTGTGAAGAGAGCCCTAATTTGCTGGATGAGTATATCAAGCGGGATACTCAAAATGCATCAAACTTTGTTGCTAAAAGAAGTTTTAGTGATGATCAGTTTAGTGATAATGATATAGAGATCATGGACAAGGTAGTGGCTTTTGCCAAACAAAAGAATGCCACTTACCTGGTTAATCATACTCACGATCATAATTCACTCTGGCGGAAATCGGCCATAAAACATGGCATACTTGAGTTGCTTGAGAAAGAGTTGGTGAATAGTACGGACCTGGAAATAGATTTTAACCTGCTTTTCGATAATGCTGAATTGAGTTACCTTAGAGAAAGATATGAGGAGGCAAAGGATAATAGAGCGTTTATAAGGCAACTAAAAAAATGATGTGTTCTCTCCGAGGCAAATAATCTACATCACGCCCTTTTACTTCAAGAATGGCAATAAGCCTAAACCCAAGTATTTTATTGTTCTCGCGAATGATGGTGATCAAACTATTGTTGCTTCTCTAACAACAAGAACCAATCACGTTCCCTCGTTTGTGACCCAAGCACATGGTTGTATTAATTTGGATGAGAGGTGTTACAATGCGTATGTGTTTGAGCCTGGTAGGGTAGTTGGTGACTCTGGTTTCTTTTTTCCTGACCCACGACCTACGTTTATTTATGGCGGTGAAGTTGATGACTTTGATATTGAGTACCTTGAAAGCAAATATGCAATAGAGGGTATTGATTACGAAGTTAAAGATACGCTGAAGGAGGAGGAGTATAAAGCGATCATTAAATGTCTCCAATCAAGCAGAAGTGTAAAAAGAAAGATAAAGAGGCTGCTACCTAGTTTGTAGATGGCTTCCTATGTTAAGGTTCCCCGTATTTTCTTCCTTAAACTCTCTTTCTCTTATCTTGCATTATGAGTTTGCCTATTTTCTATATTGAATCGGCTGCGGCTGTCAATGATATCATGACTTTGCCGGAAGAAGCGTCGAAGCATATCATACAGGTGCTGCGCAAAGGGATTGGTGAGCAAGTATTGCTTACTGATGGTACGGGTAATCTGCTGACGGCCGAGATCATCAATGACCATAAAAAGAAATGTGGCGTGCGCATTACGCAGGGGCAACATACACCAGCTCCCGGCAGGCAGATTACGATTGCTATTTCCTTATTGAAGAATACCAGCCGCTTTGAGTGGTTCCTGGAGAAAGCTACGGAGATAGGGGTGCAAGCAATCATTCCTTTGTTGTGTGAGCGAACGGAACGGGAACATTTCCGGCATGATCGTATGAAGAGTATACTTGTGAGTGCCATGCTGCAAAGTCAGCAAAGCTGGCTGCCGGTGTTGCATGAACCGATTAGTTATGAGCAATTGTTTCGTCAGGAAGTAGTGATTGGAACGGCCCAGAAGTTCATTGCTCATTGCATGGAGGATGCACGGAAGGATCTGCGGAATGAGGCTGTTTCTTCTCTACCTTCCCAGATTATTCTTATAGGACCTGAAGGTGATTTTACGCCGGGGGAAGTATCGCTGGCGCTGGAACATCAGTTTGTGCCTGTAACGCTTGGTAATAATCGTTTGCGTACGGAAACGGCCGGTGTGGTGGCTGCTACTTTATTGAGGTTGATCTGATCAGTTGAGTAGTTTGTATTCCCGTGCTACTTTGATCAACAGCATCGTGCTGGTTACATTGAATTTCTGCAGCATATTCTTGCGGTGTGTTTCTACTGTATAGGTGCTAAGGTGTAATTTATCGGCAATTTGCGGACCGGTAAGTCCTTCGCTTAATAATGCCAGTATTTCTTTTTCCCGCCTTGTGAGTACCGGCATCTGGTTCAGGGCAGTGTTGAGGCTTTGGTATTGTTGCAATACTTTTTCATTGGCTTCTCTGCTCAGGTATACGTGTCCATCCAACACCCGGTGGATAGCATGGATGAGTTCATCGCGCTCCATATTTTTCAACAGGTACCCGTTGCCACCGCGGTGGAGGAGTTGTGTAATGATGCCGGCATCGTTGGCAGAGGTGACGCCAATGATCTTTGTGGCTTTATTTTTTGTACGTATCAATTCGCAGAGTACCAGTCCATCCATGTCGGGCAGGCTAATGTCGAGCAGGATCACATCAACTGGTTGCTTTTCCAGGAATGCGAGTGCTTCCTTGCCTGTTTTGGCGGTGCCGGTTACCTGCAGGTAGTTCTCGGACTGCAGCATTGTTTTGATGCCGTCGGTAACAAGGGGATGGTCGTCGATGATGAAGATGGTGATCATAGTGCTGTATTCAGGAATTCCATAAGTACTGTAGTGCCTACTCCTTTTTGTGAATCTATGTTGATGTTCCCGTTGAGGTAGTGTACCCGGTTTTTAACGCTTTCCATGCCGCTGTGCCGGGCAGTGTCTATATCTTGTGTATTGAAGCCTTTGCCATTGTCTTCTACCGTTACGGTAAGGCGGTTCCCATTTTTATTGAACTGGATGATGGCTTCGGTAGCCTGTGCATGTTTGATGATGTTGTTGAGCAGTTCCTGCAGTATACGGTAGAGCATGATCTCGCCGGAGGCGTTGAGGCGTTTGTCCATTCCATATGCCTGCAGGGTGACGCGCAATAGTTTCCCGCTGCTGATGGATGCGCACATGTCCTGTACTGCCTGGATGAGCCCCAGTTTCATCAATACTTCGGGCATCATGTTGTGTGCAACGCGGCGCAGTTCTCCGGATGCTGTATCTACCAATTCATAGCTTTTTTGGAACAGCGGGCTTTCTTTGAGGGCAGGGTGTTCATGCTGCAGTACGCTGAAGTTCATTTTAACAGTAGAAAATAATCCTCCCAGTCCATCATGCAGATCTTTGGCTATGCGGGTGCGTTCTGTTTCCTGTCCGTTGAGCATGCTTTGCAGGGATACTACCTGCTGCTGTCTTTCAAGGAATTTAATTTGTTCTTGTTGCAGGTGTTGTTCTTTTTCGGCAATGGTTTGTTTCTGTTTGCTGTTTCTGTATAGCCATCCAATGCTTAATAATAATATTGCTGCCGACAGGCCGCCAATCATCAGCACGCGGTTCCTTTTTACAATCAGCAGTTCTTTTTCAGCTGAGTCGGCTTTGAGCTCTGCTATCTCTTTTTCCTTTTTCTGATGCTGGTATTTCGATTCAAGGGATAGTGTTACTTTTTGGGTTGCACTGTTTGTTGAGCTGTCGGCGTATTTTTTATTGAGTGTTGCAAACTCCAATGCTTTTTTATAATCGCCTTTTGTTTTTGCTACGCTGGTCAACAAACTATAGGCATCGGATAACACTGTCATTTGCCTGGTAGTGTTGCCAATGCCTATGGCTATATGTGCGTATTGTTCTGCTTCTTTATATTTGCCTAATTTGTATTGTATCCTGGCAATGTTGTTGGCAGGATTGCCCTGCACGAGTTTTTGCTCCAGGCTATCGGCCAGATGGTAGGCGGCCTTGTATGCGATTAATGCGGCAGGCAGGTCGTTGATGTATTCGTAGTATATGCCCTGGTTGTTGTGGACAAGGTTGGCCATGACCACATTGTTGAGCTTTTTATTGATCTGTACGGCTGTATCGAGGTGATGTCCGGCATCTGCCGCTTTGTTCAATTTGATATAGGTATCCATGAGATCGAGGTGTACCAGTATCCGGTGGCGCTCTTCGTCGGGATAGCCGGTAAACTGCAACGCTTTTTTACCATATTCTATGCCTTTTTCAAGTTGGTTCTCGGCCAACAGGTTATTGCAAAGATTCATATAGGTTTGGGGCATGATGGCCTTGATCTCCGGCGACTTGACTGCTTCCAAGAGCTCTACTGCTTTCATCAGGTAGCTGATAGCCGTGCTATGATCCGACTGGTAATTGTATAGTATGGAATAGGTGTTGTTGTATTGTACTAATAGGTGGGTATCTTTTGATGCTCCGGGTAATTGCAGGCATTTGTCAAGGTAGTATTTCGCACTGTCGTATATGTTGAGGTTGGTATAATTCAAGCCGATGGCATAGGTGGTGCGGGCTTGTTTTTCTTTCAAGCCAAGCTTATCCGATAGCATAAGGGCTTTCTTGCAATACTGCAGGGAGTTTCTAAAGTCTCCTTCATTGAAGTATAATCTATATAGAAAATTGATGGCTTTGTATGTATTGGTGTCTTCCTTGTTGAGTGCTGTCACACGCAATAGGCTGTCCTTGTATGGATTGGTCTGGCCATAGGCAGTACCAAGCAGCGTACTGCTTATCAATAGCCAGATCAAAGGGGTTATCTTCTTCATGCTGCCTCGGATTAAAGCACAATATATCGAATTGCCCTACCCCGGCACTACCTGCATTCAGGTATTTTTCCCGTCTTGAATTCACTATGGTCAGGTATTGAAAAGGGGGGTAGGTGGAGATAGTTTTGGGTTATGATAACGCTCCACAAAACTACACTATTTGTTTGCCTGCTGTTGGTCTGTGCCTGTGTTTACAGCCAGAACGAAGGGAATAGCTCGCGTGTAACGCCCAAAGAGTTGAATATACCAGCTTCTCCGGTTTTTGACCTGATGGGAGTAACGCCTTCTCAGGTGACGCGTACGTCGGATATCAAAGACTTCAAGGTTGACTGGTCTTTCAAGTCCTGGCGGCTCAATCCCAACCTTGCTATTCAATCGCAGCCTTTTTGGGAATTGTTTTATAACCGCAAGAGCCTGGATAAATATCAGCGTGCTTCTGGCTTTATGCGCCGGCTGGCTTCACTGGACCTTTCTATCGGTACGGTACAAAATGAAGAGAGTGACCGGCGTATCGGTGCGGCGGTTAAGTTTAACCTGATCAAAAAGGGTGATCCTTTGCTGGCTAAAGACTTGTATACTGGTATCCCCGAGAAATATGAAGCTGAGAAAAAGGAGCTGGAATCGCAACTCAAGCAATTGGAGCAGCAATTGGATACTACTCAGAATATATTGGATAAACCTGCTCTCCGCAGCAGCATCGCTTCTACTGAAGAGCAATTGCTTTCTATAGGTTCGCGCCGTAATGCAGAGATCAATGCCCGGGCTAAAATTTTTGTGCAGGAGAACTGGAATGCTTCCTGGCTGGATGTGGCTGTTGGCAAGGTGAATACTTATGCTACCGACAGTGCGGGTAGTCTTTCAAAGCTTCGCCTCAACAGGAATACTGCCTGGGGTTTCTGGCTTAATGGTGGCATGGGTATTGGCAAAAATATGTTGGCATCGGCACTCATACGCACCAGTGTATATGAGGAGCAGGTAGATTTTTTACTGCGTGATATCGATACGGATGAAGTGACTACGCAGCAGGCTATTGCCGACAATCAGTTGTGGTCGATGGGCTTCAATCTTCGTTATGGTGGTTCTTTATATTCCTTCTTCGCCGAATTCTTCTACGAGCGTAAGGGTTTGAAATCGGCGCTACAGGCGCTCAATGAAAGTTTCAAGGTTCCCAATGATGATGTAGAGATCGTCGAGTCGTCTGTACAGTGGACAACGGTGCATCCTTATACGATCAACTTTGGTGGTGACTGGCGCGTGAGCCGTAACCTGATCCTGAATTATGGCATGCGTTGTCTTTTCGATAAGAACTGGAAGATGCAAACTTTTACTCCTGTGGTGTCTATTTCCTGTATGATGCGCTAATCTCTCCTATTAATAAAAAATAATCAACAATCATGTTCACTAAAACAGTATTGGCGATAAACTTGTCATGCTCTTGCCTGCTGGCTACTGCACAGGTTAAGCAGCAGGTGCAGCTCAGGGATTCGATCAGGTTGATCAATCAGCCTGATAAGAAGATCGATCCCAAACTTATAGATGCTAAAATCGTCGACTCCAAGCTGAGTAAGTTATTGGTTAATTATCAATTTGCTGATGATGCTGTGAAGGTGGTGGTGCTGATGCATGGCATTACGGGTGACGAGATCGATACTGATCCTCCTACCACTGGTTATTATACTGCTAAATGTTCCACTAATACTATCAAGCATGTGAAGGCTTATTTCGGCTATCACTTCATCGCAAAAATGTTGGGGTACAATGGTTCTATACCTGCCAATCCTGAGCTGGCCAGGAGCAGTTCCAATCATCCTACGATAGAGAGTCTGTCGGGTAAGACCATGAGAAACCCTGGTGAATTTTATCAGCAGGCTAACAATGATGGTGTAGTGGGTGATCATATTTACCGGCTTACCAGCAGTAATAGCCGGGAAAAGATCTATGCGATGCTGGTGCCGCGTAATGGTACTATCAGGATGATGGCTCAGGCAGATGATGCTGCTAAAAAGATATATGATTATTATAAGGAAATGGAAAGGGTATTGGGTACTTCGAAGATCCAGCTTTACCTGGTTTGCCACAGTGGCGGCGGTATCGTGTCGAGGATGCTGATGAAGCCTAATATTCGTTTTGATGGCAGTTCGCTGGATGAGGAGAAGGCTGCTTTTGTTCGTAACAGGACCGTGTGTGTTACGACCATGAGTACGCCGCATGAGGGTTCTCCTCTGCCGAGTAAGATCATCTCTATCAAGAATGATGCACGTACGGCTGATAGCGCCAAGGCGCGGCTGTTGCGGTGTATTCCTTTTTTCGACCTGGTGCCTGGTTTTACTTTCCCGGGTATGGTAAGGGATTTCAATTTTGTTGATTTCGTTACGGCTATTCCAAACTTTGAGATACGGGCTTCGCGTGATAATATGGCCCGGGAGTTCATTCTCGATTTTAATATCGGAGAGGGTGATCCGCAATATGCCTTACGTGGTGATGGTTCTAAAATCCCGGTTTATTGTTTTGGCGGCAGGAGACCGACGGGGCCTTATTATACTTCTATATCTCAGGATGCTTTTGGTAATATTCCTCAATATTATGTGCGCCGGGGGAGCACTATCGAGTTGTTGGACAAAATGCAGGTGACGTATATCCTGGGTGTGCCTGCTGCGCATTATATATTGCATGCTTTCGATGCGCCTGGTAATGATCCGCTCAACTGGGGTGCTACGCCTGCGGGCCAAGCCGCCAAATTCGATAGAGTGAAATGGGGCGGTAAAACTCCTGCCGGTACTTTTCAACCTTACACTTTTGTGAATGGTCCTGCTGCTGTGATGCCTATGATCTACTGCCTGGATGGTACTGATGGTGAAGTGGATACTGATGGTTTTGTCGATTATGCTTCGGCTGTAGGCTTCAGGATGGGCAAGAGCGAGAATGAATATTTCGATCATACAAGGGGTGGTAGTTTCTACCGTATTTATAATGGCCCTTTTGAGCAGCACAATCACGGTACTATTATGATGGATCAGGCTGTGGGGCAATATGTGCTGGATAATATCATCAAGGTGGCCGGCCCTTATCCGCAAGTGGCTGGAACAACGAGTACCTGGACCAAATAATATTCAACTTTAATTATTTTTCAATGAAAAGGATATATCATTCAAGCTCAATTATAAGTATGTTGTTGGGAGGCATGTTGGTTGCCGGTGTACCTGCTGTGGCGCAAACTATTCAACGTATAGATATTCAAACGGTGAAAGTGAATCCGTCACGTGTGCCCATTGTGAATCGTGCACCTTATCAGTCCAAAGCTGCTAATGCCGACCCTGCTCCTGATACCATGAAGCTCGTGATCAAAGCTGACCGGTCGGTGCCTGGCAGTGTGGACAAAACCATGACCGTAGCTCAGTATACTGCCCGGATGCGGAAGATAGAGCAACTGATGAACCAGGAAGGGTTCACACTTACAGAACTGCAAACTATCCAGACGCCGCTGAACTTATACAAGCCGGTAAAGCGTATCGATTTCACGCCTGCTACGAAGGGCAGCTTTAGTACTACTTCCAGTAAGTTGTCGACTAAAAAAACGGCGCTTCAGTTGAATCAACTGGCTTTCAAGAACAGGAAATTGCCGGGGCTGGAGGTTAAGATGATCCCGGCTTATAAATTAAACCGGGCAACGATCAGTGATTTCAAAAAAGCAAATCCTGGCAAGGTGGCAAAGAGTGGCAACACTTATACGCTCATTAAAACTATTCCCATGAAGCCAGGGAGTATCGTTTTACCTGCTACCACTCCTAAAACATCCCGTCGCCGGGAAGACCTGCCTTTGTTTGAGCAGGAGGGCAATAATGAAGTATTGTTTTCTGTAAATGCCAGTGGTTACCTCGAATCGACTGCTACTGCCTACCCTATCAATAAGCCTATCGATGAAGTAACGCTGGATGACCTGAAGGATACGCGTTCTTCGAATACTGTGAAGGGTGGCATTGAAGCTTCGGCAAGGATCGATGATCGAACGATCCCTGTTATGAGCCTTTCGATTGAATATGGCGCTATGGCTAATCGCAATGAGCAACATTATAAAAAAGTAGGATTGTTGCTTGGCGGGCAGCAATTGATGAGTGCTAACTCGCGTGAAAGTTTTAGTGGTGACGACCAGGTGGTGACTGACCGGTTTGAAAAAACGGTAGACATTCCGCTGGCTATTCTTACTATGCCGGTAGGTATTGGCCGGGTGCAGTGTGAGTGGGGCATTTCGGGTGGTGTAAGCCTGGACGTGAATGGTGAAATGCACCGTGGACTGGCTGGGTTGCAGATAAAGCCTTCAGCGCGCCTCGATGTGTATGGTGAAGCGAAGGCGGGTATTGGTTTTGGCGATTTTGATTTTATTGCTGCTTATATACGTCCTGAATTACGGCTGGTAACTATCGAGCTGGACAATTATGCGGAGTCTTCCCTCAACTGGGCTAATACCTGGCAGTTGTATAATGATGTTTCCAGCACAGGTACTATAGAAATGCTTAAGGGCTATTTGCATGCCGGTGTAAGGGTCGGTTATCCTGATATAAAATGGTGTGCTGTTGGGGCTGGTGTAAGTATGCCTTGTGGCACTGTATGGCGGCAACTGGACTTCCGGGTGACTTTGTGGGATAGTGGCGATGGCCTTGTAAGGGCCAACAAAACGTTTATCGACTCGGACCCTACGGAATTATTCTTTGATGACTGGAGATAATATGATTGTATGAGCCGGAAGATAATGCTGTTATATAGCTTGGTGTTATTGGTGTTGACCGGATTTGCCTTGGAGGCACAAACTTATAGCATCCATTTTACCAGTAGCAGTTCTTATGCGCCAGCAATACTGAAGGCTGACACGCTGCGCTACAAAAGCCATATGGTACTGGATGCTTCTTTACAGGTAGTGGCTGTACAGGAGTCGTCTTCCCGCTCATACATTCAATTGGTCATGACGCCTCAATTGCTCCAGGTGAGTGATGAGGGTTTGCTTCAAGACCCTGATACGGCTGTTGCTGCCCACTTATTGGGTTTGCCTGTGTATGTGGAGGTCAACGACTCTGGCCGGGTGGGGCAGGTTTATTTCGATACGACTGTTTCTCCTACTTACCGGCAGCTTTGGAATCAATTGATAGCCTACATGCAGTTTATAACACCAGGGGATAAGCAGCAGACTGCTACCTCCTGGCAAGTAAAGGAAGAGGACCGTATAGGATTTTTTGTGGCGCGCTATGAAAGGATCATCCGTGATGGTCAGGTGCGGGGTAGCCGTTTCAGGAAGCAGGGCAGTGGTTATGCTTCGTTTGCCAGTCAGGGCCTGCTCGATTATGCGCAACAATTGGATGCCGAATATCTGTTGGATGGTGAACAGCTGTCGACTGTTACGCTCAAAGAGTTGCTTGAAGTAAGCGTGAAAGAGGATGTCAGGGCTACGACTTCCAGCATCTTCAAGTTGCATAAAGTGGCTGATGCCGGTTCTTTGTCTGCGACTGCGACCGCTATTTTTCTGAGCAAGTTATCCGGAGTTAAACCTGCCTCTGCGGTTGTTACGCTCAGTAATTTTGTAACCCGCCGGGAACTTAAGGTTGCCATGTACCGGCAAACGCTTGGCCAGCAAACTATCCAGGAGGTGTTATCTGCCATCGATACATTGACTTTGGCGACAGCAGGGGATGATGATGGGAGGCTCAACAGGAAAGTGGCGGCGCTGGTTTATTTGTATCCTCCTTTGCTGGATAGTTTTATGCAACGTATTGCAACGGCTGATCCTGCTTCTCCTGCTTTCCGGGTGATCATTAAAGGACTGGCTCATGCTGGTACACCCACTGCGGAGGAAAAGATCGGACTGTTGTTGTATCGTCACCGCAATAACCCGGCTATTGTTGACTTTTTTACCAATACTTTATTGTTCCTCGAAGAGCCGGATGCTGCTTTGATTGCTTCGGTGCAACGTATTGCTTATGAGGGGCAAGGGTTTGATGCGCCCGTGCCACGGGCTTTGCGCTACCTGTTGGGCAGTTTCAGTTATTCGCTGAAAAAGTACAATGCTGCTTTAGGTGTTGCTACCGTTACCAATACTTTATCGGCGATCAACCAGGAGAGCCATAAACCTGCCAAAGAAAAAGCGCTCGAATTATTGGGTATCGCCGGGAATGCAGGTGCCAATGTTGTTTTTCCGCTGGTACAAAGCTACCTGGACAGTAAGGATGAAGATATTTACGCTCAGGCGCTGCTGGCTTTGCGCCTGATGGATACAGCAGCTGTTGACTCTCTGTTGCTGCGACAATTTCAACGGGACACTAACTCATTATCACGAATGGTGATGCTTACCGTATTCCGTTATCGTCCCATAACGACTCATGTAATAGATGTAGTGGCTGCTATGCTGGCTGATACCGGTGATGAATCGCTGGCCATCAACGGTGCGCGGCTATTGTATGAGAATAAAAAGAATTTCCCGGCAGTCATTTCTCTGCTCTCTACCATGGCCGGGGAAACGGCTAATGCTGCTTTGAAGAAAGAGATACATGCTTTGCTCAATAATCAAACTAATTAATCATTGTAATCAATCTGTATGGAAAAAATCATGATAGGGCTGGCAGTAGCTTGTCTGGCTACGACTGCCTTGCAGGCCCAGCTTAAAATGGATGTACGTGTAATTCAAAGA
>JAGIBF010000087.1 GCA_017744515.1 Niastella sp.
GCATATACTTGTAGCAGCCCCCGGCAACCCGGATTATCTGTGGCAGCAAAATCACTGTGGCATCTTCCGTTCTGTCAACGGTGCTCAAAGCTGGGATGATATTGGACAGACAGATGGTCCGGCGCGTTTTGGTTTTGCCATCACCGTAGCAGAAGACAATCCCAATCAGGCATGGGTGGCTCCTGCCAATAGTGATATGACGCGTACTGCCATCCAGGGGGCTCTTTGCATTTGCCGCACAGATGATGGTGGTAAAAGCTGGAAAGAACTGAGGAATGGATTGCCGCAGGAGAATTGTTTTGATATCGTGTACCGTCATGCACTGGTAAGCTCCGGTGATGCAGTAGCATTTGGCACCACTACCGGCAACCTGTTCTTTTCGCCTGACAAGGGTGACAGCTGGCAGGTAGTCAACAACTACCTGCCCATGGTATACTCTGTGCAGTTTGCAGATTAATTCTTTTTCTTGTTGATGGTATAGGTAACCATGTTTCTGATCTTACCGTCCTGCAACTCATATACATCGCAGTAATACATGTCGTATTCCTGTCCGCTTGCTGTATTCTTACACAGTACTTCTCCACCTACCGAAGCGTGATCACCTTCCACGATAAAGTGGTCGCGCGTGGCGCTAACTATTACCATGTTCTTATTTGCCTCAAAGAAACTGCGCAATGCTTCTTTGCCGGATATCTTTTGATCATCCAGTATATTCCACTGCACATCCTCTGTCATATGTTTCAGGATATTCTCTGTGTCGTTCTTATCGAATGCATCGAGGAATTCGTTGATGAGTCTTCTGTTGTCCATAATTACACTTTTTATTGTGGGTGACTAAATGGTATATAAGGTGTTTTATAATTGAGGCCATTGGTAGTTCCTGCTGTTACATCTACCGTCACGCCGGTGATCTTACCCGCCATATCCGATGCCAGGAAGGTGGCGGTATTGGCAATATCCTCCATCATAGGCAGTTTCTTCAGCATGGTGTCTTCCTCCAGTTTACGAATGAAGGCGCTCGCAAACTCCGGCATGCTGGCCAGCGCATCCCGGAAAGGTCTTGAATCGGGAGAGCCCGCACTGCGGATATTGATGACCCGCACATTATACGGTCCCAGTTCTACCGCAAGGTCGCGGGAGAATCCTTCTATAGCACAACAGGCAGGACCAAAGCCTCCCACCAGCGGGTAACCGATGGCGCCCGGCGTAGCGGTGATGGAAAGGATCACACCGGATTGCTGCCTCATCATCACCCTGCCTGCTGCGCAGGCCGTGATGAACTGGGTTTCCATAGCTATGTTGACTGGCCGGATAAAGTCGTCAAGGGTCATTTCAGTCAGGGGAACATTTTGGGTATCTTTCACGCCAATAGCATTAAACGATATATCGATGGTACCGGATTGACTTATCAGGTTGATGTGGTCATTGACCGCCCGCTCATCAAGGGCATCTACCAGTGCAATAGTGGCCTTCCCTCCCTGGGCCGTGATATCATCCGCCACTTTTTGCAGTGAAGCGGCATGGTATCCCGTAAGATGCACCGTGGCGCCATGCCGGGCAAAAGCACGGGCAACGGCTCCACCAATAGAACCTCCGGCACCATAGATAACAGCATTTTTATTTTTAAGTAGCATATACTTGTGTTTTATCTATACAAACTTATTACCTGAAAGGCGGCTGGAAGGCGTGCCGGTCTGACAATTTGCGGGGGCTATTGCGACAATTCACTTTTTCCGGATGATATGAGCACCATTCATGAACTGCTATGCATATTAGCTATACGTACAAAAAACGAACGTGTACATGCAGGCCTCGTTATTTTCTTTTTGCTGTACGATATATTGTGGGTGATCAGGAAATATTTGGCGCTGTAATGTACGACCCAGCCTGGATCGAAAACCCTTTTACAATACATTCTAAAAAGCTGTAGCCCGATGGGGCAACAATACACCTAAAGTACAGTCCTTACTAAAAGCCGTTTAACACCACAAGTATGTTTAAACAATCTTTCGCTGGATGGCAGCGGTGTTGGCTGCAGCTGCGCGAACTGCTTCGGCGGCTGTTTCGGGTGCCTCGTTAAGTGTTTTTCTTTCCAGTTGTAGTTTATCGTTGAGGAACTTATGCTTCATCTCGAATTCGTTGATCACCTCGCTCCACTTCTTTATGAATATTTTATACTGACCTGTTTTAAAAGCCAGTGACTTTTCTCCGTGGGGTTTGGCATTGTCCAGTGCTGCTTCTATTTCTCCGCGGCTGTTGAAGTCGGTGCCTATGAGGTAAAACTCCCAGGTCATGTTGTTGCCATTGAACTGTGGTTCGTTCATGATGACGTTCATGTATTTCTTTACCTGCGCCAGTTCGTTTTCGCCCAGCTTCAGGGCCGGGTGTTTCAGTTCTACTACAATGTTCCTGATCTCATGGGTCAGTATATCCTGCCGGCAAAGGAAAATATCCATTTCCCGGTATTTGTCTTCGTGGTTGATCGGCAGCACCGGGACATCTCCACGCAGCAAATGAATATGCCGCCTGAGCGCTTCTTCAAACTTTGGCTCGGCAGCAGTAACCAGGTGGTATTGTTCTCCAAATATCCAGTAATGGGCTTCTACCAGTTTTTGAAGGTGATCACGTTCATTGGCTTTTAGTTCTTTGCGTACAATCAGGTCGCGCAAGGTATCGATGGTTTTGTAGCGATCTTCTATCAATCGGATCGTGTGGTTCACGCGGGCCAGCCGGGTTATTTTAATGATGGACGCCATCTGCTTTCTTTCCTGGTTGGAGAGCTCTACCACGCCATCGAGGATATCGAACAACTTGTCTCTTTCAAGACTATCCAGCATCAGGTTCAGCAGCCGCACAAAGGTCTTCTTCTGCTCCGTATTGAGGTTGAGGAATAGCTTGGGTTGCACTTCGTATAGTCCACGCACCAGGTTTTCCAATTCTATCTTACGGATCACATCCCAGGGATTGTCGCTGAATACGGGAAAGATATCATCCTGTTCATACTGGCTGATCAGGATATCGGTGTACTGTTTAAGGTAGGGCTTTCGTTTATCGAGCAGGAAGGCCGAGAGCTTTTTGTGCAGGAAGCGGAATACCGGATCGATGCGGGTGCTGCCGATGAACGCCAACTGGGGATCGGTATTCGTGCCTTTGAACTTAAACTGATCAAAGTAACTGCTCTTGATGTAGACGCTGTGGTAGAAATGATCGCCTTTGTTGTTGAGGGAGGTAAATTCTTTGTACCGTTCGATATTATCAGCGCCTATATAATAATATTTGGAAAACTCCTTGTTGATCTTCATATTCCACCGCACATACTGCACTTCAAACTCATTGTTGCTATCCTGGTGGTTCAGCATGAAGTGGTGGGTATCGCCGATAATAGATGAATAGTCCAGCGGGGCACCATTGACCAGTAAGGCATAGCCATTGTCCTTGTTCAGTTCGAGGTACCAGCCAAACTCCAGGCAGAGGAAATCCATCAATTCTTCCTGAAGCTTGCCATCAGTAATATCCGGCAGCATATTGTAGAAGGTGACTGATGTGCCGGTCGCTTTCTTCTTTACCTCATGTACGCCTGAATCGGGGCTCTCGTATTTATTAATGGAATCGAATTTGATATTGATGAAGTACTCATACTTCTTTTTCTTTTCCTCATAGACCGTATTCCAGATGGCTTCCGTGGCAAACTTGAAAAAGGTAAGCCGCCCTACTCCATTCTTGCCATGTACTGCAGAAGTATTCTTGGGTGATTCTATCTCGATGGCTTTTTGCGAATCGAAGAAGGGAGAGAATTTTTCAGCCAGCTGCGCCCGGTTGATGCCATAGCCATTATCGATGATCTCCATCTTTGCCACAAAGCCAAGGTTATTGGCTTCGTAATTCAACTGTACTGTATTTGCCTTAGCGTCGAACCCATTCCAGATGTATTCGGCAATCGCCTGCTTGTAATCAAACCTGCTGAGTACTTTCTGGATGCCTTTCCCCGTGATCTCGATATTTGCCATCTTACTACTAATATATTTAGCTAAATTACTGAACGCATCACTAAATATATTAGTTCAGGTCATAACTTTTTATCCACCGACAGGCGGCTCCGCCCTCCATCTCCCTCAGCTCCTTCACAATGAGCGCTTTACAAATTGCAGGGAGACAGACCTGCCAACAGGCTGGCAGGTTAATGCTGCTTTACATAATACACTATCTGAGAGAAAGTATTGTAATTTTAGCAGCCTGACCGATTAATAATGAAGTTTCAAAAAATCATACCGTCAGTACAATTAAGACCTTATGTCAAACACTTTGTGGTATCGGAAAACACTGAGGCGTCTGCCTATAAAGTATTTCCATCCTCAGGCCTTGTCGTTGGGTTTCAATACCGCGGTAGTTTGTCGCTGCTCCAAAATGGCGAAGCAAACAACCTGGCCACAGCTGGCGTTACCGGCATTGCCGATAGTTATAAAGTATTCAGCAATGCTGCCGGCATCGGTTCTATCCTTGCTTATTTTACAGAGACAGGGTTTGCTCATTTCTCTTCACAGCCTGTCCATGAGCTGTTCAACCAAAGTATTTCCCTTGACCATCTTTTCGATAAAAGCAAGTTAGCAGAAACGGAAGAAAAGCTATCGCTGGTGAAAACAGACGGGCAACGCATACAGGTAGTGGAGCGTTTTTTATTGTCGCAGTTAAAAGATATTCAGGCGGACAAGCTCATCATCGAAGCGGTTAAGATGATCTATGATTCCAGGGGCACTATCCGCATCAGGGAACTGAATGAAAAGCTGTTTATCAGTCAGAGCCCCTTTGAAAAACGATTCCGCAAGCTGGTAGGCACCACACCCAAGAAGTTTGCTTCTATTGTACGTTTCAACACCGTGCTCGACAACCTCGGCAAAGTCAAATCACTTACAGAACTTTGCTACGACAATAACTTCTTTGACCAGGCTCATTTTATTAAAGACTTCAAACAGTTTACCGGTGATACTCCGGACAACTTCAAACGGTGGATATAGATAAACGACTTTTTACAATTCCCGGCCTCGCTGCGTTTTGATTTTTGCATCAACAAAATCAAACACCATGTTTACATTAGAGCAGATCAGGACAGCGCACGCCAAAGTTAGATCCGGGGCCGACTTTCCAGCCTACATCCGGGAGTTGAAGGAATTGGGGATTACGCATTATGAATTTTATGTGACGGATGGACATACAGACTATCGGGGGAACAATGATTTCAAACTCGTTTCTCCTGCCAAATACAGCGTGCTTATCATTTCGGATAATATCAACGCAGAGCAATTTAAAAAGGACCTGCTTCATCACCAGCAGGGTGGATCGGATTACTTGCGTTTCTGCCAGCAATGTGCGGGCAATGGTATTGAAATGTGGGCAGTGAGTCTGCAGGCAATGACCTGCACGTATTATGATAAGACCGGAGCCGAGGTGTTGGTAGAAAATATCCTGCAATAGCAACAAGCAACAATTCAGCACTAAGCTGCATCTAAAGAACCCGGAACCCGAAATTCTAAACCCGAAATTATTATGCCTGCATGGCGTATAGGATGATGTTGAGGCCGAATTTGGTATTGTCCTCGGCCATGAACCGCTTGTTGCGGAAGTCGTAATCCCATTCGCAGCCATAGTCTTTATTGCTGTAGAGTACTGCAATGCGGCCGTTGATCTCGACCGCCTTCAGATAATCGTGCACCAGGTCGTCGCCCCAGCCGTTCAGTTCGAAGGAGGTGGGCGGCGGCCCTTTTTCGAAGGTGAAGAATGACCGGTACAGCTCGTGATTGTTGGGTATTTTTTTAAGTGCCTGCGGACCAAAGGTGGTACTCATTTGCGTTTCGAAGGATTTGGCAAACAGGCCGTCTATATCGTGGTTGCAATCGTCTACAAATACAAATCCTCCATTCTGCACGTATTTTTTGAAGTTGGCCTGCTCCCGGGCATCGAACTGTACCAGCTTGTGGCCGCTGAGGTAACAGAAGGGGGCGGAGAAAATGTCTTCGCTCCCCAATTCTACGATCCGCTCCTGCGGATTTACAGGAATGGTAGTATACTCCACCAGTGAGTTCAATAAATTTACAGGCATGCGCTGGTCTGTATCCCAGTCGCCGGAACGGTATTTTAATCGGGAGAAGGTGAACTTGTTGCCTGCGCGCATATAAAGTTGTTGAATCGTTGTCAGAGTTTACCCCGTTCTGCGGGGTTGAGTCCCTTTTTCTACTACCCTTCGACAAGCTCAGGGTGACATAGGCCGGGTGACAAACCAAGCTGACAATTTAAGTAAAATGAAATTGAGATTAAAATGGTTATTTTTCATAGCAGGCAAAAGAAAAGGAAAGGTTATGACGTCAAAAAGTCCGAACTTCCGTCGCCACGACTGGAATTTAGTTCCTGATCATCAATCTGCCATAGCCATTATTGCTTTCCATTGAAATCTATTTTAACCAAAACTACTATTTGACCTTGGTATTAACAGCAACAAATGTCAGCGACCTGCTGCAAAAAGTATCCCTACTCAAAAAAGAGATCCAAAAGGTGATCGTTGGACAGGACGAAGTACTGGAAGAAATACTGGTAGCACTGCTGGCCGGTGGCCACTGCCTGCTGGAGGGTGTGCCGGGCCTCGCCAAAACGCTGATGGTGCGTACGCTGTCGCAGGCTGTACACCTTAGCTTCCGGCGTATCCAGTTTACGCCCGACCTCATGCCTTCTGACATTATTGGTACGGAGATCCTCGAAGAGGACCTGATGACCGGCAAGCGGAGTTTCATTTTTACCAAGGGACCGCTGTTTGCCAATATCCTGCTGGCCGATGAGATCAACCGCACGCCGCCGAAGACACAGTCGGCGCTGCTGGAAGCCATGCAGGAATTCGAGGTAACGTATGCGGGCAAGACTTATCACCTCGACCGTCCATTCTTTATATTAGCTACTCAAAACCCCATAGAACAGGCGGGTACCTATCCCCTGCCTGAGGCTCAGCTGGACCGGTTCTTATTGTATGTAAAGATCGGCTATCCTTCAGAACAGGAAGAGCTGCAAATTTTAAGTAATACTACCGGCAGCCGCCAGCACAAAGTGTCCGCTATTGTGAGCGGTGAGGAAATCATCCAACTGCAGGGGCTCGTACGGGATGTGACCATCAGCGACGATCTCGTTGGCTGGGCTGGCAAGATAGTCCGTGCTACACGTCCGGACACTACAACCGCCGATTATGTAAAGGAGTGGGTGCGCTGGGGTGCTGGTCCGCGTGCAGGACAAGCATTGATCCTTACTGCCAAAGCAAGGGCTTTGTTGCATGGCCGCTATGCCGTAACAGAGGCCGACGTCCAGGCTATGGCCTACCCTGTATTACGTCACCGCATCCTGATGAACTTTAAAGCGGATGCAGAGCGTGTGACACCGGATATGGTTACGGCCAACTTGTTGAAAGTGATTGAAAGACCCAGAGCATTGTGAGTTCAGAGTCGGGAGTATAGAGTTCAAAGTTGAATCAATTCGTGTAATTCGTATTAATTCGTGTACCTGCAGTGTTATTAGATCCTAAGATATTATTGTCACTGAGAAATCTATCGTTGGCGGCGAAGACCACCATCGATGGCTTTATGACGGGCGCCAACAAAAGCACCATCAAAGGAAGTGGCATGGAGTTTAGCCAGTACCGCAGTTACATGCCGGGTGATGACCTGCGCTGGATGGACTGGAAGATGTATGCACGCAGTGACCGTTATTATATCCGCGAATCGGAATCCGAGACCAGCATCAGTGTGCGACTGCTGGTAGATGCCAGCGCCTCGATGGATCACCGCGACGGGCAGTTCACTAAAATGGAATATGCCCGCTACCTCGCTGCCAGCCTCGCCTACCTCGCCAACATGCAGGGTGATGCCGTAGGTTTATATGTGTTGCGTGAGCAAAGTATTTTCTCACTGGCTGCGCGACAGGGTTTCCAGAATCTCAACCGTATTTTTTACCAGCTTGAACAGGCAGGTCCCAAAGGAACTTTTACGGAACCTATTTACTACAAAGACATTTATGCAGGAGGGCAGAAAAGAGAACTGCTCATCTTCATCACCGACTTTTACCAGCAGGGTGATGAGATGTATAAATTGCTGGACCTGCTGGGTGCGCTGCGCCATGAGATCATTGTGCTGCACCTGATGGGGCGTAATGAAATGGAACTGGATTATGCCGGCTATACCACACTTGAAGACCTTGAAACAGGTGCTTCCATAGAGGTCAATACGAATGAGATAAAACAAGCTTATACTGAACGGCTCAATGCACACTTGAATAATATCAGGTCGGCGTTGCTGGGCCGTAATATTTATTACCGGTTAATGATGACTGATGAGCCGGTGGATCAGGCGCTGAGAGATTTTTTGAGGAGCAGGAAGTGAAAACAAGAATACAGAATACAGAATTCAGGATACAGAATAAGAAAACAGAAAGTAATTGCTACAGTTGTTGAATCCCATAGCATTGTTGGCTATTGCGGCGGTCGCTGTACCGGTGCTGGTACATCTATGGAACGTGCGCAAGGGTAAAACGTTGCGTGTGGGTAGCATTGCTTTGCTGACGGTTAGTTCACGTCAACGCTCCAACAGGCTACGCATCAACAACTGGCCTTTGTTCCTGCTGCGTTGTTTGTTGCTGGTATTGCTGGCACTTTTATTGGCAAGGCCTGTATGGAATGCAGCACAGGATACGACAAAACATCCGGGCTGGATACTCATCTCTGGTCAGGAGCTGCCGGTAGCGTACGCACATTACAAACCGCAGATCGATTCGTTACTGGCTGCCGGACTGGAATTGCATAACCTGTCGGCTGGCTTTGAAAGAATACTGTTGCAGGATACTGCGTCATTAAAAGATACCACCCTTGTTATTGCAGCAAGCCCCTGGCCGTTGTTGAAAGTATTGGATGCCAGTCTGCCCAAAGGGTTTCCACTGCATGTGTTTGTCAATGATCGTTTGTCATCTTACCGGGGCGAGCGGCCGGTTACGCATCTCGCTATTCAGTGGCATAGCTTTACAACGGGTGATACGCTTACGCAATCTCCTGCCCTATCTTATGTAACGACTGAAGGAAAGATAAAGAATATCGAATGGGTTACTTCTTCGCAGGGAAATTGGTATAGCGAGGACAATGTGAGTGCGCTTTTTACTTCTGCTCCGGACACTTCTGTTATTCGCGTAGCTATTTATGCCGGCCAGCATGTAGCTGATGCCCAATATATAAAGGCTGCTATGCAGGCTATTGCTCAATTTACGGACACACGTATTCAGGTGTCTTCACTGGCAAGTGATCAGCAACCTGTCGCGCCGCAACATCTTATTTTTGAGTTGGATGAACGGCTTCGACAGGCTCAGCCTGACATCGAATCTTATATTACTCCGAAAGGAATACTATTTAGTTATGATACGGGGAGAGCGACTCCCGTATCTTCCTGGATGCAGGAAGGGAGTGCTGTAACAGCTGCTGCCGGACAGCATAAAGTATACCAGTACATTCCGGGCCATGCAACGGGTACTCCTGTATGGACATTGGCTGATGGCAGACCTCTGCTGACAGTTGCTGAGGAAGATGGAAAGTTCGTGTATCGGTATAAAGGTCGTTTCAATCCTGCCTGGGGTGATATGGTATGGGAAGATGGCTTTGTGAAAGCGATGTTGCCGCTGGTGGCGCCGGTGTTGAAGTTTGACGTTTCATTGGACAGGAGGCGTATTGATGATAAGCAGGTGGTGCCGGAGAGAATACAGAATACAGGAGACAGAATACAGAATCCTGAAGTCAGCAATCTTCATTCGGAGAGCATAACAAAACACCATATTCAAGCACTATCAGATTGGCTGTGGATAATCATATTTATTGTGTTTGCAGCGGAACGCTTATTGGTTTATCGTCAACAACAACGTGTGGAGCATGGCTGATCAGAATAATGTACATATCATTCATGCACTTGCAGGCAAGTGGAGCAGGAACAACCTGTATGCTTCGGTGTTGAAGGCTTTGGCTCCTGCATGGTTGCTGGCAATGACCGCTCTTTATATCTTCCAGTTGCCTGTGTGGGTTGTTATTCTTCTCTTTATTGTCATCGCGGCCTTGAGCTGGTGGCTTCAACCATCCCGTACGCTCACGCCTTCAGATATTTCCAGTTACTTAAATCGTACGCACCCCGAATTAGAAGAAAGCACTCAATTATTGCTGTTGCCCGAGCAATCGCTGACGCTTTTGCAGAGGATGCAGGTAGAAAAGATAGCTCCTTCGCTGAACGATGTGCCACCACCTCCTGAGATGTGGCAATCGCTGAAAAAAGCATGGCTACTATTAACGGGCGCCGTGCTTGCCGGCATATTTGTTTATATAGGTTCCCATTTTCTTTCTCCCAATGAGCAACGGAAGGATAAAACTGCTGCTGCGGCAACAGCCAATCATCCGGAAACAGTGCTGCCCGGCATTGCGTCTTTCGAGGTGCAGATAACTCCTCCTGCTTATACGCGCAATAAAAGCAGGCAGCAACAACAGTTTACGCTGAAGGTGGAAGAGGGCAGCAAGGTGCAGTGGGAGATCCATACCAATCAAAAGGTGCCTCAACTGCAACTCGTATTCAATACGCGTGACACGTTGCACTTTACTCCTGCTACATCAGACAGCACCACCTGGACGTTGCAAAAGGACGTTCGTGAATCCGGTTTTTACCAGGTGAGTCTTGCCGGGCATGCTTCTCAATTATACACGCTGGAGGTAATACCCGACCTGCCTGTCAATGTTCATATTATTACCCCCCAACAATATACTACGGTTGAGCCCGGTGCTGCCCCACTCGTAACACTATCTGTGGAATTGCAGGACGACTATGGCATCAAATCGGCCGGCATCGTTGCCACCAATGCCAGTGGTAAAGGTGAAAGTGTGAGTTTCAAAGAGCAGCAGTTGTCTTTCTCTGCCAGCTTTGATGGGCGTGCTCAAATGAATGTACGCAAGGTGCTCGATCTGCATGGGCTGGGCTTGCATGCCGGTGATGAACTTTATTTTTATGTAAAGGCGACTGATAACCGTGGTCAGGAAAGCCGCTCGGATATGTATTTTATTTCACTGCCCGATACGGCTGAACTGATGAGTTTGTCGGGCATGGAATCGGGCGTGAACCAGGTGCCTGAATATTTCAGGAGCCAGCGGCAGATCATTATCGATATCGAGAAGTTGTTGCAACAACAGGCTTCCATTCCCAAAGACACTTTCAACCTTCACAGTAATGTGTTGGGTGATGACCAGAAGTTGTTGCGCCTGCGTTACGGAAAGTTCATTGGTGAAGAATGGGAAAGCGGTGGTCACCATCCCGGCGATGGGCATGAACATGGTGGCGAGGAACATGGCGAGGAGAAAGAGATTGCCTTTGGTGATGCGAAGGCGATCGAGGATCAGTATGCACACAAGCATGATAATGCAGAGGATGCTTCTTACCTGGAACCAGCGCAAAAAGCACAGCTCAAAGCTATATTGACTGAAATGTGGAGCAGTGAATTGAAGCTGCGGATGTACACACCCCGGGAGGCGTTGCCGTATGCTTATAAGGCGTTGCGCCTGCTGAAAGACATGCAGCAGAAGTCGCGGGCTTATGTAAGTAAAACGTCGATCAGGATGCCACCGCTACGGCCTGATAAAAGGCTCAGTGGTGAACTGGATAAAATTGGTACGCCTCAGAGTAATAAGAACACAACTTCCGGTAATGATGAGGAGAAGTCTTTGCAGCAGGCTATGGCGCTCTTGGAGGAATTGAAAGCGTCGCCGACGCTGACGCCGGAGAAAGCGACCGTATTGCTTACAGCGCAACGTGTGATCAGTGAGAAGGCGGTGAAAGCGCCGGCTGATTACCTGCCTGCGTTGAATGCGATCCGCAAGATCACGCAGGAGCCGGGTAAAACGGATAAGGCAGCTATTGTGAAGGTGCAGGCGGCTTTGCAAAAGATCATCCGTGCAGGATCACTGTTGCCGCAGAAGGGTGGCAGTGCGAGTGGGGATCAATTGGCGGAGTATTATTTTAAACATTTAAATAAATAAGACAGGGTGAGCCGCCCTCCCGCAGAACGGGACAAGTTTTGAGGGCGACCCACCTTGTGACAGGTTTTCGGTTCCTGGATCTCGCCAGAGGCGAGGGAATTACCGTCACCAGCCAGAGGCTGGCGATTGATGGAGAAACGTGAGAGGCACCCTTCGACAAGCTCAGGGTGACAGCAATCAGGGTGACAAGTAAAATATTTTAATGAAAGCAGAAACAGGTATTATTATCGCTTCGCTGCTGCTGGTCTTATTTCTTGTGTGGAAGGAAATAAAAAGACCGGCAAAAGCTCACCTGTTCCTGCGCTTAGCTGCCAGTGTACTGGCGGTGGCGGCGCTGGCCTGCATTGTATTGCCTATTTCTTATACTACCAAGCAGTCCACCCGGCAAACCAATGCGGCTATCCTATTGACGCCGGGCTATGATAAGGACAGTCTTACTGCTTATAATGAATTGCAACGTTATACGACGTATGCGGACCTGGCAACGGGTAGTAATTCATTTATTCCTGAATTGTCGTGGTTCTTATCTGAACATCCGTCCGTGAATGAACTGCATGTATTTGGTTTCGGATTAACAGATGAAGAGCTCACCATTGTACAAAAGAAAGGCATCAAGGTGCAGTATCATGAGCCTGCGCCTCCGGCAGGCTTTACAGCCGCAGGTTGGCCACGGCAATTGCATCAGGGCGACTGGCTGGAAGTGCAAGGGAGTTTTCACAATACCGGAAAAGAGAAGACAAAGGTCGTGCTGACCGGCTTAGGTTCCCGGTTTGATTCAGTATCTATCGATAGAGACACTACGCAAACGTTCAGGTTGCGGTGTAAACCTGCTCATCTTGGTAGTACCGTATATGAGTTAGAAGCATCGCGTGGAGACAAAGCAACTGTTACGGAAAAACTGCCAGTACAGGTATTACCTACCAGCCACCTGCAGGTATTGTTGTTGTCTTCTTCTCCTGATTTTGACAATAAGTTCCTGACCACCTGGCTGTATGAAAATCAATATGGGATTGCTGCACGCAATACCATCAGTAAAAATAAATATGGTCAGCAGTTCCTGAACAGGGAGGCGATTTCTTTACAGAACATCTCTACTTCCCTGCTGGAAAAGTTTGATGTAGTGATTGCGGATGACGCGGCCCTGGTGGAATTGAATGGTGCTGAAAGATCAGCACTCATTTCACAGGTGCAAAAGGGATTGGGGTTGATCCTGCAAACGGACAGCACTGTCTCTGTCAACAGTTTTGCTGCCGGGTGGCAGATCAGGAAACAGCCTGGTGCTGTGATCAGCGCACGTCCGCTGGCTATGCCCGCCGTTTTTACCACCACCTCTCCGCTGTTGCCCACGCAATGGCTGTCGATTGAAAACAATCGCCGGGCGCAGCCTCTGGTGATGGATGATAAGGGAGCCATTGTGGTGTCGTCCGCTCTGGCCGGCGCAGGCAAGCTCGTATTGAGTACCGTCAATAATACTTATAGCTGGATATTGAGTGGCAACCAGGCTGATTATGCCCAGTTCTGGTCTTTGTTGCTGAACAAGGCTGCCCGCCGGGCGCCGCAGGAGACCCGGTGGCAACAGGTGACTGCTTTTCCCACCGTTGGCAATGCGGCTGAACTGACGCTGGAAACTGCTGTCACCAGCCGTTTACCGGTGTTGGAAACACCCGACGGAAAGGTGCCGGTAGTGCAGCATGCGTGGCAGCCGCATACCTGGACTGGGACCTGGTGGCCCGTGCAGCGGGGTTGGCAGGCTGTATCGCAGGGGCAAGACAGCCTCCGGTTGTATATTTATGAGCAGGGGGAGTGGGCTTCCGTGCAGGCTACCGCCCGCATCATGGTGAATAAACAGCATGCCGCAGTTTCCGGCAGCGGAGGGCCGTCTAAAGATTTGGCTGAGGATCAGACAAGAAAGCAATTACCACCGGTCATTTTCTTTGTGGTTTTCTTATCTTGTTGTAGTTACTTGTGGTTTGAGGCGAAGAAGGCATAGAGGCAATGAGGCAACGAGGAAAAGCCCTTCGACAAGCTCAGGGTGACATTAGTCCGCGAAGTGAGGGCTTCGACAGGCTTAGCCCCGCGAAGCGGGGTAAACTCTGACAAATAAGTTAAGTTTAGGATAGATCTGTTTAAATATTATCCCTTTTTTTGTAACCAATTAAAACTGCGGAGGAATCTACTTTGAAACGTAAAGATTTTATCTACTACACGGGGATGAGCCTTGGCTCGCTCATGCTTCCCAAGCTTCCTGCCTTTGGGCGGGAGATCGACCCGGCAGAAGCACTGCGGGGTATGGATGCAGCCGCCAATAAAGAGTTGTCGGATGTGGCTTTGAATGCTGCCAAATCCAAGGGGGCCACTTATGCCGACGTACGTATTGGCCGTTACCTGCGTCAGTTTGTAGCTACACGCGACAAACGTGTTCAGGGTGTAGCCAACACCGAAAACTTTGGTGTAGGTATCCGGGTGCTCGTGAACGGGGCGTGGGGTTTTGCTGCTACGCACACTGTTTCCAAAGATGCTATTGCCAAATGTGCCGAACAGGCTGTTGCTGTAGCGAAGGCCAATGCCAAGCTCCAGGGCGAACCTGTTCAGCTGGCTCCTCAAAAGGGCTTTGGTGTGGTGAGCTGGAAAGCGCCTATCGAGATCAATGCTTTTGAAGTGCCTATTAAAGAAAAGGTTGATCTGTTGTTGCAGGTGAATGATGTTGCTATCACCGGTGGCGCCAGCTTTGTTACTGCGATGATCTCTGCCGTAAATGAACAAAAGTTTTTTGCTTCTACCGATGGTTCTTATATCGACCAGGATATTCACCGCATCTACCCCAACTTCAACGTTACCAAGATAGACCGGACAGCGGGTAAGTTCATGCAGCGTAACTCTTTCAGTGCTCCAATGGGCATGGGTTATGAATATATGCACGCGCGTCCGCAAGATAAATTGTCCGGCATCGTAACGCGTTATAAAGACCGCTATGATATGCTGGAGGATGTGAAGAATGCTACCAAGGACGTTGATGACAAGTTGAAAGCAAAATCTGTAGAGCCCGGTAAATATGATGTGGTGCTCGATCCTTCTCACCTGTGGCTCACTATCCACGAGTCTGTAGGTCACCCCACTGAGCTGGACCGTGTACTGGGTTATGAAGCCAACTACGCCGGCACCAGCTTCCTGACGCTGGACAAATGGCAATCGAAGAAGTTCAACTTCGGCAGCAAGCTCGTGAACATCGTGGCTGATAAAATGCAGAAGGGTTCTCTTGGCGCTGTGGGCTGGGATGATGAGGGCGTGAAGTGTAAAGAGTGGGAACTTATCAAGGATGGTGTGCTGGTGAACTACCAGGCTATCCGCGATCAGGCGCATATCATTGGCCTGAAGGAATCTCAGGGTTGCTGCTACTCGCAGGGCTGGGATGATATCCAGTTTCAACGTATGCCTAACGTATCGCTGCGCCCCGGCAAGCAAAAGCTGAGTGTAGAGGATATGATCAAGAATGTGGAGAAAGGTATTTATATCATTGGTGACGGCTCCTACTCTATCGATCAGCAGCGTTACAACTTCCAGTTTGGTGGTCAGACTTTTTATGAGATCAAGAATGGCCAGATCGTTGGTATGCTCAATGATGTGGCGTATCAATCCAATACGCAGGAGTTCTGGAATTCCTGTTCAGCCATTTGCGATGAGAGTGATTACCGTCTTGGTGGTTCTTTCAACGATGGTAAGGGTCAGCCTTCACAGAGCAGCGCCGTATCGCATGGCAGCTCTACAGCAAGGTTCAATGGCGTGAATGTGATCAATACAGCGAGGAAGATTGGGTAAGGGAATTTGTCACCCTGAGCTTGTCGAAGGGTGCCGTAAAAAAGGTTTCGACAGGCTCAACCTGACATCAATTATTAAATTCTTTTAAAAGCATAATAAATCTATTATGGCAATTTTAAGTAAAGACGAAGCTCAAACGATCCTCAAGAAGGTGTTGAGTTTTGCTAAAGCCGATGAAACTGAAGTTAACCTCGGCGGTTCTCAAAGTGGCAATATCCGTACTGCACGCAATGCCGTATCTACTGCCGGCGAAGTAAGCAACCTGAGCCTTGGTGTCAGCTCATCTTTTGGTAAAAGGACTGGTAATGCCACCATCAATGAATTTGATGATGCGTCGCTGGAGAAGGTAGTTCGCCGCGCTGAAGAGCTGGCCCGCCTTGCGCCTGAGAACCCGGAGTACATGCCATTGCTTGGCCCTGCTACTTTTAAAGAATCTATCGGGTTCAATAATTCTACTGCTGCTATGACGCCCGACACCCGGGCTGAAATGGTGGCCAAGAGCCTGAAGGTGGCCAAGGATGCCAAACTGGAATCTGCAGGCTTCCTGCAAAATAGTGCCGGCTTCCGCGCCATGATGAACTCCAAGGGTTTATTTGCTTATAATAAGAGCACTGATGTTTCTTTCTCGATCACTGTCCGTAACCAGGAAGGAACCGGCTCTGGTTATATCGATCATAGCTATAATGATGTTAGCAAACTGGATACGCTGGCGCTCACCAAGATCGCTGCCAACAAGGCGGTTACTTCTGCCGGTGCAAAAGCTATCGAGCCAGGCCGTTACACCGTGATCCTCGAGCCACTGGCTGCCAGTGATATGCTGGGTGGCATTATCCGTGGCTTCGAGCAGCGTACTGCTGATGAAGGCCGCAGCTTCATGAGTAAGAAAGGTGGCGGCACCCGTCTTGGTGAACGTCTCTTCGATGAGAAGGTGAATATCTGGAGTGATCCGATGAACCCTGACTTACCGGGCTCTACCTGGAGTGGTGATGGTATGCCTGTTGACAAGACCGTATGGGTAGAGAATGGTGTGGTAAAGAACCTTGCCTGCAGCCGCTTTTGGGCGCAGAAGAAGGGCATTCAGCCATTGTCTGGTCCCGGCGGTGGCCGCTTTGGTGGCGGTGGTATGATCATGGGTGGCGGTACTGCTTCTCTGGAAGACCTCATCAAGAATACAGAAAAGGGCATCCTTGTTACGCGCTTCTGGTATATCCGTATGGTGGATCAGCAAACGCTGGTGCAAACCGGCCTCACGCGTGACGGAACTTATTATATCGAGAATGGCCAGATCAAGTTCCCGGTAAAGAATTTCCGCTTCAATGAGAGCCCCATCATCATGTTGAACAACGTGGAAGAGCTGGGCAAGCCTGTTCGCAGCGGGTCTTCTATTTTACCGCCAATGAAGATCAGGGACTTTACTTTTACTTCTTTGTCTGACGCTATATAGAAAATCATTGTTAGCAGCTCAAACGTAATAATCAATAATTATTAATTAATAATTATTGATTATTACTGTTAATTGTAGTTGCAGACAATTTTCTGTCTTCATTAATTACTGTGTAAAACAATTACATTGAAAAGAAGAAACTTTATCGGCCTGGCAGGTATGGGTGCGGCAGGTGCACTGCTGCAAGGCATGCCTGCTCTTGGCAGAACCATTTCTGAAGCGGAAGCGCTCGTGATGCGTGCCGATGCTGCTGCCAAAAAGCGGATGGCTGATGTGGCGCTGCAGGCTGCGCGGAGCAAGGGCGCTACTTATACGGATGTGCGTATCGGGCGTTACCTCAACCAGTCGGTAGTGACGCGCGATAACCGCGTGCAGAATGTAGCGAATACGGAGTCGTATGGTATTGGTATCCGCGTGATCGCCAACGGTAGCTGGGGCTTTGCAGCTTCTGAAAAAATGGATAATGACAGTATCGCCAAGACTGCTGCACTTGCAGTGGCTATTGCGAAGGGTAATGCCAAACTGCTCACGGAACCCGTACAGCTGGCGCCTCAAAAGGGCTATGGTGAGGTTAGCTGGAAAACACCGATCGAAAAGAATGCTTTTGAGATACCTGTTAAAGAAAAGGTTGACTTGTTGCTGAGTGTGAATGATGCGGCACTGAAAGGTGGCGCCAACTTCATTAACGCTGCGCTGTTCATGGTGAATGAGCAGAAGTATTTCGCCAGCTCTGATGGTTCTTACATCGACCAGGATATCCACCGTATCTGGCCCACTTTCACCGTTACCAAGACAGACAAGGCAACGGGCAAGTTCCAGACGCGTGATGCCTTAAGCTCTCCCATGGGCATGGGCTATGAATACATGTATGCTTTGCCTGAGCATAAATTAACCGGTGGCCCTACTACGTTGTACAAGGGTCGTTATGATATGCTGGAAGATGTACAGGCAGCTACCCGACAGGTAGCTGAAAAGATCACCGCCAAAAGTGTAGAGCCCGGTAAATATGATCTCATATTAGATCCCACGCACCTGGGGCTCACCATTCATGAATCTACCGGTCACCCTACGGAGCTCGACCGCGTGCTTGGTTACGAAGCCAACTATGCCGGCACCAGCTTCCTGACGCTGGACAAATGGAAGACCAAGAAATTCAACTATGGCAGCAAGCTTGTAAATATTCATGCCGACAGGCTGCAGCCCGGTTCTTTGGGCGCTGTTGGTTATGATGATGAGGGTGTGAAGTGTGGTGAATGGGAGATCATCAAGGATGGTATCCTCGTGAACTATCAAACCATCCGTGATCAGGCGCATATCCTTGGATTGCCTGCTTCGCAGGGTTGTTGCTATGCCGATAGCTGGGACAGCATTCAGTTTCAGCGTATGCCCAATGTATCGTTGATGCCCAATACGCAAACGCGTAGTGTGGCTGATATGATCAAGGGTGTGAAGAAGGGTATTTATATTCTGGGCCGCGGCTCCTACTCCATCGATCAGCAGCGTTACAACTTCCAGTTTGGCGGTCAGTTGTTTTATGAGATCAAGGATGGTCAGATCGTTGGCATGCTCAATGATGTGGCCTACCAATCGAATACGCAGGAGTTCTGGAACTCCATGACCGATATTGCTGATAAGAACGACTTCCGTTTGTTCGGTACGTTCAATGATGGTAAAGGTCAGCCTTCACAATCGAGTGCAGTATCGCATGGCTCTTCTACTGCCAAGTTTGAAGGGGTGAATGTGATCAATACGGCGCGGAAGATATAATCGCTGATTACACGGATAATCGCTGATTATTTGGATTGAAGGGAATAATAAAGAAACTAAGAAGGTGTCTCCAAGTAAGGGGCACCTTCTTTTTTTATACACCTGATGAATAGAACTGCTTAGATCGTATTGGTCCAGGCTTTTGCCATACTGTCTTTGAGCATGTCTTCCACGAATTGCGGAAATACGTTCCGGAATTTTCCGGTGTCGGCTGGTATGACTCTCACCATCTCATCGATCATGTCCTGCGGCACCAACTTCCAATCTGGTGAATCGAGCTGCTTCTCGATCTCTGCTTTCAGGTCTGCTTTTTTGGTGAAGTTCTTGTCATCATCCAACCAACGGAAGGAGGTTTCCAGCATCGTTTCATTGAAGCCTGTGAGGAATGCTCCGGGATTTATCGTTTGTACCTGGATGCCATATTTCTTTAGCTCCTGCTGCATGGATTCGGCCATGGCTTCCATCGCATGTTTGGTGGAGCAATACACGCCAAAGTGGGCTGGCAAAAACAGTCCTCCCATGGAAGAGAGGAAGACGATCTTGCCTTTCTTCTTTTCCCTGATGAATTTTGCAACGAACTTTTGAGAGAGGGCCAGGGGAGCAAAATAATTGGTCTCGAAGTTTTTATGGACCAGTTCTATGGGTGTTTCGAATATGGGTCCCGTTTCTCCGATGCCTGCATTGTTGACGAGGATATCAATATCCCATCTCAGCGCATTACCTACATCGTAAGGGTCCAGTACATCCAGTCTTTCAACGCGCAGGTTCTCCGTGAGACCCAGTTCTTCTGCTTTTTTACGCAACGCGGTGGCTTGCGGATAGATGTGCACGCCTGCAATTACTTTGTGCCCCAGCTTAGCAAGCCCGATGGCGGTGCCTTCTCCTAATCCGGAGCCTGCGCCGGTAATCAAAATCGTTTTACTTTTTGCCATGATGATAAAATTTAGTTGTGCTTAATTAAATCCTTGCATGGTCAAAATTGAACACTATTGCATTGTTGTCAAAATAGCCTGTGTGATAGGTGCTATCACTTAAATAGTACATGTGGTGTCTACAATGAAACAGGGTGAGCCGCCTTTGGAAGGCGACCCACCCTGCTTCTTTAACAACTGTATGATCCTATAGCTTACTGAGCCAATCTAAAATGTAGTCTGCATCTTCTTTCCAGGTGGACTGTCCTAATACGTAGTGGTTGCGTCCCGGGAATTCTTTGTAATCGAGTATGCTTCCGTTCTTTTTGTATGCTTTGTAATTCCTGTAGTTCAGGTGGGCAGGTATGATATTGTCTTCACTGCCTGATGTGATCAGCAATGGCACGTGTGGTTTTGCCCAGTCCAGCTTTGCCATCGAGCTCAACCCACCTCTTGCTACTGTTTTGGATTCAGGAATGGTGTTGGCTTCCCAGGCAGCTTTTTGTTCGTCGAGTGGCATACCGTTTACAAATGCATATTGCCAGTCTTTGAGGGACATCAAATATGTTTTCTTTATGGAGGTGAAGAGGCCCAGTGACTTCCAGCCTGCTTTGAGGAAGGAGAACTCATAGGGGAATACGCCTAATGGGGGTACCGGGTGAATGGCTACGCCAGCGGCGGCATATCCCCGGTTTACCAATATTTGTGTCATCATGCCTCCGAGAGAATGCCCGATGATGATGGGTTTTTCGGGAAGGCTTTCGGCATGTCTTGCATAGGAGTCGATCACTTCTTTGAGTGTGGTGGTGGCCAACGCTACATCATTGGGCTGGCGATCGCGTAATTCTTTAGCGGTATTGGCTTCTTTGTTGGGCCATGGTGGTGCGATGGCTTTGTAGCCTTTGCTTTCGAAGTATCTGATCCAGTCGTCCCAGCCGCGGTGAATTACGAAGGCGCCGGTAACGAACATAATGTGCCTGGTAGTGATGGATGACATATAGGTTGTGTTTTTAACTGTTCAAAGCTACCTATGGCTGTCGACCGGCTCAATAGACAATACGGGGGAAGTGTTGTATAATTCATCGTGGGGCCTTCGATCCTTCGACAGCCCTTCGACAAGCTCAGGGTGACAGAGAGACTTAGGGTGACAAAAGAATAATAACAAAGGCCCCGTGCAGATGAACGGGGCCATGACTGTGAAACTGCGAACGCGTAACTGCTAACTACTACTATTGGATGCGTACAGAAGAGACTACGTCATTGGCGTTGGGTGACAACGTTGTGAAATTGGCATTGCCGGAGGTCAGTGTCCAGGATGTGCCGCTGAAATTGTCGTTGGCATACATGATCACCGTCCAGCCTGAAGGGATGGTAACGGAGGATGCCCAATCGTTGACAAAGCCATAGGCCTGCAACTGGGATAGTGTATAATTCCCTTTGGGTATACTGCTGGTGGCTGTGCCGCCATTGTTTGTATGCTGATAAAACTTAACGCCTGTGGTACCACCGCCGCCATTGTATACCGTGGGCTGGGTGTACAATACATTGCTGACGTTGGTTAAATAGCCTGACACATCATTGTTGGGCAGGTTGTACCAGAGATAAACGCCGTAGTTGCCATTCTTTGTCTGGTTGGCCAGATTGGTGGCTGTTGAGGCACTCGTAGCCGTTATATTAACGGCTGCAGGGCCAAGGCTGGCGGTGGTGAGGCCGGGGACGTTGGGCACAGAGAAGGTGCCGTATATCGCATTCCAGCTATAATTGATCCGGGAGCCTACTGTGACGCCGTTGTAGGACAAGCGTGAAGCGGCTGGTCCGTAATAATAGAATGAAATGATCTTGTTGGGCATCAACTGTCGCAGGGCTGTTATGAGGTATACAAAGGAGGATGCGTTAGGCTGTCCCGTGCCATTGACACCGTAGTCGGCATACTCATCGTCGAAATCAATACCGTCAAGTCCATAGGTATTTACTGCGTTGGCTAATTGTTGTGCAAACGCCTGTGCGGCTGCCTGACTGGGGAAGTTACAAAAGCCGGCTCCCTGGTGGTTGCCTAAGATGGATAGTAATACTTTCGTGCCTCTGGCCTGTACCGGCTGTATAGTGGTAGCGCGGTTGTTGAGCACATTGGTAACCTGTGGATTGAAATACAGGACGGCTTGTTGTGTAGAAGTATTGTAGTTGATGTTGGCGGCGAAGATGATGCCGATGTCGAATAACGCTTGTCCGGTCGCGAGTGAGTACTTGCCGACGTTACTGAAGTCATTGTTGTTTACTTCTACGTATACTACGCTTTTGGCGCCGCTTACGCCCACCGCGTTGAGGGCTACGTCTTTGTCTGTATTGGGAATGGTTTCTTCGGGGAGATGATCCTTTTTACAGGAATAAGTTAAGACTGCAATCGTTGTGATGGCCAATACAAGAAGGTTCTTCCTGATTGACCGGAATAGGTTTAACATAATGGTGATTTTTAGGATAAGAGAATGGGAGCAGCTGCGAGCCGTGAGCTACGAGCAGCGAGCGAATACACTTTTACTTCGATAGGCGTATGTTTTTAGGTTAATAATTGGAGATGCCTTTTGCTTTTAGCTGCTGGCTTTTGGCAGAATACACGTTTGCTTCGATTGGGGAACAAGTGAAGCCCTGGCCGGGGGGCCGGGCTTCACTGTTGAATGTATGTTATAAGGGAATTAGTCGTGTTTATGGCTTTTTGTCCCACCATACTTTGGTGCCTGGGTTATCGGGGCCGCCCAAGGTGGCGATGGCCTTGTCGTAACCGGCTTTGTTGCTGTTCTTGAACTTGGATGGTATGGGTAAGCGTTTGATAAAGCCTGTGACCTGTCCATTGCTATTGTTTACCACAACAGGGAACAATTTGGGATAGCCAGTGCGACGGAACTCGGACCATGCTTCCTGTCCGTCGGGATAGAGGGCGATCCATTTTTGTGTGATGATCCTTTCGAGTTTTTCTTCTGTGCCACCGGCAGCATTCCACTTGATCGTGATCGTGCTGAGGTTTGCGTTGCCTGCAGGAACGTTGTTCGCGCCAGCCACTTGTGCTTTAGGATCTACATAGGGAGCAGCTTTGCTCACTGCGTCTGCTTTATAGGTGGTTGCTGAACCAGCACCCCATTCTTCGAAGGAGCGGTCGATGCCGGTTTCATAGTTTGTTTGCATATCGCCTGCATTTGTCCAACCTCTCAGGGCTGCTTCTGCTTTCAGGAAAAAGGCTTCTGCCGATGTGGCGATCTTGGCTTTGCCGCCTGCTTTGTCGAAGTAATCGCTGCTGGCTGCTTTGGCTATCGGTTTGGAATATCCCTGATAGCGGGCTTTTGCATCGATGGCTACGCCATTGCGGATACCAATGAATTGTCCGGTAACGGCTGCATCAGAAGCCGGGGCCAGTATTTTGCTGATGCGTGGGTCGCTGTAACCATTCAGGAAACTACCGAGGGGTGCGCCTGCTCGGATATCGTCCCAGTCGTTGATGATAACGCCTATGGGGCTTTCTGTTCCGTAGGTTACCAGTGCATTGTCGCCTACTGTTTCCAACAATCCGCCACTGGCTGTTGCCAATGCTTTTTCGCCTTGTGTTTTGGCAGTGGTTGCGTCGGCATAAACAATGCGGAGGGCCAGGCGCAAGCGGAGTGTGTTGGCCAGCTTCAGCCATTTGGCCGGATCGCCGCCGTAGATCATATCGGCTTTCTTGAAGGCTGTGCCTACTTTCTTAGTGCCTGCCACATAGGGTTTCAGGTTGTCTACTGCTACATCAAGATCGGCAAAGAATGCTTTGTAGGCGTCCTGTTGTGAATCGTAATCTACTGACAGGTCAGCGTTGGGCTTACCGAATTTGGAGTAGATCACGGGGCCGAAGATATCTGCCGCCTTGTGCATTTCGATCACGTTGAGGATCTTGGACATGGCGGTAGCGTCTGCCAGATCCGCCGACTTGTATTCTGCCTTAAACTTCTCGTAATCGGCATTGCCCTGCATTACGCCATCATAGGCGATGTTGAGTATCCATTCGTTCCAGCCGTCCATCATGAAATAGTTCCCGTTGTTATTTCCCCCGTTGAACGGTGTGGGGCTCATCATGTAGCCGCTGTAGATGTCTGCGTTCAGGTTTTGTTGTAGCTGGTATTGCCAGTTTACATAGTTTACCAGGTTGCGCTGTGCGTTTTGCAGTGGCAGGATCACTGCCTGGAAGTCGGCGAGGAATACGTCGGGCTTAACGCCTGCCGGGTTGGTATTGGTTTCCTGGAAGCTTTTGGTACAGCCCGTTCCCAGCAGTGTGACTACTGCACAGGCGGCGGTTAGTTTATAGAGTGATGTCTTTAACATGGTTTAATTCTTTTAAGCATTTTTGAAAAGGCTTCGACAAGCTCAGCCTGACATTGAATACTTTGTTTCTTTTAACTACCCTTCGACAGCCCTTCGACAAGCTCAGGGTGACAATACTCAGTGTGACAAAGGGTGACAGTTACACAATTTATTAGAACGTGCATTTGAGGCTTAATCCGTAGCTTCTGTAAGCTGGCAATCCAAATGCATCGATACCTACGCCACCGGCATTTACGCCTGCTACCTGCTCGGGATCGAATGGCGCATCTTTCTTAAAGAAGAACAGGTTGTTGCCGATCGCTGCTACGCGCAGGTCTTTCACCACTTTACCATTGATTGGTATACGGTAGGTGATGGAGATCTCGCGCATCCTTACGGCTGTAGCGCTGTAGGTGTAAGCTGCACCAGCAGGTGTTTTACCGCCTATGTACTGATAATATGTTTTGGCATCTACTGTTCCGCTCCAGGCATGGCCGGCGTCGTCTACTGCGTTGTCGATCTTCACGGTATTGCCGTTGTTCCTGGCATCGGCTGTTCTTTGGCTCACGCCCATTTGATCGAGGTAGCCTTGTGTGATGCTCAGCACCTTGCCTCCAAATTTACCGTCTATTAAGATACCGAATGTAAAGCGATCATAGGTAAAAGAATTGTTCCAACCAGCGATCAGTTTGGGATTGGGGTTGCCGATGAGGCTGTCGACAAACAAAGGTAGGTGTGTGGTAGCGTTTACGATCACGCGGCCCTGGTTGTCGGTCTGGAATGTACGGCCGTAAAGGTCACCAAAGGTGCCACCCTGACGCAGCATGGTGTAGCCGCCGCTGGCACCCAGTGTGTATCTTGTACTGGCGTCTACTCCTTTTACGATAGCTGGATCGAAGAGCTCAACGATCGTGTTCTTGTTGTGGGACAGATTGACGGTTGTCGTCCAGGTGAACTTCTTGTTGTTGATGACCTTATAAGAGAGTGAAGCCTCGAAACCAGTGTTGCGGATATTGCCGGCATTGATATCTGCTTTGGTGCTGGTGCCTACCAGCAGTGAGATTCCGCTGAAGTATTGGTTGGTGGTATTTGATCTGTAATAAGTAAGATCGACCGTAAACTTGTTTTGCACGAAGGACCATTGTGTACCTACTTCAAAGGACTTGTTCTTCTCTGGTTTCAGCTGCAGTCCTGGCACAGTTGTAACCGGGCTGCTGGCCGGCGGATTTGAAATGCCTCCCATGTTGAAGGTGTATAATGGATAGGTGCTGAAGGCTGCCACGTCATTACCTACTACCGCGTAAGAAACGCGCAGCTTGGCAAAGTTAACAGCCGCAGGCAGTTTAAACAGGTCGCTCAGTACGCCGCTTGCACCCACGGAAAAGTAGTTGTATCCTTTTGTTTCTGTTGGTGTAAATGCGAGGGTGGAAGACCAGTCGTTGCGGTCGCTGAAATCGAGGAAGAGTTTGTTTTGATAGTTAAGCTGTACGCTACCAAATACGGAGTGTATCTTCCTGCGCACGGGTGTATTGCTGTTGCCATCGTAGTTGCGTACGTCGATGGTGGCTTTGTCGAGTGCTGATTCGAGGAACACATTGGGGACTGTGGGTGAACCATTCACTGTCAGCATTTTTCCTTTCTGGTCCTGGATGGCTGAACCAACTGTAAAGTTTACAGAGAAATCGCTGTTCAGTTCTCTTTCTCCGTTTATCAATACATCTCCATACAAACTGGTTGTATTGGTTTTGGTGGTGTTCAGGTTGCCATTGAACCGGGCCAATGTACCTTGTGTAGTGGCGTATATATTGCGCTGGTAATCGTTGATAAAGTTGTTGATGTTTCCTCTCGCCTGGATGTTGAGCCAGGGGGTGAGAAGGTATTTTACGGAAGCAGAGGCGTATATGCTCTGATTCTTATTATCTACCGTGTTGCGGTTCATTGTCCAGAACGGGTTCTGCTGATAGTCTTGTCCACCCCAGCCGCCGCCGTTGGCCTGGTCTTTATCGTAATTGATGTTCCACCAGTTTTGTGCATTGAGGTAGCGTGATGGTGAGAAGTACTCGTATTGTTTGTACTGGTTGAAATCGAGTCCGCGGGGGAACAGGTACAGACCAGTAAGCGGATTGTAATAGATACCGGGCGTGATACGGTTGTGTGCATTCTGAATGCTTCCGGTGAAGGTTCCATCAATTACCAGCTTATCCTGTAGCAGTTTGGTCGTTTGCCTAAAGGTGAGGGTGTGTTGTTTAAAAGTGCTCGTAGGCAGGATTCCTTTATTGTCTGTGTTGGAATAAGAGATATAGTTGGAGGTACGTTCGTTGCCAGTGGTGAGGCTCAGGCTGTTGATGAACGTGAGGCCCGTCTGGAAGAAGTCTTTTACGTAATCGCCTGCAGGGTTTGCTGCTCCTTTGGCGCCCCAGCTGTCTTCACTGCCCGGGCTGGTGGCATCGGGCGCTGTGGATTGTTTGTAATCGTATTGGAGCTTGGGCAACACATAGGCTTTGTCCATCGTAACGCTGCTGGAGAAGTCGACGCGTGCTGTGCCTGCTTTACCTTTTTTGGTGGTGATGAGGATAACGCCATTGCTTCCCTGGCTGCCGTAGAGGGCAGACGCAGAGGCGCCTTTCAATACCTGCATGGACTCAATGTCTTCCGGGTTCATCGTACTCAGGATATCGCCCGCATCGGGTGCTCCGTTGTACAAGCCAGGATCAGGTCCGCCGGTTTGATTGGAGATCGGCAAACCATCTATTACATATAAAGGCTGGCTGTTGCGTGTGGACCTATCGCCACGTAATACGATGCGCACTGAACCGCCTACACCGCCCGATGTGCGGTTGACCTGTACACCGGCTACTTTACCATTCAAGCTGTTGAGCACGTTGGTATTTTTTACGGTAGTCATGTCTTCGGAACCTATGCCTTGTGTGGAGTAAGTAACGGAGCGTGATTTGCGGGTGATGCCCAAGGCGGTAACGACTACTGTTTCGAGGTTGCGGGCATCGAGATCGAGCATAATGGCCAGGTCGCTGGCGCCTGCGTTTGCGGCTATCACTTTTTTGGTGTAACCTGTTGACGTTATCTCGAGTGAATCGGTATCGCCACTTAAGGTTAGTGTGAAGCGGCCATTGTCGTTGGTGGCTGTGCCTGCACCATTGCTTTTCGCTTTGATGGTAGCCGCAGTTACCGGCTTACCATGGGAGTCTGTGACTACCCCCGACACCGTGCGGCCCTGGGAGAATGCCTGTACGGAGAAAAATAGCAGCAGGAAACCAAGGAGCGTTCGTTTCATAAGCAAATCTTTTAGAGTTTTGGTTATTGTTCAGTCTTCCAAAAGACTCACTGATGGGAAAGGAGTACCTATGGGTTTGAAAAAAACTTTTGCGATATGATTCGTTTGCTTCGTGAGCTTTTGCTTCGATAGCAGATTTCTCACTGCGCCGTTACAGCATAATCCACATAATCATTGAGGGCTCCGTTCGAAATGACAGGAAGGGGGAGACAAGGCGGGGTAAACTCTGACAATGAACCCTTCGACAGGCTCAGGGTGACAGAGAGAGCGTTCAGGGTGACAGAGGGGGCGTTCAGGGTGACAGAGGCCGTGCTCAGGGTGACAGAGAGAGCGTTCAGAGTGACAGAGGGGGCGTTCAGGGTAACAGTTGCTCTACAATGTGTACTGCAGGCTGAAGCCGACGCTCCGGTAGGCGGGCAGGCCGAAGACGTCTACTCCTACTCCACCGGGGTTTACGCCGGCGACCTGTTCGGGATCGAAGGGTGCGGAGCGTTTGAGGAAGAACAGGTTTTGGCCGATGATGCCTAACCGTATGTCTCCTATCTTTTTATTGCGCAAGGGCAACCTCCAGGCAATGGCCAGTTCGCGCAGGCGGATGGCCGTGGCGTTGTACATGTATGTTTCTGCTACCGGTGTTTTTCCGCCTATATATTTATAGTATACTTCCGGATCGAGACCGCCTTTCCAGGGTGCTCCTGATTCATCGACGGCATTTTCTATGTATATCATTCCGCCTTTGTCTCTTGCTTCGCCTGTTCTGCGACTAACGCCGAACTGGTCCATGTAGCTTTCGGCTATGCTGAGTACCCTGCCGCCAAACTTACCGTCGATCAACCAGCTGAATGTGCAGTTTTTAACGGAGATGCTGTTTTGCCAACCCACAATGAGTTTGGGATTGGGGTTGCCTAAATAAACATCGTCTACTTTAAAGGGCAAACCTGTTGCAGACGACACGATGATACGTCCTGAGGCATCTCTGCGGAATGCGCTGCCGTAGACATCTCCATAGGAGCCGCCTTTTTTCAGGATGCCGTCGTAGCCACCGGTGCCTCCCTGCAGGCGGTACAACTGGTTGGGCGTGGTGGAGGGTATGATGGCTGGATCGAATAGCTCAACCACTTTATTACTGTTGTGTGAAACGTTGAAGGTGGTAGTCCATTCAAAACCTTTTCTTTCTATCACTTTGTAGCGCAGGCTGGCTTCTATGCCCATGTTGCGGATATTGCCGCTGTTGATATCTGCATAACCGCCTGAGCCAACGCCCGGTGGCAGTGCCACGCCTTTAAAGTATTGGTTGACGATGTTGGACCTGTACCAGGAGGCATCTAACTGTAATCTGTTGTTCAGGGCTTTCCATTGGAGTCCTATTTCCAGCGAGCGGTTCTTCTCGGGCTTGAGGCCAAACCCGGGCACGGTGGTAATGGGGGCACTTCCGGGTGGCGTGCCATTTCCCATCGTAAATGTGTAGAGAGGGTAACTGCTAAAGGCTGCGATATCATTGCCCACTACTGCATAGGAGGCGCGGAGGCGGAGGTAGTCGATGAATAATGGTAACGGCACTACTTCGTTGATCACCACTGCTGCGCCGGCAGAGAAATAATTGTAGCCGCTTTTTCCGGAGGGTGTATAGGCGAGTGTGGATGACCAGTCGTTCCTGTTGGAGAGATCGAGGTATAGTTTGTTCTGATAGTTCACCTGCACCGTTCCGAACAAGGACTGTACTTCTTTTTGTGCGGGGCTGTTGATCTTTTCGTCGAAGTTGCGGATGTCGATGGTGCTTCTATCGAGGGCCGATTCTAAAAACACATTGGGGACGGTGGGTGAACCAAATATCCAGAGCATTTTGCCGGCGTGGTGCTGTATGGAGGTGCCGGCGGTGAAGCTCAGGTCCCAGTTGTGGTCTAATTTCTTATTGCCGCTCAACAGCAGATCACCGTAGGCGGTAGTATTGGAGGTAGTGATGGTGTGTAATGCGCCATTGAACCTCGACAGGGTGGCCTGCGTGGTGGCGTATATATCGCGTTCGTATTGGTTGTTGAAATGATTGAAGTATCCACGGGCCTGGAGGTTGAGCCCGCTGCTGATGTGGTATTTCAACGAGGCAGAGAGGTAAGCATGTCTGTTCTGGTTTGTTACAGGATTGCGGTACATTGCCCAGTATGGGTTTTGCTGATAGTCCTGTCCACCCCAACCGCCGCCGTTGGCGAGGTCTTTATCGTAATTGATGTTCCACCAGTTTTGTGCATAGAGGTAACGGGTGGGTGAAAAGTATTCGAATTGTTTGAACTGGTTGAAGTCGATGCCACGTGGCAGCAGGTATAAGCCTGTGAGCGGGTTGAAGTAAATGCCTGGTGTAAGGCGGTTGTGTGCTTTCTGAATACTGCCGAGGAAGCAGCCGTCTACTGTAAGTTTATCATTGAGGAACTTGCCCGTTTGCCGGAAGCTCAATGTATGTTGATCGAACTTACTGGTGGGTAGTATGCCTTTGTTGGTTGTGTTGGAGTAGGAAAGGTATTGGGATGATTTTGGGGTGCCGCCTGTAATGCTGATGCCGTTGATAAAGGTGACGCCTGTTTGAAAGTAATCTTTTATATAATTTCTGTTGGGCGCTGTGGCGTCTTTCTCACCCCAGCTGTCTTCACTGCCGGGGCTGCCTGCATCTGCCACAGCAGATTGGCTGTAGCTGAATTGTTCCTGGGGAAAGATGATCGGTTGTTCGAATGTGACGCTACTTGAGAAGTTGACTTTTGTGGCGCCGGGTTGACCGCTTCGCGTGGTGATCAATACTACTCCATTGCTGCCCTGACTACCATAGAGGGCTGAGGCTGCAGCACCTTTGAGGATACTTACGCTTTCGATGTCATCGGGATTGATGGTGCTAACGATATCGCCGGCATCGGGTGCTTCGTTGTACAAGCCTGCTACCGGTCCACCCGTAGGGTTCACAATCGGCAAGCCATCGAGTACATATAGTGGCTGGCTGTTGCGTGTAGATTTATCGCCCCGCAGCACCACGCGGACAGAACCGCCGGCACCGCCGGAAGTGCGATTGACCTGTACACCACTCACTTTGCCCGTGAGGCTGTTGAGGATATTGGTGCTTTTTATCGTTGTAAAGTCTTCGCTGGAGACTTTCTGCGTGGCGTACGTGAGTGAGCGGGTCCTTCGTGCTATGCCCAGTGCCGTTACTGTGATCTCGTCGAGACGCTCTTCCAGTTTTACCAGCTTCACTTTTATGTTGGCTGAGTTGTCTGCGACACAGATCGTTTTGTGGTATGCTTCATATCCTACAAAGGAGATCATGAGGGTGTAGGTGCCCGGTGGCACATGTTCGACGAGAAAGTTGCCGGCAGTATCTGTTTGCGCGGCGCGTTTTATTTCCCGCAGCATGACTGAAGCGCCTGCCAGCGGAATGCTGTCTTTACCCAATATAATTCCCTGGATAAACCGGAGTGATTTATCGCCCGTGGTGGGTGATTCTCTTTCTTTGATGACAATGATGTTGTCGGTAATGACGTAGGTGAATGGTAGGTCTTTGAGGCAATAGTCCATGACCGTTTCTACCGGCACGTCGCGCATGTCGATATCTATCTTGCGATCGTTCTTGATGAGCCTGCTGTCGTAGAAGAGTGAGAGGCCGCTTTGTTTTTGTATGAGGGTGAATACTTTGCCGAGGGGGATATTTTTTTCTACAATAGTTACCTTCTGGGCATAGGTGTCCAGGTTTAGTAGCAGTAGTGTAATGAGCAGCGCAATGTTGATCCGCATTCCGGCAGTTTACAGGACCTAATTCGAATAGCTATAGCAATTTATATGTTTATTATGGATTGACCAATAAACGCCGTTGATCGATGGTGCAATTGATGCCGCCTTGTTTGAGGGCATTGACGATTCCTGACAATTTGATGGTGCGGTTGATGCGTCCATTGAACTGTGCGCTGCCGGCGGCGGTGTCTTTGTACACAATATCAACGTCGTACCAACGGGACACTTGCTGCATGATATTTTTTACGCTCGCATCGCTGAAGTGGAAGTAGCCTTCTTTCCAGGCGATGGCTTCGTCGATGTCACATATCTGAACCTGGATCTTGGGGGATTTTATGGATTGGGAGGATATGGAGGGTTGCATTGCGATTACTGCTTGCTGGCCGGGCGCCAGTATTGCTCCAGCCAGTTGAGACTCTTTGTTATTTACAGGATTGGTTGCTACCGCATCTACTCTCACCTTTCCTTCGAGGAGGGTTGTTTTCCAATCTTCCTGCGGATAAGCGCATACATTGAAATGGGTGCCGAGCACGCGCACGTCGGCGGGTCTGGTGCGTACGATAAAGGGGCGGGCGGCATCTTTGGCTACTTCGAAATATCCTTCTCCTTCCAACTCCACAATGCGCTGTTCGCCGGTGAACTCTACCGGGAAACGCAAATAGGATGCTGCGTTGAGCCATACCTGTGTGCCATCGGTAAGGATGAGCTTATATTGTCCGCCGCGCGGTACGACGACCGTATTGTATAAGGGGTTGGCGGTAATATTATTGCTGCTCTTGTTGTCAGGTGTTGTTTCGTAGGCCAGTTGTCCGTCTTTTTGCTTGGCGATGCGGGTTTGTCCCTGCACTTTCAAGGCTCCATTGGCAAGGGTATCGAGGCCCACGACTGTACCGTCGGCCAGTATGAGGCGGGCTTTGTTGTGACCGGGGTCTACATCCTGTTGCTGATTGGGGTTGTTGTCCGTCAATTCTGTTCCGGTTTGTTTATTCGTGGACCATAGGTAAAAGGCAGCGATGGCCACTGCAACAATCGCAGCAGCGACAGCGACCTTTTTCCACAGGGTCAATACGGCAGCTTTGGGCTGCTGCACCGGCAATGGTGGTGCATCGGTTAGTTTATCGGCATTTAGAATGGCATCGACCATGCTGTTGGCGCGCTCTTCACCGGGGATGGTATGACCGGCGCTTTGGCTGGCCAACAATGCCACTACCTGCTCCGTCATCTCAAAGTTCTCATCGCGCTTCAACTCCTCCACCAGCCAACGCAACTCCTCCTCACTGGCCTGGCCGGCCAATGCTTTTTGCAGTATTCCTTGTAAATGAGCTTCCTGTGACATGGGTGTTGGCTGTTTAAAGTTATTAAAGACGCTCAGGACCTCTTTTAGTACCTATGGATCATGAAAAAAAGCAGGAGCAGCGTGTGTCCTGCCTTTTTTAGGTATTCCCTGATGGATTTGAGGGCCCTCACGAGGGTGTTTTTAACTGATTGCTCAGACAGCCCCATTTCACGGGCTATCTGGCCGGTTTTGTAACCGCTCTCCCTGCTCAATCTGTACACTGTTTTTTGCTGTTTGGGCAGCTCGTCCACTGCTTTCTTGACCAACGCCTCAGTATTCCTGAACGCCATGAACAGTTCGGTATCGTCGGTATTGGTTTCTGTTGCTGCGAGGCGGGCAACGGCTTTCAAATGGATGGTTTGGTCTCTCAGGTAAGTAAAGGCCTGGAGGTATGCAATGCGCAGCAGCCAGGCGCGGGGGTTACGGATCTCCTGGAGCTTATCACGGTGTATCCACAGGCGCAAGAAGGTTTCCTGGATAATGTCTTCTGCAACGGAGCCGGACTTCGTGACCTGGACGATCATGGGGTGAAAGGAAGGCATGTAGAAATGAAAGACCTTCCTGAAGGCGGATTCATCGCCTTCGGCAATTTGAGTGAATAACCATTTTTCGTCTGGCAGTTGGGTGCGGGCGTCCACAGGTGCAGTCCTTTTAGCAAATAAAAGGGCTTTTTGTCAATTTCTTTGCGTTGAAGTTGTTTCTTTTATGCTTTGCTTTATTTTGATGCAGGCTTTTGCGTCGCCATTCGATGAATTACTTTCTTGCTTTACTTTCTTGCTTTACTTTCTTGCTTTACTTTCTTGCACGGCGTGCAGGGCTTTTTTGTCACTTTCTTTTCCTTGATGAAAAGAAAGTAACCAAAGAAAAATCAAGTCAGGCCCGATCGCTCTCCCGCAGAGCGGGACAGGCTGCGCGGCCTGACGGGCTCACGCCTCTCCAAGGTATAGCATACATTACTTATTACAAGCAGCAAGACACTTTAGGTGAAGCATTCTTTACTTATTATTGGCAGCAAGTCACCTTTGATCGTAATCGTTGTTTGTTACAAGCCCCCAATCACTTCGAGTGTAACAGCATACTTACTATCTAAATTTGTTGATTAAATATTTCCTTACTGGTGTGTCGTACCATTTCATGACTGCCCAGGCGGTGAGGATCATGATGGTGGTGCCGCCGATGATGACGAGTGCTAATTTGCCGTTGCCGGGTTTATAGGTGTTGTAATAATTGGCAAAGATCCAGATGCCGGCGTAATGGGTCATGTATAATGGATAGGACATGTTGCCGGAGAAGTCGCAGGCTTTTTTCAGGCGGGGTGATAGCGTGGAACCAGCACCGAGGGACACTAATAAGGGAAAATAGAATAGTACGACCAACGTTTCTGCCAGCCAGTTGTATTTGAAGAAGGGCATGAGTAATGCAGCTGCTAATAGCATGGACAGGCCGATAAAGCCCAGTTTGTTTTTGATGATCCAATTGAATCGATACACCAGCAGTCCGGCCAGGAAGGAATAAGCCACGCGCACGCCGCCATCCCAGGTGTTGTCTTTCCCCCACCCGCCCATGAGGTTGGTGGCGCGGTATGCTACCAGGCCAATGCCAACAGCAGCTATCGCCACCAATATTATCAATAATCGCTTGCCGACTTTGTGAAGCACAAAGGCATAGAATATATTGGCGATGTATTCCCAGAAAAGTGACCAGGCGGGGGCATTGAATCCAAACTGGTTGAAATACCTGTCTTCCATCACCGGCATGGGTATCAGTAAAAGGGAGCAAAGGAACAGGAATAATAATTTGCCTGCTGTGTATACGACCGTGTTCGCAGCAAAGGGATCGAGCCACCAACTTAGTAAGCCCAATACTGAACCGAATATCACCAATGGGTGCAACCTGATGAGCCTTAATTTGAAGAATTGCCAGGCACTCATTTGCCCGATGCGGTTGTCGTAGGCATAGCCGATGACGAATCCTGAGAGACAGAAAAAGAAATCGACGGCGAGGAATCCATGTCCTATAAAGTTTTTGCTGTAGTCGGTGATGGCGCATTCCATGAAGTGGAATATTACTACGCCCAGGGCGGCAATGCCTCTCATGCCATCGAGGATGGCAAAATGTTGTTTGTTGGTGCTTGTGGTGGTCATAGGGCTTGTTCGTGTCCCAGTTGAAAAATCTAAAGATAGCAGTCGCTGTTGTTTGTTTGAAAGAATAATGGGATTTTTAGATTAAAATCCCTTCATGTTGCAGGAAACGATCGAGCTGGCTTATCGTATTTTCAGGCATTACCCGGCTATGCGTCCGCTCGACGTGTGTACTGAAGGCTGCTGTATGGAACCGGCTGGTGAAGAGCGTCTGGCTATTATGCCTGTACAGGAAATTCCTTTATCGCTTTTGATGGAGTATAATGATGGCGCCAAATCCAGCAAGACACCCACCGGGGAAGTAAAGCACTTTCTGCCAAGATATTTCGAATTAGTTTCCAACTTTCAATTTCCCTCGCACTCGACGGAACTTTCTTTTTGCAGGCTTGCTCCATTTGATCAACAGGAATGGACAGCTGATGAGCTTGAAGTGCTCAACTCTTTTGCTATTGAGTTTTTCAGGAAATGTTTGCATGCTTATCCTATCGACC